>NZ_MACE01000091.1 GCF_001883995.1 Bacillus paranthracis | reverse complement strand
GCTACTGGACCTACTGGATCTACTGGAGCTACTGGATCTACTGGATCTACTGGAGCTACTGGATCTACAGGATCTACAGGAGCTACTGGACCTACAGGAGCTACAGGAGCTACAGGAGCTACTGGACCTACAGGAGCTACAGGATCTACTGGAGCTACTGGACCTACTGGATCTACAGGATCTACAGGATCTACAGGATCTACTGGAGCTACTGGATCTACTGGACCTACTGGATCTACAGGAGCTACAGGAGCTACTGGACCTACAGGAG
>NZ_MACE01000090.1 GCF_001883995.1 Bacillus paranthracis | reverse complement strand
TTTTTATTTTCCATTGCTTTATGAAAATGACTCCACATAATCTCACCACTTTTGTCGTAGGCAGCAAGAACAATTTCTTCTTTATTTTTGAATCTACGATAAATAGATCCTTTCGGTAGTTCAGTGGCTGTCATTATATCCTGAATGGATGTGCGAGTTATCCCATTAGTATTAAATAAATATAAAGATGTTTCAATAATTTTTTCTTTTACCTTATCAACTTTAGTCATGCTTT
>NZ_MACE01000089.1 GCF_001883995.1 Bacillus paranthracis | reverse complement strand
GTGTAGTGGTTAACATGCCTGCCTGTCACGCAGGAGATCGCCGGTTCGACCCCGGTCGGGACCGCCATTTTATATAAAGAAAAGAACGAAACATGTTGTTTCGTATTTTTTTATTTGTTTTAACAAAAAACTAATAAAGACAGTCAAACTATCCTTAGGAAAACTCCTAAGGACTTTTTTATATATTCAAAACCTGTATAATAAATAGCAGAGAACATTGTGAGTAAAGTAGGTGAAGTCTGTGAGTAAATATGAAATAACAACAAAATCATCTGAGGAAACACAAAGATTATCAGAAAAACTTGGTGAACTTGCTCAGGCACAAGATGTAATTATTTTAGAAGGAGATCTAGGGGCTGGTAAGACGACTTTTACAAAGGGACTAGCAAAAGGTCTTGGAGTGAAAAGAGTTGTAAATAGTCCTACCTTTAATATTATTAAAGAATATAAAGGGAGATTACCGCTATATCATATGGACGTGTATCGCTTAGCTGAAAGTGAAGAAGACTTAGGTTTTGATGAGTATTTCTACGGTGAAGGAATTACGGTAGTAGAATGGGCTCATTTAATAGAAGCATATTTACCAAATGAGAAGCTACAAATTAGTTTATTCCATGCTGGAGATGACACAAGAAACATTGTACTCGAGCCAATTGGAGATCGCTATATTAGATTATGTGAGGAGCTATTACAAGATGAAAGTACTAGCAATTGATACTTCAAATTATGTAATGGGTGTATCCCTTATTGAAGAAGGAAACGTAATTGGGGAAATCATTACAAATTTAACAAAAAATCATTCTGTGCGTCTTATGCCAGCTGTAGAACAACTGTTAAAAGAATGCGGTGTAAAACCAAAAGAATTAACTAAAATAGTTGTAGCTGCTGGACCAGGATCATATACAGGTGTTCGTATAGGTGTGACAGCTGCCAAAACATTAGCTTGGTCACTTCAAATACCAATTGTGGGTGTATCAAGTTTAGAAGTAGTGGCTGCAAACGGAGCTAATTTTGATGGATTAATCTGTCCTTTATTCGATGGAAGACGTGGACAAATTTATACTGGCTTATATACATATGAAGGAGAGGATTTAACTTCTATAGAGGAAGACCGAATCATCCTTATTGTAGACTGGTTGCAAATGTTAAAAGATAAAGGAAAGCCTGTTTTATTTATTGGTAACGATGTGAAACTACACAAAGAAACAATTATCGAACATTTAGGCAATCAAGCTGTCTTTGCTCCTTTCACTAAAAATAACCCAAGACCAAGTGAGCTAGCGTTCTTAGGATTACAAAAAGAAGAACAAGATGTACATTCATTTGTTCCTAGTTACCTTCGTTTAGCTGAAGCTGAAACAAAGTGGTTAGAAAGTCAAAACAAGTAGGAGCTTGCAGAGGATGGATATGATATTTAGAAAGATGGAACTTGATGATATTGCTCAAATTGTAGCCATTGAAGAAGCATCTTTTTCAACTCCTTGGACTGCAGATGCCTTTCACCGTGAGTTAACGATGAATGAACATGCACATTATGTTGTGCTAGAAAAAGATGGTCGTGTAATTGGGTATTGTGGATTGTGGATAATTATTGATGAATCGCATATAACAAATATAGCTATTTTGCCAGAATACAGAGGTCAAAAGCTAGGAGATGCTTTATTAAAAGAAGTTATTTCCGAGGCGAAAACTCTAGGTGTAAAAACGATGACACTTGAAGTACGTGTATCAAATGAAGTAGCAAAACAGTTATACAGAAAATACGGATTTCAAAATGGTGGAATTCGTAAACGATACTATGCAGACAATCAGGAAGATGGTCTCGTAATGTGGGTGAATATATAATGGAAAAAAATACGATTATACTTGGTATTGAAACAAGTTGTGATGAAACAGCAGTAGCGGTTGTTAAAAATGGAACGGAAATTATTGCAAATGTTGTTGCATCACAAATTGAAAGTCATAAACGTTTTGGCGGAGTTGTACCAGAGATTGCGTCCCGTCATCATGTAGAAGAAATTACAGTTGTATTAGAAGAAGCGTTAAAAGAAGCGAATATCACATTTGATGATATTGATGCAATTGCTGTTACAGAAGGACCTGGTTTAGTAGGAGCGCTTCTAATAGGGGTGAACGCAGCGAAAGCAGTGGCATTTGCACATGATATCCCCCTAGTTGGTGTTCATCATATCGCTGGCCACATTTATGCGAACCGCTTAGTAAAAGAAGTTCAATTCCCATTACTATCACTTGTTGTCTCTGGTGGGCATACAGAGCTTGTTTATATGAAAGAACATGGTTCATTTGAAGTAATTGGTGAAACGCGAGATGACGCAGCAGGAGAGGCATATGATAAAGTAGCTCGTACGTTATCTATGCCATATCCAGGTGGTCCTCATATTGATCGACTTGCACATGAAGGAGAACCAACAATTGATTTACCTCGTGCATGGCTAGAACCGGATTCGTATGATTTCAGTTTTAGCGGATTGAAATCAGCAGTTATCAACACTGTGCATAACGCAAAACAACGCGGGATAGAAATTGCACCGGAAGATTTAGCAGCAAGTTTCCAAGAGAGTGTAATTGACGTATTAGTAACGAAAGCATCTCGTGCAGCGGATGCTTATAACGTAAAGCAAGTGCTTCTTGCTGGTGGAGTAGCTGCGAATAAAGGACTGCGTGCACGTTTAGAAGCAGAATTTGCACAAAAAGAAAATGTAGAGCTAATTATTCCTCCTCTATCTTTATGTACAGATAATGCAGCAATGATTGCAGCGGCAGGTACAATTGCATATGAACAAGGAAAACGTGCTACATTAGCTTTAAATGCAAATCCAGGATTAGATATTGAAGCATAGTTATGCACAAAATTAACCACAGCTTGTGGATAAAACCCATATTATCTGTTGATAATATGGGTTTTATTGTGTATATAAAATGTTGATAACTTTTTTGTTGATTGTGGATAATGTGGAAAAGTTATTTTGTTGTTTATTTTATAAAGGTGGATATGTGTATAAGGTTGTGGATAAAATAGGTGAAGTCTGACCTTTAGATGTATTTTTCTCGGGAAATAAAAAACAAGAAGATATCTTTAAAAAACATTTTGAAATATGCTCTTATTATAGGAGTCGCTAATATTGTCAAACTTTGTCGTTGAAACGATGCCTCATGTCGAATATTTTATACAATATGACGTTAATTCAAACTAGAAGATAAAAAGGATGCCGCATAGTCTAAAATCCCGACTTATGAGACATCCCTCTTATTTAAGACTCTTATAAATGTAATTCTTCCCATTCTGCCATACAAGCATCAAGTTGCTCTTGTAGTGTTTGCTTTTTCGTTGTAATTTCACTAGCCTTTTCATAATCTGCATATATTTCTGGTAAGCAAAGTTGATCTTCTAACGTAGCAATTTCTTCTTCAAATTGTACAATGTTTTGTTCTAGTTCCTCAATTTTTCGAGTACGTTGACGCTCCAACTTTTTGCGCTCTTTTTCTTCGAGATAATTTAATTTTTCTGGAGCTACAGTTTTTTGAACAGGTGCATGATTTTCTTGCTGTTCTTGTTGTTCAAACTCAGCACGTTCAATCATCTCATTTTTCTTTTCAACGTAGTAATCGTAATCCCCTAAATATTCCTGTGCACCTTCTGTTGATAACTCAACAACGGTCGTCGTTACACGATTAATAAAGTAGCGGTCATGAGATACAAAGAGAAGGGTACCAGGATAATCAATTAAAGCATTCTCCAAAATCTCTTTACTATTTAAATCAAGATGGTTTGTAGGCTCATCGAGAATTAATAAATTCGATTTTTGCATCATAAGTTTGGCAAGAGCTAAACGAGCTTTTTGTCCACCGCTAAGAGAAGATACTGGCTTTAATACATCATCTCCTGTGAATAAGAAGTTACCTAATATCGTGCGAATTTCTTTTTCAGGTTGCAGTGGGTATTCATCCCATAGCTCATTTAAAACGCGCTTAGAAGATGTTAAATTAGCTTGTTCCTGATCATAATAACCAACAGAGACATTAGATCCGAAAGAAACCTCACCATGTAATAATGGTAACTTATTCACAATGGATTTTAATAATGTGGATTTCCCAATTCCATTTGGACCAACTAAAGCAACACTATCTCCGCGTGTTAAGCGCATTGTTACATGTTCAATAATTGGATCCTTATCATAGCCGATAGTTGCGTCCTTTACTTGTAAAACATCATTTCCACTTTGTTTTTCAATATCGAAGTGGAAGGAAGCTGACTTAGAATCCCCTAATGGTCTTGTTAATAATTCCATACGGTCTAATTGTTTACGGCGGCTTTGCGCACGTTTTGTCGTAGATGCACGAGCTATATTTTTTTGAACGAAGTCCTCTAGCTTAGCAATCTCATCTTGTTGTTTTTCATAACGTTTCATTTCTTGCTCGTATAGTGCTGATTTTAAGTCTAAATATTTACTGTAGTTACCAACAAATCGTCTACTTTCTTTATTCGAAATTTCATATACTTGTGTAACAAGTTTATCTAAGAAATAACGGTCATGGGAAACGATTAGTATTGCCCCAGGATAACCTTGTAAATATTGTTCAAGCCATGTTAATGTTTCGATGTCTAGATGGTTTGTAGGCTCGTCCAAAATAAGTAAGTCTGGTTTCGTTAATAATAATTTACCGAGAGCTAATCGTGTTTTTTGTCCACCGCTTAATGTTGAAATCGTCGTCTGGTGCGTTTCAACTGGGAAGCCAAGACCACTTAAAATCGAACGGATATCTGCTTCGTACTGATAGCCACCTTGATCTTTATAATCTAATTGTAATTGGTCATAATCAGCTAATAATCTTTCATATGTAGCCTCGTTTGAAAAGTTTTCTTCTTTTCCCATCTCTTGCTCTAGCCTTCGAAGTTTTGTCTCCATTTGCTGCAAGTGTGTAAAGACGGTTAACATTTCATCCCAAATTGTTAAAGATGTTTCTAAACCGGTATTTTGAGCTAAATATCCAATTGAGACATCTTTCGGTTTTATAATTTCTCCACCATCATGAGATAGCTCACCCGCTATTATTTTTAATAATGTAGATTTTCCAGCGCCATTTCGTCCGACTAATGCGATACGATCTTTCATTTGAACTTCTAATTTTATATTTGAAAGAATCGTTTCTGCACCGTATAATTTCGAAAGCGCGTTTACTTGTAATAAAATCAATGTTTTCACCTCAAATAATTTCTTAACTTTGCCATGTTTATATTTCTCAATCATACTAAAAATAGTGTATAGTTTAAAATACAGAGAGAATACTTCTTCTTTCTATTATACAAGGAATTTAATAAGTGCTAAACTTCTGTATTTAATTAAAGCATATGAATAAAGATAGGAAGAGAGGAGAGGTTATATGGAGCAGCAGAAAATTCCACAAGCCACTGCTAAGAGATTGCCTCTATACTATCGATTTATCCAAAACTTATCTTTGTCTGGTAAGCAACGTGTTTCATCAGCCGAATTAAGTGAAGCGGTAAAGGTTGATTCCGCAACGATTCGAAGAGATTTCTCATACTTTGGAGCATTAGGAAAAAAAGGATATGGATATAACGTAAATTATTTATTATCATTTTTCCGTGAAACACTCGACCAAGATGATATAACACGTGTAGCGCTTATTGGAGTAGGTAATTTAGGGACCGCTTTCTTACATTATAATTTCACGAAAAACAATAATACAAAGATTGAAATGGCGTTTGATATTAGTGAAGAGAAAGTTGGAACAGAAATCGGAGGCATTCCTGTATATCACTTAGATGAATTAGAAGAACGTTTATCATCTGATATACAAGTGGCAATATTAACAGTACCCGCTACAGTAGCACAATCTGTAGCTGATAGATTGGCAGAAACAAACGTGCATGGTATTTTGAATTTCACACCAGCACGATTAAATGTGTCAGACAATATAAGAATTCATCATATTGATTTAGCAGTAGAGTTACAAACATTAGTTTACTTTTTGAAGAATTATCCACAATAAAACGCAGAGGAAGCGACCTCTGCGTTTTATTATTGTTTTTTCTTTGTGAATTTAACTAAGATGAGGCGAAGTGCCAAATTAAAATCAATCGTCGCCATAACTGCAAATAGTATTGTCCACATATTCCAAATTGTATCTGTTACATTCCTAATGGCTAGATGTGTAAAGATACATCCTAGAAGGAAGTACAATATAGCCATGAACAATGGTGAGTTTCTCATACTAAAAATCCTCCGATAAAGCCTTGCATTTTTTCAGCTTCTTTAATCATTTCTTGAATTTGTTCGTTACTCACTAAAACTTGGGCAATTGCAACTAATGTATTCATTGCAACATGAGCTGCAATGGGAACGATAATACGCTTCGTTTTTACATATAAGAAGGCGAATACGAGCCCCATAGCAGTGTATACCAATAAGTGAGTAAAATCAAAATGAATCGCCGCAAATACAAGGGAACTAATGATAGCGGCAATAAAGAAGTTAAACCTCTTATAAAGTGTACCAAATAAAATTTTTCTAAATACGATTTCTTCCAAAATAGGTCCTATTATAGAGATGACGATAAGGAACCAAGGTGTCGTTCTTGCGATATCCATAAGTCTCGCTGTATTTTCAGATCCAGGTTTAATACCTAATACATACATTTCAATCATACCAGCAATACTTTGCGAGAAAAATGCTAAGAAGAACCCGATAAAAATCCAACCAATTGTAGCTGGAACAGTAGAACGCTTTGTATCTAAATGTCTGTCGCGAATATCTGTTCTAAGTAACCAAAGTACGATACATAATGCAATAAAGAAGCTAATGATCGCCCAGTGACCAGTTATGAGTTGAAATTTCTCTTCCCTAGTGAATCCCCGGTTATCATAAAGCCCAGTTTTCAGAAGAAGTGGTAATCCAGCAATTGATGATAACTGCATTAAAATGTATGTAACGATAACCCACCAATATTGTTTTTTCAAATGGTTTAACCATCCTTTCTAACTCTAGTGTATGAGATAAGGTAGGATAACATGTAAATATGCTACCTACGATATAAACCTTACTTAAATTATGTTTTTTTTGTAAATCCTTATTTGAAATTATAATAGAAGACAGGAGAAAGTTGTGTGTGTAGCGAAAACAACTTAGGGTGTCCTTTCATATTGTAACATACGAGTAGTGGAAACAACGATTCATATAGTAAAGGTAGAAGAAGAGGAACTCTATATAGAAAAATTTATAGCGTAATTTGCGAAAAAATTATGATTTTTTTACTTGCAAAAGAAATTGAGATTATTTATTATTATAAGTGTGTTAGCACTCGGGTGACTTGAGTGCTAATAAATAAAATTTACATAACAAAATGAGGAGGTTATTGTTCATGCTAAAGCCATTAGGTGATCGCGTTGTAATTGAGCTTGTTCAAGCGGAAGAAAAAACAGCAAGTGGTATTGTATTACCAGACACAGCAAAAGAAAAACCACAAGAGGGTAAAGTTATTGCAGTAGGTACTGGTCGAGTGCTTGAAAATGGTGAGCGTGTTGCTTTAGAGGTAGCAGCAGGTGATCTTATCATCTTCTCAAAATATGCAGGTACTGAAGTGAAATATGAAGGTACAGACTACTTGATTTTACGTGAAAGTGACATTTTAGCAGTTATCGGTTAATTATATAAATCTTAAAAAATCCAAGGGGGTCAATTATTATGGCAAAAGATATTAAATTTAGTGAAGAAGCACGTCGTTCGATGCTTCGCGGTGTCGACACTCTTGCAAATGCAGTAAAAGTAACGCTTGGACCAAAAGGTCGTAACGTTGTTCTTGAGAAAAAATTCGGTTCACCACTTATTACAAATGACGGTGTAACAATCGCAAAAGAAATTGAATTAGAAGATGCATTCGAAAACATGGGTGCGAAATTAGTAGCAGAAGTTGCTAGCAAAACAAATGATGTAGCTGGTGACGGAACAACAACTGCAACTGTATTAGCACAAGCTATGATTCGTGAAGGTCTTAAAAACGTAACAGCTGGTGCGAACCCAATGGGTCTTCGTAAAGGTATCGAAAAAGCTGTAGTTGCTGCAGTAGAAGAATTAAAAACGATTTCTAAACCAATCGAAGGTAAATCTTCTATCGCACAAGTAGCTGCTATTTCTGCTGCTGACGAAGAAGTAGGTCAATTAATCGCTGAAGCAATGGAGCGCGTTGGTAACGACGGCGTTATTACTTTAGAAGAATCTAAAGGTTTCACAACAGAATTAGACGTAGTAGAAGGTATGCAATTTGATCGTGGATATGCATCTCCTTACATGATTACTGATTCTGACAAAATGGAAGCAGTTCTTGATAACCCATACATCTTAATCACTGACAAAAAGATTTCTAACATTCAAGAAATCTTACCAGTATTAGAGCAAGTGGTACAACAAGGTAAACCGCTTCTTATCATTGCTGAAGATGTAGAAGGCGAAGCGTTAGCTACATTAGTAGTGAACAAACTTCGTGGTACATTCAATGTAGTAGCTGTTAAAGCTCCTGGATTTGGTGACCGTCGTAAAGCAATGCTAGAAGATATCGCAATCTTAACTGGTGGCGAAGTAATCACTGAAGAATTAGGCCGTGACTTAAAATCTGCTACAGTTGAATCTTTAGGACGCGCTGGTAAAGTTGTTGTAACGAAAGAAAACACAACTGTAGTTGAAGGTGTAGGAAGCACAGAACAAATCGAAGCTCGCATCGGTCAAATCCGTGCGCAATTAGAAGAAACGACTTCTGAATTCGATCGTGAAAAATTACAAGAGCGTCTTGCAAAACTTGCAGGTGGCGTAGCAGTAATTAAAGTAGGTGCAGCAACTGAAACTGAGTTAAAAGAGCGCAAACTTCGCATTGAAGATGCACTTAACTCAACTCGTGCAGCAGTAGAAGAAGGTATCGTTGCAGGTGGTGGTACTTCACTTATGAACGTATACACGAAAGTAGCTTCTATCGTAGCTGAAGGCGACGAAGCAACAGGTATCAACATCGTACTTCGTGCACTAGAAGAGCCAGTTCGCCAAATCGCAATCAACGCTGGTCTAGAAGGATCTGTAGTTGTAGAGCGTCTAAAAGGCGAAAAAGTAGGCGTTGGTTTCAACGCAGCTACTGGCGAGTGGGTTAACATGCTTGAAACTGGTATCGTAGATCCAGCTAAAGTAACTCGCTCTGCACTTCAAAACGCAGCATCTGTTGCAGCTATGTTCTTAACAACTGAAGCTGTAGTAGCTGACAAGCCAGAACCAAATGCACCAGCAATGCCTGACATGGGCGGCATGGGCATGGGCGGTATGGGCGGAATGATGTAATTCCGTTCGCGCTAAAAAACATCCATTTCTATATAGAAATGGATGTTTTTTTATGTTTTTTAGAAAAGGAAATGAATTTCTGTAGAATTTTGTCGCTTTCTCTCTTGACCATACCGACACTTCATTGTTAGAATCTAGGAAGATAATATAAAACGATCCTTCATATATCCTCAAAGATATGGTTTGAGAGTCTCTACCGGGTTACCGTAAACAACCTGACTATGAAGGCAGTGTGTCTTATATTTATAAAGAGCGGAGACTATCTTTCTTTATAAAGCCAGACCCCTGCCTTTTCTTTGTTATGAGACTAGAGGCGGAGGACTGGCTTTTTTTATTATATTGGTAATGCTTTTCGCCTAATTGGTGAAAATATTTATATACGAGAACTAACGTTGGGGTGATTATTTTGAAGAAGCAACACGATACAATTATCGTTTTAGATTTTGGAAGTCAATACAATCAGTTAATAGCACGTCGAATTCGTGAGTTCGGTGTATACAGTGAACTTCATCCGCATACAATTACTGCAGAAGAAATTAAAGAAATAAATCCAAAAGGGATTATTTTCTCTGGTGGACCAAATAGTGTATATGGTGAAGGTGCATTACATTGTGATGAAAAAATCTTTGACCTAGGATTACCGATCTTCGGTATTTGTTACGGTATGCAGCTTATGACACAAAAATTCGGTGGTAAAGTAGAACGTGCAAACCACCGTGAGTACGGAAAAGCGGTTCTTAAAGTAGAGAACGAATCAAAATTATATGCGAACCTTCCAGAAGAGCAAGTTGTATGGATGAGCCATGGCGACTTAGTAACTGGTTTACCTGAAGGATTCGTAGTAGACGCAACAAGTGAGTCTTGCCCAATTGCTGGTATGAGCAATGAAGCGAAAAACTTATACGGTGTACAATTCCACCCAGAAGTACGTCACTCTGAGCACGGTAACGATTTAATTAAAAACTTCGTATTCGGCGTATGTGGTTGTTCTGAAGGATGGAACATGGAGAACTTTATCGAAGTAGAATTAGAAAAAATTCGTGAAACTGTTGGAGACAAAAAAGTTCTATGCGCACTTAGTGGCGGTGTAGATTCTTCTGTTGTAGCAGTATTAATTCATAAAGCAATCGGCGATCAATTAACTTGTATCTTCGTTGACCACGGCTTACTTCGTAAAGGCGAAGCAGAAGGCGTTATGAAAACATTTAGCGAAGGCTTCCATATGAACGTTATTAAAGTGGATGCAAAAGAACGCTTCATGAACAAGTTAAAAGGTGTAGAAGATCCAGAACAAAAACGTAAAATTATCGGTAACGAATTCATTTACGTATTTGATGATGAAGCTTCTAAGTTAGAAGGAATGGACTTCTTAGCACAAGGTACACTTTACACAGATATCGTTGAAAGTGGTACAGCAACTGCACAAACAATTAAATCTCACCATAACGTTGGTGGACTTCCAGAAGACATGCAGTTCAAATTAATTGAGCCTTTAAACACGTTATTTAAAGATGAAGTGCGTGTATTAGGATCAGAACTAGGAATTCCTGATGAAATCGTATGGCGTCAACCATTCCCAGGCCCTGGTCTTGGTATTCGTGTACTAGGTGAAATCACAGAAGAGAAATTAGAAATTGTTCGTGAATCTGATGCGATTTTACGTGAAGAAATTATTAAAGCTGGCTTAGATCGCGAAATCTGGCAATACTTCACTGCGCTTCCTGGTATGCGTAGCGTAGGTGTTATGGGTGACGAGCGTACTTACGATTACACAGTAGGTATCCGCGCGGTAACATCTATCGACGGTATGACAGCTGATTGGGCACGTATCCCTTGGGACGTGTTAGAGAAAATCTCTGTACGTATCGTAAACGAAGTGAAACACGTTAACCGTATCGTGTATGATGTAACGAGTAAGCCACCAGCAACGATTGAGTGGGAATAGTATTTATAAAAAGGTCCATCTATTACTTATGTATAGATGGACCTTTTTGTTTTAGGATTAATACGAACGAAATTATAAATGTTTATAAAAATGTTCGTTTTTAAATTGACAAAACTACTTCGTCGAGTTAATATGAGTATGTAATTCAAACGAAAAGTGAATATTATGCCGTCGTATAATATCGGGGATATGGCCCGAAAGTTTCTACCTAGCTACCGTAAATGGCTTGACTACGAGGCGTTTTTATAAAGGTGAGGGGGAATCTTATCTTTATTCATAGAACGCTTCCATGTATATGCAATGGAAGCCTTTTTTATTTTTAATAAATAAAAGAGGGCTAGGGGAATTACGGCGAGTAATCATATAACGGGGGAAACGTAAGATGAAACGCTATTTTCAGTTTGATGAACTCGGCACGAATTATAAAACAGAGTTCATAGCAGGTCTAACGACATTTTTATCTATGGCGTATGTGCTATTTGTCAATCCTGCTACGCTGTCACTTGGGAATGTTAAAGGGTTACCAGCAGGTACAGGAATGGATCCAGGTGCAGTATTCGTTGCTACAGCATTAGCAGCAGCGATCGGTTCGTTAATTATGGGGATTTTCGCGAAGTATCCGATTGCTTTGGCGCCGGGTATGGGAATTAACGCGTTCTTTGCTTATACAGCAGTGTTAACGATGGGTATTCCGTGGCAAACAGCAATTGCTGGAACGTTAATGTCAGGTATTATCTTTATTATTCTTACAGCTTCAGGTATTCGTGAAAAAATCATTAATGCAATTCCATCAGAGTTAAAGTTTGCAGTAGCGGCAGGTATCGGATTATTCATTGCTTTCCTTGGATTCCAAAATGCTGGAATTATCGTGAAAAATGATGCTGTTCTTGTTGGGTTGGGGGACTTAACAAAGGGCACAACGTTACTAGCAATTTTCGGAGTTGTTACGACCATTATCTTCATGATTAAGAAAGTTAATGGTGCAGTATTTTACGGTATGATTCTTACGGCAATCTTAGGAGTAGCAACCGGATTAATTGATACTCCGAAAGCGGTAGTGGGAGCAATACCGAGTCTAGAACCAACGTTCGGTGCAGCATTAACGCACTTCGGAGATATTTTCACTGTTCAAATGGGGATTGTTATTATAACGTTCTTCTTTATCGATTTCTTTGATACAGCAGGTACACTTGTAGCGGTTGCGAATCAAGCGGGATTAATGAAGAACAATAAATTACCACGTGCAGGAAAAGCATTATTTGCAGATGCAATTGCAACTGTAATTGGTGCGATCTTAGGTACATCAACAACAACGTCTTATATTGAATCTTCTGCAGGGGTAGCAGCGGGTGGACGTTCTGGATTTACAGCAGTTGTAACGGCAGGATTCTTCTTACTGGCACTATTCTTCTCGCCATTATTAAGTGTTGTAACACCAGCTGTAACGGCACCAGCTTTAATTATTGTAGGGATCTTGATGGTTTCATCTTTAGGAGAAATTGATTGGAAGAAATTCGAGATTGCAGTACCAGCATTCTTTACTATCATTTCAATGCCACTTACGTATAGTATCGCAACAGGAATTGCAATCGGGTTTATCTTCTATCCAATTACAATGGTAGTAAGTGGTCGACGTAAAGAGATTCATCCAATTATGTATGTTATGGGAGTTTTATTCGTACTATATTTCATCTACGTTCGTAAATAAAAGGGGTTTTTGAAAGGTCTAGACTTAAGGGGAGTCTAGATCTTTTTTGCGTCTTCAGAAAATCTTAAGGATTTCCGAGCGTTTTTCTTCAGAAGTTTTCCTATAATAGAAGTTAGGGATTAAAAAAGTGATGGGGGAGATATTGTGGCAAATGAAACGATACTTGTCGTAGATGATGAAAAAGAAATTAGGAATCTTATTACAATCTATTTAAAGAATGAAGGATATAAAGTATTGCAAGCAGGGGACGGCGAAGAAGGATTACGTTTACTAGAAGAAAACGAAGTACATCTAGTCGTATTAGATATTATGATGCCGAAAGTAGACGGCATTCATATGTGTATGAAAGTAAGGGAAGAAAAAGAAATGCCAATTATTATGCTTTCCGCGAAAACGCAAGATATGGATAAGATTTTAGGGTTAACAACGGGTGCAGATGATTACGTAACGAAACCATTTAATCCGTTAGAGTTAATCGCAAGGATAAAATCTCAGTTACGTCGTTATATGAAAATGAATGGTTTTTCTATTCAAAATGAGGACGAGTTAGAAATTGGAGAGATGAAAATCAACATCTCGACCCATAAAGTTATTGTAGAGGGAGAAGAAGTGAAGTTGACCCCGAGGGAATTTTCAATTCTAGAATTACTAGCTCGTAATCCCGGTATGGTCTTTAGCGCAGAACAAATTTATGAAAAGGTTTGGAACGAACGATCTTTTCAGTCAGATAATACTGTAATGGTGCATATTCGAAAAGTACGTGAAAAGATTGAGGAGAATCCAAGGAAGCCTAGATATATAAAAACAGTATGGGGAGTGGGGTATAAGATTGAAAAAGATATTTAATCCATTTACTTATATAAGGAAAATAAGACAATTAATTGAGAAATTAGTAAAGAGCGTACGAAAGAGTATAAGAATTCAACTGATTACTACTTTCGCTGCTTGTGCGTTATTAGGAGTTTTTTTTGCAAAGGGAGCTGCACCATTTTTTGAGAATGCGAATCGTAAAGCGACTGTCGATTATCGGTCTGGTATGCAACAAATTAATTATCAAGCTCAAAGAGCAGCAAATAGTTCGGTGCATGAAAATAAATTAGAAGCTATATCCAATATGATCGAAACGGAGAATCAAAATTTAGAGCGAGGAAATAGAGCTTTAAAAATATTGGTTACTGACGAAAGTGGTAAAGTTGTATATAAAACGAAGCAGGCACAAGAAGAGCAAATCGATCTGCATAATACGATTCGTAATGCAGCATCATTTGCGATTAACTATTCAAATGGTCAAGATATATTTGAAAATACGAGAAAAGAATTTATAGCTTTTTCACCTATTACAATAGAAGATAAGAATTTATATATGTTCGTTAGTGGAATTCCGGATGGTGTAGTAATGTATGATACGCAAGAAGGCCCATTCCCATTTTTAATTGGTGTACTCGTATTCATTTTCTCTTTCTTCTATATAACAAAGAGAAAGATGAAACAAATTGAAGCGATGGCAGAAGGTGTAAAGGAAATAGAAAAAGGCAACTTAGCGTACCGTATTGAGAAGAAAGGTGAAGATGAGATTGCGTCTTTAACTGAGAATATTAATAATATGGCGGAAGAGCTTATGAATAATATAGAAAAGGAACGTAGATTAGAGAAGCAAAAGAATGAGCTTATTACGAATGTATCTCACGATTTACGTACACCACTGACTTCTATTATGGGTTACTTGCGATTACTTCGAGATTCTAAATATGAAAATAAAGAACAACATGATGAGTATACAAGAATTGCTTTTGCTAAATCGGAGCAGTTAAAGAATTTAATAGAAGATTTATTTGAGTATACGAAGTTAACGAATGAACAAGTTATATTAGAAAAACAAGAAGTATGTATAAATGAGTTATTGGAGCAATTAATAGAAGAGTTAGTACCGCAGGCGGAAGAGCATGGACTTACGTTCGTTAAGAAGTTTCCTGAAGAACGTGCCTATGCAGCGATTGATTCGGAAAAGATGGTTCGTGTATTTGATAATTTATTAATGAACGCGATTAAGTATAGTAAAGATGATGGGGAGATAAAAGTTTCTCTTCAAAGGCAGCGACGGGATATACAAATTGTAATTGCGAATCATAGTGAAGTGTTTACGAGAGAAGAGTTAGCGAGTTTGTTTGAACGTTTTTATAAGAAAGATCAATCTAGAAGTAGAGTAACAGAAGGATCGGGTCTTGGATTGGCGATTGCGAAAAGTATTGTTGAATTACAAGGTGGTAGTATTCGAGCTGAATATGAGGATGGTGTTATTCAGTTTATCGTCTCGTTACCAATTATAGAAAAATAATAAACGAATAGAATGGTATATGATAAAAAGGCTTATTTTAAAAGAAATAAGTCTTTTTATATTTTTTTAGAAAAACATATTGACGATTAGAGATTAGAGGTGTAATATTATACGAGTCGCTGATGACAACAACGTTGAAAGCGACAAACGAAATAAAAA
The DNA here is from genome assembly GCF_001883995.1 of Bacillus paranthracis. GTDB lineage: Bacteria > Bacillota > Bacilli > Bacillales > Bacillaceae_G > Bacillus_A > Bacillus_A paranthracis. The sequence goes on along the minus strand of NZ_MACE01000089.1, from coordinate 93 downwards.
ACTTAGTTGACATTGAAAGATGAAGATGTTAACATAAGGAAGTCGCAAATGAGCGGCCAAGTAGTTCTTTGAAAACTGAACGAAACAAACAAC
>NZ_MACE01000088.1 GCF_001883995.1 Bacillus paranthracis | reverse complement strand
AGGAATATTGTCTGTAAATACAACAGCAGTGGCATCTGTATTCCCTGTATTCGTTAAAGTTGTTGTATAAGTTAAAATGTCACCAATTGTTACAGAAGTTAAATCAACGGTTTTAAGTGAAACGATATCAGCATCATTAATTTGAACGAAAGTAGTGTTGGAAGTAGTCGATTTTTGAATTGGTGCAAAATCAGGGTTGAAAATAAAGTCGTAGACGATGTTTGCAGTATTAGGTGTTGGGTTTACAGCAGGTAAATT
>NZ_MACE01000087.1 GCF_001883995.1 Bacillus paranthracis | reverse complement strand
CCGTGGCTCCCGTACTTCCGGTTGCTCCGGTACTCCCCGTCGGCCCTGTCGTCCCTGTCATTCCAGTTGGCACTGGAGGAAAAGTAGGACCAACAAGATCTGGTGATAACTTAAAATTAGAATGTATCGACCTTTTTATTTTTAAATTTTCATCATTTCCTTCCACTACTCCCACCACCTTCAACAGCAAAATACAATTACAAAATATGCTTCACATAAAGTGAAACTTCAATCAGCCCGACCCCCACCTACCTTCTTTGCTTTCGCTAAATTTTGAGGGGGAATCTTACTGCCCATTAAAGTGGGATAAAAAATCACCTTCTATTTGAATTGTATTTTCCAAAGAGGTTTCCAATACTATTTTTCAAACAATTACTCCGCTTTTCACGCTACATAAGCTCTTCTTACAAATAAAAAACTCCCCTATGATTTTAGGGGAGTCCAGCAACTGAATCCATATTATCTGTATTAGGGACAGCTTGTGCTATACCCGATGCATTTACACTTTGCCCCATATTTGTTCCTGTTACAGTACCAGCAGGAGTACCTCTCGTATACGTTGTTGTGACAGAATCTCCTGGCTGTAAACAAAGCTTCGTCTCCGTCCCTATTACTGTAACAACATCAATCCAAGTACACCCCATCGAACCACTATACGATTTCGAAGCAGTAAATGACGTATCACTCAGATTATCACCAGTAAATATATTCCCAGTGTTATTCACAATAACGAACTCTTTTATATGAGCAGGCATAATTACACTCTACCTTTCTTCTATGAGCCTAATGTACGTGTACTCGTTGCTAATGGCGGAAGAAACACCGATGTTCTAATGACCGCTTCTGGCTGTCTTTTCCCATTTAAAAAAATAGCCGCACTCGATCCTCCAGCACCTGCATACACTTTCGCTACAGCTAAAGGTGAGATATCATAACAATCGCCGACATTAACAGCCCCTGTATTATTTATAATTTTTACTTTCCGTAAGTTAATCCCCATTTACCTATCCCCCTTTTGTACACTGTATGCAAAAGAAAAAAACTTGAAACAGACTCGTTTCAAGTTTTTTAAACTACTTATTTGATTTCGCCTTCATATTGAAGCATACCGCCAACCATGTTCACTGTTTTAAAGCCTTGCTCATTTAAATAATGGCATACATTTTCACTGCGCATTCCCGAGCGACAAATAAAGATATATTCATTCTCTTTATCAAAGAAATCTACTTTATTTGGGATATCCCCCATTTTAATATGTACAGCTTCTGGAATTTTCCCTGTTGCTACTTCTTCATCTTCTCTTACGTCTACTAAAAATAACGTTTCTCCGTTTTCTAAACGCTCTTGTACTTCTTCTGTAGTAATTGTTTTCACTTCTGTCATATTTCGTTCCTCCTTATATACAATAAAAACCTTTAGTTTCTTCCTTGAATAATCATTCCTCATCAATTTTAGCATGCGAAAGAAAGAACGCAAAGAACGGAGAATTTATTTCTCAATTTTCTCGCAAAACTTATTCTTTACAAACATAACTCGTGCATTGTATCCTCAATATACTTGTTTTATGAAGGGAGTCGATTAAAATGACACTTTTTCTTTTCATTATGAGCATTGTGTTCTTACTCGCTGCAATTATTGCACTTAGTATGAAAAATAATAAAAAGATAAAATCACCACAAGAAATGTCATTCTTATTTCTATTACTTAGTATTGCATTCTTCGGTATAGCAATTGCCACATATATTTTCCGCCTACAAATCATGTAAAAAAAGGTGCCTACTACATACATTGCACCTTTTTCACATCATTTATTTTCTACACAAAACTAGATACTTTCCGATTTAAAAACTCATACACTTTCTTTTCAAATAAATGAATATCAAATACTCCTGCCATATGCCCATTTATACTTTCTATCTCATATACTTCTGCATACTTCCCTTGCTTTTGCAATAGGTCTACCATTTTATAATTATAACGTGACGGCTGAAGCAAATCTTGTTTACACGGAATCATAAGTACATTTGCTTCTACATTAGACAGCGCCTCTTCTAAAGACGAAAATCCATGCGCAATGTCATGTAATAAAACTGCTTTCGCAGTGTACATCCACGAATTTGCATCTACTAACTCTATACTTCTATATGTCAATTTGTTTATCTCTTTCTCAAATGATGTTAATGAAGAAACCTTTTCATACGGTTCTACTTCTATACTATTACGAGGGAAGGTTGTTTCATAAAAATGCTCATCAAACGCGTTCATAAACATCATTCTATTTGCTAACTGAAGCCCCTTCATTGGCTGCTCTTCTCCATATTTCCCGCCCTTCCAACTTGGATCCAGCCGGATAGCCTCAATTGCATTTTGCGCTACATTTACCGACGTAATAATTGGATTTTGCGGGTTCGTAATAACACCAATCATCCGCTCTACCATATGAGGGTAATGAACAGCCCATTGCTGCGCAATCATCCCGCCAGCTGATGGGCCCATTACAGCGTGTAACCTTGGGATTCCCATATCTTTTATTAACTCGTATTGCATACGAGCTACATGAAGAAATGTAAAAACCGGAAAGTCCATCGCATATTCATCTCCAGTTTTCGGATTAATCGATTTCGGTCCCGTTGTAATTACATAAGGGTTCTTCACCTGCACATTACAAAGATTATCAGTGCATATAACAAAGTATTTATTTGTATCAATTGCTTTTCCCGGTCCAATTAAACCATCCCACCAACCAGACTCCTCATCATGCGCTGTATATTTTCCTGCTGCGTGACTAGTTGCACTAAAATAATGACAAATCAAAATCACATTGGATCTCTCTCTATTTAAAGTACCATACGTCTCATACCCCATTTGAACAGGAATTGTCCTACCATTTTCAAATGTAAACTCCTTTAAAATAAACTTCTCCTTTTTTACAATTTTCACAGACTCGCCCTCTTCTCGTCATAGTATGAACTGCTTACTAAAAGATTTTTTCTATGCAAATCAATCTCCTCCTTCTTTTCATAAATAAATGAATAATATACAAAATTAGCCACAAAATAGCACTATATTACACAATTAAAGAGGGCATACATATGATTTGGAATTGGCTACGTAAGAAAAAAAAATCAAATACAACAGAGAAAAACGAAACAGATAATTCGGAGCAAAAACCTAACAATCAAGAGGACGACAACAAAGAACAGACTAGAAGTACGAAACATAATAAAGGTAACAATAGCGAGCAAAAAAAAGAGGAACACAAGGAATCTTCTCAAGATAATCAGCAACAAAGTGCTAAACAAGATGAATCTTCTCAAGAGCAACAGAAGCATTCTAAGCAGAACGACTCCGATCAGGGTCAACAGCAACACTCTAAGCAAGACGACTCCAATCAGGATAAGCAACAAAATTCTAAAGGTAATAGTATTTATGATTTTTCGAAACCAGAAAAAGATCGTATTCATTCTTTACAAGATTTAATAGAGAAGCTGAAAAAGTCTAGTGATTTTGTGAATTATCATACATCCGACGACGAAACGATGCCTTATTGGATTTCTTACTATCGTCCTTCGCTTGATGGAGAGAAATTACAAAAATATTTAATGCCCACTCTTTTAGAACGACCTAACGCATCACTAGAAGAGCTGAAGGAACATATTCCGATGAGCGGCATTACAATTACGAACGATTTACAAAAAATTGAGGACATGGTTTTAAAGGGGCATGCGATTGTTCAAGTAAATCAACAAGATCAAAAATGTATGCTCGCAAATATTGCAATTGATAATTATCGTGCACCAACTCCTCCTTTAAACGAATCGACTGTTATTGGTCCGCAAGAAGGTTTTGTAGAAGATATTGATACAAACATAAATTTAGTACGAAAACGTCTTCCTGTTTTAGATTTACAAACAAAAGAGATGATTATCGGTGAGTTTTCCAAAACAAAAGTTGTCATGATGTATTTAGACAACCTTGCTGAAAAAGATAATGTTGATTTTCTAGAGGAGTCTTTACGTGCTCTTGAATATGATCAAATTAATGATAGTGCTTATTTACAAGAATTGATGGGAGAAAAGTCGATTTTCCCTCTCTATATCAATACAGAACGCACTGATAGAGTTACAAAAGCACTAATCGATGGGAAAATCGCTATTTTTGTGGACGGTTCTCCAAGTGTTTTACTAACACCTGTATCCTATTTCGATTTTTTCATTTCACCAGAAGACTACAACGTCTCTTGGCTATACGCTACATTCTCAAGGGTTTTACGTCTTATTTCCGTTTTATTCTCTATATGTGCTACACCGTTATACGTTGCAGTTTTAAATTATCATTATGAACTCATTCCGAGTGATTTACTTGAAACTTTAATTTTATCAAGGGCGCAAGTACCATTCCCGCCTTTAATTGAAGCACTCTTTTTAGAACTCGCAATCGATTTACTGAGAGAAGCTGGGGCAAGGTTACCGATGAAAGTTGGTCAAACGCTCGGTATTGTAGGCGGTATCGTAATCGGGCAAGCATCTGTACAAGCTGGTTTAACGAGTAATATTTTATTAATTATCGTTGCCTTATCAGCACTCGCTTCCTTTATTACACCTATTTATAAAATGGGTAATGCGGTTCGATTACTACGTTTCCCGTTTCTCATATTTGCAGAAATAGGAGGACTTTTCGGGATTTCACTTGGATTTATCTTCTTATTTACGCACCTATTTAGACTTACTTCTTTACGCAAGCCGTACGCTTTGTTCTACCCAACAAGACAACAATCTGTTAAAGATTCTTGGATCCGTTTCCCTTTAACAATGATTGATACACGGGATGTACAAGCAAGGCCACAACATGTAAAAAAAGCAGCGAAAGGAATTTCAACAAAACATAGATCAGACTTTGATGATTAAGAAATGAGGTGCATTCGATGAGTAAAGTTCAAGAAAAATATCAAATATCTCCTATCTTCGTTTTCTTCTTAATTCACGGTGCACAGTTCGGTGCTGGCGTTCTCGGCTTCGCTCGAATCATCGCAAAGGCCGCTGGATATGACGGATGGATGGGCGTTGTAATCACAGGACTCTGTATCCATCTCCTTATATGGATGATGTATTTTTTATTAAAAGAAACAAATGGAAATTTAATTGATTTACAAAGGCAAATGTTTGGAAAGTGGATAGGAAATGTCTTTAATATCACCTTTGCAGCTTATTTTTTAATCGTCAGTATTTCGGTTATTCGAACGTATGTTGAAATTATTCAAGTATGGATGTTTCCTACCGCTTCCACCTTTATGTTAACACTCTTTTTGTGCTTAGTTAGCTATTACATTATCTCTTCTGGATTTCGTGTAATTACCGGTATTTGCGTCATCTCTATTGGTGGTACATTAGGATATTTATTTCTAAGTTTATTCGTTTTGAAATACTCACATTGGGATAATTTACTACCTATATTTACACATTCTTTTTCAGACATTTTAAAATCCGCTCAACTGTCAATCTACAGTATGACCGGTTTTGAGATTTACCTCATGGTGTATCCATTTGTGAAAAAGCCTATGCAATCTCATAAATACGCTCAGCTCGGAGCACTATTTTCAAATCTTCTATATCTATTTAGCACCCTTTTAGCCTTTTCTTTTTTTAGTGAAAAACAATTGTTAAAAACGATATGGGCCCAACTTTCTATGACCCAAGTCATTCAATTACCATTTATAGAAAGACTCGAATATATTGCAATTTCAGGCTATGCACTTGTTATTATTTCAAGTTTTATCCTCCCTTTATGGGCGTCAATGAGAGCAACTCACGAAATATTTCGTGTAAAACAACGAGGTATTTTAATTGCTTTTTTCTTTATCACGCTTATTGTTTCACAACTTTTAACAAACAGGCACGATATTAACAATTTTATTAGTAATGCAGCAAAAGTTAGTTTTTGGCTCATTTATGTATACATCCCAATCCTATTTATCATTGTGTGGGTGAAAAGAAAATGGAAAAAATCAAAAGCACAAGCAAATTAATACTTATTTCTTGTATAACATTCTTCAGTCTAACGGGATGTTTACAAAAAAACATTATCGATGATGTACAACTTATTCAAGGAACCGTATTTGACGTTGCAAAAGATAATAAAGTAAAAGTGACATTCGTTTGCCCCATTCAGAAAAAGGGAAATAAAGTTCAAGTTTTTGAAGGAACTGCAAATGCGGTAAAACAAGTAAAAGCAGATACATCGTTAGAATCTTCTCAACCTTTTGCTAGCGGACAAATGCGTGTCGCTCTATATACGATAAGACTTGCTAAAACAGGAATGGCTACTTCATTCGATACATTACTTCGAGATGTGAATATAGGGAACGCTTTATATGCTGCTTTATTAGAGGGGAATGGTACTGAACTTTTAAAAGGCAAATATTCGACTTCATACAACGTTGCAATTTATATAAAAAAATTGCTAGAACATAATATGGAGACCGGTCCTTTACCAACGGATAACCTACATGTAGGAGCATTCCGTTATTATCAAGAAGGACAAGACTACTATATTCCCATTTTAAAGAAGCATGGTGATAAAATAAAAATTACCGGAATTGGTCTTTTTAAAAAGGATAAATATATCGGTAAAATTGCGGAAAAAGATATGTTCATCTTTAAAGAACTATTAGAGAAACATAAATTAGATTCACATGAATTTAAAACGGATTCTGCATACGTAGTGGTTAACAACATTCGTTCCATTCCATATTACGATATAAAGATTGAAAACGGGAAGCCTTCTTTTTTCATTCACGTTCATCTTGATGCACGTATTCAAGAACTATCAAAACAAATTAACTTAGAAAATAATAAAAACACAAAAAACATTGAAAAAGATGTTCAAAAGCAATTAGATAAACAAGCTGCTAAGTTAATTAAGCAGTTTAAATCTTTAAATGTCGATCCCCTCGGGCTAGGAGCAAAATATAAACACCATTATCGTCCATTCAAATTAGAAGAGTGGAGAAAAATGTACAAAGATGTTCCAATTCATATAAAATACACTGTAAATATTACAAATTCTGGTGTAATTGAATGAGAAATGATTGAACTCCTCTTCCCGGCATGATACAACGGAAAGAGGAGTTTTTATTTTAGATAGAGAGAGAAGATATTTATGGGGGAGCTTATGTCTAAAAAATTAGTAAAGCCTATTTTAAATGGTATTTTATTTCTCGGCGTCTTTTTATTTGCTCATACATACTTAAAAAATGTTTCCTTCACACGTTATTTACTTGTCGTTATACCAATGTTGCTCGTTGGTATGTTTGGCATCGATCTTATTTTATCCATTTTAATTAAGAAAGAAGAATAACAGGCGAGCATCTTATTTTCTATAAGATGTTCTTTTCATTTCATAATCACCTTATGTTACAATGAGATTCGGCACTAAGCGAGAAAGGATGAAACAACATGACAAACGAAAAAGGTTTAGATAAAGGGTACGAACTTGTTGCAAAAATGCATGAAGTATTCGGACATCCCGTAACAAATACTCCAACAAAATTAACAGAAGAACGTGCAAAAATCCGTGCGAGTTTTATGCAAGAAGAGTTAGAAGAATTTCTAGAAGCAACGACTGTTGAAGATCAATATGATGCACTGATTGACCTTATTTACTTTGCATTCGGCACGTTTGCCGAAATGGGCGTACGTCCTGATAAAGGATTCGAAATTGTAAATAACGCAAACATGGCAAAACTATTCCCTGACGGGAAACCTCGATTCCGCGAAGGTGACGGTAAAATTCTAAAACCTGAAGGCTGGCAAGCACCAGAACCACAACTTCGTACTGAAATCGAACGTCAACGCCAAGAAGCTGAAAAAAACTGCTAGGATTTCCTAGCAGTTTTTTATTATGTCTTTTTTTCTGGCAATCATTAATGACCCACGTGTCCCGCATGTCCTGCTGCTCCACTAATGCTAGCCGCTCCTGCTGCTGCCCCCGCTCCTCCTGCTCCAATTCCACCTGTCCAAGGAGAAGATTGTTGTTGATACTGTTGATACTGTTGGTATTGTTGATGTTGTTGATGTTGTTGGCCTTGGTAACCTTGATGACCATG
>NZ_MACE01000086.1 GCF_001883995.1 Bacillus paranthracis | reverse complement strand
GTGGCCGTGATGGCCTTGATGGCCATGTTGACCTTGGTGGCCGTGGTGACCTTGATGGCCATGTTGACCTTGGTGACCGTGGTGACCTTGATGACCATGTTGACCTTGGTGGCCGTGGTGGCCATGGTGATCTTGATGAATTTGATAAAGAACAGCCTGCGGATGTATATGATGGTGTCCGTGGTGATGTACTTGTTGTTGATGATGTCCATGATGACCATGGTGACCTTGTTGTTGATGATGTCCATGATGACCATGGTGACCTTGGTGGTGATGGTGTCCATGATGGCCATGGTGACCTTGGTGGTGATGTCCATGATGGCCATGGTGACCTTGGTGGTGATGTCCATGATGGCCATGGTGACCTTGATGATGGTGTCCATGATGACCGTCGTGGTGGCCATGGTGACCATAAAAACCTTGTGGATAACCACCTACTCCGCCTGCCACAACACCTACTCCCGGTACCGGAAATCCTGTTTGTACTCCTCCAACGAAAGATGGGAATGTAGTTGGTACGCCCACTGGTACTCCTCCCGCTGCTCCGCCTACAAATGTTGGGATTCCTGTTTGTACGCCAGCTACTGATGTTGAAAAACCTCCAGGTGTTCCACCCATCCAGCTCGGAATTCCGCCATATCCTTGTTGTCCGCCTCCCATTAACATCATTTGTTCATAACTATCCGATCCACCTCCGAAAAAGCCATGTGGTGCATTATTGTCCATCCCTTTCATTCCTTTCACCTCTTCTACTCAATTTAGCCTACCTTTTTTATCATATTTCCTATAGGAAAATAGGTGTTTGTCTGTATTGGAATTCCGCTCTTTTATTTGTACGTAGTGGAATAATTGAAAGCTTAGACTAAGGTGATCCAGAAATTATTTTCTACACAAAAAAGCTCAGAGCATAAATACTCTGAGCTTTTATTTAGAATACATTAGTTTGCAACAACGTTAACAAGTTTTCCAGGAACTACAATTACTTTACGAACTGTTTTCCCTTCAATTTGGTCCTTAATTGCTTCAAGTGCAAGTTGTTCCATTTCTTCTTTTGATGCGTCTTTACTCATTGTTAGTTTTGCGCGAACTTTACCCATAACTTGAACAACGATTTCAACTTCATCTTCTACAAGTTTAGACTCATCAAATGTTGGCCAGCTTGCATATGTGATTGTTTCATTGTATCCAAGTTTGCTCCATAGCTCTTCCCCGATGTGAGGTGCAACTGGTGCAATCATTTTTACGAAACCTTCTACATATTCTTTCGGAAGCGTTTCAGCTTTGTATGCATCGTTGATGAATACCATCATTTGAGAAATCGCTGTGTTGAAGCGAAGCTCTGCATAGTCTTCTGTTACTTTCTTCACTGTTTGGTGGTAAGCTTTTTCAAGCTCTTTATTTGGTGCATCAGTAATTTTCTCACTTAATTCACCGTTATCTTGAACGAATAGGCGCCATACGCGGTCTAGGAAACGACGAGCTCCGTCAAGACCATTTTCAGACCAAGCGATTGAAGCATCTAATGGTCCCATGAACATTTCGTATAGACGAAGTGTATCTGCACCGTGGCTTGCTACGATATCATCAGGGTTTACAACGTTACCTTTTGATTTACTCATTTTCTCGTTGTTTTCACCTAGAATCATACCTTGGTTGAATAATTGTTGGAACGGCTCTTTCGTTGGAACTACACCGATATCGTATAATACTTTATGCCAGAAACGAGCATATAGTAAGTGAAGTACAGCGTGCTCTGCTCCGCCGATATAAATATCAACTGGAAGCCATTGTTTTACTTTTTCAGGATCTACAAGTGCTTCGCTATTGTTTGGATCGATGTAACGTAAGTAATACCAGCAGCTACCAGCCCATTGTGGCATTGTGTTCGTTTCACGACGACCTTTTTTACCAGTCTCAGGATCAACAACATTTACCCACTCGTCAATGTTAGCAAGTGGTGATTCACCTGTACCTGAAGGACGGATGTTGTCTGTTTTCGGAAGAACTAATGGTAATTCTTCTTCTTTTACAGCTGTCATTGTGCCATCTTCCCAGTGAATAACTGGAATTGGCTCACCCCAGTAACGTTGACGACTGAATAACCAGTCACGTAGACGGTATGTTACTTTTTGATTTCCTGCGCTCGTTACTTCAAGCCATTCAATCATTTTTGCGATTGCTTCTTCTTTATTTAAACCATCAAGGAATGCTGAGTTTACGTGTTCACCATCACCTGTGTATGCTTCTTTCGTAATGTCTCCGCCTTTTACAACTTCCTTCATTGGAAGATTGAACGTTGATGCGAATTCATAGTCACGCTCATCATGAGCTGGAACTGCCATTACAGCACCTGTTCCGTAAGTTGCAAGAACGTAATCAGCGATCCAGATTGGTAATTTCTCACCATTTACTGGGTTAACTGCGTAAGCACCAGTGAATACACCAGTTTTCTCTTTCGCAAGTTCTGTACGCTCTAAATCACTCTTCATTTTTACAGAATTAATGTAAGCTTCTACAGCTTCTTTTTGTTCAGCAGTTGTAATGTCAGCAACAAGTGCATGTTCTGGAGCAAGTACACAGTAGCTTGCACCAAATAATGTATCAGGACGCGTTGTGAAAACTGTGAACTTCTCGTCTGTACCATCGATGTTGAAGTGTACTTCGGCACCTTCAGAACGACCGATCCAGTTACGTTGCATATCTTTTAAGCTTTCTGGCCAATCAAGCTCATCTAGATCTTCTAATAGACGATCTCCGTAAGCTGTAATTTTTAACATCCACTGTCTCATCGGACGACGCTCAACTGGATGTCCACCGCGCTCACTCTTACCGTCAATGATTTCTTCGTTTGCAAGTACTGTACCAAGTGCTGGGCACCAGTTTACAGGTACTTCATCAACGTAAGCTAAGCCTTTTTCAAATAGTTTTAGGAAGATCCATTGTGTCCACTTGTAGTAGTTTGGATCTGTTGTATTTACTTCACGGTCCCAATCGTAAGAGAAACCTAATGATTTAATTTGGTTACGGAATGTATTAATATTATGCTCTGTAAATTCAGCTGGGCTGTTTCCAGTATCAAGTGCATATTGCTCTGCTGGAAGACCGAATGCATCCCATCCCATTGGATGAAGAACGTTATATCCTTGCATACGCTTCATACGAGATAAAATATCTGTTGCTGTATAACCTTCTGGATGTCCTACGTGTAAGCCTGCACCTGATGGATATGGGAACATATCTAGTGCATAAAATTTTGGTTTTTCTGTCTCATCTGGCGTACGGAATGTTTTATTCTCTTCCCAGTACCCTTGCCACTTCTTCTCAATTTCTTGATGATTAAAGCTCATGAGATACCCTCCTTGAAATTCTATTTATTTTCACCGCCCAAAATACAAAAAACCTCTCATCCCTAGAAAGGGACGAGAGGTTATAGATTCCCGCGGTACCACCCTAAATTAATGTACAAATATACATTCGCTTAGATCCGTAACGTGGATTAACGGCAATTGCTACTATTAGTTTCACAACTGCAACTCAAAGGCGAGTTCATAACGAAACGTGGATTGACTTGCACCGACCGTCAACTCTCTAAACCAGCTTCTATTACTACTACTCCTTCTCACTGTTATTACACATATGAGTTAATTTGAACTACCCTCCACTTCGTATCTCTAAAGAGCTTACTTAAAGCGGGGCTTCTCGGTTAATCGTTACTTTTAATAACTAACGAATTCGTCTTAAGACAGCCGAGCTATCTCCCTTGTTCTAAAGGTTGTTTTATTTAAATATATTCTAAAACATGTGAACATGTTCCGTCAAACTAAACTGCAATTTTTTCTTCAACTGTTTCTTCTACTTTTACTCGTTTATCATAAATACTCGTTGCGATAAGCGCTACTACAAGCATTACCATGATTGCTATAAACAATACTTCCATATTGTATAAATCCACAATTGCTCCGCCAACGACCGGCCCGAACATTTTCCCTACAGTCGCCGCACTATTTACAACACCTTGATAAAACCCTAACTTATCTTTTGGCGCAAGTATATTTGCAATCGTTGGAACTGCTGGCCATACGAATAACTCACCAATTGTTAATGTTACCATCGCAACGAGGAACATCGTAAATTGCTGCGCTTGACTTAATACAATGAATGACACTGCAAAAATAAGAATCCCAATCATAATTTGTTGTTTTAACGAACGCTTCATCCAGCGAATTAACATACTAACTAGTGGCTGTGCACAAACGATCATCGCTCCGTTTATCGTCCATAATAAACTATAGTGACGAAGACTAATATTTAACTCTTGCATATGTGTTGCAATTGCTCCTTGCCATTGTACGTATGTAACCCAGCATAAAGCATATGCTACACATACGATAAGAAGTGCTTTGAATCCAGGTGTAAGCGACCAACCTTTTTTCGTTTCCACTTCTTTTTGTACTCCTGGCTCTTTTTTGTCTTCCATACCACGGAATCCAATAAAAGCAATTAAGAAGAAAACAAAGTATAAAATAAAGTTTGCTAAGAAAATATAATCAAAACGATACGATGCAACTAATCCACCACACGCTGTTCCGATCGCAATACCAACGTTTTGTCCAACATACATCGCATTAAATGCTCGTCTTCCGCCCTCTGGCCAAACCGTACCAACCATCGCATACATCGATGGGAAGACCATTCCAGAACCAAAACCGATTAACGCTAGCCATACAACATATAATGGCCAACCGTGGAAGAACACAAGACCTAAAATCGATACGAGTGTAATGACAATCCCTACTAAAGTTGATTTATAACCGCCCCATTTATCAAATAAAACACCGCCGAGCAAGTTTCCGATTACACCAGTAAGCGAATTGATCATTAATACCATTCCGGCCACAGATAAAGATTTTCCTAGGTGATCATGCAAATAAATTGTATTAAAAGGCCATAAAAAAGAAGCACCTGTGACATTAATAATCATCCCAGCTACTAATAGCCATACTTTCCTTGGCATAGTCTCCCCTCCTATTCTATTTTTTCGTTCATCTATAACAGTAAAATTGTAGTCGTTTTTAAATAGGAAGGCAACTGATTAATAGTTGATGAAATTCAGATAATGGTTTGTCGGTAAATGAAATTATATTGATTGCTGTTTGAAAATATATCGGCGATTTTGGAAATATATCGACGATTATTAAGATATATCGACGATTCTCGAAATATATCAGCGATTATTAAAATATATCGACTTACCGACAAAAAACGACAACAGCAACACTATATAAAGAGGCTGCATGAAGTTCATGCAGCCTCTTTATACTATCCGACTTCCTTTTCTCGCTTTGCACGTTCTTTCGCACTCCATTTAAATACCTTATCTAGTAGAGAGTATATTCTCCCAGACTCTTTCGTTAATAACGGTCCTAACGATGCCAATATTAAAACATATAAAGCAGAGAACGGTTTAATCGCTGCCATTAAGCCACCCGCAATGCCGATATTAGCAACAATAATGGAGAACTCTCCACGCGATACAAGTGTTAAACCGATATTCGTAGAAGCCTTATGCGATAACCCGGCTTTACGTCCCGCCATCATTCCAGCTGTAAAATTACCGATGAGTGTAATGAGCACTGCTCCTAATGCCAACCACACTGCTCCTCCAAGGGAAAACGGATCTATGCTTAAACCGAAGCTGAAAAAGAATATGGCTCCAAAGAAATCACGGAATGGGACAACGAGTTTCTCAATTCGATCACTATGCTCTGTTTCAGAAAACACGAGTCCTAACAATAACGCTCCAATTGCCTCAGCGACATGAATCGTTTCTGAAAATCCTGCTACGAAGAATAAAATAGCGAATATTACGATAATAAAAATTTCATTTGAGGAAATATCTAATATTTTATTTAAAAACGGCGTAGCTTTTCTAGCGATTACAAAGAATAGTAGCATATACCCTACTGCGATTAACACCGATGTAAGTGCACCTACAAATGATGTTGCCCCACCGAGCACTAATCCTGAAACGACTGATAAATATACCGCTAAAAAGATATCATCAAACATAATGATTCCTAAAATCAGCTCCGTCTCTTTATTACCAGATCTTCTTAAATCAACAATGACTTTTGCAACAATTGCACTTGATGAAATTGTAATGATTCCAGCAATAATTAACGTCTCTAATAAGGGGAATCCCACCACATATCCATAAAGCAAACCTAATAAGAAATTAAGTGATATGTGAACAGTCCCCCCAAAAGCAATCGACTTTCCTGATTTAATTAATTTTTTTATTGAGAATTCTAAGCCTAAATAGAATAGGAGGAATATGACGCCAACACGGCCGAGGAAGGAAATAACTTCTCCGCTTTCAATAAACCTTAAATCGATAAGTCCTAGATCTGGGGCATGAGGCCCCACTAACATACCGAGTATAATGAGAAACGGAATAATCGAAAACTTTAACTTTGCAGCGAGGATAGCTGCAAAAGCTACTAATACTAACGCAGTTCCAACTTCAAAGATTAAAGTATCCATCGATTATGAATCACCTCCTGCTGAAAGCAATTCATTAATAATTCTTTTCACTTCATGTCTCGCGCCCGATAACACAAGCATATCGCCAGCTTCAATAATAGAGTCTGGTCCTGGATTAAAGAATTTCTTCATATTCTTTTTTAAAATAGCAATAATCGTTACGTTATATGTTTTTCTGACATGTAAGCTACCAATTGTTTTTTGTACGACTGGTGCGTTATTTTCCACCTTAAACCATTCAATTGATAGTCCTTCAAAAGCCATCTCAATTGTGTCTAAAGCTTGCGGTCTATATACCATTCCGCCTAATATAGCCGCAATTTGTCTCGCTTCAGAATCACGAAGAGAAATACTTGAAATACTTTCATCATGATCTGCATCAAAATGATACATTTCTCTTCGGCCATCATCGTGAATAACAATAACCAGCTTTTCATTACCTTTTGTAATTACTTCAAACTTACATCCAATGCCCGGTAATTCACTCTCTCGAATATTCATATTCCCGCCTCCTAAAGTTTTTAGTTACGGCTTTTACAAATCAACATCAATCTCGGTTTTAAATTCTTCATCTTTTGAGATTCCTAAATACTTGAGCGTCTCTGAAGGTGTCGCGTGATGAAAATGCTTTTGCAATAGTGCAATCGCTATCCCTCTTTTGTATGCATGAAATCCAAACGTTTTTCTCATTGAGTTTGTTCCGATTTTACCAACAATCCCAACCGCTTCAGCAGCATTATGAATGACACGATACGCTTGTTGACGTGTAATTGAATTTTTCGTTTTATTAGATTGAAATACGTAGTTTTCTCTTTTCACATCAATAGATTGTACGTACTCTAAAAGTGCTTCTTTTACTTTTGTATTTAAATAAATATCTTGTTTAAACTTTTCATCTTTCACAGGAAGAGAATAAAACTCTTTAACAGTTCCATCTTCATTTAATACCTCTTCAAATTTCATACTAAGTAGCTCAGTAATCTTTAATCCTGTGTTAATTCCAATAACAAATAAAAGATAATCTCGCTGTGAGTGCTCTTTTAAATACTTTTTCATCGCCTCAATTTGGCTTATATCTTTTAATGCCTCTACAACTTCCATACATGTATTCTCCTCATCTTATGAACGGTAATTTTCTCATCATGTTGTCCATTTTACCTTATCACGCTATGAGATTTCCATGTATTATCCATTATTTTTACAATATACTTTTAGGTTTGGAAATTTATAATTGTGCAAATACAGTAGGGGTAGGAATAATAGGGGGATACAAGTTCAGCCTCTTTCTACAGATCGGATTCCTCCTTTCCTTATCCAGCTGCTTCTACTTTTATATTATGTTACTTATTTGCATTATATTATATATTTCAGTAACATTAAAGTGTTTTTTTCTGAAAATAATAAAAACCGAGCAATTTCGCTCGGTTTTTATTAATCTTCTTTCGGAAGAACAATTCCTTTATACAATTGAACTGTAATGAAGTAATAAATCGCATAAATAACTACGAAAATTACGATTGGTACCCAAATACGGAAGTACGGATCGATTAAAATAAATCCGAAAATATTCATACCAACTAATACGTGAGCAATACCTACAATTGCTGGGAATAAGAAGACTAAGAATAACTCTTTATAAATGGATTTCGTTAATAATTCACGGCGCACCCCGATTTTACGAAGCATTTGATAACGTGTAATATCTTTTGATGCACCAGAAAGAATTTTGAACATTAAACAACTTGCCATCATTGCTAAGAAAGCAATTCCAAGGAAGAATCCCATAAACACTGTTCCGCTCGCAACGCCATAGAACATGTCGTAAGCTTGATATTTACTATCTAATCTTTCAGCTTTTACATTTTTATATTTATCTAGCTGCAACTCGTCAAGTTTTTTCCATTCTTTTTTATGTGCTTCAAAATCATCTGTTTTTCCAGTAAATACAATTCCTTCTTTACCATTTACAGTATCGTACATTTTTTGATCTACAATTTTAATTGCA
The DNA here is from genome assembly GCF_001883995.1 of Bacillus paranthracis. Taxonomy (GTDB): domain Bacteria; phylum Bacillota; class Bacilli; order Bacillales; family Bacillaceae_G; genus Bacillus_A; species Bacillus_A paranthracis. The sequence continues at coordinate 89,177 of NZ_MACE01000086.1, read as the reverse complement.
TGATCTTCATGTACGTAGAATGGCTCGATTGTTCTGAAAGCCTCGTCCCATTCTTGTGGAAGTTCTTTAGCACTCGCACCTTTTTCATTCATTTCTCTAGAAACTGCACCCACTGGTAGTTCCTCTGAAACTTTTTTCGTGTTCACTATATCCTTCATTGATTTGATATTTGACATATCTTTTACTAAAGGACGATTTTTCTCTAAATCTTCTTTTACATAGTAAACGTATTTATCATCGACTTTGTAACGATATTCGCTTTTCTCTTTAAATGTAATATCGTCTAAAATTTTCTTTTCTTCAGCAGTTGGATTATGAACTACTGAATCATATATTACGAAACCATCAACCATTTTTATAACGTTATTTTTAAACGCCATACCACCTGAAATGGCACCGGCTCCAAGCGCAACTAACATCGCTACTGTTGCAAGTACCTTTGTTAAGCTATTAATACGGAAGTTTAATTGTGCAAATGTAAAAGCGTTAAGCCCTTTTTCACTACGCTTTTTATTACTTTTTAACTTTTTAATAATAACAGGAAGAAGTGATCCAAATAACATGTAAGTACCAGCTGTTGTTGTCACTAATGCAATAAGGATTCCCATTTCTCTTAGTTTTTCCATGTAAATCATCGATGCATAGCCAATGCCTAATAAAATAACCGCTAGGAATGCAACTACACCTGTCATTTTTCCTTTTACCGCAACACGTTCTGTTTGTGCATCTGCATGTACAAGTTGCAGTACAGAAATACGTGATAACTTAATACTATTCATAATTGCTGATAATACAAATAGTGCTAAGAAGAAAATGCAAGTAACGGTCATTGATGGAAGGTAAAATGCTTTATAGCCTTCACCAGCAAACTCTAATTGTTTCATTAACAACTGTCCGATACCTTCTGCAAGTCCTACACCAACTGTAATACCGATCGCAAGAGACGCAGCGCCTAATACGATTGTTTCGATAAACATAAGTAATGTAACTTTATGCTTTTTTGCTCCTAACATCATATACATACCAAACTCTTTTTGACGAAGAGATAATAAGAAAGAGTTCGCATATAAAATATAGAAGAACGTTATAATAGCAAGTAAAAATGAACCTGCTTGGAATACAAATCCAATTGATTGAATAACTGAGTTGGATTCAATAAACGCCTTATTTAGTGCTAACGTTTGGAACATATAAAAAATTGAAATCGACATGACAAGACCAACAAGTAAGACGATATAATCTTTCAGCTTACTTTTTAGTCCTGACATGGAAAGTTTGAATAACATGCCTTAGAACCTCCTTTCTTACGCTTTTTGTGTGCCTAAGTCTGCTAGCACATCTAAAATCTCTTTATAAAACTCTTCACGTGTACCGCCTCGGTGAATTTCTTTATATAGCTCACCATCTTGAATGAATAAAATACGCTGACAGTAACTTGCACTGTAAGGATCATGTGTAACCATCATAATAGATACGCCTTGATCTTTATTTAAGTTTGTCATCGCATCAAGTAAACTCGTTGCATTTTTAGAATCAAGCGCCCCTGTTGGCTCGTCCCCTAAAATAATTGCAGGTTCATGCACTAATGCACGCGCCGCTGCTGAACGTTGCTTTTGTCCACCAGATACTTCAGATGGATACTTTTGAAGTATTGCCGAAATGCCTAACATATCTGCTACCTTTTCTACTTTTGGTCCAATATTTCGTGATGAGACACCTTGAAGAGATAATGGAAGTGCAATGTTTTCGTAAATAGATAAATTCTCTAATAAGTTAAAATCTTGGAAGATGAATCCTAACTTTTGTGAACGGAAATCTGAAAGCTCACCTTGCTTCATTTTTGTAATATCCGTTCCCGCAATTTCAACAACGCCGCCCGTTGCTTTATCTAGCGTTGAAATTACATTTAATAATGTCGTTTTACCAGAACCAGATGGTCCCATAATCCCAACAAACTCACCCTCTTGAATTGAGAATGATACACCTTTTAATGCGTGTGATTGATTCTCACCTTTTTTACCGTACACTTTTTGAACGTTTTTCACGTCTACAACTGGTTTCGTCATATATATCCTCCTACGCTTGTTTTTCCATTACCTATTTTGCGCCTTTTGGAGCTGAACTGCTATTTGTTAACATTACAATTACCTTACACTTTTGTAAGATAAAAAAGGTGTGTTTGTAAGCTTGGCTATTAATACTAGTGAAATAGTGAATCGGTAACTGAAATTATATCGGCGATTTTTCAAATATATCGACGATTCTCCTACTTTTATCAGCGATTTTTTTAATATATCGGCGATTCTCCCACTTTTATCAGCGATTTTCAAAATATATCGACTTATCGACAAAAGCTGACAATAAAATAAGCTGCTCCACAAAAGGAACAGCCCACTTCTCTCTTTATTTCTTTAAAGGTGTTACCGTCCAATACGTAATAACACGCCAAATCCATTCTAATGGACCCATTTTAAAGATTTTCATCCAAATCACACTAAACACAATTTGAATTGCATAAATTACAATACACACATATAACGTCTGCATGTAAGTTAAATTTCCCGCAAAGTTACATACACTTCCTGCGATTAAAATCATTGCAGTTTGTCCAATATAATTCGTTAAAGCCATACGACCATAATATTTCAGTGGCGCTAACAATGTTTGAACTAGTTTTAATTGAAGTAGTAAAATTAATGCTCCAACATAGAAAGCTGAAATAATTGGGCCAACTGTAACACCAATTTTTAAAAATTGGCTTGCAGCATCCATTGTTCCGTCCTCATTCATTAGTATCATATTTACAAATGGATCAGCAGGCACGTGCCCGTATTGATACCATACAGCTACGACACTTAAAACAAACATAACACCTGTAAAAATAGCGACTTTCTTTATATTTTGCGCAAGATTTTCAAATGCACGATATTGCCCTGCAGCAAGCCCTAATAAAATTAAGCCAAGTGGCAATAGTTCCTTAGCACCCATTACGCTAAAGGCAATTGTTAAAATAAGACCAATAACTAAGTTCACTTGTTTTTTCACTTTATAAAATGGTAAAGCGATCAACCCGCAAATTGCATATAACGTTAATGCTTCTCCAGATTGAAACATTTGATGAATCAAACCGAAAATAAATAGTGCAACTAAGCGGCGTAAAAATAAAACATATCCATTTTTGCCCTTTGCAATTGCTCTAGAGATAAAGATATAGAATCCCACTCCAAATAAGAATGAGAAGATTGAGAAGAAACGACCTTCTACAAATAAGTATAAAAACCTTTGATAACTAGCATCCACTGTATTAGGATCTGGGATTTTAATGTTAAGTAGTGCAAGAATATTTACTAAAATAATCCCCAGTAATGCGAAGCCACGAATGTAATCTAACTCATCAATTCGTTTGTTTGTCATATTGTTCCCCATAAAGCAACTCCTTGTATAAAATTTAATCCTCCCCTACTCTACTGGAAATGTATTCTTACAACTATCGACAAACCTTACAGTAATCTTACATTATTGTCATATAACAAAATAAAACCAGGTCATATTGCGACCTGGTCTACTCTGATTGTTTCGATCTTTGAGGTTGTCCTTTTTTACTGTTACGCTGTTTCACTTGAACAACTGGATCAAGCTCATTCGAAAACTCAGCGTTATGTCCATTTTGCGTTTTTTGCTCTGGGTTATTTTGATCTGAACGTTTCGCCATTACATTCACTCCTTATTAGTGCGGTGTAATAATCATTTGATGTTGCAATTGGCGAATTGCCATACGTGCTCTATTTAATTGCTCACGTTGCTCATCATTCGCATGTTGTTGCATCGTTTGTAAATCGTTATATGCTTGTTCTAATTGTAACTGCGCATCCGAATACTCCATCGTATTGTAATGCTCTTGTCTCATGCCTTGGTCTAATTGTTCTTTCGCATATTCCACCGCTTGTTCTGCTTGTGTAATATACGATTCAAGTGATTGACGCTCTGCCATAATTGTCCCTCCTTGCTTCAATTCCCCTTTAGTGTGTCCCTTCCATATGAACCTTATGAGTATGTTATAATGGATTTTGTTTCATTTTGACTCGGCTTAGGAGGGAAAGTAATGAAGGTTCAAAACCCTTTTCCATATACAAACGACAATAAACGTTATCATACATGGAATTACCATTTACGAAATGAATTTGGTGAAAAAATCTTTAAAGTTTCATTAGATGCTGGCTTCGATTGTCCGAACCGTGACGGTACAGTTGCTTATGGCGGTTGTACATTTTGCAGTGCTGCTGGATCTGGTGACTTCGCTGGCGATCGCCGCGATGATGTTATAACGCAATATCATGAAATGAAAGAAAAAATGCACTCAAAGTGGAAAGATGGAAAATGTATCGCTTATTTTCAGGCTTACACAAATACACATGCACCACTTGAAGTATTAAAAGAAAAATTCGAACCGCTTCTAGCTGAAAAAGACGTTGTCGGTCTTTCTATCGCAACTCGTCCAGATTGTTTACCAGACGATGTCGTTGCATATTTAGCGGACTTAAATAAACGCACATATCTTTGGGTTGAACTCGGACTACAAACTGTTCATGAACGAACTGCAAACCTTATTAACCGCGCTCACGATTATCCGTCTTATGTGGAAGGCGTAAATAAATTACGTAAGCATGGTATTCGAGTTTGCTCTCATATTATTAACGGCCTTCCACTTGAAGATTACGACATGATGATGGAAACAGCTCGTGAAGTAGCAAAGCTTGACGTACAAGGAATTAAAATCCACTTACTTCACTTACTAAAAGGAACGCCAATGGTGAAGCAATATGAAAAAGGACAACTCGAGTTCCTTTCTCTTGAGGATTACGTAAGTCTCGTTGTTGATCAACTTGAAATCATTCCAGAGGACGTAATTGTGCACCGCATCACAGGTGACGGTCCACCTGATTTAATGATTGGTCCAATGTGGAGCTTAAATAAATGGGAAGTATTAAATTCCATCGATGCAGAATTTGTACGCCGCGGAAGCTGGCAAGGAAAATATGCAAATGAGGAGAAACAAAAATGAAATTAGAACGTGTATTACCGTTTGCTCGCACTCTCTTGCAAACGGCAGTAAAAGAAGGCGATTACGCTGTAGATGCAACTTTAGGAAACGGGCATGACACATGCTTCCTAGCTGAAATCGTTGGCGATAACGGAAAAGTATTTGGATTTGATATTCAAAAAGAGGCAATTGAAAGCTCAACAACTCGTTTAAAAGAAAAAGAACTTTTCGAACGTACTGTTTTAGTTCACGATAGTCACGATACACTTCTATCCGTATTACCAGAAGATGCAAAAGGAAAAGTAACAGGCGCAATTTTCAACTTAGGTTACCTTCCAGGCGGAGACAAACATATCGTTACAAAACCGAACTCAACAATTTCAGCGATCGAACAATTACTAGAAGTAATGGCACCTGAAGGAATCATCGTCCTTGTTATTTACCACGGACATCCAGAAGGACAAGTGGAACGGGACGCTGTTCTCAAATTTGCCGAAGAATTAGACCAAAAACAAGCACACGTACTGCGCTACGGCTTCATTAACCAACAAAATAACCCGCCATTTATTGTAGCGATTGAGAAGCGATAAATATATCGACGATTTTTCAATTATATCTATCGTAACTTCGAATATATCAACGATTTTTTCGATATATCGACGATTCGACACACTATATCGACTTATCGACAAAACATAACAAAAAAAGACGTGCACTCACTGCACGTCTTTTTGTTATTCTCCTATATAATGGATATATACACTATTTAAAGAAAGAAGGATAGAACTTTGCTAGTAGAACTAAAGGGAATTCAAAAGAAGTATGGCAAATCACTTATACTAGACAACATTGATTTATCCATTCCAGAAGGAGAAGCACTCGCCATTATTGGCGGGAACGGGACTGGAAAAAGTACTCTACTCAAAATAATTGCAGGCTTTATTTCACATACGGCAGGGACAATTCAAAGGAAAGAACATATACAAATCGGCTATGTACCTGAACATTTTCCTGAAGGGATTCGTTTTACATTAGAGGATTATCTATTTCATCTCGGCCGCATTCACGGTTTATCAACAAAATATGTAAAAGATAAAATTCCGCTGCTTCTTGAAAGGTTTCATTTACTTCATGCAAGGCATTCCGTTATACGAAACTTTTCAAAAGGTATGAAACAAAAAACCGGTATTATGCAAGCGTTACTTACGGACGTACATTTATTAATTTTAGACGAACCGCTTTCTGGGCTCGATCCTAACTCTCAGCAAGAATTAGAACATATTTTACTCTCATTAAAACAACAAGGTATATCTATACTCTTCACATGTCACGAAAAACAGCTACTAGAAAACTTCGCTGATAGAATTGTGACGTTAGCAAATCATACAATCACAGAAAATATCTCTGCACAAAAAGGAGCAGAACAAGTCTATATTGAAGCAATTGTTCACGAAACATTTTCAGCGATAGAACTACAAAAACAATCCGGTTTTATACACGTTGCACACAATTCAAATCAAAACCTTATTCAATTACAAATTGAAAAAGAATATACAAACGAAATGCTTCAGTTTTTATTGCATAAAAAAGCATCTATCACACTGCTACAACCTAACTTTTAAATCGAAAGAAGGTTTATTATGTTTGCTCTTATTCGTTATCACTTTCTCGACTATACAAAATCGTATAAGTACGTCCCTCCTATTGCGATGTACTTCATGAGCTTACTTTTTGTATATGCATATAAACCGACTCCTATTGTACCGACATATTTAGAAACAGCTCTCGCGCTTTATTTATTATCTGCCTGGATTACGGTCACAATTTTTCATACGGAAGATCCTGTACAAGAACAAATTACGATTTCTCACACAAATAATATTTCCGCACTATATGTAGGGAAATATATTACAGCTCTTCTCATTTGTACTGTTTTATCTTTTATATCCGTAATCTACCCAATTATTTTGCAAATGTTTAATGAAAAAATGACAGTTTCTTTATTTTTAGTCGGATTTCTCGCTCATATGTCTTTCTCTATACTTGGAATTTCAATCGCATCTTTATTTACTAGAAATATGATTCCAAAAGCAAGCACCGCTTGGCTTAGTCTTACATTTATATTGCTTATAACGATTGCATCTATCCGGTTTAAAAAAGAGTTACTATGGTTTTTACCACCTGTCGAAAGCTTTCTAATGCTTGGACAATACAAATATAATATACTGACTCACACGCTATGGCTCACAGCTTGGGCTATCGTATATTCATTTTTATTATTTACCTTATTTCTTTTTATCGTTCGCAAAAAACGTTTTTAATTACATATTAAAGGAGACGAAATAATGATCGGAATACTAGCAGGAATGGGGCCAAAATCAACTGGACCATTCATCGATACAGTTGTAGCAAAGTGCCAAACAATATACGGAGCAAAGCATGATATGGACTTTCCTCATATGATGATTTACTCGTGCCCAACACCGTTTTATATGGATCGCCCTATTGATCACGAAGCGATGAAAAAAGCGATTATTGAAGGAGCACAAAAACTCGAGAGTACTGGCGCAAGCTTTATCGCTATGCCGTGCAATACAGCGCATCTTTATTTTGAAGAATTACAGCAATCTCTTTCTATTCCTATTTTGAATATAGTTGATGAAACGTTACAAGCGATTCCTGAAACTGCAAAAAGAGTCGCTCTTCTCGCAACAGAAGCAACTGTTCAAGCTGGTATTTACCAAGATGGGATTGCAAAGCGTAATATAGAGTACATTCATCATGAAAAATGGCAGGATATGATTAATCAAATTATTACTTATATTAAAAGTGGAAAAGTTGAAGAAGCTCGCGAATTGTGGAATGCGCTCGTTTTACAATTGAGAGAGGAAGTTGATACTGTAATTATTGCATGTACTGATTTGAATGTGGTGGCGATTGAGGATTTTGTTGATTCCTCTCAATGTCTTGCGAAAGCGGTTGTTAAGATGTATGTAGAAAATATAAGGGGGTCCCAATGAATATACCTTTTGAAATGGGATACACGTTTGATGAAAACCTTAGAGAAAAACCTTTATCCCTTGTTAAAATGAAGCAAGGGATTGTACTTTTGAAAGAGCATTTACATGAAGGACCGTTATATGGGAAAAACTGCGGATTAATCGGTGTTTATGAACGAATCACTGGCAACCTTTCTGACAGTAAGTATTACTTACAGAAGGCCATTGAATATTACACACAAACAGACAACATCCAAGGGCTCTTTATTAACAAACTTCGTCTCGCACATACATATCATTGGGAAAGAAATTTTTCTGCTGCAAATACAATCTTTGCCGAACTTCTACAAACACTGCCAGACTTACCCGCTTATGAAGATTTTTTCTACCAACATTACGGAAAAAGTAAATTAGATGAAGGTGACTTCCACACCGCCCTTACTTGTTTTCAAAAAGCGCTTCAAATTAGGCTACAAAAAGGAAATGCAGAGCTAATTCATTCAACTAAGCTTTGCATTGCGTATTGTATGTCTCACCCATAAAAATACTTAAAAACTTTTAACTTTCTTCACAATTCTTTCAAAGTAATCACACTTAATCTCGCTATATTAAATAAGTAGTTATTCATATAGGGAAGGTTAGGGGAACTAAGAGCATGAAAGTAAATCGTTCGCTTCATTACATTTTTTGGCGTTGGCATTTTTATGCTGGGCTTTTTATTACGCCGCTTCTTATTACGTTGTCACTGAGCGGAATTGGGTATTTATTTCGGGAAGAGGTTGAGGATTTCATCTATAAAGATTTATATTTTGGGAAGAGTGCTCAAACAGAATCTATTTCGATGGCTGATTCTATTTCCTTAACAGAGAAAAAATATCCACATTATAGTGTGGCGAAAATTAGTGAGTTTAATGGGGATTATAATACGAGACTTACGATTGCAAATGAGTATACTGGGCAACAAAAATATGTGTATTTAGATAGCAATAATCAAATTGTTGGGGATCAAAACGCAAGTGAAACGTTTGCCAATATTATGAGGGAATTACATAGTTCTCTTTTAGTTGGTGGCACTATCGTCAACTATACGGTAGAACTTGCGGCATGTTGGACAATCTTTTTAATTGTAACTGGGTTGTACATGAGTATACGCCGATTCAAAAACACACCGGCATCCAATAAGCGAGAGAAAGCAAAACGACGTCATTCTATTATCGGTATTATATTTACAATTCCTCTCGTTTTGTTAGTTGCATCTGGATTGCCATGGTCAGGATTTATGGGTAACCAAATTTATAAAATTGCATCGTCAAATGAATCACTCGGATATCCGAAATTGTATATGGCACCGCCTGAATCGAAGGTAAAAGAATTGCCGTGGGCAACTAGAAAAGAAGCACCTCCTGAATCGAATTCGAATGAGCCAAAAGCAATTTCTGTCGATGAATTGCGAAACGGAATTAAAATAAAGAAACCATATGTTATTTCACTACCAGCTGATCCAAAAGGTGTGTTTACTGTTTCGAAATCGAGCGGTTCTGGTATTACAGGTATGCATGTTGCACCAAATGAAGAAATAACAGCTTACTTTGATCAATATAGCGGAGAACTTATTTCCAAAACGGACTATCGTGATTATGGATTACTTGCGCAATGGTTCACTTACGGTATCCCGCTTCACGAAGGTCATTTATTCGGATGGCCCAATAAAATATTATGCTTACTAACGACATTATCTTTATTGCTCCTTATTTATTACGGAGTAAAAATGTGGCTAGCAAGAAAGCCGAAAGGAAAATTAGCAGCACCGCCAAAGCAAAGAGATAAGAAAAGCATAATCGTTTTCTTTATCATGATGGTTATACTAGGCGCTGTCATGCCTTTATTCGGACTATCTGTTTTAGCTATTTTTGTGATTGAACTTCTTATATATGTATTTTCAAAAATACACTCATAGTAAAAAAGCATTTGTACTCCCTTGTACAAATGCTTTTTATTTACTATTTTCTTTTTTTCTATCACTTATTAAAAAGACAATATCTACTATAATAATCAATACAATAATAACTTGAGCTACATAATCCATCGTTGTAGGACCACCGGCTTTATTCATCATCATATACATTCCAGTTACAAATGAAATGGAGAGTAGCACGAGTAATGTTATTTCAATATGGTTATACAGCTTTTGAAACAATTGCTTCATTTCTGTCACCACCTTTACCATATTATAACAAAAAAAACCACTCTACATGAGTGGTTTTCTTTATCACTGCGCCGTTTTCTTTCGGTACATCTTCCCGTTCCAATAGAAGAATCGTGAAGTGAGACCACCGTATTTTACAATGCGCCTTGCCATTTTGTGCATATTCTTTTGTGCTGATACTTTTTGGTCTGATAAATAAATACCAAGTAATCCTCGGCTTATGAGACGATGAAACTTCGCATGAGGCAAATCACCAATGCTCTTCTCTGCTTCTTCTACAAAATGTTTCATACGATCTAATATCACTTGCTCGTTTTCATAATAACTACAGAAATTCAAATCCCCGCCGATGCGGTCTTCTTCTTGATCAATGAAATAATCAAGTAAGATATGAAGTCCTTGTACGTAAGGAAAATATCCTTGTCTAATTTTCGCAATATCTTCATCATGTAATTCATCATGAAAGGCATATGCGACAAGACAGAAGATTCCAAGCGTAGAACCGGCACATGCTGAAAATTCAAACCAACTCATCTCCGGTAAGTTTTCTTTATGTGCTTCAAACCATGTTTGTAATCTTGGTTCTCTTTCTTCTAATTTCACATGTTTATGAATTTGCAGATCACAATAATAACAAGCAAGTTCATGAAGAATAGGAGCAATTTTGTCATAGTGCTTCGTTTTCTTTAAAACATCTTGGCATGTTTCAACAAGTTCATCTAAATAACCACCATCATCTTGATCATCACGATAGCGATAATAATTACCGCCACCTTCTACTTCAGGTGATAATGCCATTAACATAGATTCATGCAGTGCGGCAAAATCATTCGGATCAAGTGATGTACTGCGATCACATAAATTATCTAAGTAGTCACTAATCGTTTGATATGCGACGATAAAACGAATACATTCCTCACGGTGTTCATTTGCTAATAGTGCTAAAATGCCACCGCCTTCGCAATGAAACGTTTTATGCTCAATACTTGCGATTGCCTGACTATGAAGCTCATCATTCGGAATATGGTAGGCACGCTCTTTCCACATCGCTAGCTCATGGTGTACAACCGGAAACACATCACGGTATACTTTCGCCATGAGCGTTATGGGATTACTCGGTACGTTCACTTCTTCCTTCATCTCCTCTATTCAATGTACAAATAATTTACTTATTTGTTTCTATTATGTTATTGATGCGTATTTCAGTAAATGACTGAATATAATTCAAAATTTCATCACGCTCATACTCATTTAATAACTCATGATAACAATTCGGCCATTCTTTAAAAGCCTTATCACTTATTTTAACATTATTAAACCAAGTGCGGACACGTGTTTTATCTACAAGTTTATCCTCACATGCTTGCATTAGCAAGAGCGGAACATCTGGAAAATCATCTATTTTTTTATGAGCGATTTCAATAGACTTAATCAATTCACTATACCAACGTACTGATACTTTGCGCAAGAACAATGAATCGTTCTCCATCGCATCTCTCACCTCATGATTACGCGTTGACATTTCCACTGTAAGATTCGTTGCAAATTGTAACTTCGGAGCGATAATATTTAATATTTTTGAGGCAGCTTGAAGCGGTGCAGAAGGTCCAGCTAATACACCTAAACATGGCGAACTTAAAATAATGCCGTCTACATCTTCTCTCTTCGTCTCTTGCATCATACGAATGACGATAAGACCACCCATACTATGACCAAATAGAAAAATAGGTAATCGATACTTTCTTGCCTCTTTCACCCATAATTTAACTTCCTCTATGTATTCATCAAACGAATCAATATGTCCTCTATTTCTTGAAGTCGTTCCATGTGACGGAAGGTCCCCCATCACGACGTGATAGCCGATATGATTCCACATTTCCGCAACAGCTTCATAACGTCCGTGATATTCCATTGCGCCGTGCACAATAACGATGACAGCCTTTGCTTGCTCAGCTTCATAATTCCACATACGGCTCTCCTCCATTTCACTCTTTCTCATAATTTGATACACTGAAACTAGTCTCTAGGAAAGGAAGGCTTTACATGATATATCCTTACAAAGAAAAAAATCCGAAAATTGCGAGTAGTGCTTTTATCGCTGACTACGTAACCATTACTGGTGATGTGACAATTGGCGAGGAATCAAGTATTTGGTTTAATACAGTCATACGTGGTGATGTGTCACCGACAATTATTGGAGACCGAGTAAATGTACAAGACCAATGTACACTCCACCAAAGCCCGCAATATCCTCTTATTTTAGAAGATGACGTAACAATTGGGCATCAAGTGATTTTACATAGCTGCCATATTAAGAAAGATGCTTTAATTGGAATGGGATCTATTATATTAGATGGTGCTGAAATTGGCGAAGGAGCCTTTATCGGTGCTGGAAGCCTCGTTTCACAAGGAAAGAAAATCCCGCCGAATACATTAGCTTTCGGTCGTCCAGCGAAAGTCGTTCGTGAGTTAACAGAAGAAGACCGTAAAGACATGGAGCGAATTCGCACGCAATACGTTGAAAAAGGCCAATATTATAAATCACTACAAAAATGATTTTACAGCTGCCATAATACTGGCAGTTTTTTTATATAAAATCTAACTTTTTCTTTACAAAACATTATTACTCCCTCAACAAAATCTTATTAAAATAAAAGCTAATATCTCCATATATATGTAGATGAGGGAGGAGAATTTTCATGAAGGTCAGTGGATTATATAAAATAGAATGTTACATTTTCAGAGGAATTAACCGCTACTTTGATCAAAAAACGTTAAATCTCTTTTTCAGCAATATTACTCATATCGGTGGCGCGACTTTCTCTATCGCACTCACACTGTTCTTTTTAATTTTCGCAAGTGGAACTTTGCATCAAGCTGCAATTGCAACTGCTATTTCGCTAGCAATTAGCCATATTCCTGTGCAAATATTAAAAAGATGGTATCCACGAAAACGTCCTTATTTAACAATTCAGGATGCAAAATATCCAGTCCATCCATTACAAGACCACTCTTTCCCGTCTGGTCATACAACAGCCGTTTTCTCTGTCTTTATTCCATTTATTTGCTATAATCCAAGCTTACTTATTTTCCTATTACCGTTAGCATTATGCGTCGGTATTTCTCGCATTTATTTAGGGCTTCACTATCCATCTGATGTATTCGTCGGTATGTGCCTCGGCACTTGCTCTGGCATCATCTCTTTTTATCAATTCATCCCACTTTTCACATAAAGGAGTGATATGATGAGAGTCGCCATTTTTACCGATACTTTTACGCCACAAGTGAACGGGGTTGCGAAAACGTTAGAGCGGTTAACACGATATTTTCAGAAAGAAAATATCGCCTATTCTGTTTTCGCACCTCAGCATACAGCTGAAGATAATTTCGTAGCGAATGTGAACAAGATGAGAAGTATCCCGTTAACAATATTATATCCAGAATGTCGCTTTTCTTTTCCTACTCCGCGCATTAAGCGAGAACTTCTTTCCTTTAAACCTGACATAATTCACATTGCTACACCTTTCAACATGGGACTTTGTGGATTGTATTATGCGAAAAAGTTAAACATCCCAGTTGTCGGTTCTTATCATACTGATTTCGATGCTTATTTACGCTATTACAAAATCGAATTTCTCTCCAATATGCTTTGGAACTATTTAAAATGGTTTCATAGTCATATGCAAAAAAATTTTGTCCCTTCTCCTGAAACATTACATCAATTAAAACATAAAGGCTTTCAGGCCCTCTCTATTTGGGGACGGGGTGTAGATTGCACACTCTTTCATCCAGCTTACAATACAGAAGTATTCCGGAAAAAATATAATATTACAGCGAAGTATGTCCTTTCCTATGTTGGACGGATTGCTCCTGAAAAAGATATTGATATGTTGCAAAATCTTATCGTTAAATCAGCGCATACTCGAAACGATATTCATTGGCTTATAGCAGGAGACGGTCCTCTAGCAACAAGTCTTCGTGAAGCTGTTCCGAAAACAAATGTCACGTTTACTGGCTATTTACAAGGCGTGGATTTAGCTGAAGCATATGCTTGTTCTAACATGATGGTATTTCCATCAGCCACTGAAACATTCGGAAATGTTGTACTTGAATCGCTTGCATGCGGCACACCTGTCATCGGTGCAAATAGTGGCGGGGTTAAAAATATTATTACAAATGGAAAAACGGGAGTTCTTTGCCCGCCAAAAAATGAGGACGCATTTCTATCATCCATTTATTTTTTATTGCAAAATGAAGAAAAATTGGAGCAGATGGGAGTAGCAGCTTTATCTTATGCGAAATCAAAAAGCTGGGATGAGATCTTTCGTGGCTTGCTTAACGAATATGAGGAAGTACTTCAGCATAACGCATCAGAGTTACTTGCTTAAACAGAAAAACTCCCTTCAAAAAACGAAGGGAGTTTATTATACAATTGTAAAATTTACTTAAATAAATGATACACAAGGTGAAATATTATATTATTTCTATATTCATTATAACAAAAACAAACATAAACAAATAGACTTGTAATAAAAACCCATAAAAATTAATATATGGTTATACAGTATTTTAACTGTATAGTGATTTTAAGAATTCCCCTTAAAATCAACTTACTCACATACCTTTATACAGTAATTGTTCCCCAATTTCTGTATACAAAAAAACCTTTCATTCATTTGAAAGGTCTTTTTGAGCCTGCACATATTCTTCTTTCGTATTCACATTTATAAACCACTCTGCATGCGCTTGTACATCTTCACCAGCAATATATTTCACATTACATTGTGATAAAAGCTGACCCATACTTCTTTTTTCTTCTTGAAGCAAAGTATAAATCTTTTCTTTCACGCGGTTATGGTACGCTGCAAGTAGCGGTTGTTTCCTTCCATTAATAATAGGTACAACTGCATCATACTCATTGCTTGTTTGCTCCAGTAAAATGGTAAACCACTCATGCGAAACATTTGGCGCATCACATGGCATAATAGCATACCAATCTGCTTCTATATATTCCATACCTGATACAATTCCAGCAAGTGGCCCGTTCCCTTTATAGTGCGGAATATCTTCTATAACAGGAACTTGTACGAGTTTCTCTACTCGCTCTTTTATATCAGAATGACTAATGACTACAACTTCTTGGAGCGTACTTGTCATCACTTTCAAAATATGCTCAATAAAAGTACTATCTTGCCAGCTCGCTAACGCTTTTGGTTCACCGAATCGACTCGACATACCTCCTGCCAATACAATTCCAGCATACTTACTCATTGGCGATGCAACTCAAATGTAATATGACCTAATTCTGGTAAAATTAATTTATTCATCGCAAGGCGAACTGCTCCGCTAGATCCTGGCATCGAGAAGACTACTTTGCGCCCAATTGTGCCGCCGATCGCTCTACTTAACATTGCGCTGCTTCCGATATCTTCTAAATAACTAATCATGCGGAACAACTCACCAAATCCGACAATTTCTTTATGTAATAACGCTGATACTGCTTCAATTGTGACATCGCGTTTCGTAATACCAGTTCCGCCATTTGTTAATACAACATCAACATCTTCCCTATGATAACCAGCTAACACAGCTTGCTGAATACTTTCTTTATCATCTTTCACAATTTCATAAGAAGTCACTGTATGGCCTGCTTCTTTTAACAATTCATGTAATAGTTGCCCGCTCTTATCTGTCTCTTCTGTACGTGTATCGGAAATCGTTACAATCTTGCAGCGCACTTCTTTTGGCGCTTGTTTTTTATGTTCGGTTACGCTCATTTTTTCATCTTTCCTTTCTTAAAGACTTTTCTTCATTTTATCATACATATCTTTACACAATTATGTATGAAGCCAACAATGCGCCATGATACAATATAAGTATAAAAAACCACAAAAAGGAAAGTGCACTTTCTTATACTCCTTAGACTACACACCTTTAGCTACTCTTTATATTTTCTACATACATAGAATTCAATTTTAAAACTTGTACTAAAAAATAAATTGGAGGTCTATCTATTATGGAACTATACAAAAAATTAACAACAACATTCATCCTCTTATTTATCGCTTCCATCACTGTCGGCTTTTCTCTAAAAGGCGCAATTCCATACGCTACATTAGTAAGTATTATATGCGCAACGCTATTTTTACTAAGCGGTGCATTTTGCGCGGGCAAAGCACGTCAAATGAAAGGTTGATTTCACATGTTTCAAAAAAGCCAACTGTTTGTAAATCATGCCAAAAAGAAATACAAACATATGAAAAAGCATGGATTCATATGCCGCTTCCGGCAAATGGCATGACGAATATGAAAAAGTATATTGAGCTAGAAGGAGAGATTTATTGTAGCTCTTTTGTTGAAATAATGAACAAAAAATAGTAAATACAAAAGGGGGACTTACATTGTTTGAATCAAACCGTATCCAGTTACGAAAGTTTTCCGAAGATGATATTCTAACATATTATAAATGGCATAATGATATGGACGTTATGAGTTCAACTACTCTCACTCTTGATAAATATTCCCTTCAAGACACAGAAAAACTTTGCCAGCAATTTATTCATTCTCCGAACTCTAAGAGCTATATCATTGAAGAAAAAGCTACGCATCTTTCAATTGGTATTACTTCTTTAATTCATATTGATTCGTATAATCGAAACGCTGAATGTATTATTGATATTGGTAACAAGGGTTACTGGGGGCAAGGTTATGGGAAGGAAGCTTTCATCTTATTATTGGATTATGCATTTTTAGAATTAAATTTACATCGCCTTTCTTTACGAGTATTTTCTTTTAACGATAGAGCAATTAAATTATATAAATCGCTCGGTTTTCAACATGAAGGAACTTGTAAAGAAGCTATATTCCGCAATGGCACTTGGCATGATATTGAATTCTTCGCTTTATTCCAACGTAATTATATATAAAAAAAAGCTTTGCGCTCACCGCGCAAAGCTTTTTTTCATATATTATAGACCAGCTTGCTCTTTTAAAGCTGCAGCTTTGTCTGTACGTTCCCATGATAGATCTACATCAGTACGTCCGAAGTGGCCGTAAGCTGCTGTTTGTTTGTAAATTGGGCGACGTAAGTCTAGCATTTTAATAATACCAGCTGGGCGAAGATCGAAGTTGTTACGAACTAGTTCTACTAATACGTCTTCAGATACTTTACCAGTGCCGAATGTATCAACTGAAATTGATACTGGTTGTGCTACACCGATTGCGTATGCAAGTTGTACTTCTGCTTTCTCAGCAAGACCAGCTGCTACGATGTTTTTCGCAACATAACGAGCTGCATATGCTGCAGAACGGTCAACTTTTGTTGCATCTTTACCAGAGAATGCACCGCCACCGTGGCGAGCGTATCCACCGTAAGTATCAACGATGATTTTACGTCCTGTTAAACCAGCATCACCTTGTGGTCCACCAATTACGAAGCGGCCAGTTGGGTTAATGAAGAATTTTGTTTCTCCATCGATTAATTCTGCTGGTACTACAGCTTTAATTACGTGCTCTTTTAAGTCGCGATCGATTTCTTCCCATGTAACATCTGGGTGATGTTGTGTAGAAATTACGATAGTATCAACACGTACTGGTTTACCATTTTCATCATACTCAACTGTAACTTGCGTTTTTCCATCCGGACGTAGGTATGATAATGTATCATTTTTACGTACTTCAGTTAAACGGCGAGCTAATTTGTGAGCAAGCGAGATTGGAAGTGGCATTAACTCTTGTGTTTCATTACATGCGAAACCAAACATTAAACCTTGGTCTCCTGCACCAATTGCCTCAATCTCAGCGTCAGTCATTTGACCTTCGCGTGCTTCTAGCGCTTGGTCAACACCCATAGCGATGTCAGCAGATTGCTCATCGATAGATGTTAAAACTGCACAAGTTTCTGCATCGAATCCGTATTTTGCGCGTGTGTAACCAATGCCTTGAATTGTTTCACGAACGATTTTTGGAATATCTACGTAAGTAGAAGTCGTAATTTCCCCCGCTACCAATACTAAACCAGTTGTTACAGTTGTTTCACAAGCTACACGTGCATTTGCGTCTTTTGATAAGATCGCATCTAAAATTGAATCAGAAATTTGGTCACAAATTTTATCTGGATGTCCTTCAGTTACAGACTCAGATGTGAACAGATGACGTTTTTTTGTCATGTGGTAAACCTCCCTACAGTAATTGTATATATTGTACGGAACTCATCCTTAATTTGCCACAGATTGCGACATACATTTATTCTCCCACACAAGCATACAGAAAAACCTTTCCTACATAATAGAGAGGAAAGGTTTAATTTGCTACTTGCATACTGCTTTTTGCCCTTCGCTCTTATCGTTCGAGACCTGTAGCCTCGCACAGGTTTTAGCACCTATTCACTTGTGTTTACCAATACAAGTGAGGTTGCTGGGCTTCATCGGGCCTGTCCCTCCGCCAGCTCGGGATAAGAGAGTATCCGTCCCAACCTATACTAAAGAAATGATATTCATTTGTCAATTAATATTCACATTTTCGTGAAAGTTTTTCTCAATGCGCCTAAAATGAAATATTAATAAGGAAATAATGTATTCACACAAACAAAAAGAAATAAATAGTATACATTATTTATATAATTGTGTTATACTCTTGTTGGGGATTACGAGAAATATTTCATTAAATGAAAAGGATGGTATATAAATATGAGTACTGTGAATGTCCAAATTGGTTTACACGAATTATTGAACGGAAGCAATGCACAGATTCAACTAAGTGTTCCGCAATTAGTGGAAAAAGTATTAATGCGAAATGAAGGGAAATTAACTTCGACTGGTGCCGTTTCTGCTTCAACTGGAAAATATACAGGACGTTCTCCTAAAGATAAATTTATTGTGAAAGAAGCATCGGTTGCTGACAAAATTGCTTGGGGAGCAGTGAACCAACCGATTTCTGAAGAACATTTTAATAAATTATATACGAAAGTTTTAGAATACTTAAAAGAGAAAGAAGAGTTATTCGTCTTCAAAGGATTTGCAGGCGCTGACCGCAATTACCGCCTACCAATTCAAGTTATTAATGAATATGCATGGCACAATTTATTTGTACATCAACTATTCATTCGTCCAACTGAAGAAGAATTAACAACTCATGAATCAGAGTTCACAATTGTTTCTGCACCGAATTTCAAAGCTGATCCAGCTGTTGACGGTACAAACTCTGAAGCATTCATTATGGTTTCATTCGAAAAACGTATCGTACTAATTGGTGGTACAGAATACGCTGGAGAAATGAAAAAATCAATCTTCTCTATTATGAACTTCTTATTACCTGAACAAGATATCCTTTCTATGCATTGCTCTGCAAACGTAGGTGAAGAAGGCGATGTAGCATTATTCTTCGGTTTATCTGGAACAGGTAAAACAACATTATCTGCTGATCCAAACCGTAAATTAATCGGTGATGATGAGCACGGTTGGTCTGATAACGGTGTATTCAATATTGAAGGCGGTTGCTACGCGAAATGTGTAAACCTTTCTCACGAGAAAGAACCACAAATTTTCGATGCAATCACATTTGGATCTGTTTTAGAAAACGTTATCATTAATGACCAAACGCGTATCGCAGACTATAACGATACTACTTTAACAGAAAATACTCGTGCTGCATACCCTATGCATGCGATTGACAATATCGTACTGCCAAGTGTTGCAGGACACCCAAATACAATTATCTTCTTAACTGCTGATGCATCTGGCGTATTGCCTCCAATCAGTAAGTTATCAAAAGAACAAGCTATGTATCACTTCTTAAGTGGTTACACTAGTAAACTAGCAGGAACAGAGCGCGGTGTTACATCTCCGCAAGCAACATTCTCAACTTGCTTCGGTTCACCATTCTTACCACTTGATGCATCTCGCTATGCTGAAATGCTTGGTGAAAAAATTGAGAAACACGATGCGAAAGTATTCTTAGTAAACACTGGCTGGACTGGTGGCGAATACGGCGTTGGTAAACGTATGAACTTAGGTTACACTCGTGCAATGATTCAAGCAGCATTAAGCGGTGAACTTGCGAAAACTGAAACAGCTAAACATGACATCTTCGGTCTTGAAGTTCCACTTCACGTACCAGGTGTACCTGACGAAGTGTTAATGCCTGAACAAACTTGGGCTGATAAAGCTGCTTATAAAGCAAAAGCAATCGAACTTGCAAATGAATTCAAAGCTAACTTCAAAAAGTTCGACAGCGTATCTGAAGACATTATTAACTTAGGCGGCCCAATCGCTTAAGCGCAAACTTTCTGTTGGAATAACCCTTTACTCATATGAATAAGTGTCGTGTAACCGTAAAGTTTCGCGTACTCACCGACAAAACCCAATGCGGCTTAACGGTTACACACACTTACATAAAAAAGAAGCTTACGTTTTTTACGTAAGCTTCTTTCTATATCTTATATAAAGTAAAACGTTACTCTCTTCATCTGTGACTTCGTTTGTTAATTTACAGAATTTTCACTTTATATTTACTTATTTTTAGTTTTTCATGATATAATTTACATATATAGGAAGGGGTGAAACCTATGAAAAATTTTTCTCGTACAGGAAAAATTTTATTCAGTTATGGAGCGATTCAAATGTTTTGGGGACTTGTAATGCTTAACGTTAATTTATTTGAGCATACAAGTGAAACGATAAAATATATTATTCTAATTACCGGAATAGTTTTTTGTATTATATCCAACTTTTTTAAAGAACATAAAAGTCATACTAATACGTAATTTCATGTTAACTTATCGGAAGCAAAAACCTGTATTTTATGCAATGTTTCGCTTCCTGTTGTACTATTCATCGCTGGATTCCTTATTCTAGGGTAAATTCATTTTTACACATACAACTTACGGATTCGAACATATAAATTACATCCCTCTAGTTTCACAACGTATGGAGCTAAAAAAGGATTTAAACGCTTCTATCCCTCGCTAGATCCTCTATTCCATCTAAAAAGAGGCTTTTTATCTTTTTGTTAGTTCCTTTTCATCTTTCATACTATAATAACCTAAGTTCACAACGATTAAAAAATAACCGCCCATAATCCCTACTGCAAATGCCCACATTACCATATGGTGCTCAATTTCGTACATAATAATAGCGCCTAAAATAGCAGCGGCAAAACGATTAAACATACCGAGCGTCGGCGCTTTCGTTTTCTTTACGATACTATCCCCAAGCTTCTCAATTCGTCTCCCTAAAAGCCAAACGCAATACATACTTACGATAAGTCCAATTCCTGCACCTAAAAAATGTGCTGAAAACGGCGTTACCATCCAGCCTAGTAAAAGAATACCTAGTATACAATACGATTGAATTTTAAACGACCTTAATGACATACTAATCATGATGTTCTCCTCTTCCGTAATTTTTATCTATCCAACAATAAATTTTTTCAAGTCTATACTACTTACATTTATTTCACTCAAATTAAAAACAACATAAACGGTATGTTTATGTTGTTTAAATATTTTTAGAAAATAATATTATACAAGATTTCAAAGATCATCCCCCCATAATTTGTGACGTTTTTTCAAACATTTTTCGTCCATTTATGAAAAAATTGATATCAATCTATGAACATACGGATATGATGTAATAAGTACACAAATAAAGGGGGCGTCTAATGATTTATTTTTTAATGGCTCTCATTCACCTCATTATCCCTGCACTTATTGGACTTTCATTATATTGGTACACGAAAAACCATAGTATTTTCTACGCTGTCCTCGGTGTCCTTCTTCCGGGTATTATTCTTATTACACTCTTCCGTATTCCATTTTTAAACTTAATTCCACTTATTACTGCGATCTTATTTCTCATCTTCTTACCAAAAATAAAAAAATAGGAAAGCAGATCATAGGTGATCTGTTTTCCTATTTTGATATAGGTTCCCCCGCAGTAGAATGCACTTTTACTTTCTCCGATTTCACAAACCATAAACCGAAGAAAATAATAATTCCACCGATTATTTGTTGAAACGATACGTATTCATTTGCCCATACAGCTGCAAATAAAACAGCTACAAGTGGCGTTATATACATATATACCATCGTATGTGATGCTCCAATTTTTTGAACACCAACATACCACATTACTAAACCAAATACTGTTACAAAGAAAATAGAATATAGTAAAGCGAATAGTGTTATTCCATGTGTAATATGAAATGGCATTATAAATACGTATGGTCCACTTAAAAGCAAGAGTGGAATCGCGCCAACTAGTGCTGACCATGCGGTAACACGTAGCGCTGAATATTTTTTAATTAATGGACCAGCTAAAACAGGATAAAGCCCCCAACATATTGATGTAATGAGTCCAATCCCATTCCCGTAAAAAGAACTAGCCAGTGAATGCCCTGCTACTAAAACTAAGGCTGCACCACAAAAGGCAATAATCGAACCGATAAGCTTTCGAGAAGAAAACTTTTCTTGTTTTAAGATAATCGCAAATACAGTTGTAAAAATAGGTGAAATAGAAATAAGTAAAGAGGCATTTGTAGCGGATGTATATTTAACAGTTTCCATAAATAACGTTTGATACAGTACAATACCTACAACGCTAACGATGATTAATCTAGGTATATCTTTTCTCTCCATATAAACCGACTTTTCAATAAAAAATGTAAGGAGTAACATAAGCGGTGCCGCCGATATCATCCGAAGTGCAGTAAACTCAATTGCTGTAAATTCTAAAAGTCCATATTTCGCAATCGTAAAATTAATCCCCCAAATAATAACGACTGCTAAAATTAATAACTCAATTCCCCATCTTCTCATGCGTATCCCCTCCGCAAATAAAATTATACAGAAAATTCAATCATATGTACATTTCATTATGTGAAAAAATCTTTTTATTGTATGAAACGTTTTGGGGTATGAAATTATATCAGCGATTTTCTGAATATATCAGCGCTACTCTGATTATATCGGCGATTTTCAAAATATATCGGCGCTACTCGAATTATATCAGCGATTTTTTAAATATATCGACTTATCAACAAAAAACGACAAGAATAGCGACTTATACAATAAAAAAGGTGGTTCCAAAATACGTTTTGGAACCACCTTTTCTTTACTACACTCGAACGTGTAACTTCATATTTGGATTATAAAATTGGCTCGGGCTCTTCAGCTGAAACGTCCCTCCACCTTCATGCCAATCAACTGTTAATTTATCATCCATAAATACAAGCTTTGTGCGATCTGCGATAAAATTCATTGTGCTAGATTCGATATCCACATCGCGCTCATCTTTTTCTGCTACAGCTACTAAATCGATAATTCCGCTCATTACACAACCGCAACCTTCATTATCGTAAAATAACTTTATATATTTCGCTTCATTTGGAATCGTATCCATAATTTTTTTATATGCTGCTTCTGTTACAGTAACGTACATACTCTAATCTTCATCCTCTCTTCTCGTATCCTTCATATATTGTACCACCATTTTTCTTTAAAAATATATACAGAAAATTACGAACAATATACAATGTATGTAGTAAGTGAAAGAAACATTGATGTATAATTGGTTTAAAGAAAATTTTGAAGTGGATGTTACTTTGATTCCACAGGAAAAATGGTGGTTATAAATTTTTAAAGAGATAGCTAAATTAGCTATCTCTTTTTACTAAACTTAAAATTTCATGAGGCGTTTGAAAAATATAATCAGCCTCTTCGAATCCTTTCCTTGTCTTTGCTCCCCACAAGGCTAAACCAAATTTTGCTCCCGCTTGTTTTGCGCATTGTAAGTCATATACTGAGTCACCTATGTATATCGCTTCTTGTGCCTCTATATTCAATCTTTTTAGACATGTCACAAGTGGCTCTGGATGTGGTTTATGTTTCATTGTATCTTCCACACAAATAGAGTGTTCAAAATATGAATGTAATCCAAATGGCTGGAAATCATCGATAAACTCTTGACGTGTTTTTGAAGTCACAATACCAGTTCGAATCTTATATGAAGATACTATTTCAATCACTTCCGCAATTCCTTTAAATACTGTAATTTCATTCTTAAAATCTGCCATATTACGTATCCATTTCTCATGAACTGCTTTCATATTTTCCACACCAATTTCTTGTAACGTAGCCATACCAGGAATACCTAATGCAAAATGTAGCTTTTCTAATGAATAATTCATCCCTTCATCTCGCAACGTTCTCTGTAATGAATATAAAACTGCTTTTTCCGTATCTAACATCGTTCCGTCAATATCAAATATAATCCCCTTCATTTTTACGTCCCCCTTTACTTCACTCCAACGATTAGCTCAATTCCATATTCTTTCACTACTCTTTCTAAATCGCCAGGTATAGCATCATTCGTAATAATTGTATCTATCGATTCTAATGACAGCGCCTTAAAGTTTTGACGTTGATTCATTTTTGTCTCATCAGCAAGTAAAAACACTTCATTTGTTTGTTTAACAATTTGACGCTTAAAATGAATATCTTCCTCATACGCATAATAGACACCATCTTCTGTAAGACCGGGTGATCCAATAAAAACCTTATCAAAATGATAATCTTTTAGTTTCTCCATTGCAGAAAAACCCGTCATATAACGTGAGTGTTTATTTAATTCTCCACCTAAAATATGAATATTTACATTCTCCATATCCATTAAATGATTTACTGTATCAATTGAATTTGTAACAACCGTTATGTTACTTGCTGTCAAAAATGAAGCCATACAGTTAACAGTTGTTGAAACATCAAGATAAACCACTTCATTATCTTCTACAAAAGAAGCAGCTCGCTTTCCAATAGATATCTTATATTCAATTTCTTTTTCCTCACGATTTACATAATCCGATATTTTATGGTGGAAAGATGATAAAGCTACACCACCATGGGTTCGCACTATTGTTGTTTCATTTGTTAACTTTACAATATCTCTTCTTGCTGTATCTCTGGAGACTTGAAATAGCTCACACATTATCTTCAAACTCATCGTCCTATGTTCATTCAAATACTCCATTATTTTTATTAAACGTTCCTCTTGATTCATACTCTCACCCATTTTTATTTACTTTTAAGTACTTTTAAGTTATTTTAAGTATATCACAACATAAATCCTTAAATAAACCTTAAAATAACTTAAAACAGGAGTGAGAAAATGCTACGTACAATTATTTTTGATTTTGATGGCACACTAGCTGATACTTTACCTTTATGTTATTACTCGTTTCAAAACGTTTTTTGGCAATTTGATAATAAAGAAATTACTGAAGCAGAGATTCTTTCTATGTTTGGCCCAAGTGAAATTGGTATTATTCATGAGAACTTACTCTCTGAAGAAAAAGAAGTAGCAGTTGAAAGATACTATGAATGTTATGAAGAAAAGCATCATGATTACGTAGAGCGAAATCATGAAATAGTAGACCTTTTAATACATTTAAAAAAACAAGGGTTTCAGTTAGCTATCGTAACTGGAAAAGCAAGAAGAAGCCTGGACATTTCTCTAAAAGCATTAGGATTAGTTTCTTTCTTCGACTGTATAGTAGCTGGAGATGATGTAATGAAGCCAAAACCTGATCCTGAAGGTATTCTTCTTGTATTAAATACATTACATGTAAATGCAAACGAAGCAATTTTTATTGGGGATAGTGATGCTGACATACTTGCTGGAAAACAGGCAGATGTACGAACGATTGGCGTACAATGGTTACCAAACTATCAATCTGCTACATTTACTGTACAACCAGATTATTTTATTAAGAAAACAGATGATTTTCTCATCTCATTAAATACTACATTTTCAAAATAAGTAGTCTACTACTGACAAAATTACTGGATCGGGGTAACTTCAAGTATTTAATCCTACTTCAGCTGTAGGTCCAGCTACTGTAACTTGGAGTAGCATTACAACCGGAAACCTCGTTTCGAGAGGAGATGCTATATCCCTTTATATTAATCCTGGAATTACTACCAGTGCTGTATATTCTGTTTTTCTAATCACAAATATTTAGTTCTCTCCTAAAAATAATTTATTCAACAGAAAAAGCCTCAATAATTTAGGTCAACAACTAACAAACTCACTCTATATTACCACCATAAAAATACCCATATCTTAGATTCGTAATTATACATAATGCACCAATAGTGTAAACACTTCCGGATTTTTATTCACAAAAAAGGGAAATCACTCTCAAATAAATGATTTCCCTTTTTAAAATATATTTTTTATTGTATCGGCAACATAACCTTCACCGTCGTTCCAACCCCAACTTCACTTTCAAAACTCATTTTACCGTTGTGGTCTTTAATAATTTTTTCTGTAACTACTAAGCCTAAACCTGTTCCCGTTTCTTTCGTTGTGTAAAAGGCTTCATTTAGCTTCGGGATTTTGTCTTTTGGAATGCCGCAACCTTCATCCTTAACTTGAACAATGATTGCATCTTCTACAGTCACTTTAATCGTAATCGTTCCGCCAACTGACATTGCTTCAATCGCATTTTTAATTAAATTAAAAAATACTTGTTTTAATCGTTTTTCATCGCATGTAATCGATGGTATGTCTTTACTATAAATACCTTGTATGTGCACACCTTGATTTAAAGCAGGCTTCCCCATAACTCGAATAACATAAGCGATAATTTCTTCTATATTATGAACTTCTGATTCTATTGATTTAGATTTCTCAAATCCACTAAGTTCTGTAGCGATTGTATGAATTCGTTCTACTTCTTGTTTCATAATATCACTATATATTTTATCCTCTGGATATTTAATCGCTTGCTTATTCACAAATTTATCTAAATTGGCTAAAGGTCTTTTAATTTTGGAACCAATAACTGTAGCCATTTTCCCAACAGTTGCTAACTTTTCTGTTTGTTGTATTTCTTTATTCATCATCTCAAGCGTACGAACGTAAGATTGGAACCTTACAAACATAATCCAACATATGATAGTAAATACGCTATATAATGCCATCGGGATTAAAACGAGTGATGAGTGAATCATGATTCCTATAAGAGCATATTTTCCAACAAGTATGCTCGGAACTAACCAAAAATATCTTTTATTCACAAAAAGTGGGGCAAATAAAATAAAAAATCCTTCTACTATATTCCCACCATCAAACTCAGCATCACTACCGTAGTAAATCATAATATTATGGATAAAATCTAATAGATTATATCCAATTAGAATAATATACTTTACTGCAAATGGATTTTTCCATTTCATAAAGTATATTCCAATGCAAAATAAAACCACCATCAGAAAATAAAGCCATAAACCTAAACCATCTTCAAATTGTCCTACTCCTTCTTGCTCTCCTCCTATTAAAGGTACAATAAATTCGTAGGCAAGATCGTATACAAAAAATATAATGAAAAATAAACTTAAATATATTTTCAGCGCCTTCATTTCTTCATTTTTAAATATATCGTCTTTATTCATATGGTAACTCCTAGCTTTTCTCCCACTTGTACTTCATTATTTCCACACTTTTTTGGAAGAATAATATCTATTCTCGTTCCCTTATCTCTTTCACTTGAAATATGTAACGTACCAAGGTGTTCGTTGACAATTCGATCTGCTACCGTAAGTCCCAAACCAATTTTATCCTGTTTTGTTGTATAAAAAGCTTCTGTAACACGAGCCACATTCTCTTTCTTAATACCGTAACCATTATCGATTACACTTAGCATTACATAATCTTGTCCTTTATTTTCTAACCGTAACTCTAATGTGCCACCTTGCTCCATTGCCTCCAGAGCATTTTTTATGACATATAGAAAAACTCCTCGCATTTTCCGCTCATCACATTCAATTTCTATCATCTTTTCTTCGATATTAGAAATAAGCTGGATACTAGATTCATTCATTTTTTCTCGAAGAATTGCTACTGCTTGTAATACAATTTCACCTATATTATGTTTTTTATAAATAGAAGGTTTACATGTAGCAACTTCCATCAATTCACTTATCATATTATTCATATTTTCTATTTCAAAAATCATCTGTTTATAAATAGGGTCCTCTTCATGCTTCTCTCGTTGTAATTGCGTAAACCCTTTCAATGAAGCAAGTGGATTTTTAATTTCATGTCCCACTGTCGCTGCCATCTTTCCGATTACTGCTAATTTTTGTGATTCACTAGCAATCTTAATACTTTCCTTTACCGCTGAAAGGTATTGTATAAATCGATTTAAAATGATGTATGCTGCTATTAATACGAGTGTATACATAATGAGGAACATAAATCCTTTTACTTCTTTTAATACAAATAAGTAAATTACATATTTCCCTACAATAGTTGAAAGTACAAACACAAAATATTTTTTATTTAAAAATATAGGTACAAAGAAGATAAGAATAATTTCTACTATATTTCCCCCATCAAATGCCGCCTCATTATAAAGCATATACGAAAATATGTTAGCAATTTCTATTCCTATGTATGCAAATACACATGCATATTTCACAAAATTCACTTTCTCTTTTTTTATTAAATATACATTTACACCGAGTATTGCAGTTCCGCAAATAACTTGCCATAGTATGCTATGTCCCTTATCCGTTAGTGATTTATTTTCTAATACGATTGCATAGAAAATTTGGTATGAAACAACAATGACGTATAGCACCCACAAAAAGATTTTGGCATTCCTTTCTTCTTCTTTATATGATAGAAAACTTTCCTTCACTTCAACACCCCTTCAACATAATATCTCTAAGAATACCATTTATTATAATAAATGATTTCCTTATACAAACAAAGATAAATCGAACATTTGAGGAAAATCATCCCAAAATCGTGATATTTTCAGACGATATGCAATCATAAAAATTATAAACAATAATACGTATATTATGTGGGAGAGATTTTATATAAGTGGTAAAAAATGAAGGAAAGCTTAGTGTCTTAATAGAACAAAATCATACGCTCCTCGCGTATGAATAGGAGGCTCATTCATGTTTGTTACCGTTGAAAAAGATGTGCATATTTTTGTGCAAGACGTTAATCCCGGTCCCGGTAGTAAAACCGTGTTCTTCGTCCATGGCTGGCCTTTAAATCATTAAATGTACCAATATCAGCTCAACGTGTTACCACAACACGGTTTCCGCTGCATCGCTATGGATATACGCGGAAATGGACAATCTGATAAACCATGGACTGGTTACACATACAATCGTTTAGCAGACGATATCGCCATCGTTTTAGAAGCACTTCAAGTCGAAAATGCTACATTAATTGGTTTCTCAGTAGGTGGTGCTCTTTCTATTCGGTACATGTCTCGCTATAATGGTCATCGTATTTCTAAACTTGTATTAGTCGATGCCGTTTCCCCCTCTTTCGTTAAAAATCAAGAATCTCCCTATGGTGTCCCAAAAGAACAAGCAGACACTCTCATTAATCAAATGTATGCCAATATGCCTAAATTTTTAAATGATGTATCTTTATCATTTTTTAATAGAAACTTAGGATCTGCTACGCTAGAATGGTTTTCTTATCTCGGTATGCAGTCTGCTTCTTATGCTCTCATCAAAATATTGCAAGCAGCCGCAAATGAAGATGTAACGAAAGACTTAAGTAAAATTAACGTGCCAACAAAAATATTCCACGGTATTCATGATCAACTTATCCCATACAAAAGCGTATTAAAAATTCTCAGTTACATCCTCTCACAAATAGTGGTCACGGCTCTCCAATTGATCAAGCGGATGAATTAAACGAAGAACTTATAAAGTTTTTGCATTCATAAAAAACTATGCCAAATGTATCGATAGGAACGTAGTTTTTAAAAAGGTTAAAATTCACACATTTCTCACAAATCATTCGATAAAACGGTTACATTTTCATTTATACTAAATGTACAGGTAATACTCCCTAAACCCAGCTTGTCTGGTTACCCCGTTAAATACTATAAAAAAGAACTTGTATCGTTATACAAGTTCTTTTTGTTTCTTTTATCCCGCTTTAACGGGCAGTAAGACCCCCACCTCAAAATTCAGCAAAGCAAAGAAGTTAGGTGGGGGTCGGGCTGCCCATAAAAGTCCGATTGGTGAAGGCTAATAATCAGTGGGGGATGAAGAAAACCCCCACTGATTAAAGTTTCACTTTATTTAAAGAGGATATCTTTACTATATTGATTTCCAACAAGTAAATCATACTGAAGCATTTTATATTGCTCTAACATTTCTTTTTGTTTCTTTGTTAAATCATTGATTACTTCTCCATTTTTATCAACTTTTAATTCATCTCTAAGCACCGGTATTTCCTTGTAAAATCCCGATAAAAATTGATAAAATAAAGATTTATTTAATCCTGCATAATCAAAAATAAGATTAGAAAAATAAATTGGACTTACTACACCTAAATTATCATTTGGCATATCAAAGTTTGCGTACATTAATAGCGGCGTTTGGGCCATCGCTAAACGTTCGCTCGGTGTTTTTTCATTCGTTATATACCCATTCTCTTTATAAAAAGATTTATTTGTTCCTAATGATGGAAGATGATCTCCAAAGAATACTAATAATGTAGGTCTATCTAAATTATCTAGTTGCTCTATTAAATATTGAAGGGCCTCATCTGAACGTCTTAACCCTTCTGTATACGTTTCTAATTCTCCCTTTGATTCTTCATTTTCTAGCCCGCTAATTTCTATTAGGTTTTCACCAAATCGGCCCTCTGTAAATGGAAAATGATTTTGCATCGTAACTGCATGAATAAATGTAGGTTGTTTTTGTTTCTCTAACTCAGCAATTATCTCTTTACTCATCGCTAAATCACTAATATAATCTCCATCAACATCTACATTTTCCATCGTATCAGCTGCATTAAATTTATCAAATCCTAACACCTTATATACATCATCACGTTTAAAGAATGTGCGACCAAATGAATGAATTGCACTTGTGTAATACCCTTCTTTTTTCAACGCCGTAGGGATTGATGGAATTTCTTTCTTATTTGTAATAACCTGCTGATATGGTATAGAACCTGGCTTTAACAAACTCATTGAATAACTCGTTAATGCCTCAAATTCAACGTTCGCCGTATTTCCCCCAAATGTAGGAGAAATAGTTTGTCCACCAGGAAAGTTTTCTATATAATGATGTAAATTTGGTACAGGATCTTCACTAAAAGAAAGGTTAGTTGCTTTCGTCGGATCCCAAAACGATTCACTCATTACAAAAATAATATTCGGTTTCTCTTTTTTCTTTTGGCTCCCTATATTTCCACTATATTGTTTTTTTATATCGTTTGCTATTTGAAGCATATTTTCTTTAGAATAATTTTTTGGTTTTTCCATAACTGTTGTATCTAAATTGCTAATAAACCCAAGTACAAAACCATTTGAAGCATAGTTCTCATTTTGATCCCACAAAACAAAATCTACACCTGATTTTTGAAATACTTTATTCATAAATGTGTTCGCAAAATTACCGTACGCATATAGAACAAAAATAGAACCTACTACTAATAAGGCTCTTATTCCTAGATGAGTCTTTACATTTTGAATATACCTTCTCATATATATCCCTGCTACAATACAAGCCATGATACTTAAGATAATGACAAAAATATAACTCCAGCTAAAATAGTCCATCACCATCGGTATAACAGATTGCATATGCATAATTTGTGTGAAATCAGAAGGATACAGCGGATCACCTCTAAAAATAAGCTTTAAATAATTCACAATACCTAAAATGACTAACGTACAGCTCGTTAAAATCATACTTAGAAAAACCTTGCCTATTAAATTATAAACAAGAATGTATATTGCATAAATTACTACAAAACTTAATATAAACTGCATGTTATACAAGTAAATCCAATTCATTGCCTCTATGAAACTCATATTAACTTGCATGACAATATAAAATAACGCTACTGTATGAGCTAGTAAAAATAATACAAAATGCACTCGTAGGGATGCCCTAAGTGTAGACATCTCTTTTTTATTAAAATGTGAAATATAAAATGTTATGCCCCATATGAAAATCATCATAACAATTAAAACAAGATTTTGATTTAAATGAGCTTTCATTATGTCTAAATTAAAAACCTTTAAAAGCATAAACAGCATAGTTATTACTAATAAAGTCACCATACTACTTATAATGCTAGAAATTAATATATTTCTTTTTGGAAGATCAAAAAGTGTAGAACCATACTTCAATTCATTCCCTCGTTTCTATGTCTTAATTTCCCCCGCATCGAAAGAACTATTTCTATTAAAATAACATATATGACATATTTCGTCTGCATAGTTGATTCTATCATAAATGTATTGTCTTAATATTCCCTTAGTAAACAGTTAAATTATGGCATACAAATTACTCATTCTTGAAAAACTTAATTTCAGCATTCCACTTTATGATATAATAACTATGTTTTGGAAATCCTTAATACTATTAAAGATTTCACATGAAAATACGAAAGAATTAATAAAAAAGGAGTTGCTCATTTTTGCTTACTAAGTTTAAGAGTTTGCCTAAAGCGGTATATGCAATTTTGGCGCTTTCTTTCCTGTTGCACGTTTTTTGTTTAGTAAAACAGCCAGGATTAGATGGAGAGTTAGTCAAAGTAACATATGGTGCAAATGATGCCTTTAACTATTCGTTAACAGCTGAACAACTATTAAAACATGGTGTATTTGGTTATGTGTATTTAGAACCTAGTGAAGTTCCAGGGAAAAATGCATATATCACACCAGGTCAGCCATTACTATTAGCTGGCGCTATGATTATTTCTGATATTACATCAATTCCTTACTATTACGTAGCAACTGTTATTAACATGATTATGAACCTATGCACAGTGCTATTAGTATTCTTAATAGGAAAAGAATTGTTCGAAAAAAACATTTATGGAATTGTTGCAAGTATTTTATATGCTATTTATCCAAGTAACTATACATACTTCCGTACATTGCTAACAGAAGTTCCATCCATATTCTTATTAGCGTTATGTGTATATGTATTTGTTCTCGCATGGAAATACAATAAAGTGAAATTCCATATATGGTTTGGAATTGTCGTTTCAATTTTACTTATGTTCCGTCCAAATCCAGCTCCAATGATGCTCATTCCTGTTCTTGTTGTGTTATTTACATATGGATTTAAAGACTCCATTCGAATCGGATTGTTATGGTTTATCGGACCTTTCTTTATTATTGGTGCATGGGTTGTTCGTAACTATTTAGCACTCAACCAATTTATTTTATTCTCAACCCAAGGTGCTGATCCACTAATTGCGGGTGCTGATCCATTTAATAAAATTGGATATGAAAATATAGTAAATGAAATGAGAGCCAAAGGCTTAGATGACAAAGGGGCATACGCAAAAGAATTAATCAAGAACGGCTTTAAGACGGACTTCACTTATTGGTTCTCTTGGTTCACTGTCGGTAAAACAATTGAATTATTCAAAACAGCTCCTGCTGTAGACCAATACCGTATTCACAACTTTATGCAACTATGTCATAGAGTGTTTATCATCGGTACATTCTTGAGCAGCTTCTGCTTCATGCTAAATTCATTTAAACATAAACGCGTTATGATGCTAGTAGCAAGTTCTATTATTTACATTATCTTCTCAAACTTATTCTTAGCAATTAATCGCTATGGATTTTTCATTAATCCTCTTATGTGCTTAATTCTTGCATACGGATTAATTCACATTGTGCAGAAGCTTCCATTCTTCCGCACGAACCAAGCATAATAAGAAAGAGGTCGTCCAACGGTGGACGACCTCTTTCTTATTACCCCACACTTTGCACACAGCCAATTTGTCCATTCTGTAATCACACTTTAATTCCGTATGTATATGTTTCTGTATTTGTCAAAATATCTTTCACAATACTACTCACTATTTCACTTATAAATGCAAGTTTTTTACAACTATTACTATAACGAAAAGAACCCGCCACAAGACAGGTTCTTTTCGTTATTTTATGATAAAAGAAAAAATCATTAGCATGTGTATTATATAAAAGGAAACAGCCATATTTTCCATACGATACATACGAGTACAATAACTACAAAATCAAAAAAATCTAATCTCGGACCCTTTTTCATATTCATCTCTAGCCACATATGAATCCATTTTGTTTTTGTATATTTTTGGATGTTTTTCTTTGCAAATCGGTAAATGAGCACTTGCATAATAAAAAATCCCACTACAAAAATGAATAAGAAAATGAGAAAATCGACCACAAAATTCCTCCTTATTTTTGCAGCGATTTTTCTACTATATGATTTTTCAAAACCCACTCTTCAAATTGAGCACTTCCAAATTCCCAACTAAGATCACGAGCATGTACAGAAAAAACGTAATAACCAGCATATTCGTCCATAAATTTCCCCGTCTCAATCCCATCTTTCTGAAGACCATATGCTCCAAAATTAAAATATACATCCCACACGTCTTCATTCTTCCGTTTATAAGCAATCGATTCCATATCACATTCTGTTCCGAAATAGTCAAGATGTAAATGTACGCTATCATCATATTCGTACTCCATTTTATCACCCCTTATATTTGTACTTCTTTATCACCAAAAAAATTCCTGCTATCTACACTCACATGTGGGCACTTACCTACATATCATGCTTGTAGAGTGACTTCTAGGAGGTGTTATATAGTGAAAAAATTAATAGCTTTTTTTTGTATCATGTTACTAGCTGTCTTCACACTTGTTGCTTGCAGTAGTAAAAAAGAAGATACGAAAGAACAAACTCAAAATGTTCGAGTCGGCGAAGTTACCCACTCTCTCTTCTATGCCCCGTTATATGTCGGGATTGAAAAAGGATTTTTTAAAGATGAGGGATTACATGTTGACCTCCAAACAACAGCTGGAGGAGATAAAACGATGACTGCCTTATTATCTGGCGGGATTGATATTGCCCTCGTCGGTTCTGAAACGTCCATTTACGTTCATCAACAAGGCGCAAAAGACCCCGTCATTAACTTCGCACAACTTACACAAACAGATGGAACATTTTTAGTTTCACGTAAAAAATTAGACTCTTTTAATTGGAATGACGTAAAAGGTGTTACGTTTTTAGGACAGCGTAAAGGCGGTATGCCGCAAATGGTTGGAGAATACGTTTTAAAGAAAAATGGCATTGATCCTCACAAAGATACAAACTTAATTCAAAACATTGAATTTGCTAATATTGCAAATGCCTACGCATCTGGTACGGGAGAATTTGTCCAGCTCTTTGAACCGACTGCAAGTATATTTGAAAAAGAAGGTAAAGGTTATATCGTCGCTTCGTTCGGAAATGAATCTGGTACTGTTCCGTATACATCGTTCATGGCAAAAGAAAGTTTCTTAAAGAAAGATAAAGCTGCTGCTGAAAAGTTCACACGTGCTCTCTATAAAGCGCAGCAATGGGTTGATACTCATAGTCCAGAAGAGATTGCTGATGCCGTTTCTCCGGTATTTAAAGACACTTCAAAAGACATTACAGTAAAAGTAATTGAACGGTATAAAAAGCAACATTCTTATGCGACAAATCCGCTATTAGATGCTGAAGAATGGAAACAGCTCCAAACGATTATGAAAGACGCTGGCGAATTACAAAAAGAAGTTCCACATGAAGCGCTCGTCAATACAAAAATTGCCGAGAGCGTTATTAAGAAATAGAGGCGAAGTGTATGAGCTTTTTACAAATACGTAACGTTTCTCACTGCTTTTTCGCAAAAGAGAATGCCAAATTGATTCTCGAAGATATGAGTTTACAAGTGGAAGAAGGCGAATTCATTTCGATACTCGGTCCAAGTGGTTGCGGCAAAACGACACTCCTCTCCATTATTGCCGGGCTGCTTGATCCAATTGAAGGTATCGTCTTTTTAGATGGTGAGCCCATTACAACGAAAACTTCATCTATGGGGTATATGTTGCAGCAAGACTACTTGTTCCCTTGGAAGACAATTGAAGAAAATATTATGCTTGGACTTCATATCCGAAACATTTACGATGAACAGACGAAAGAACATACTTTACAGCTTTTAAAGCAAGTCGGTCTACATGATGTAGAGCAGCAATACCCTCGTGAACTATCCGGTGGTATGCGTCAACGTGCCGCCCTCGTTCGAACGTTAGCGACCGATCCAAAAATTTTATTGCTAGATGAACCTTTTTCGGCGCTCGATTATCAAACGAAATTGAAACTAGAAAATCTCGTTTTCAGCTTACTACACAAATATAAGAAAACTTCACTACTCGTAACACATGATATTGAAGAAGCAATTGCGATGAGTGATCGTATTTATTTACTACAAGCGAATCCTGGAAAAATTGCAAAAACATTTATCGTCCCAGAAAGCATCCGTTCCTTATCACCGTTAGAATCACGCCACCACCATGACTTCCCATCCCTCTTCCAAAATATATGGAAGGAGTTGGAGCGCCTTGGATAATATAAAGCAACTACATGAACAATTTCGGAAAAAAGAACGCAGGCGCGCATGGTTAGCACGCTCTTTGCAGCTTTTACTGCTCATTCTTTTCTTTGCACTATGGGAAATCGCTAGCAAAAAAGAATGGATTGATCCTTTACTCTTTAGCTCTCCTTCAAGCATTTGGGATCTCTTCCTTAATAAATGGATGGACGGTTCGCTTTGGGTCCACATATGGACGACATTACTTGAAACGGGAGTAGGCTTCATTCTTGGAACAGTGCTCGGAGCCATTATCGCTACTTTCCTTTGGTGGCTACCACTTCTCGCCCGCGTACTTG
This sequence comes from Bacillus paranthracis, assembly GCF_001883995.1. GTDB lineage: Bacteria > Bacillota > Bacilli > Bacillales > Bacillaceae_G > Bacillus_A > Bacillus_A paranthracis. The sequence continues at coordinate 52,176 of NZ_MACE01000086.1, read as the reverse complement.
ATCCATATCTCGTCGTCCTAAACGCCATGCCAAAAGTGGCACTTGGGCCAATTATCATTGTAATCTTCGGTCCAAATATTTCTTCGTCAATTGCAATGGGGGTAATCATTTCCATCATCATTACCATTCTCGTTATTTACAGCGCATTCCAAGAAGTCGATTCTAACTATATAAAAGTGATGGACACATTTGGTGCAAATAAATGGCAATGTTATAAACAAGTCGTTCTCCCTGCATCTTTCCCAGCCATTATTTCAACGTTAAAAGTGAACGTTGGTTTATCATGGGTCGGTGTTATATTCGGCGAACTTCTCGTCTCTAAACAAGGTCTTGGCTACTTAATTAGCTACGGATTCCAAGTATTTAATTTCACACTTGTCTTACTAAGCGTACTACTCACATGCGTCCTCGCAACACTTATGTATGTGTTTGTTGAGACATTTGAAAAACTTCTAATTGGGAAACGAAAAAGAAGCTGACTTAGAGCGATAGACTATAGTCAGCTTCTTTCTTTTACTTTTTATCACACATCTTTGTTTCATTTTTAACGTTTCCATCCGCAACCGTAACTGTATGGAAACAATCTTTCACACGTACTGTAACGACATTATCTTTTCGATCTATCACATGATAATCATTAAACTTTTTATCCAATGCACTACGAATTTGCTCCCCTTCAAAAATCGGAAAACCGTGAGACATTACCCAAATGAGACCAGCGACAGCAAGAATCGTTTTCATACGTTTCATTACCTCCTCGAGAGTAAACTTATAGTCCCTATAACACGCGCATTATAATTGTGTCTAAATTGTGACATTTTTATACTAATTCTATTTTATAATGGTAGTTCCTTCTTCTTTTTAATGAAAATACAGAATTTTCAATTTTATCAACATAAAAAACGTAAAGAACTACAATTCTTTACGTTTTCTTAGCTAACATATATAACTCGCATTAGTTTCCACTTCGTTGTTCTATCGTTTTCGAAACATCATATAATCCTGCCAACACTTCCGCCCTCATTTTTACAAGCTCAGGGAATTGATAGAAAAAGGCAATTTTTTTATACTTTAACTCCGATCCTTCTTTCACCTTTTTTGAATCTTGCAAAATAAATGCTGTAAATGTATCTGCAATATCTTCTGCTACATTTGTCGTTCCATACTGTGAGACAAACTCATCATGCTTTTCTTTAAAAAATTCAATTTGCGTTTCTTCACTTTCTTCTACTTTCTTTTCTGTCCACTCCTGCTCAATAGGCTTCCAGAAAGAATTATAAAATTGATTAATATAAGAGTTTTCCTTCGCACATCCCTCTTGTAAGAAAAGATTTCCGCATTTATTTCGGTACGTCGAAATATCTTTATCCTCTTCAAAATCCTTTACATAGTTTTCATCTACTGGTATTTGCTTATGCCCGAGCGTCAACACGTGAGCCGTCTCATGAATTAATGTTTTCATCACTTCATCAATATTTACCGCGGAATCAAGCGTATCTAAGCTAAGAGTCCATTCTTTCGGATTCTCTATACTAGGCATAACGTGAGCAACAACACCATCATAACCATCCGTTATTAAATCAAATTCTGTTATATTCCCGCGATATTTAGCTGGAATAAGCGTGCGATACATATCCCATAAATCCTTATGATACTCTCTATCTTGACGTTGTTGTAGCACCTCTTCTTTCGCTTCTTTCTCTTCAGCAAATACTTTATTTAAACGTTTCCGTTCTATTTTTTCAAAATAAGGATCTACAATTTCATCACCATCAATATAATAAGAAGCTAAAAAGAAATAATTTTCATCATCATCTTCTTTTTTCTGCTCTGCCTCTTTCATATCCGCACTTTCATGCTCTTCTATTTCATAATCTTCTACTGCTTCAAGCTCAGATAATCCATCTATTTTTTCATATACTTTTTGAAGTTTCTTATCTCCTATTTCCACACATTCTTCGTCTGTTTTACACACTTCTTTTTCTTTCACACTCTTCATAGAACTTTCACACCCTGCTAGTAAGCCGATTGCAACGATAACCCCTACTAACTTGCCATACAGTCTCTTCATACAATCCTCCATTATTCCATTCTACAAAATATCATAATCATTTTTTAACGAATATGCGATAATGAATTATAAAAAATGTAAGGAGGTTTCCTATGATTCGGGCAGTCTTATTCGACTTAGATGGAACACTATTAGATCGTCGTCAATCTTTAGAACAATTTATTCATGATCAATATAATCGCTTTGCCTCTCATTTAATGAACATAGAAAAATCCGAGTATTGTTCTCGATTTCTCGAACTAGATAATAATGGCTATACGTGGAAAGATAAAGTATATGCTACTCTCCTTTCCGAATACAACATTACTACTTTAACGCAAGAGCAACTGCTGCACGACTACATTACAAATTTTCAACATCATTGTATCCCTTTCCAAAACATGCATGAATTACTTCAACGTTTAACACAACAAAATATTAAAATTGGTATTATTACAAACGGCTTTACTGACTTTCAGATAAATAATCTTCGCGCACTAAACATACATACGTATACAAATACAATTCTCGTTTCAGAAGCGGAAGGAATTAAAAAACCGCATCCTGAAATTTTCGAAAGAGCTTTAAAAAAGCTAGATGTGAAGGCAGAAGAATGTCTTTACGTTGGGGATCATCCTGAAAATGATGTACTGGGTTCTGAACAAGTAGGGATTCTTGGTGTTTGGAAAAGAGATTCATTTTGGGGTAATTTTGAGCATTCGCGTGTGGTGGATGATTTGTTGGAGGTGCTTTCGTTTTTAGAGATAGAGACAAAAACAAGACAATAGTAAAAGGAGGCTTCGTTTCCCGGACGCCTCCTCTTCCTTTATAATTCATATACTGTAAACTGCGGTTTACTCGGATGATCTTTAACTAGCGCATCATCTGGAAACTTTGAAACTTTTTGATATAAGGCAATGTCACCCATCCAACCTGCTGTTAGTAGAATTCCTAAAAATGAGAGTGGCTCCAGATTCATAGCTAACCCCAATACAATTGGCAAAATTCCAGTCGGTAAAAACGGCAGCATTAACACTTTCTTCATTTGCTTTACTGTAATTTCTTTTTTAGAATGAGCGTATGCAGCACCTAATTTCCAATTGACGCCCCATGTTAGTTCACTCCATGGAACACCTCCGATATAACGAAATCCAATTAAATGTATTGCCTCATGAATACAAACGAAAACAATCATTCCAATAATCAAAAGAAACATAACGGGCAATGTAAATTCAAATTGAACCCCGCCTGAAAGAAATATATGCAAATAACCAATTCCAAACGCCAACGCAAATATTATAAGTAATGAATAGATATTTAACTTAACCATCGAAACAGTAACAGTCGTTTCTTTTCTGTTATCCATCTTCCTCCTCCTAAAATATAAAAAAAGAAATCGGCCACTTTACTTCGTAAAACAGCCGATTTCTTCTATATGTTTCATCGTACGCGCCAATACATCGTCGCGCATTATAAAGCTAAATTTTCTATCCGTTTTAATGTTGTCAGGAATGTCTGTTAATAAAACAGATCCTTTCGTTTCTTCGTAATGCGTATGTTCTTCTACCGCACTAATTGTTGCAAAATAAATGTTTTTAATGATTATTTTGTCTTTTCCAGATACTTTATATTGTCCTAAGTAAGTTAAATCAGAAACTATGCCGCCGGTTTCTTCATGAACCTCTCGAACTGCCGCTTCTTCCGGTGTTTCCCCTAGTTCTACTTTTCCACCTGGAAATTCAAGACCGCGACGTAAATGATGCGTTAATAACCATTGATCCCCGTACCGGCATACAACCCAAACATGCTTTGGCTCAGGAGAAAATGGATAACGTTCAAACGATAATTGTACAGTGTTGTGGTAATAATCTTTAAATTTGTACATGCCATTACTCCCCTATTGATGGTTACAAGTTTTTCCTACCACAAATTGTAGCATATTCTCGCTTTTCTGCATAATATTATCCAATTATAATCCATTGATTATTCCCATTTGCGCGACTAATTCTTTCGTCTCATGATTTCCTAAATCGTAAATCATTTTATATGCTTTTTGTAGTTGTTCATCATATCGGTCATTATTTGAATCATGATGATACTCAACAAATGGAACGTGGGAGCGTACAAATGAACCTAAATCCTCTACATACGCTTGATCAAAGTACTCTCTTAACTCCGTAATTTCCTCATCATTTGCGGAAATCTCAAAATTATACGTATCCGCTGTCTTCACTTGTGAAATTTGACCGTTTGCTATTGATATATAATATGTTTTTTTCTGCTCCATGTAACACCCTTCTTTCATCCTTTTTATTTCTATTGTTTTCATCAATTACAAAATTATGTAAAATAAAGAAAAGGAGGGATTCCATGTTTAAAATATTAATTATCGGTATTATAATTGTCCTAGTCATATTAGTACTCTCCGTCATGACGATTAATAAAGGCTACGCTTATAAACATTCCGTCGATAAACCAGAAGATAACCCGTATACAAAAAACAGCAAGAAGAATTCATAATACGCTTCGTATACTACTACTTATTTTAGGCCACATCATATCCAGTATTCGTTTACTAGCAGGTCAACATAACTTTCTACCACTTTCACAATTTCTATTAGGAGCTTTACTATTCCTTATTGCCCTTGAACAAATAAAGAAAAAAGATTCAGGAACCGGATTTATTTAGATTTTCCTCATCATTAGCTATATAAAATAACAAGGGGGATATATATGCTAAAGGGATTACAGATTATTTTTGCACTCATTGCATTATGTATAGTAATTTACGGATATTTTACTGGTAATAGAGAAATGATGCCTTATATGTTCATTTTCTTAGGATTAATGGCTTTCACTATAGGACTAGGAGAAATAAAACAAGACAGAAAATCTAGTGGTATATTTGCTTTCATAGCTGGAGCTGGTGCTTTATTTCTTAGCTTCTCAGAAATATTCCGATAAATAATCTATTTAAGGGGGAATTACATGCTAATTGGATTACGGATTGCTTTAGGACTTTTCACGCTTCTCATACTCTTTCTTTGCACTTATATCCAGATTACCGATCATTTCTCACTTCTCCCATACGTACAATTTATTCTCAGTTTTTTCTTTATTCTTGTCGGAATTAACGAATTTATATCCGGACGAAAATCAATGAGCATTCCGTTTTTTTTTCGTTTCTATTCTTACACTCTTCGTTCTCATATCAAACTACCTTCGCTACATATAGAATGAAATCTTGAGCAATTTCGCATTTACAAGCACGTAATAAAATAGGGATGATTTTTTTGTCAGTTTTTGTCGGTAAGTCGATATCCAGTGTCGAAACGTCGATATATTAAAAAAATCGTTGATATATTTCAAGTTACGGTCGATATATTCGAAAAATCGTCGATATAATTTTATTTATTATCATGACAAAAAAAACTGCCCTTTTACAGGCAGTTTTCTTTCTATCCAAATACTTTCTCAAGTTCATCTTTATCTTGGCTTAACCAGAAGTTCATTAAGCGTTTTGCTCCTTCTAAATCGTGAAGCTTCGCTTGACCACATTGCGTTTCATTTGCAGCTGGAATTTCTGTAATTTGAACCGCATCTTTTAATGTTAGTTCTAATAAATCAATGATTTCTCGAACTGTCGGTGTTCCGCTTACTACAAGGTAATATCCTGTTTGGCAGCCCATTGGTGAAATATCGATAATATCGAAATGCGGATAACGATCAATATATTTACGTAAATTAAATGCTAATAAATGTTCTAACGTATGAATAACATCTGGTTTCATCGCTTGTTTATTCGGTTGGCAAAAACGAATATCAAATTTATTTACAATACCGTCACTACCTACATTGTGAACTCCGCAATGTCTTACATAAGGTGCCTTTACAATCGTATGATCTAATTCAAAGCTTTCTACTGATGGCATACAACATCTCTCCCGCTTTTAATTTAATTCCGTTATATCCAATATGATATAACGGAAATGCACATTAGTAAAGTATTATGTACAGTCGTGCTATAATACTTTAAGAATATGCTGAAAAGGAGATCGTTATGAAACAGATTTTTATTGGGATTATACGCTTTTATCAAAAGTTCATTTCTCCGATGACACCACCCACTTGCCGCTTTTATCCGACTTGTTCTCATTACGGATTAGAGGCGTTTCAAAAGCATGGTGCACTCAAAGGCTTTTGGCTTACTTGTAAGCGTATATTAAAATGTCACCCTTTCCACCCAGGAGGATTTGATCCTGTCCCAGATAAAAAGGATGACAAAGTACATTCTTAATTATCGTAACCATTCACAACTAAATCTAATTTTCCTGTATCAGGATCGATAACAAGACCGTGAACAGGTACTTCTTCCGGAAGTAATGGGTGGTTGCGAAGTACTGATACGCTATGTTCTACACTTTCTTCTACACTAGAGAAACCGCGCAAGAATTGTTCTAAATCAATTCCAGAATAACGAAGCATATCTAATTTCTCTTCTGTTATACCGCGCTCTTTCATTTTCTCAATCGTACTACTTGCTTGAATTTTTGCCATACCACAATCATGGTGACCAACTACACATACTTCATCAGCGCCAAGTTCGTATACAGCGACTAAAATACTACGCATAATACTTCCAAATGGATGTGAAATAACAGCGCCTGCTACTTTAATAATTTTCACATCGCCGTTACGCATATTCATCGCTTTCGGCAATAGTTCAACAAGTCTTGTATCCATACAAGAAATAATTACCATCTTTTTGTTTGGAAATTTCCCCGCTACAAACTCTTCATACTTTTTCTCTTCCACAAATTTCTCATTGTATTGCAAAATCTCTTCTAATGACTTCATAGTAAAAGGCCCTCTTTTCTCTCGTTTACACTACATAATTAGTGTACCAAAATATGAAAAACTCAAAAAGGATATCGCTTTATAGTAAAAATAAGATATTTTCAGATAATCGACATAATTCTTTCAAAATATACACACAGCTTTGTAACAAGTCTCACATACTTTAAACGCATTTTCACTATAAACTGATTGTAGATAATGTAAAAAAGGAGTGAATATTTATTATGTCCGACGTTCTGTTACTGAGTCGTTTTCAATTTGCAATTACTGTTTTTTATCATTTTTTATTTGTACCTTTGACAATCGGACTTGTTATTTTAGTAGCGTGTATGGAGACTCAATACGCCCGCACATTGAATCCAACATACCGCAAAATGGCAAATTTCTGGGGTAAATTATTTACAATTAACTTCGTAATGGGGATTATAACCGGGATTACGATGGAATTCCAATTTGGAACAAACTGGTCTGAGTACTCCAAATATATGGGAGATATTTTCGGATCACCTCTCGCAATCGAAGCACTCGTTGCCTTCTTCTTAGAATCTACTTTCATGGGAATATGGTTATTCGGTAAAGACAAAATTTCACCAAAGTTCCGTGCCTTCTGTATGTGGATGGTTGCACTTGGAACAAATATTTCCGCCCTTTGGATTATTACAGCAAACGGCTTTATGCAAAACCCTGTTGGCTACGTCGTACGTAACGGCCGCGCTGAATTAAATGATTTCTGGGCACTCGTTACGAATCCATACGCTTGGAATATGTTCTTCCATACTGTAGTTAGTTGTTATATTGTTGGTGCTTTCTTCGTTATGGCAATTAGTGCCTATCACTTATTACGTAAAAATGAAGTTGAATTCTTCAAAAAATCATTTAAGTTTGGCTTAATGTTAGGCTTATTTGCCGCAACAATTACACCGTTTATGGGACATCAATCTGGTGTATCCGCGGCTAAATATCAACCTGCTAAAGGTGCTGCAATGGAAGCTGTTTGGGAAACTGGGAAAGGACAAGGCTTCTCGATTGTTCAAATTCCTGATGTGGAAAATGAAAAGAACTTTGAATTCCTTACGATTCCAAAGTTAGGAAGTTTCTTCTATACAAATTCATTTGATGGCGAAATTGTTGGTTTAAAAGATATTCCGAAAGAAGATCGTCCAAACGTTAACCTTGTGTACTATAGCTTCCGCTTAATGGTTGCACTTGGTATGTTCTTTATGGCATTAACTTGGTACGGTTTCTACTTAAACCGAAAAGGAAAACTGGAAAACTCAAAACGTTACTTAAAAATTACAATATGGTCTGTTTTACTACCATATATCGCAATTAATGCTGGTTGGATTGTTGCCGAAGTAGGTCGTCAACCATGGACAGTATATAAACTCATGCGTACCGCAGAATCTGTATCACCTATATCTGTCCCGCAAATTTGGTTCTCATTAATTAGTTTAATCTTGTTCTACACTTTACTTTTAATCGCAGACGTATACTTAATGCTGAAGTTCGCCAAAAAAGGACCAGCAGCATTAGAGGAACCTGCTACTGAGGGAGGCGTGGCTCATGTCTCATGATATGCTTGCGATTATCTGGTTTGGTTTATGGGGCGTGATTTGGACAGTTTACTTTATTCTTGATGGATACGCACTTGGTAACGGAATGATTTTTCCTTTCGTTACGAAAGACCGACAAGAACGAAATCAATTACAAGAAGCAATTGGCCCGTTCTGGGGCGGTAATGAAGTGTGGTTAATTACAGCTGGTGGCGCAACATTTGCTGCCTTCCCAGTCACATATGCAAATATGTTTAGTTATTTATATACACCGTTATTCTTAGTATTACTTGCACTATTTGCTCGTGCTGCTGGACTTGAGTTCATGCATAAAGATGATTCACCAATTTGGCAAAAAACTTGTAAATGGGCATTTGCAATTGGTAGTTTCTTAATTGCTTTCCTATTCGGTGTTACATTTGCTAATCTTTATTACGGACTACAAATTGGGAAAAATGGCTATGAAGGAAATTTACTTAGCTTACTAAATCATTACGGTATTTTAGGAGGGCTGTTCTTCACTACTATATTCGTCGTATCTGGTGCCCTTTGGGTTATGATTAAAACGACTGGTGAAGTATCTGACCGTGCTTATAAAATCGCAAGACCATTTTCAATGGCAGCTGCTATCATTTTAGCTATTTTCTATGTAGCAACTGCAAATCGTACAAATTTATTCCAAAACTTCACAGAGTACCCGGTACTATTCATTCTTCCAGTACTTGCAATGTTAATGAGTGTACTCGCACTTATTATGGTGTACAAACATAAAATCGGTCTTGCATTCACATTCGTTTGCTTAACAATCGCAATGTTTATGACAACTGGCTTTGCGGGTATGTTCCCAAGAATGTTACCATCTCGTATTAATGATGCTTATAGTACAACGTTATACAACGCAGCTGGTAGTCAATTAAACTTAAAAATTATGTTCTTCGTTGCAATGGTTATGGTACCAATTGTTATTGGATATCAACTTTGGAGTTACAGTATCTTTAAAAATAAAATTCATAAAGACTCTGCTAAAGGGTATCACTAAAATGAAAAAAGACACTTCGTTTGAAGTGTCTTTTTATACGTATGATTTTCGATAAGATGTTATATTTCTAATCTAACAACTATAATACAGAAGAATCATTAACAGCTCACAGCTAGATTGTAGCACAGGACAAGTTCATCATTTTATGCAATTTTACATATTTCTCTATAAAGTAAACTGTATTCCTTGATCATTCACATCGCTATCCCCTACATCTGATGTACTAATCCCGCTAAATGTTTGTACTTTAATCCCCGTATTCGATGATCCCGATCCATTATAAGCTTTCGTTTTTTCAATCGGCTGCACGTTATATTTATCTCCTAAATTAATCGTTCCATTGCAGTTTTCAATAATAACGCCTTCCACAACTGACGGCATTTTGTCACCTACTTTCATTTCCTTACTTTCATTTTATGAAAAGCGCCTAAAAAAATAGCATGTTTCCATAAGAAAAAAGCACTCAGACTGAGTGCTTTTTTCTTATTTACCTTTTTTCTTTTTCTCACAAGCAATTCCATCGCCATCACGGTCTAAATGCTTACCATAATACGGGCTATCTCTTGTAATGTCATAATATCCCGCATCGTTTGCTTCTTTACAGTTCGCAAAACGTTTCGGATCTGGCTTTACTTCTGGTTTCGGTTCTGGTTTCGGCTGTGGTTGTTTTGCTCCTGGTCTTTCTTCAAATGGTAACGTTGCATTATATAAGAACTGAACGTATTGCTCACGACTTACATGCATTTTAGGTGCGAATGTACCATCACCAGTTCCAGCCGTAATATAATTTGATTTAATTGCAGTAATCGCAGGATTCGCCCATCCATTTCTATCTACATCCGGGAAATTATGATCCCCTCTAATTTGCAATTGGAATCCTCTTGTCAAAATTTGTGCCATTTCTTCACGAGTTAACGAATCTTTCGGTCTAAATTTTCCTGTGTTATCTCCAACAAATATACCCATCTCTGTTAAAGCAAGAATCTCTTTTTTAAACATAGTTGAACGATCCGTAATATCTTTATATGGATTGTTATACTGTTCTTTTACTGTCGGTTTTAAATGGCGGAACATAAGAGCTGCAACTTGCTCACGCGTTACATCATCACCAAATCCAAAAACCCCATTTCCGTATCCAGCAACAACGTTTTTATTTGCTAAATCCATAATTGCTTTATAAGACCAATGATCGTTTGGAACATCTTTAAAACCTGCGCTTGCCTCCGCTGTTCCAATTGAAGTAAATGCTGTAGTTGCAACAAGTGCACCTGTTAAAATTAATTTTTTAAATCTCATACTTAAGTCTCCTTCTCTTTCCATAATAACCATTTAACAATATAACAAATTATTCAAATGTACTTTATTATATTCTGTCGAACACAAAAAAGAATCCTGCAGGATTCTTTTTTGCTAAGCATGAATGGCAATTTTGGAGACAGTTGACTTCTTCAAAAATTTATTAGGGGTAATATTTTGAAAAAGAAAGCCTTTCATATGTAGGTTAACACTACTGGAATATATAGTAAATTGATAATATTTATACGGAAGATTGCTAATGTTTAGTATAGATACTTTCCACTATACCAACAGTGAAAAGCATCTACATGAAACAACAAAAAAGGCGCCTTCAAAGAAGATGCCTTTCATAAACAGACACTATAAAACAGAATTATTTATTGTTATACGATTGTTAGATACAAAAAGTAGAGGGAAATGTTTGTATTACATTCTGTTTTATAAAGTATGTCTACCACTTATATTTTAATCCTCTTCACTTGAAAATAAATATAATATGCATAATTACATATGAAAAAGAAAAGACACTCCATAGAGTGCCTCTTCAACCATTTTACTTTTAATATATCGCTTTACATACATTGTAACATATGTATCCATATATTTTATTGAGAAAATTCAAAATCCTTTTTTTTTCATTTTCAATTATAAAATCATGTAATATAAAAGGTATGTCAAATTCTTATACAAGTTGAGGTGTACTATATTTATGTCTTTCGGAATCATTCCTCTTATATTGTTTATTATTTTTCTTATCTCCTATTTAAAAGATCCACGAAAAATAATAAATGGGTTTTTATTTAATACTTTTATCTGTTTTTTCCTTCTGTTTTGTATACTTGTCTCTTGGAACTCAAGTAATACTATCCTAGGCTACATAATAGTCTTACCTATTTTAGCACTTATCGTTATGATTCCTTTTGGTATTGTTGCTTTAATGTTTGGACTATTTCTGAATGCGAGAATTTTAATGAAACGAGAAGGCCGACGTTTTACTAACTGTTTAACACTTATTGCTGCTTTAGGTATTTTATTCTGTATATTATTCCTTTTCATAAGTCCAGCAAGTTTCTTCTCATCACATTTCCAGCCTATTTTCGCTGGTATTTCTCTTATAACCGTATATTTCTTTATACACTTATCTAACTTCTTAAGCGCTTATTTTCTATATCAATTCAACAGACCAAGGCGTAATCAAGATTTCATTATCGTTCTCGGTAGCGGCTTAATTAATGATAAAGTACCACCTTTACTTGCAAGTCGTATTCATAAAGCGATCGACTTTTACTGGAAACAAGCCGCTGTGAATACGCCACCAACAATTATTTTCTCTGGTGGACAAGGTCCAGATGAAGGCCTTCCTGAAGCAGAAGCGATGCAAAAGTACGCTGTTGAAAAAGGAATTCCGCTTGAACATACAGTGCAAGAAAATCGCTCTGTAAACACATATCAAAATATGTTGTTCTCTAAAGAAATTATGGATTCTTTAAAACCAGACGGTAAGTATAAAAGTATTTTTACAACGAATAATTTCCACCTTTTCCGCGCTGGTATATATGCAAGACAAGCTGGTCTTAATAGCCAAGGAATTGGATCAAAGACAGCCTTTTATTATTGGCCTAATGCAATGATTCGTGAGTATGTTGCAATCGTTGTGATGGGACGTAAGCGCCATATGAAAGTTTGCGGAGTTATTTTAGGATTTTCTTTATTCCTATCCTTACTTAGTTTTATCATTTCTTAATAGCATCCCATCCTTTGAAAGGATGGGATTTCTTATACTCATTTCAAAAATATTTTAAAGTTAATATGGTCATAATATTTCCTGCATACATCCATTAAAGGAGAATTTTTTCAAATAAAATGTTAAAATAAAATTTAAGTGTGAATGACGTAACAAATAAGAAACTAGTTTGAAACGAGGAAATCATATGGAGAAAATTATCAAAAACAAGCCCAATAAGCTTAAAATCGCTTCAAAAGCTTTGATGATTATTATTGGGGCATTTATTACAGCGTACGGATTAGAGGCAGTATTAATTCCAAATAACGTATCAGACGGTGGTGTAACTGGTTTAAGTATCGTTAGTTCAAGATTGTTTGGATTACCATTAGGAGCTCTAATCGCAGTTATTAACATTCCTTTCGTTTGGTTAGGGTATAAGCAAATCGGTAAAAGCTTTGCTATTTATTCCATTATCGGGATTGCTTCATTAGCAATCGGTACCGTTGTCATGCACGGAATACCAGCTATTATTGAAGGCGATACATTATTAGTTACAGTTGTTGGTGGTATTATCATCGGTTTTGGTATGGGACTAGCATTACGTAACGGCGGAGCATTAGATGGAATCGATATGCTAGCCGTATTGCTTTCTCGTAAGTTACCATTTGGAACGAGTGACCTTATTTTATTCTTAAACATGTTCGTATTTATTTTCGTATCAACCGTATTCGGTCTTCAAGGAGCTATCCTTTCGGCAATTGCTTACTTTATTGCTTCGAAAGTGATTCATATCGTTGAAGTTGGTTTAAGTGGTTCGAAAGCATTTAAAATCATTACGAAAGAGCCTGAATTGATGGTAGAAACAATTCGTGATCGTTTAGGCCGAAGTGCAACATATAACGAAGTATACGGCGGTTATTCTAGAGAGAAATTCAAAGAAATTTCTTGTGTAATTAACCGTTTAGAAGAAAGTAAAATGAAAGAACTTATTAATGAAATCGATCCACATGCCTTTATTACAGTTTATGACGTAGCAGAAGTAAAAGGCGGTAACTTTAAGAAACGTGATATTCATTAATCATTATGAAAGAAGAGGGTGTGCCAATATGTTGGCACACCCTCTTCTTATTATCTGTCAGTAAGTCGATATATTCCAATAATCGTTGATATATTTTTACTCGCCCCATCTTCCTCCGTTTTTAATCCATGCTACATACTTTTGAAAAGCCGGCACTTCTTGTTGAAAACGTAGCGGAACATATAGAAAGAGCGTACATGTACATAGTATCCATAGAATACCTACTACAAAGTGAAATTTCATCGTTGTGCTAATAAACAAACTTAAGAATAATACGAGGAACATCATTACACTAAATCTTTTATACATAGTCATACTATCCCCTCCTTATAACTTAATTGTACCAGTTACAAGGAATTAATTTCCAGAATAAAAAAAGACCGAAAAGCCACTTCCACTTTTCGGTCTCTACACTATCTTCTCTTCGTAATCTTTCCTGAACCACCGACCCTCGTTTTCGGAGGAGATGTATTCCTTGGTGGCGTTTTAATAGATGATTTCGGCTTCACATCTGATCCGCTCGAACCACCTGGTGTTTTCGTTATTTTCCCTTTGCTTCCAGTAGAAGGCGGAGGCGTGCTGCTTCCTTTTTTCGTAATACTTCCTGTATCTCCTACAGAAGATTTCGAATCTACATTATCGCCACGCTTAATGATAGACCCTTTCCCTTCCTTCGTAATTGGAGGCGGGGTTTTCTTTTCTTCTTTCGTAGGCGGTCTCTCTGGAATAACTGGTTTATGATTTTGTCTGTCATTATATCCGCGATAATCACCGTACGATGATTTTCGTGAACCGAATATATCATTTAATATACTACCCATAATATATCCTTGCAGGAAGGACGGTTGGTAATTTTGACGGACAAACTCTTTATTACTTATTTCAATTAACGTATCAGATGGCTTCTCTTTATCCTTTTGCAGATTATAAATCTTATCAGAATAAACGAGGAACATTTGATTTTCATCTTCTTTAGATGCTTGCTTCGGTTCTCTTTCATTCATGAGTTCCTTCGCGACTTCAGGAACTGACCGATTGGCGGCCCTATACACGTAAGATTCTTGTTTACCTTCTTTTGCGACAGATTCAAGTGGATAGCGGTCTTGAATCGACTTTGTCTGTCCGCCTTGGCAACCTGATAAGGCATATCCAGCAACAACAAGTAATGTAACGATAGCAAGTATAGGGATCACGAACGATTTAATCATGGTAAACAATCGGTTTGACATGATTACGCCCCCTTACGTTGCTCTTATAATTTGTACATCAGCAGGAATAATTGCTTCTCCCTCATACATCATTGTGCGACCATTTTGCCATTCAATACGTAATAATTTTCGATTATCCGATTGGAACTCCCATACATACTGTTCTTCTGAAGCTGAGAATGGTGTTTTCCCCATCACAACAACACGTCCGTTATATTGCTCTTCCATATGGTACTCTGTATCATCCATCTCAATTGTCGTCGGAATTTCATCAATCGAATCTAAACGACCATCAATTGGTGTATATAATTTGTAATACTTATTCTCACGGTCTTCAATTTTTAAATAACGAATATCTTTCCCGTCTTGCAGTGTTAAAACAATTTCTTTACGAGAATGCATACTCGTTTTCCCAATTAATTCATACATGACTAATGAAACTTCAACCATATCGCCAGGAGCTAACGTTAACAAACTTTTCTCTGGTTTCGGCGGTTCTGGGCTTTTCATTATATTTTTAATTCGTTTAAATAAACTCATGAGCTACCCCTCCTTCTCTCTTTATAAACAAGCACCTAAAATAAGTGCACCCACAATATGTAATGATCCGGCCAACATCGCGTGCGCAACACTGCCTTCTTTCGTACCTTCTTCTAAATCTAAACCAGCCATTTTCTTTAACACAAATTCGATAAACATTTCTACCACTAATAAAATAACGAAAGAAACTGCTGATGCAAGTAGCGCTTGCCATAAGTCATTTGCTTTCGTTATCGATTGAGATAAAATGTACCCTTGTGCGAATAATTTCATAACGAAACGAGTTGTTACAGCTGTATTCCCATTTTTTATTTCTTTTAAATCATTGTATTTTGTAAAAATCGAATCAACCCACATAATTGCAAATAAAAGTACTGCACTCGCTCCAGTCCATACAAGCATGGCTAATACATTTGTCCATGTCATTGCAAAACCTCCTCTAAAAAGTAATAGAAAACCGACATGAATTTGTTTAGACATGTCGGTTCATTTGTCTCTATTCTATATTATTTCTCATACTGCTTCATAATACGAGCTAATTCATCGTCAACAGCAGAGTTTTTGTTTAAGCTTGCGAATTCATCATCTAATGATTTTTCTTTTTTGTACACTTCACCGCTTGCTTCTGCTTCAGCCTCTAATTGAAGAGCTTTCTCTTCCATACGGCTTAAACCAGCTTTCGCTGAGTTTGAATCAAATCCAGACATCGCCTGATTAATATTCTTTTGTGCTTTCGCCGCATTTACACGTGCTACAAGTGTCTCACGTTTATTTTTCAGCTCAGTTAATTGCTTGCGCATTTCTTCTAGCTTCAGGCGAAGATTATCAGCAGCAACTTTATTTTGCTCATAGCTTGCTTTATATTCATTCATCTTTTGCTCTGCGCTTTGTTTTTCTTCAAGAGCACGGCGCGCAAGATCTAAGTTGTTAGCTTGAACAGCCATATGAGCTTGCTCTTCACGTTTTTTCACAAGTGCTTCTTGCTCTTCAAATAATATTTTGAATTTCTTCTCAAGTGCGATTTGAGCTGCTACACTTTTCTCAGCTTCTTGTACATCCGCTTGCATATCGCGTAAATATTGATCCGTCATCTTAACTGGATCTTCCGCTTTTTCAATTAATGAATATACATTCGACATTGTTAAATCTCTTAATCGTTTAAATACAGACATCTAAATTCCTCCTATGATATACCTCATATTTCAAATTCACTACTTGGAAAACTGAAAAATCTCCCTTTACAGTAAAGAATATTCATTTTTAAAGCCTATGTGTTTATTATAACAAAACTAATATGTCCTTACATGTTATTTCCAAAATACATCCATTATAATATGACATTCTATATATAACATTGTATTTCTAATATATTCTCATTATCCCTCTTTGAAATTAACTTACTTTTGTGCGATTTCACTAAATTACATAAGTGTAATGTTACTGTAAGCTAACTCGATAGTTGCGTCTCCCTATTTCTTATACACTAATACCAGAAGCAACAAACAAGCTTCTCATCATTTCAAAACTAATACAAAAATTGTATTTACTATAAAACATATAAAAGGAGAAATCATCATGAAAAAATTAGTAGGAATCGGTTTAGCAGCAGCAATTTCACTTGGAGCATTATCAGGTTGTTCTTTATTAGGAGAGAAAGCGAACGGTTTTGTACTTTATGGATCAGAAGAACAAGTTCAGCAAATTACAGATAAAAACAAAAAAGAAGTGAAAGAAAAAGACTTCTATAAAATGAAAATGACAACATTAGAAGGTAAAAAAGTTCTTGTCATGGATAAGAAAACTGGTGAAGAACTGGTGAAGAAAGAATTACTTAACAAAGTGGATGCAAAAGACAACACGAAGCCACTTGATAAATTACCAGCTGTAACAGCAGAACAAGGTGTATTATTTGCTAAAGAAAAAGTAGAAAATGCTACACTTGATGGAGCAAAATTAAAATATGAAGGCAACACAATTATCGGAAGTGGCCGTGCATATGCCGACATGTTCGCAATTGTTGATGATGCAACTTACGGAAATGTAAAAGGTGAAGAAAAATCTGTAGGTGTATTAAAATTTGATAAAGATCCAAGTAAAGAATTCCCTGGAAAGAATGGTGTAGAATCATCACAACTTGTAAAAATTAAAAAGTAAAAAAAGCTTTGCGACATTCGCAAAGCTTTTTTCTATTTATGAGCAATTTGCTCCATATCCGGACTACAAGTATTCGACTGACATGACTTATTTAAAGAACATGCCGCGCATTTTCCTTTTTTACTTCTCTTTACAAAATTAACTAACGTGTATGCTGCATAACCAAAAATGATAGCTCCAATTATAATATTGACCATCATCACAATACATCTCCTTCTAGAATCCGAGTAGGGATCCAACTTGGTATATAATGAGCGTTAATACATAAGCAACTACGAGTGGATACACGACTGAGAAAATCGTCCATTTCGCTGATCCTGTTTCACGTTTAATAACAGCTACCGTCGCTAAACACGGAACATATAATAAAATAAAGAACATAAATGCATAAGCTGATAATGCTGTATAATGTGCTCCCATTACATTTCCAAGCACATCTTCTTTCACCGCATAAATAATGGCCATTGTAGAAACGACAACTTCCTTCGCTAAAAATCCTGTTAAAAGGGAAGCTGCAGCTTGCCACGTTCCAAAACCAAGCGGTGCAAATAGTGGTGCGATAAATCCACCAATCATTGCTAAGAAACTGTCTCCCATATCAACACCAAATCCTGATGGCCCTGCATAATTTAATAGCCAAATGACAACAGAACCACCAAAGATAAATGTACCTGCTTTACGAACAAATCCTTTCCCTTTCTCCCACGTACTTAGCCATAACGTTTTCGCTTGCGGCACGCGGTAAGGCGGTAGTTCAATAACGAAAATAGATTTTTCCGCTTTTAAAATGGTAAGAGACATAATTTTTGTAACTAATAACGCAAGGACAATCCCTGCAACATATAGGGAGAACACAACAGTTGCCTGACTATGAGGGAAGAATACTCCCGCAAATAACGCATATACAGGTAAACGTGCCGAACAAGACATAAATGGTGTTACAAGAACTGTAAGTAAACGTTCTTTTTCTTGTTCAATCGTTCTCGCTGCCATAATACCTGGAACATTACATCCAAAACCGATAATCATCGGAATAAACGCTTTTCCATTTAAACCGAAGAACTCCATAATTCTATCCATAACAACTGCAATTCGCGCCATATATCCTGAGTCTTCTAATAATGAAATGAAAAAGAATAGTGCAAAGATTTGTGGAACGAATACTAATACGGCACCAACACCAGCAATAATACCTTCCGTAACGAGTGCTTGAATAAAATCAGAAGCTCCAACACTTGTAAGCCCAGCTGTCACCCAATCCGTAAGCTGTCCAGCAAAAAACTCATCTAACATATCCGATAAAGGTGTCCCAATCCACGTAAACGTAACCTGAAAAATAAAAAACATAACTGCTAAAAAGATTGGAAGTCCTAAAATTTTATGTGTAATTAATCTATCAATTTTTTCTGAAAAAGGAATTTTTCCTTCTTTCTCATGCTTCATAACATTTGTTTTTAACTTTTCAATATACGCTTCACGAGTTTTGTAAATGTGCTCTTCCAACGTACAATCAAGTTTTTCTTCTAAGCGAGATCGAATGGCTATGAGTTCCTTATAGATTGGTAATGCTTTCATTTCTTTTTCTACTACTTCGTTATTACTTAAAAATTGAAGAGCTAACCATCTCGGATGCTCATAATTCGCTTTCTCTAAAAGAGAAATTACTTCTCCAATTCCTTCATCCATTCGTACACCATATGAAATAATGAATGGCTTTTTCTCGTTTTTGTCATTTTCTTTAAGAGTCGCAAGTAATTCTTCACAGCCTTTTCCACTTCTTGCAACGACAGGAACGACTGTTACACCTAATAGTTCTGATAATCGTTTTACATCAATGACAATTCCTCTTTGCTTCGCCACATCAATCATATTTAAACCAATTGAGACCGGCTTACCAAATTCAAGTAATTGCAACGTTAAATGCATATTTCGTTCGAACTGCGAAGAATCTACAATATTTAACATATGCTGAAATTCTTCTGTTAATAGAAAGTTTGTTACAACACCTTCATCACGCGAAACTGGATTTAAATCATACACACCTGGTAAATCAATTAATGTTCCTTGCTTATCTTTTAATTTACCAACCTTCTTTTCTACTGTTACACCGCTCCAGTTTCCTACGTATTCATAAGAACCAGTAAGCGCATTAAATAATGATGTCTTTCCTGTATTCGGATTCCCTAGCAAAGCTACCTTATTCACGCTAATTCCACCTTTATCATTTTCGCGTCACAATGACGAATGCTAATTAACTGTCCACGACACTCCAATGTACAAGGACCTTTGAACATCGCTTTCTGCTTCATACGAAGTTCGCTTCCTTCAGAAAGACCAAAAGCAGCCAGTCTTCTCTTTAATAATTGATCTAACGACTGAACGCTTTTTACTAACACTTTCTCACCAATTTTAATATCTACTAAGCTCATAACCTTCCCCCTCAGAAGAGAATGATAATTATTTTCAAAAAAAATTATAGCACACTCTATTTCTCTTGTACTATACCCTTTCGCTTCATATTTATTAACATTTCGCTACAATTCTATTTCAATTATTGTCATACTGTATTCGTTTGCCATTCTCATCCATTTCGCTTACAATAAACAGTAGCAAATAAAGAATCTCATTATCACAGGGGGAGCCATGCCGCTGAGAGGGAACACTTCGTTCCGACCCTTCGAACCTGTTAGTTAATGCTAACGCAGGGATTGTGCAAACGTCCGAAATACATACCTCTTTTTTTATTTACGTATTTCGTATCCTCCTATGATATCTATTCTTTTTTGTACAACTTGGATTTAGGGGGAGACAACATGCGTAACACCAATTTACAAGCGATGATCGAATCTGCTATTCTTGCAGCCTTCGCCATGGTCATCGACATTTTACCATTATCAATCAAACTTCCAACAGGCGGTTCCATTTCATTTGCTATGATTCCTATTTTTATTATTGCATACCGCTGGGGCTTTAAATCAGCTTTCTTAGGTGGTTTAGTTTGGGGACTATTACAAATAGTCGTGGGAGATGCTTACATTTTAACACCTGTTCAAGCATTCATTGAGTACTTCATTGCCTTTGCTTTTATCGGATTTGCTGGCTTATTCTATCGTCCAATTCAAAAAGCACTTTTAACTTCTAATGAAAATAACTTAGAACAATCAAATTTAGGTAGCCGTAAAGACAAACCTTCATCAAAACAAAACGAAGGAAAGAAAGTCCTTGCTTATATTATTCTTGCTACATTTATCGGTAGCTTTGCTCGCTACTTCTGTCACTTTATTGCCGGTATTATTTTCTGGGGACAATATGCGCCGAAAGGTCAATCAGCTGTGCTTTATTCATTAATCGTAAATGGTAGTACAATGATTGGGTCTTATATTTTGTGTACCGTTTTACTTATATTTTTATTCCTTACTTCACCACGCTTATTCAAGAGCATCAATGCTTATCAAATAAATGCAAACAAAAAGGGCGCTTAATAAGCGCTCTTTTTTTCATATCGTAATATCAATTAAAAATACAATAAATGCGCAAAGAAAAATAAATACTACCATACCTAGTAAATTGCTATTCACGGCTAATCTACTCCTTACATAACCTCATTTTCTAACCAGATTATATCGTTTAAAAATAAAGATTAAGTAAAGATAATATGAAAATAAATTAAAAAAGCGTAGATTATATTGTCTACGCTTTTTTCTGTAAATAAAAATAAAATAACACACCATCTTCTGTATTCTTTACTCCATATTCAGCATCATGTAGTTCTAAAATATTCTTTGAAATGGCAAGTCCAAGACCTGTTCCTCCTTGCGAACGCTGGCGAGCTGCATCCACGCGATAAAAACGATCCCAAATTTTATCTAATTGCTCTTCTTCAATATGAGTACCTTTATTTTCAATACATACTTTTATACAATCTTTTTCATCTATTGTAGAAATAATAATATCTTCTTTATTTGGTGTATAACGTATGGCATTCGTAATGAAGTTCACGATGACTTGTTCAATCCGGCCTTGATTTGCGACTATTTCAAATGGACCTATATGTTTATGAACACGAAGTTCTTTTTTCTCTATTTCTACAGAAAGGTGTTCACATATATCTTCAATTACTGCATCAATATAAAATGAATCCTTTTTCATTTTATATGTGCCTGACTCAAATTTAGCTAACTCCAGCATATCCAAAATTAACGTATCCATTTTGTCTACTTCTCGTTCCATCGCTTGAAAATAATACTCCTTTTTATGCTCAGCTACTCCATCTTTTAAAATAGAAATACAGCTTTTCATAATACTCAGCGGTGTTTTTAGTTCATGTGAAACACCAGAAATAAATTCTTTCCGCGTCTTTTCTAACTTTCTTTCCTTTTCAATATCTTGTTCTAGCTGTCCAATATGTGAATTGAGTTTATTCGATAGCACATTAATATTTTTCGATAAATCAC
The DNA here is from genome assembly GCF_001883995.1 of Bacillus paranthracis. Classification (GTDB taxonomy): domain Bacteria; phylum Bacillota; class Bacilli; order Bacillales; family Bacillaceae_G; genus Bacillus_A; species Bacillus_A paranthracis. Next base: position 30,221 of record NZ_MACE01000086.1, on the reverse strand, counting down.
CAATTTCATCTTTTGAAGTAATCGGTATTTGTTCTGTGAAATCTAAATGCGCTATTTTCTTCGTTGTATCATTTATTTTTAATAACGGCTTTGCGATTTGTTTAGAGTAATAGAACGAAGCTAGAAAAATAAGAACAACTACAAATGCAATGATGTAAATGTAGTAATCTTGCACCATTTGTACAGCTTCATCTACAGGCTGTAAAGAAGCCATCGCATATATATATGTGACGGATCCATCTTTTTCTTTTATTGGTTTGATTAATAATTTATATTTAATATCATTTTTTTCATAGTCCATTGTTTGTATAGTAGATTGTATGGGCTTGCTCTCTTTTAATAATAAATCCGTTTGAAATTCTTTTATGTTATCTAAAAATATACTATTTTTATAAATTGGATTTACAAGACCTTTTACATCGGGAAATTGGACTTTCGTAACACGCCCTCTTATGTAAACATCTGATTCTTGGGCAGCTGGCTCCTGAACGACCGGCTTCTTTTCCTTACCATCTTGTTCCCCAGCTGCTTTCTTTTTCTCCTGATCTAATTTACTCATTTTTTCTTTAAATGCTTTTTCTAACGGTTTATTAAATCCATTCAAATTTTGCTTACCTAGCGAAAAAGAGAATGGAATAAAACTTTCTTCTTTTTTCACTCCAGAAAAATAAATTTCTTGTCCTAAAAATGGATCTGATGATTTATTATCAATCTCTTCTATATTGACGAGATTGTATAAGGGAATTTTGAATATTTGTTGTCCAAAGCTCTTTTGTTGCCTACGATCTATCGTTACCTCAAAATAAAAATCATCCGCATGTTTTAAATTCCCATTTTGATCTAATGTCGTAATCCACGTATTATTTTCTCTTAAAAAGTCTTGCTCTAGCTTCTGAATTCCTTCTGCACTTCCTACATAGTTCAAATAATTCTTTTCGAAGGAATTTAAATTCACTTTAATATCTTCCACTTTTCGATTCGCATAATATTGTTTAAAAAATATCGTTTGTCCAATAAATATCGTCGCTAAAATTAACATACATAATGCTGTTGTGAGGGTAAATAATTTTAGTACAATCCCTTTTCTCATACATTCCCCTCAAATTTATAACCCGTTCGTACTACAGTTGTAATGTACTTTGCTTTCTCTCCTAATTTATTTCGCAAATTACGAATATGACTATTAACCGTTCGATCGTCACCAGCAAATTCATATCCCCAAATTTTTGAAATGAGTTGCTCTCGTGTTAAAACAATCCCCTGATTTTTCATCAAGTACGCTAATATTTCAAATTCTGTATGAGTTAAATTAATGTCTGTTTTATCTACCGTAACAGTACGCGATGGAAAATGGACATGAATACCATGAATTGATAATATATCATCTTCATTCTCTAAAAGTTGTTTTGTTATTTTTCTACTTTCTAACAACCGTTTTGCTCTTGCTAATAAAATTGGTGGACTATACGGCTTCGTCACATAGTCATCTGCCCCAAGTTCAAAACCAAGTAACGTATCATCTTCATCAACACGTGCCGTCAGCATAATGATAGGAACCTCGGATGTTTTACGGATTCTTCGGCAAACAGACCATCCATCAAGTTCCGGCAACATAATATCTAAAATAACTAAATCAACCTCTTCTTCCTCAAATACAACTAAAGCTTCTTTCCCGTCCCTTGCTTCAAACACTACATATTGCTCACTTAAAAAATAATCTTTTAATATTTCACGTAATATATCTTCATCTTCTACAATTAAAATGTTTTTTGCCATAACTTATATCCCCCTCTCGCTTTCAGAAACTATAATTTCATTTTGAATAACTACCAGTTAACTTCGCCTCGATAATATATCTATCTGGCGCATCCCCTATATAATCAAATGGGTAACAAGTCGTCAGTGTTAGTATCGGTTCTTCTTTTTTTATAATAACAGTACGATCATCCGCATGGGTAATCCATATTTTTTGAATTTCATATGTGTACGTTTTATTATCATACTCTAAAACAAGAGTGTCTTTTTCTTTCAACTGTCCTAAATCTGTAAAGACAGTATCCCTATGCCCACTTAGTACAGTATGTCCTCCTCCAGATGGCGTTGTCGTTACATCACTAACGAACATTCCAACTCCTTTTTTCAAAGTTGCATCATCCGCTCCCCAATATATAGAAAATTTCTTCTTTAATTTCGGTATATTTAACATCGCTACCTTTTCTCCTTCTTTATGTTCTGTTTGAGAAGAAGGCACTTGAGAAGTTACCAGTGTTTCATAAGGAAGTTGATTATGTTGTATATTTTTAAAGCTCTTTATTTCCTCATTCGTTAATTCTTGCGCAGAACTTTTTCCTTTATACCATTCCACAGCGTAATAAGATCCCATAAATAGTCCTATAGCCATCAATATGATACCGATATAATTGAGTAACTTCATTCTTCATTCCTCCATGTCAAAAATGGTAGGAATAACCTACCATTTTTAATATATGAAATTATTCCATTCTTTATAGGAGAATATTTTATTTACGCCTTAACTTTATTGCGACGATTCAAACCAAATAATGTCCCTACCCCTACAAGGCATGCGCTTAGTGCCATCATTGCTACATTATTAGAAGCTGTATTTGGTAATTTTTCACCTTGTACAACTGGCTTTGCTACTTCTTTTTTAGTTGCAGCATTTTTTTGTTGTACTTGTGCTGCTTCCTTTTTCCCTTCCTCACTCTTTTGCTGAGCCTTTATTGCTTCTTCTTTTTTTACCATATCATTTTTCAGCTGTTCTTGTGCTATTCTCTTTTTCTCTTCTTCATTTTTTTGCTGTTCCTTAATCGCTGCTTCTTTTTTCGCCTTATCTTGTTGCAGTTGCGTTGCTTCTTCCTTCGTTACTGTTCCAGTATCCGCACTTGCTACTGAAGAATAGCCTACTGTTAAAAGTGCTATTGCACAAATCGGTAATAGTTTCTTTTTCATTTTATTTCTCTCCTTTTATACGTTTTACATCACTTCGCATCGGATGTATCACTAGAATAAACAAGAGATATAAATATGAAATGCAGATGAAATATATTTTATTTAAAGATTTCATTGTAAAAAATAAAAAAACATCGCAATATATACGATGTTTTTTCGGGTGTGTGTCTCAATATTTACATGTTACTTTCGCGTGATTTAGAAGTAGAACGGGCCGGAGCGATAACTAATTGTCTCGGCTCAGTTTTCTTTAAGTGATTTTTGACGTTACACTTACGACGTTGAACAACCCACGCTTTAATAGGGTTTGTCAAAATAATTTTTTGCTCTTCGTTAGGGGCCTCTTCTTCCAACCTACAACTTTCGCTCCATTTATTCCATTTCATTGTAAATTTAGAAGAAGAATGATCGTCTTCTCGATCAAACAAGTGCAAAAAATCCATCTCGCCAGCTAGCATTACGGTGTTGCTAGTTGCTAAAAAAGAAAAGGTCGTCCAACGTTTCTCCATGCCCTCCTACTCCTTTTTCACATATAGAGTGCCTAAAACTTAATTTACCTAAAATATGCTTGCCTTTTACCTTACACCCATAGTTTATCCAAAACACTACTATGCAACTATCGATTTCCCTTACAACTACCTTACATTTTTGTAAGAAACAAAAAAACCTTCACTATGCCTATGTGAAGGTCTCTTATTTCTTATCTATATGATCTTTCATATCATCAAGTCCAGCTTCTTGTAGCTGCGACATCATACCATGAGAAATTGCGCCTAATACTAAAGTCATTCCAATTAGTGAAATCCGAATCGCTGGTACATCAATTATATAAGCCAACAATCCAAGAACAATTGTTAATAGTAATGCTTTTATAAATGTTACAGTTGTGTACTGTTTCTTCTTCATTATCATCACCCTTTATGGAAGCGTTTTCTTAATATAATTAGTATATCATATCATCAGACGATTTTGTTCGTATTTTGTAAAAAATTACTATCTCCTTTGACTTTTTCCTTTCTATCCTTTACAGTCGAAATGTTCACAAGTTTTACACTGTAGGAGGACTCCAATGAATATTGAAATAAAAGACACTTTAATTTCTGAAGAACAATTACAAGAAAAAGTAAAAGAACTAGCACTTCAAATCGAACGTGATTTTGAAGGAGAAGAAATTGTAGTAATCGCTGTATTAAAAGGATCTTTCGTATTTGCTGCTGATTTAATTCGTCACATTAAAAACGATGTAACAATCGACTTTATTTCTGCATCTAGCTACGGAAATCAAACAGAAACAACTGGCAAAGTAAAACTATTAAAAGATATCGATGTAAACATTACTGGCAAAAACGTAATTGTCGTAGAAGACATTATCGATTCTGGCTTAACACTTCACTTCTTAAAAGACCACTTCTTTATGCATAAACCAAAAGCGTTAAAATTCTGTACGCTACTTGATAAACCTGAGCGTCGTAAAGTGGACTTAAAAGCTGAATATGTTGGCTTCCAAATTCCAGACGAATTTATCGTTGGCTACGGCATCGACTGCGCAGAAAAATATCGTAACTTACCATTTATTGCTTCGGTTGTAACGGAATAATCGTATAACTTAAAAAATCGATAGTACATGAAATTTATATCGGCGATTTGCAAAATATATCGACTTACCGACAATAACCGACAATCTTAGCACCCTATTAATAGGAAGAAGCTGTTCTGAAATACATCGGAACAGCTCCTTCTTTCCATTACAAAAAAACAGGGAGAGATGAAAAATGACAAAGACAAAATTTGAAAAAGTACTCCTCATCGTAAATCCAAAAGCTGGACAAGGCGACTTACATACAAATTTAACGAAAATCGTACCACCTCTTGCCGCAGCTTTTCCTGACTTACATATCCTTCATACGAAAAAGCAAGGTGATGCAACGAAATATTGCCAAGAGTTTGCTAGTAAAGTAGATTTAATTATCGTCTTTGGTGGTGACGGCACTGTATTTGAATGCACAAACGGCTTAGCACCTCTTGAAACTAGACCTACACTTGCGATCATTCCAGGCGGAACTTGCAATGACTTCTCTCGCACACTAGGCGTTCCGCAAAACATTGCAGAAGCAGCAAAACTTATCACAAAAGAACACGTAAAACCAGTTGACGTTGCAAAAGCAAATGGACAACATTTCTTAAACTTCTGGGGCATTGGACTCGTATCTGAAGTATCAAACAATATTGATGCAGAGGAGAAAGCAAAGCTTGGTAAAATTGGTTACTACTTAAGCACAATCCGAACTGTAAAAAATGCTGAAACATTCCCAGTTAAAATCACTTATGACGGACAAGTATATGAAGATGAAGCTGTCCTTGTTATGGTTGGAAACGGTGAATATCTTGGCGGCATCCCGTCCTTTATTCCGAACGTAAAATGCGACGACGGAACACTTGATATTTTCGTAGTCAAATCAACAGGTATTCAAGCATTTAAAGATTACATCGGAAAGAAACTATTTGAAGACTCAAACGAAAATGACATCTTCCACGTAAAAGCGAAATCCATTCATATTGAAACAGAAGAAGAAAAAGAAGTAGATACAGATGGAGAAAGTTCGCTTCATACACCTTGTAACATTGAATTATTACCAGGACACTTTACGATGATTTATAATCCTGCGGTTGTGTAATACAAAAAGACGAGCTAAAGTTTTAACATTTTAGCGCGTCTTTTTTATTACAAAGATATTTCAATATGAATTTTCGTAATCAAACTCCACCCAATTTTTCCAGTGGGTATTAGCATCCTTCTTCACAATAATACTTGGATCTTTCTTCTCTATTGCAGCGGCTACTGATTGGAAGAATTCATTTTCACTTACTTTTTCATCTTCAACATGTTTCCATTCTTCCGTTTCATACGCTACTTCCCAGTCGCCTTCTAAATCAAACTCTTCTAAAATCTCTTCTTTACTCCACCACAATAAATTTCGTGCTTCATTATTAGTAGCAAGCATACGCATGAAGTATGTTGGATAAGAATCTGTCGTTTTTACTTCTATTCCATTATTCACATAATCCTCTTCTGTAAATTCATACTCAAAATGATGATTACGAATTTTCACACTGTCATTATAAATATTTGGCATAAATTCACCTTCATCATCAAACAACTCATACTCTCCATCATTTAATTGTAAAATACCATCATCACCAATTGAATGATTTATTCTATCACCGTATACTTGAATATCATTACATACACCTAATGATCCTACACCGACAACCTGAAATACCATTAACCAATCTTTATTATCTTTAAAGAAAAGAGAGAATTTCACTTGTGAAATATCCATATATTCATTATCAAAGGCAGGAAATTCATAGTTACTTTGCTTTTTATCTAATAGTTTCAAAATATCTTTTTGCATCTGTAGCATCTTCACCTCTATATAAACTTTTCAAATTTACTAGAGTATAACATAGCTATACTTACCTCTGACATTATAATAATCCTACTTAAAAATAGCAGAATGGTCTATTTGCATCCTCTAGTTATTTTTAGATACAATTAAGAAAAGAAGCACCTTCATATAAGGGAGAGGACAACCTTTGTTCAACCAACAATTAGTGAATTTACGCATTGATTTTGCATTTAAAAAATTGTTTGGTACGAATGGTAGTGAAGATATTCTCATTGCCTTTTTAAACGCGATGTTACAAGAGTCTTTAGAGTCACCTATTGCTTCTCTACAATTAGAAGATCCACATTTACACCGAGAACACGCAAATGATAAATTATCAATTCTAGACATTTCAGCAACATTAGACACAGGGAAAAAGGTAAATGTAGAAATACAGCTTAATAATAATCACGATATGATGAAACGCAGTTTATATTATTGGGGAAAATTATACACATCCCAGTTACAAAAAGGTATGCCCTACAGTGCACTTCGTAAAACCATCACCATTAATTTATTGAACTTCATAATGTTTTTAGATCACAAAGAATTTCATACAAAGGGCACATTGTGGAATACACAACAACAGAAACTCTTGAGTGATGACATAGAAATTCACATTGTAGAAATTCCAAAGTTAACAGAACAGTGGCATGAAGAAAAAGTAAATCCGTGGAAAGACCCATTTGCTCGTTGGCTTTTATTGCTTTCAGCAAATGAGGATGAGCACTTAACTAAACTATTGGAGGATATTGCTATGAACCAAGACCCTATTTTACAAAAAGCAATAAACAAATGGGAACGTATGAGTCAAGATTCCTCTTTCCGACAAGCCTATGACGCAAGGGAGAAAGTTTTAATGGATGAAGCAGCAAAATTCGCCCACGCAGAGACAGAAGGTATGAAAAGAGGCATGGAAAAGGGTATGGAAAAAGGTATGGAAAAAGGTATGGAAAAAGGCTTAGAACAAGGTATAGAAAAAGGTCGAAAAGAAGGAGTTCAACAGGGAAAAATCCAAATGATTAAAAGTATGTATGATCTTGGTATACCACTTGAGACGATTGCTAAGGCAAGTAAATTAAGTGTACATGATGTTGAACGAATTTTAGAAAATAAATAATGATAAAAAGCGAAAGAGAACATAATTTTCACTATGCTCTCTTTCTCTCTTTTCTATTTACTAACGATCCCAAAATAAGCACGAACCGTCAACAAATAATAACCAATATAAATAACACTATACACGCCGATGCTAATTAACAACGGAACTGCAATTTCATACGGAAGTACTGTCGCTAATCCTGTTAATGCAAATAAAGTGTGTAATATGCCAACTACTAAAGGAATGAAGAAAATAAATCTCATTTGTTTTGCGATTGCCCTTTTCATTTCTTTTTTCGTGACACCTAGTTTTCGAAGAACGATGTAACGCTCACGATCTGCATGTGCTTCTGTTAATTGCTTGAAGTAAATGATAGACCCTGTTGCGAGTAAAAATACAAGTCCTAAGAACATACCACTAAACATCATTAAACCTGATACCTCAATACCATCACGGAAAATAGTATAGAAATCACTGAATTGTTCTTTACCTTCTGCATCTTCTTCCGGTATTACTTTCTTTAAATTCTCCGTTAATACTTTACTATTTCTTTCATCTTTCACATCAATATTTTTTACAGTATGAGAGCCAATTGTCTTCTTTGCTTGCTCATACACTTCGTCCGGAACGACAACTAGAAGTTCATATAAGTTCGTAATGTTTTGCGCTTGTACTGCTTTCACTTGTAATGGTGCTACTTCTCCAATAGGGAATATAGCTTTTCGATTTTTATATACGCCACTATCTCTCTTACCTTTACTGTACATGCCATCAAATGCATACAATTCGTTCTTCTTTAAATCTAAAGTTTCTTCATTTAAATATTTTGCAATTTTATTAAATGATGATTGTGCGATAAGTTCTGTTGTTCTTGATTGTAATGAAGTTCCATCATCGTATTCTCCTACTACTTTTACTGTCTCTAATTCATATTGATGAATGACTTCATTCTTTCCTTCTTTTAAAATCCCACTCACTTTACGATCCAATTCTATATCTTTCTTTTCATATGAATAACTAACTGGGTGATATTTCTTCGCCTGCATATATGTGTTGTAATACATCGTAACAGACATTCCAACCGCTGTTAACGTTACTGCGCTTAATACAGCAATTGTCGCTAACGATTTTGCATTTCCTTTAATGCGGTATAGTAATTGAGATGTCGTCACCATTTTCATTCCATTATAAAATGAAGATTTTATATCTCGCGCTCTTTTTAATGCAAAAACAGTAAAGAACCTAAATAATAAATACGTTCCAAGTACTGTTGCTAATACAATATAAAGCGCAAGTGGCATAAAGTTATCGCTGCTTGCATTTTTAATAGCCGTTACTGAAAAGAAATAACCTGATCCAATTAATAATAAAGAAATGATAGCCATTATTTTAGAATCTTTTGGCATAACTTCGCCTTCGTTATCTGCACGAAATAGCTCGATTAACTTAAATTGATAAATAACGCGGTATCCTTTAAATGACGTATATAAAATAATGAAACAAAAAATAACTGCTGTATCTATAATAGCTCCAATTGGTACTTCAAAATGAACATTTACATGTAGCTCTAACATATTTACAAGTAGCTTTAGGAATCCTTTTGAAAGTAAGCTACCAATTACAATTCCGATTACTAACGATAATAAACCCATTAACATATTTTCATAAAAAAGCATTTTACCTATTTCTTTCTTTCGAATACCGAGTAAAGAATAAAGACCTATTTCCTTCTTACGCTTTCGTGTAAAGAAACCATTCGAATATATAATAAATACCGCAACGAAAATAATGAGCATAACACTCGCGAGCTGGAATCCTCGTCCGATGTTATCTCCAGCTTCACTTATTTGTGAATTGTATTGCAACGCCTTAAACGTAAAATAAATGACGATGCTAAAAATCATAGAGGCAAAGTATATAAAATAATCTTTAAAATTTCGTTTTATATTACGAAGTGCAATGCTAGATAAGCTCATTTGTCGTGCCTCCAGATATGGAAGACATCATATCAATAATTTGCTGGAAGAACTGTTTTCGTGTCATCCCTTTACGATGTAATTCTTTATATAACTTTCCATCTTTAATAAATACAACACGTTTACAATAACTTGCCGCAAACGCATCATGCGTTACCATTAAAATCGTTACAAGATCTTTTTCATTTAATGTCTTCATACTTTCTAATAAATCCGTCGCTGACTTTGAATCAAGCGCACCAGTTGGCTCATCTCCAAAAATCATACTTGGACTTGTTACAATTGCCCTTGATGCTGCGCAGCGTTGTTTTTGTCCACCGGATACTTCATACGGATACTGATTTAAAATATGATCTATTCCAAACTTCTTCGCAATCTTCTCAACGCGAGATTCTACTTCTTTCGCCTTCACTTTTGACAAAGCAAGTGGCAATGCAATATTTTCTCGTACCGTTAACGTATCTAATAAGTTATAATCTTGAAAAATAAACCCTAAATGATTACGTCGGAATAACGCCAATTCATCATCATTCATCTTCACAATATTTTTTCCATCAATTAAAATCTCACCCTTCGAAACTGTATCAATAGTAGAAAGGACATTCAAAAGTGTCGTCTTACCAGAACCAGACGGTCCCATAATGCCAACAAATTCTCCCTCTTTCACCTGTAAATGAATATCCTTCAACGCTTCAAACGTATTACCGCCCGTATCATATATTTTCGAAATCCCTTTCGCTTCTAACATTGTTTTCATCTATTTGTACCTCCTGTTATAATTCGTGATGTTCTCTTTAAGCAACAGAATTCAGTATAGATACATTTTCTTAACAAATAGTGCTAGGGTTTCTTAATATTTTCTTAAAAAGAAATTCCATAATCAAAAAAGTCTGCAGTTGTTACACTGCAGACTTTCAAATGTTTAATAAATTGATTAAGCTAAATATGTTTGTTGTAACGCCTCTAAACCATCTTTATAAATGCCATGGAATAGATTAATTGCCTCTTCATCAGTAACCGCTACAGGAGTGAAGCTACCAGACCATTCAACTAATGATGTGTTAGCATCTTTACCTTCTTTAACACGGATTGTAGATAAATAATTCGTCACAGGGAATGGTGCTTGCATAATTGAATATGTGTAGTAACGTTCTTTCTCATTAAATGCTTCTAAGCGCTCTACGATTGCATCGCCATCAGGATTAGCTAAATGACGTACACGTCCACCTTCCGTTACTTTACTGCTAGGGATATATGGTAACCAATCTGGAAGTGCATCAAAACCTCCGATTAATTGCCATACTTGGGCAGGTGAAGCTGGAATTTCAATAGATGTAATAGTATTTGCCATTTTCATTACTCTCCTTTTTATTTAACGTTAATTGGTAGTGGTGCATTAACTGCAACTAATTTTTGTTCACGCATTTCTTCCCAGAACGCTGCTGGAATCACTGTTTTCAATGCAGCTTGGTCTTCTGCAATTCGTTCCGGTTTACTTGCACCTGGAATAACAGCAGCAACCGCTGGGTTAGCCAGTGAAAACTGTAAAGCAGCAGCTTTAATACTGATTCCATGACGATCGGCAAGGTTTTTCATTTTATTAACTTTTTCAATGATTTCTGGTGACGCTTTTTGGTATTCAAAGTGAGTACCTCCAGCAAGAACACCTGAGCTATATGGTCCACCAACAACAATGTCCATATTGTTTTTTACAGCCGCAGGCATTACGCGTTCTAACGCATGCTCGTGGTCTAATAATGAATAGCGACCAGCTAATAAAGATACATTTGGTTTTGCTTCTTCTAAGTCCAGCATAAGTTCAATAGCTTCTACTTTATTTACTCCAAGGCCCCAGCCTTTAATTACACCTTCATCACGCAATTGAGTAAGTGCACGGAATGCTCCTGTTCGAGCAATCTCAAATTGTGAAATCCACTCATCTCCATAAAAATCTTGTGCTACGTCATGAATATAAACAAAATCTAGACGATCTGTTTTTAAACGTTTTAAACTATCTTCAATAGAACGAAGAGTTGCATCCGCACTGTAGTCGTTGATGATTTTATTTTTACGACCAAATTCGAAAAGTCCGCCTTTTTCACCTAAATCACGTGTAGATGGATCTTCCAATTCATCTGAAATAATTCGACCTACTTTTGTACTTAAGAAGTACTCATCACGATTTCTTTTCGATAGTGCTTCACCAAGACGAATCTCTGCTAAACCAGATCCATACAGTGGAGCTGTATCAAAGTAACGAACACCATTATCCCAAGCAGCATCCACTGTTGCGATTGCTTCTTCCTCTGGAATATTACGGTACATATTACCTAGTGGTGCCGTACCAAAACCAAGTGTACCTTTTAATAAATCTTTCATTTAAAAACTCCTCCTAAAATCTATTTAAAAATGATGAATGAATATCAATTAATGTGACAAGGGCTGACCGATTAAAGCACGATAGTTATGAAAAATAACGTATATGCTTTTTAGTTCTACACTACTCATTTCCCTCTCACGTATGTAATTATGTCTTATCTACAACACAATAAAAAGTACGCACTTTAAAGTGTTATAGATACTAATAAGTAACAATTTTATGTTTCAACGTCTGTAGCTCCAAAATAAAATGATTTTATAAAAAAAAACTATTTTTGCGGAGATAACCGTAGAAATTATGAGTGGAACATAGAAAGTTGTTATTACTCTTCATTCAAAAAAGGCCAAAACGAACTGAAATATGTTCGTTTTGGCCTTTTTATCTTCTTTAAAAGATTACATTACATTTTGAACAAAAAGGAGCAGCATTCCCACTTCTAATTTTCGCATCACATTTTGGACAATATACGTATCGTTCTTCTATCTTTTCTCGTTCTATCATATGTAATGATACTATTCTCATACTACACATGATTCCAATTAAAATAAGGCTAACAATGAGTAGCATTCCTCTCACTCCTCCCCTTTAAATTTTACCATAAAATAACAAACCCGATTCTCTCATCGAGAATCGGGTTTATATTTACAATCCTAACTTTGCCTTTGCACCGTCAGGAATTATTTCTTCTTCTATTTGTACCTTATCGTGTACAGACTTTCCTCTCGTAATTACATGCCAGTATGAACCTTTTTGCAATGTATCCACTCCATCAATTGTTATCTCTTTTTTATTTCCATCCTTGTCATATGTGTTCACTGTGTATGCACGGCCTTTATTTCCACCTAAATCTTTTCCATCATTATCAATTACCGCATAACGATATTCTAATTTAAGAAATGGGTTCATGGAATCTACTGTAGCACTCCCATTTAATAAATATGCCGCTCCTGCGACAATAACAAGTAATGATCCAAAAATAAATCTTTTCATCTATATTCCGCCTTTCATTATGTTTTCTTGAGAACATTTCTAAGTATAGAGCGCATTTCTTAATAAAAACTCGTACTGTTTCTTAACTTTTTCTTAATGTAGAAGAAATGTGGCGTTACATCTAGGTACATGAAATTATATCGACGATTTTTCAAATATATCGAACACAACTCAAAATATATCAACGATTTTTCGAATATATCGACGTTTCGACAAGGAATATCGACTTACCGACAAAAACTGACAGTAGAAACAACAAAAAAGGCTGTCCAAAATGTATTTTGGAACAGCCTCCGCTACTTACTCACTACTGCACTTCTTTTTACATAAAACAAACTACCAATTAAAACGACAATTACGCCAAAATACACACCATACTCTATCGCAACTGCTACAATTCTTTCAATATGTTGTCCGAATAAAGAACCGAGCACAAAATAAATGAGCGTCCAAACAAATCCTGTCGTATAGGAATACAAAGCATATACCCGAAATGACATGTTATTCATTCCAACTACATACGGTACAATATGTCTTACAACTGGTATGAAGTAACTTGTAACTAACGCATAATGACCATATTTCTCTACCATTTGTTGAGATTTCAAAAGATATTTTGCCTTTTTCTTTTTCATTAGTTTATGAAGTACTTTTGTACCAAATATTTTCCCTAGTATATAACCTAAAGAAAGTCCGGATACAACTCCTAAATATGTTAATAAAAATGCAGGAATGATACTTAATATCCCTAGTGAAGAGACAAATCCGCCACTCATTACAATCATTTCGTCTGGAATTGGCATACCGATAATACCCAACCATAAACAGAAAAATAACGCCCAATAACCATACTGCTCAATATAGGATAATAATTCATGCAATTCCATTATGCATATACTCTCCTTAGCTCTTTTTTACAGCTAAAGACGTACGCTGGCGGGAAATTGAGCCACACTTTTTCTAATGTAATTTGAGGAAAGAAATGCTGTATAAATCCTTTTTTCACAAGTGAATATTGAAATGTTATGAATTCCCCATTCTCATGTATTGCTTCCATTGCATTATTTAAAATGCGTTTTGAAACTTCTTCTGGTAAAGAGGTAAAAGGTAATCCCGATAAGACATAATCCACGCATTCTATATGGAACTCTTCCATATACTTCTTTATATTTTCAGCTGAACCGTGTACAACAATAACGTTCTGCTCATCTTTATATTTTCTCTTTAACTCATTGCAGAACACTTCATTAATTTCAATAAGAAGAAATATTGTTCCCTTCTTTTTTCTCTTCATAATCTCCTTCGTAAAAACCCCTGTACCAGGCCCTAACTCTACGATGCATTTTGCTTTATTAAAATCAATTACATCTACCATTTTCTTTGCTAATATTTTTGAACTTGGCGCAACTGCACCAGTATGTTTCGGATGTTTAATAAATTCATGTAAGAATGTTATGAGCTGCATGTAAACCTCTCCTCATTCGTTCAATAGTTTTTAACTTGTTTTTAAGTATAACTATCGTTTCTTAACAAAAATTGAGGAGATTTCTTAAGATTTTATGAAGAATATATCATTTGTTCTTATATATAAACATCTCTCTTATATTTATTAATTCGGTATAATGGATATAAAAAAAGAACTTTATGGAAGGTACTATCACTACGTCTATTTTCATACAACATCTGTAGAAATAAATCTGTCAATTACCTTTCATTATTATCCAACATATGTAATTATTTTGTATGAGCAAAGAAATTCAAATAATAAGAAATTTATATTTTGTAGAAACGAATATAGGTTCAAATATATTTCAAAACGATTTAAAAGGAGAAGATTATGAATAATTATATCGACATACAGCACTTATGCGACCTTGTACATAGCACTTTTCATGTACCTGTTCAATTTTTAGCTACTAATAAAAAAATTGTATATGAATCTACTTCTCATACGATTGGTAGTCCTTTTTATACTTCTAAAGAAGAACATCTGAATGAACTTTATCAAGAAAATGCTCCTTGTAATTTTCCAATTTTCAAAGGGAATAAATATCTTGAGAATTTCATTAGCATTCATATAACAAATCATGAACATATAAAAGGAACGATTATAATCGGCCCTACCACTTACCCAAAAGTATCAGATGAAATGGCTATTAAACTTATGAAGTATTTCAACTGTAATGATAAAACGCAGCAAGGAATAGACTACTATCAATTTCTACCCGAGATGAAAAAAAGTACGCTAATTGATATAAGTATTTGGTTACATTACGTCATTTTCAATGAAAAATTAGATCGCGATATTGTTTGGAAAAAAAATAAATTGCTCGAAGATGTTTCTTATAAAATCGTAAATCCTGATCTATACATTTCAAAACGTCTTCGGCATGATCCGCAACATTATGACATATCATTGGAACGTAAATTTTTTTCTGCAATTAAAGAAGGCAATAAAGAAAAAGTCATACAATATGCATATTCCTTCCCGCAAGAAGATTCAGCAATTTCATCCAAAGGAGATCAACTAAGAAACCAAAAAAATAATGGCATTATCGCCATTACGCTAGCTATTCGATATGCGATAGATGGTAATCTTCCATCACATGTTGCTTTTTCACTCGGTACTTTATATATCCAAACCATCGAAAAACTAGATAACATGTATTCCGTAAACAGATTAATTGAAGATGCATTATGTACTTTCGCAGAACGTGTGAAGGAATATAATAATCAAGCATATTCTAATTCCATTACTACATGCCTAAATCATATTCACAAACATATTTACGATGAAATAACTCTCAATGATCTTGCTAACCTTTTACATATTTCCCCTACTTATTTATCAAAGCTATTTAAAAAAGAAGTGGGAATTCCTTTAAGTGAATACATCCAGAGGGAACGAGTAGAAGAAGCCAAAAAGTTATTAACATTAACGACCTACCCACTATCAGATATTTGTGCCTGGCTCAACTTTAATGATCAAAGCTATTTCACGAGAGTCTTCAAAAAAATTACTAACATGACTCCTAGACAATATCGTGAAAATCATACCGTTATATAAAAACGCTTTCTTAATAGAGGGTGAGATAGTTGTCATACTTGCTCACCTTCCTCCATTTGATTTCCTCTTCTTCATCCAAAATAAAGTTTTAATCCTCTTCAAAAAAGTACAAAAATGACAAATAAATTACTATAAATAAGTGAATGAATTTGATAATTTTTTAGTACTAAGCAAATTCGGTTCCCAATCAGACATAATAAAACTAACACAAGGTACTTCGGAATGATCAGCAGTAGTTACTTCCATAGTGATTAACCTTCCTATATAGAAAATATATTGTTAGGAGAATAGAAAGCATGAGTAGTACAAATATATCAAAATCGGTTCAATTGACTAGTATGTCTAAACAATCTGCTCACATGAAAGAATCGGGAAAAGTATCACCATACGATGATAGAGAAAGAATTGAAGACACTTTATTACGCTCATTCATTTCAGAAAAACAAATATTGGTCACTTATTATAAAGATAATTATTTCCCTACAATGTATATGACTGTAATTGAATTAAACCCTTTGAAACGTTCTTTAATATGTATAGATACCTTTGGCCGTAAACATACCTTTAGTTTCATCGACATAATTGATGCACGTTAATTATTTCTATACAAAAAAGCCACTCACCTATAAAAATTAGGTAAATGGCTTTTTCCTTCCTCACAGCTTCACTTATTATTTCGCACTCACAATCTTATAATAAGAACGAACTGTTAAGAAGTAATATCCGATATAAATAGCGCCGTATACTCCAATACTAATTAGGAGTGGGATCATGATTTCATACGGTAATATGTTCCCTAAACCTTTTAGTGCAAACAAGCTGTGCAAAATTCCGATTACTAACGGAATAGCGAAGATAAAGCTTACTTGTTTTGCGATAGCTTTCTTCATTTCTTGCTTCGTTACACCAACTTTATGAAGGACAATGTAACGATCACGGTCAGCACTTGCTTCTGTTAATTGTTTAAAGTAAATGATTGAGCCTGTCGCTAATAGGAAGACTAATCCTAAGAATAACCCAATAAACATCATTAAGCCTGTCGTTTCAAGCCCCATTTGGAATCCTGTATAGAAATCGTTAAATGGTTTTAAAATTTCTGATTCACCAGCTGGCATAACGCTTGCTAATTTCGCTGTTAACTCTTTACTATTTCGCTCACCTTTTACATCAATATTTTTTACAGTGCGCGTTTCGTTTACTTGTTTCGCCTGCTCATATGTTTGATCAGGAACGATTACAAATAGTTCATTTAAGTTTGTAACACTTCTACTATTTACACCTTTAATCTTTAACTCTTTCGATTCATTTCCAACAGGGAATACAGCTGTATTTCCTGTGTAAAGAGGACCAAAATCAAGTGTTTCAATATATAAGCTATCATATACAAAAGCTTCATTCGCACTTAAATTTACAGGTTCTATATCTAAATGTTTCGCGATTGTATTAAAGTTTGATTGAGAAATAAGCTGGTACTGCTTCGTCACATTATAGTGTGTGTTCAGAACTTGATCCGCTCTTTCACCTTTAAATGTTCCTTTCACAGGAATCATTTCAACTTCTGATTCATATGTGACTGGATGATTATTCTTTTCTCCAGCAAGTATTTCATTTACTTTTTTATCTAATGCTGCATCTTTTTTCTCATATGAATAACTATACGGCGCAGCAACTTTTGATTGCGTAAATGTGTTGTAATACATCGTAACTGACGTACCAACCGCCGTTAATGTTACTGCACTTAAAATAGCGATTGTCGCCAGTGATTTCGCATTTCCTTTAATGCGATAGAGTAACTGTGATGTCGTTACCATATTCATACCGTTATAAAACGCTGATTTATTATTTCTCGCACGTTTCAATATAAATACTGTGAAGAACATGAACAATAAATAAGTTCCTGCTACTGTCGCTAATAAAATGTATAATGCAACGACCATAAAGTCTGCATACATAACTGCTTTCATGTACATTAGCGCTAAGAAATAACCTGAACCGATTAAGAAAACTGAAATGAATGCCATAATAACAGATCCTTTTGGCATTGCTTCTCCTTCACGTTCTGCACGGAAAAGTTCAATTAGCTTGAATCGATAAATTAAACGATATCCTTGAAGTGATGTATATAAAATAATCACAAAGAAAATAATTGCTGTATCAATAATGGCAGCCATCGGTACTTCAAAATGAACATTTAAATTTAATCCCATCATATTTACTAATAACTCAAGGAATAATTTTGAAAGGACACTACCAATCGCAATCCCGATAATTAAAGACATTAACCCCATTAACATATTTTCATAAAAGAGCATTTTACCAATTTGTCTTTTACGAATACCTAATAAGGAATAGAGTCCAACTTCTTTTTTACGTTTTCTTGTAAAGAAACCGTTCGAATATATAATAAACACCGCTACGAAAATAATAAGCATCACACTGAAAACTTGGAATGCCCCGCTAATTTTTTTAGAAGCTTCCGCTGCTTTTTCCATTTGTGAATTATATTGCAGTGCTTTAAATGTAAAGTAAATAACGATACTAAAAATCATAGATGCAAAATATACAAAGTAGTCTTTAAAGTTCCGCTGTATGTTGCGGAGGGCAATGCTAGATAAGGTCATCAGCCATACCTCCGGAAATAGAAGACATTACATCAACGACTTGTTGGAAGAACTGTTTACGCGTTAACTCGCCGCGGTGCAATTCTTTATATAACTCACCATCTTTAATGAAAATAACTCGTTTACAGTAACTTGCCGCAAACGCATCGTGCGTTACCATTAAAATTGTAGAATTATCATATTCATTTAGCGACTTCATACTTTCAAGTAAATCTGTCGCTGATTTCGAATCAAGTGCTCCCGTTGGCTCGTCCCCGAAAATCATACTTGGATTTGTAACGATTGCACGTGATGCCGCACATCTTTGCTTCTGTCCACCAGATACTTGATATGGGAACTGACTTAAAATATGATCAATACCGAATTTCTTTGAGATTTCAAGAACGCGGCGATCAATCTCACTCGCTTTCACCTTTGATAACGCAAGAGGTAACGCAATGTTCTCTTTTACAGTTAACGTATCTAATAAGTTATAATCTTGGAAAATGAAACCTAAATGATCGCGGCGGAATAACGCTAACTTATCATCATTCATTTTCACAATATCTTTTCCATCAATTAAAATTTCACCGTTCGTCGCATTATCAATTGTAGAAAGAACGTTTAGTAAAGTCGTCTTTCCAGAACCAGAAGGTCCCATAATTCCAACGAACTCACCTTCTTTTACTTGTAAGTTAATACCTTTTAACGCTGCAAATTTATTACCACCCGTGTCATACACTTTTTCAATATTTTTTGCTTCTAACACTGTTTTCATCTCGACATCCCTCATTTCATCTATTCTCTATTTTCACTATATACATTCTCTACTTTTTCCACTATCGATGTTTCTTACACAAACATGACAGTTATGTAAGACCAGTAAGCAAAGAAATCAAAATTTAACCTAATGAATCAAAGTACTTTGTTACTATAACATTGGGATATCATGCCATCCATTCATTCTCCTTACAGGAACATTACAATTTTGTAAGGTACAAAATGTACCCTACAAATTTGTGCACGAAATGTCGGATGGAGCTATTTCGTTCCTGCTATTCTATGTACAGAGGAGGTCATCATATGGATTCACTTAAAAATATGAATGCTGCAATGCACTATATTGAAAACAACCTAACAAATGAAATTAATTTTAAAGAAGTTGCGAAGCTAGCTTACTGCTCGGAATATCATTTCAAAAGAATGTTTTCTTTTCTAGCTGGCATATCACTATCAGAATATATTCGTTGTAGACGTCTGACTCTCGCTGCTTTTGAACTAAAAAATAGCGATGCAAAAGTCATTGATGTAGCTATCAAATATGGGTACAACTCACCAGATTCTTTTGCGCGTGCCTTTCAGAACTTGCACGGCATAACACCTTCAGAGGCCCGAAATAGTAGTCATTCCTTAAAAGCCTATTCACCAATGACCTTCCAATTATCCATTCAAGGAGGAAATGAAATGAATTATCGAATTGAAGAAAAAGAGCCATTTCAAATTATAGGTATTACAAAACGCGTACCGATTGTATTTAACGGTGTAAATGAAGAAATTGCTTCTATGTGGAAAAGTTTAAATCCAGATGTTATTCAAACTTTAAAGTCACTTTCAAATATGGAACCTACTGGAATTATTAGTGCTTCTACTAACTTTTCTGAAGGAAGAATGGAGGAAAAAGGAGAACTTGATCACTATATTGGCGTAGCCACAATGAAAGATTGCCCAGAGCAATTTGCGCAACTTGAAGTTGCAGCTTCAACGTGGGCTATATTTGAAGCTGTTGGTCCATTTCCGGATGCACTACAAAATGTATGGGGACGCATTTATTCCGAATGGTTTCCTTCCTCAAACTATGAACTAGCGGAAGGACCGGAAATATTATGGAATGAACAGAAAGATATATCTTCTCCAAACTTTAAAAGTGAAATTTGGATACCGGTTTTGAAGAAATAAAAAACAAAGCTGCTCTTCCCTAAAAGGAAAAGCAGCTTTGTTTTACATTTTTAGTTCTTTTTTATAAGCAACATATGAATATCCCATCGTTAATCCTACTGCACCAATAATAACTACAACCATTACGAAAGATTTCCACGTTACTGGTACAAAAACACTTAGAATCATAATAATTCCTAATACAACAAACACCTTTCCGCTAAAACGGTGCGTTTTTCTCCATACTTCTTCGTTGCTTAACGTCCACGGTGTTTTTATACCGACAAAATAGTTTGGTTTGCACTGTGGTAAATAGTTTCCGATGACTATAAATAAAATACCAACTAATAATTCCGGCACACGGTTAATGAATAAGTTGTATCCTAATCCACTTGTAATAATATCTATATTCCCTACAAATAGTAGCAGTAGTATCCCGTTATTCATCATCATAAAAGCTTTAGAGAACTTCTCGTAATTTGCTTTCTTTGGGTCAATCTTTGGTAACACGTTTAAAAAAATATATAAAACAATCATAATTCCAACCATAGAAAGCATTCCATATAATTTAGAAGAATATCCATCTACCTTACCTCCGCTCCAATGCGTTGCAATTGTATCCGGCAAATGTGGCCAAGCAAACGCCCAAGCTAAACAAGTTATAACAGTTAATAAGATTGCAAAAAGATGTTTTTTCATTTCCCCTCTTCCCCCTTATTCGTAAATGTAAACACCCAAGTCAATAAATCTTGAAAGACCGTTGTGTTTAAAGAGTACATAACGAATTGACCTTTCTTCTCATCTTGAATAAGTTCAGCATTTTTAAGTGCGTTTAAGTGGTGTGAAATACTTGGTTTTGTCATATTGAAATGTTCAGCAATCTCACCAGCGGTTAGATCACCTTCTTTTAATAAGTCTAAAATTTTTCGCCTTGTTGGATCTGCTAATGCTTTGAACGCTTGATTCAATGTCTTTCTTCCTTTCACTAATTAGACATTTAGATATTTATCTAAATGTTAAAATGTTTTCAGTTAATTGTCAATTATATACGAGGCCCTTTTTACTTTCTCCGCTTTTGACCTATACTGTTTATTAGCTTATCTTTCAACATAATGAAAAGACTTGAAACACATGATACACTATATCTACAATTGTTTTTTAGGAGGAATATACATATGTATAAAATTTTAATCGTTGAAGACGATCCAAATATTTCATCATTACTACAATCTCACATTCAAAAATATGGCTATGAAGCTGTTGTTGCAGAGAACTTCGATGATATTATGGAGTCTTTTAACGCTGTAAAGCCACATCTTGTTTTACTTGATGTAAACTTACCAAAATTCGATGGATTTTACTGGTGCCGCCAAATTCGTCATGAATCTACTTGTCCTATTATTTTCATTTCAGCTCGTGCTGGTGAGATGGAACAAATTATGGCGATTGAAAGCGGTGCGGATGATTATATTACAAAACCGTTCCACTATGACGTTGTAATGGCAAAAATTAAAGGTCAATTACGCCGTATTTACGGTGATTATGCGCCAAATATTTCTGAACGTATCGTTGAAGTAGAAGGCTTAAAACTATTCCCAGAACGTCCTGAAATTCACTTCGGATCTGAACAAGTTCTTTTAACGAAGAAAGAAGCTATTTTAGCAGAAATGTTATTATCTAAATTCCCTCGTACAGCGAGCCGTGAAGATTTACTAGCCGCTCTTTGGGATGACGAGAGCTTCGTTGAAGAAAACACATTAAACGTAAACATTACGCGTCTTCGTAAAAAGTTCAATGAGCTTGGTATTGAAAATGCTATTGAAACAGTGCGCGGACTTGGGTATCGTTTTAACGCAACTTGGAGTGAATAAGCATGAAGCTATTTTTACGTGATCATTTTGCATTTTTTCTACTGTACGTATTAAACTTCGGTATCATTTTCGTTCTGTATGATGCAGTAGATGGATTTCAAAATAATAAATTTTACTTCGTCGTTTTAAGCTTATACTTATTTATTTGTTTCCTCGCTTACCGTTACGTTCGTAATCGTAGAATGTACCATAGATTAAGTGAACAACCAGAAAAAATGGAAGATGCATTTATTGAAAGAGCAACTGCTCCGATGCCTCACGGTGTAAATGAACTCGTGCGCACGCAGTATCGTCTATTCCAAAAAGAACTACAATCGTACGAAGTAAAACAACAAGAACATCAATTATTCATTAACCACTGGGTGCATCAAATGAAAACGCCCGTTTCTGTTATGCAACTTATGGTACTCGAAATGGAAGATGAACATTTAATTCCGAAATTCAAAAAAGAATTAGAACGTCTAAACCAAGGGCTTGATATGGCTTTATACATGGCAAGGTTAAATAACTTCCATGAAGACTTCCATGTTGAGACGATTTCATTAAAAGATACGGTAACGAAAAATATTAATGGATTAAAAGAACTATTTATCCGAAACGGAGTCTTCCCTGTTTTAGAAGTTCATTCTGATTTACAGGTTGCTTCTGATGCGAAATGGCTAAAATTTATCATCTATCAGTTAATGACAAATGCCGTTCGTTACTCTGGTGAGCGCGGAAAGAAAGTATTCTTATCCGCTTATCGAAACGGAAAAGATATTATTTTAGAAGTTCGTGATGAAGGTGTTGGTATTCCGCAAGAAGATATTCGACGAGTATTCGAACCGTTTTACACTGGGAAAAATGGTCGTACATTCGGAGAATCTACTGGTATGGGACTTTATATCGTAAGTAAAATTTGTGATTATTTAGGTCACTCTGTCAAACTAGATTCTGAAGTTGGGAAAGGAACGACGATTAAAATCATCTTCCACAACGCTGCAAATAATCAATCAGAACATACGGAGAAGGTGACCGAAGCATGATCGTGACATATGCAAGCAAAATGTATGAGAACTCACTCTCATACATTTTTTGCAATAAAACTACTTCTATATCTTCTAATCGGAGGTATAATTTATGACATTTTGGCAATTTGCATTTAAAAACGTCACGCGCAACTCGAGAGCTTATTTTGCTTACTTTGTAAGTAGTTCTTTTTCGATTGCCGTTTTCTTTTCATTTGCTGTTTACTTATTCCATCCGAAATTACAAAACTTTGGCACGGTCTCTGAAATTTCAGGATTAATGATATTTTCAGAAGTAGTAATTGTATTTTTTTCTTTCTTCTTTTTACTATATTCCATTGGCACTTTTTTAAAAGTTAGAAAAAAACAATTCGGCGTTTTGACCGTTTTAGGAATATCGAGAAAACAATTACACCGTCTCGTCTTCATGGAAAATATGTTAATCGGTATTTTATCTATCTTTTTCGGCATGCAGTTTGGACTTGTCTTCTCGCAATTTTTCTTATTAGTGACAGCAAAAATTACGCATGTACCGGGCATATATTTATACTTGCCTATTAACGCGTTTATTTTAACGACAATCGTCTTCCTTAGTCTTTTTATCGTTGTATCTACATTGACACCGATGCTCATTCGTACAAAAAAAGCGGTACACCTGTTAAAAACAAAGAGCGGAAAACAAAAAGAAAAAAAACCATCCATACTCGTTTCTTTATTTGGTGCGATTTGTTTATTTGGTGGCTATGCGTTAGCTGGAAATCCTAAATATTTCGTATCAGTAAGCCCACAAATAGGTGTTATATATATGGTTTCAAGTATTTTCGTCATTCCAACGCTCGTTACAATCGGTACATATTTCTTCTTTTCACAAATTAGTTTCTTACTTATTCATATTTTAAAGAAAAGAAGAAAGTTTTATATGAAACAGATTAATATGCTTTGGATTTCTGATTTAGCAAACCGTATTCGAACGAATATTAATATGCTTTTTATTGTAGCAATGCTATCTACTATCGCTTTCACAATGATTACGTTCCTATATGGGTTCGGAAAATTTATTAAGCTAGACGTTAATCGAACTTCGCCTTTCCCAATTTCTTATTTTTCTTATGATGCGAATCCTTTTGTTACAGAGCATTTAAATTGGCTTGAGCAACAATTAAAAAAAGAGCATTTTCCTTATGAGAAAATAACAGCTGATATGTATGAAACACCGCTAGAAGAAGATAAAGGTATAGCTATTTATAATGACGTATACGCAATTAAGCAAAGTGACTATAACAAACTTGCGAATTCTTTACGAATGAAACAACTATTTATAAATGATAACGAGGCATATGTTTTAACGGGGACGTCTTATATCACTATATTCAATGAATTTGAGCAAAGCTATAAAAGAGATTACATTACACTCTCTAGTACAAATACGAAATTAAAAGTAAAAGGCTATGAACAGATCCATGCAATTCCATCTGACTTTTCATATCAAACGATCGTTTTGCCTGATATTGTTGTGAACAACTTACCTAACTCGGTAAAGCATATATCGGCATATAATTATAAAATTCAAAATTGGGAACAGACATATGAAATTGCTGATACTTTTATAGAAAAAGTGCAAAAAGATCGCAACAACTCCCAATATGAAGGGACTCTTATTCGACTATTTGAATCAGCAGGATCGTTATACAGAATAACATCTGGTAGTGCCGCATACTTCCTAATTGGAACATTTTTAGGAGTTATTTTCTTCATTGGAGCCGGTAGCGTTCTTTACTTTAGAATGTATACAGATTTGACGAACGAACAAGAGAAATATATAACGATTTCTAAAATTGGTGTAACAGGTGCAGAGATGAAACGATCTGCAACCATACAACTTAGTATTTTATTTTTCGTTCCGTACATTATGGCATCCATTCATACAATGTTCGCAACGAAAATGCTACAAGATGTAATTGGCTTATCTTTGTTCAAAGAAGTTTCAGCCGTTCTTATTATTTTTGGATTCGTTGAAATTGTATTTTTCTTATTCATTCGCTCACTTTATATGCAGAAGTTATCACAATATACTAATACACATTAAAAAGGTTATTACATGAAAAAGGTGGGATCTCTTCCCTCCTTTTTCATGCCCATTATATTAGGAGGTTTAGGTGAATGACATTTTGGCAGTTTGCATTTAAAAACGTCACAAGGAACGCCAGAGCTTATTTCGCCTATTTTGTAAGCAGTGCATTTTCCATTGCAATTTTTTTCTCGTTTGCAGTTTATTTATTTCATCCTAAATTGCATATGACAGGCGTGAATGCTGCTCTGAACATATTAATGACAATTTCAGAAATTGTCATCGTATTCTTTTCATTTTTCTTTTTACTATATTCAATCGGTACTTTCTTAAAAGTGCGAAAAAAGCAATTTGGGATTTTAACAGTACTTGGCATATCCCAAAAACAATTAAAAAGACTCGTATTTCTAGAAAACATGCTAATTGGTGTTCTTTCCATCTTTTTCGGCATTCAACTTGGACTTGTTTTCTCGCAGTTCTTTTTATTAGTTACCGCCAAGATTACACATGTTCCTGGTTTATATTTATATTGGCCAACAGCTGCCATTATTTTAACTATGATCATTTTTCTAGGACTCTTCATTCTCGTCTCATCGTTTACGCCGATGCTAATTCGGACGAGAAAGGCTGTACGTCTTTTAAAAGAAGGAACAAAACAAAAAGAAAGAAAAGCATCTGTGCTCATCTCTCTATTTGGTGCGATATGTTTAATATCTGGATACGTGCTAGCAGCCAATCCGCTATATTTCATGTCGCTCGGCGACGTAGTTGGGCTTTTGTACGCCGCCACCAGTATATTTCTCATTCCGTCACTTGTTACAGCTGGAACATACTTTTTCTTTTCACAAATTAGTTTTTTACTCATTCGTATATTAAAAACGCGAAGAACATTTTATATGAAGCGAATTAATATGCTTTGGATTTCTGATTTAGCAGCGCGCATTCGAACAAACATTAACATGCTCTTTATTGTAGCGATGCTATCAACACTTGCTTTTACTATGATTACATTCTTATATGGATTTGGTAAATTTATGAAGTTTGATACAGTAAGAGAAAATCCTTTTCCTTTTACATATTTATCACATACTGAAAATACGTTGGCGGATGAACATTTAAACTGGTTAGAACAAAAATTTAATGAAGAGCACTTTACTTATACAAAATTTAAAACGGATATATATGAAGTATCTTCAGCTGAAAATAACACGCAGCTCTATTATGCCATTAAGCAAAGTGACTATAATATACTTGCTAAAGCTTTAAATTGGGAGACACTCACGGTAAATAAGAATGAATCTTATATTCTTATGAAAGACTTAGATGATCAAGTTATTGGAACGCTTCACAATAAAGACAAGAAAAATGCTCTTACACTTACGCAAAACAATTTACAACTACAAGTGAAAGAATATAAAAGTTATAATCCATTCCCAAATCGCTTAATATACCAATTGCTCATACTATCTGATGAAAATGTAGAAGCATTATCCACTGTTTCAAAACAGATGAGTGTATATAGCTTTAAAGTTAAGGACTGGGAAAAAGCTAATAACATCGGCGCGGTATTCATAGACAAAATTAATACCGACGGGAACAACATTCAAGCAGAGCACCCGCCTTTCCATGCAAGTGAAGCGAGCGATTCTCTATACACAACAAAACAAAATGTCGCTTCGTTCTTCTTAATTGGTACTTTCTTAGGTGTTATTTTCTTTATTGGTGCTGGCAGTGTTCTTTACTTCAGGATGCATACAGATTTAACAAATGAACAAGAAAAGTATGTAACGATTACAAAAATTGGTTTAACAGAAGCCGAAATGAAACGATCTGCTACAATTCAACTTGCGATTCTATTCTTTGTCCCGTACATTATGGCATCAATTCATACGATGTTTGCGACAAAGATGCTGCAAGAAGTTTTACATCTCTCGTTCTTCGCTGAGATTACAGTCGTACTGATGATTTTTGGAACAGTTGAAATTTTATTTTTCCTTTTAATTCGTTCCTTCTATATGCAAAAATTATCACACCATATTAAGTTTTAAAGGATAGAAAGGTGATTATTATGGAAGAAGTATTACACATTAAAAATGTCTCAAAAGTGTATGAAGGAAAGGTCCCTCATACAGCTTTAAAAAATATAAATTTACATGTAGATAAAGGTGAATTCGTTGCGATTATGGGACCATCTGGTAGCGGTAAATCTACATTTTTAAACGTTATTTCTACCATTGATTCTCCGACTGCTGGTGATGTCGTGATTAATGGAAAAAAACCGCACACATTTCGTAGAGAGAAGTTAGCTATTTTCCGCCGCCAAGAGCTAGGATTTGTTTTCCAAAATTTTAACCTACTAGATACACTAACAATCGGTGAAAATATCGTACTACCTTTAACATTAGATAATGTTCCTTTAAAAGAAATGGATGAAAAGCTTGATAACATTTCAAAGAAACTTGGAATTGATCATATTTTAGACAAGCGTATCTTTGAAGTGTCAGGAGGACAAGCACAGCGTACCGCAGTAGCACGTGCTGTTATTCATCATCCTTCACTTTTACTTGCCGATGAACCGACAGGAAATTTAGATTCAAAAGCGGCAATTGACGTGATGGAACTATTTACGAAATTGAACAAAGAAGAAGATGCAACAATTTTAATGGTTACGCACGATCCATTCGCAGCAAGTTATTGTAACCGCGTCATTTTCATTAAAGATGGCGAACTTTACAATGAACTACACCGCGGATTGTACCGTGAGAAATTTTATCAAGAAATATTAGATGTTTTAGCATTACTAGGAGGAAGACGTGGATGACATTTTGGCAATTCGCATTTAAAAATGTCTCCCGTAATTCAAAAGCATATTTCGCCTACTTTGTAAGTAGTGCGTTTTCTATCATGGTTTTCTTTTCATTTACTGTATACGCATATCATCCGCGGTTACAAAGTGTACAAAGTTTCCAAGAACGTGATCCTCTAATGAACTTAGCTAGTACAGCGCAGTTGGTTATCGTTATGTTCTCGTTCTTCTTTCTCTTATATTCAATTGGAACATTTTTAAATGTACGGAAGCAGCAATTTGGCGTTTTAACTGTTCTCGGTATATCTCAAAAACAATTAAAACGTCTTTTGTTTACTGAAAATATGATCATTGGAATGCTTGCTATCTTTGCAGGTATTCAAGGCGGTCTTGTTTTCTCTAACTTTTTCTTACTCGTTACTTCTAAATTAACAAGTGCAAAAGGCCTCTATTTATATTGGCCAACAGAAGCTATTATCGTTACAACCGTAACTTTTATTATTTTATTTTTCATCGTATCTACGTTTACACCAATGTTTATTCGTACTCGAAAAACAACGCAGCTTATTAAGGGAGTTAACAAAGAAAAGAGCGAAAAAAGACCATCTATACTCATTTCACTATTTGCTTTAACTTGTCTAGGACTATGTTATTATATTGCCGGTTATCCGCAAGGCTACATAACAGAAAAAAATGCCCAAAATGGATCTGTATTCTTAATTATGTTATCTATTTTACCGCTTGTAGTAATTGGGACGTATTTATTTTTTTCACAAACATTTCTTCTCTTTATCTATATTTTAAAGAAACGAAGAAAGTTTTATTTGAAACAAATAAATATGTTATGGATTTCAGATTTAGTTTCTCGTACCCGCAGTAATATTAATGTACTCTTTATCGTTTCTATGCTATCTGCACTTGCATTTACGATTATTATCGGGTTATTTGCTGCAAACAATCATACGAAAGCACCCATACTAGAACGATATCCTATACCATTCACCTATACATCAGAAGGTATTAATGTATTTGAACAAAAGCATATTACTACGATTGAAACTGAACTTACAAATGCTAATTTTCAATATGACAAATATAAATTTACCGTTTTAAAAGATACAGCTTCAAAAGAATCAATTGCCATTATGAAAATGAGTGATTATAACGCAATAGCAAAGCAATTAAACAGGCCAGAAATCACTCTCGAATCTTCACAAGTTTATAATATTTCTCGCTATTCACCAGCGTTATTAAATCTCGTATCTAACCCATTTGCGAAGCAGGGCACGATTACACTTGGCTCTAATAAAAAGGAATTTCAAATTAAAGGTTTTATTAATAGAGGAATTGAGCCCCCCTTTGCATTACCTCACTTAATAGTGATGCGAGATGAAGTAATTGAAAATATGGTTCCTCATATTGAAACAATTACAGTTTATAACTACTTCGTGGAGAATTGGGAAAATGCAATTGTCCCAACAAAAAATATATTAAAAAGCTTAAATCATGATGAAGAAGCTTTGTATGAAGCACATAAGGGTGAAGAAGATTTCATTAAACCATTTCATATTTATACAGCTACGGATGAACTGGTTCATAGTAAAGGAAATGCAGTTGCTCAATTCTTTATTTGGGCATTTCTCGGCTTTATTTTCTTTATCGGTGCAGCTAGTGTTTTATACTTCCGTATGTATAACGACTTAACGAATGAAAAACAAAAATATATTACGATTACAAAGCTTGGATTAACTGAGTCAGAAATGTTTCGCTCCGCAACGATTCAATTAGGAATTTTATTTTTCGTCCCTTACATTGTTGCTGGTGTTCATACATTATTTGCGGTTAAGTTTTTACAAAGCATGCTCGCTTTTTCTTTACTAAAAGAGCTATTAATTGTACTCACTTTCTTTGGGATTATCGAGATTATTTTCTTCTTCTTAATCCGATCTCTGTACATTAATAAATTATCACAACACATAAAAATATGAATAAAATGGCCT
>NZ_MACE01000085.1 GCF_001883995.1 Bacillus paranthracis | reverse complement strand
GCGTATTGCACAAGGCCATTTTCAATAGTTTTTAATTAGCAGCAATATCCGCCGTAGCCACCATATCCGTAGCCGCCGTAACCGCCATAACCACAACCGCCTCCGCCACCGAAGCAGCTAGCACCGATGATAATTAATAAAATAAACAATACGATTAGAAGCGCAAAACCGCCTCCGCACCCATGTCTGCGGTTACAATCATCATGTCTGTGTTCACACTTTTCGCTCATTACTCTATTCCTCCTTTAGTATCATTCATAACAAGTTCACCTTGCTCTAAATGAGGGGATTCCATTTATATTATGTTTTCAGGGCGAATAGGAAGCTTGGCTTGCTTAAAAACGGGCTTGTTTTTAGAAATGGGCTTTATCAAAAAAAAGATACCTGTTAAGGTATCTCCTAAAGAAACATATTCAATAAAAGCGCAAAACCAAATGCAATAAATGATAACAATGTCTCGAGTACCGTCCACGTTTTAAACGTTTCCTTCACCGTCAAACCTAAATACTCTTTTACAAGCCAGAACCCCGCATCATTTACGTGAGAAAACATTAACGAGCCTGCTCCGGTTGCTATAACGAGCAATTCTAAATTCACACCAGACATGTGCTGAATAACTGGTGAAACAATCCCTGCTGCTGTCGTTAATGCTACTGTCGCTGAACCTGTTGCAATTCGAATTAATCCAGCTACCATAAAAGCTAATACGATTGGTGATAACGATATATGTTCTGCCATTTGCGCGATCGCCGTTCCAACGCCGCTTTCAATTAATATTTGTTTAAATCCACCGCCTGCACCGATAATTAAAATAATGGAACCGACAGGTAATAAGCTTTCATCCGTTAATTTTTTAATCATCTTTTTATTAATTCCTTGTCTTATTCCAAGTAAATAAAATGCTGCGAAACATGAAATAAGTAAAGCGATTACTGGACTTCCAATAAATACAAAAAATTCAGTCATCTTTTTCGGTAATGAAATATATGGTGCAACGACCGATAAAATCATCAATACAACTGGTAATAAAATAATAAAGAATGAAACTTTACGACTCGGTAAATCAGTTGAGACAGTCGTAACTCGAATAAGCTCTGGTTCATTTTCAGGTATCACCCTTTTATGTACCCACTTTGCAAATATCGGTCTTGCGATAATGGCTGTTGGTAACGCGATAAGTAATGAATATAAAAGTACCTTTCCTAAGTTCGCGTTATAAATACCGATTGCTGTCATCGCCCCTGGATGTGGTGGCACGAGCCCGTGAACAATAGATAACCCAGCAATAACAGGTAAAGCAATTAATAATATGTTTTGTTTCGTTGTTTTTCGAATTGAAATAACAAGTGGTAATAAAATGACAATCCCTACTTCAAAAAAGACGGGAATCCCTATAACAAACCCTGCAAATAACATAGCCCAAGGTAATTTTTTTACGCCGAAAAATCGAATAAAGAAATCTGCAACTTGCATGCCTGCCCCTGAATCAGACATCATTTTCCCTAAAATTGTTCCGAGAGCTAAAATACCAACTAAATGCCCTAGTACACTACCAACACCAGATTCATAGGCAGTCACTATTTTCGTTAAATTCAATCCAGACATAATAGCTAAAAATAAACTCGCAACTGTTAAACTAATAAATGCATGCCACTTCCACCATGATACCCCTAAAATAACAATCGCAATTGCAAGTAACGTGACGATTAATAAGTATATATCCATCTCTCATTCCCCTTACTTTATAAAAAAAGAGGGCGAATACCCTCTTTTTATACGTCATAATTCACTACATAATGCTGCATTTCTGTATTGTAGTAGCCCTCGCTATATTCAATTACTTCGCCAACTTCATCGTAAGAATAGCGCATTCGTTTTAATAGCGCTGTCCCCTCTTTTTCACCTAACGCTTCTGCAACGAAACTAGGCGCAAGTCCAACAGCGAATTCATCTCTGAAGTTTTCTAAATGAATACCTCGGTCTTCAACTAAATCATAAAGCGATTGCAAGTCAAAGTCCGATAAATCTGTACTTGCCATTTTCGCTGAGAAATAGTGCGTATAATGAATGTACGGTGCATCATTTAACGTATATAAACGTTCAATACGAAAACTCTCTTTACCGAATAATCGAAATGGCACTGTTCCTTCTTCATTCTGAACAATTTCTGCTTTTAGCAATTTTTTCTGTACTTTATATCCTTCTTCCACTAACACTTCAGTAAATTTCTTACCCTTTGACAGTTTTGTCGCAGAAGTGTTACGTATAACTTTCGTTCCTTTACCGCTTTTCTTTTCCAAATATCCTTCTTGAGCAAGTTCTTTAATCGCATTTCGTACTGTAATTTTGCTCACTTTGAACTCTTCTTCTAACTGCGGTTCGGAAGGAATATTCGTATGAATTGCATATACACCATGCAATATTCGATCACGAATAATGTTTTTTATTTGTAAATATAATGGTCCTTTTTTCCTCGTTACGTTCACCGTTACACCCACTACCTTTCTACATCACCTACTGATGCCGTCATTGCCCGAAGTATATCCTTCTCTGATGACATTGGCGTATCACCGACGATTGTATGTGCAAGCATTCCAGCTGCTGACGCAAATGAAACAGCTTTCTCTGGTGCAAACTCTTCTATCTCGCCATGAATAATCCCGCTCGTATAAGCATCTCCAGCACCTATTCTATCATATACAGAAAACGTAAGTGTTTTTGCAAAAGTGAACGCACCATCTTTACATATAAATCCGCGAAGCGAGTGTGTATTATCGCTATTAATAGAGCGATGTGTACCAGCGATTGTAGCGATACTATACGTTTCAGCTACCTTTGGAATAAGATCCATGAGCTGCGCCTCTCGCTCCGTTTCTTCTGTTTTCATTCCTAAAACAAACATTGCATCTTTTTCATTCATCATTACAATATCAGCTAGCCCTAACATTTCTTCATAATGCGGTTTCGCCTGTTCATATCCGTCTTCTCCCCAAATTGATGGACGATAATTGCAATCAAAAACGACAGTGCCTCCGTTTTCTTTAACTGCTTTCGCTAAAGATTTCATATGATGGCGCACAGTATCATTCATCGCAAGTGTAATCCCGCAAAAATGAACGATATCAATTTCCTTCGCGATTTCTTCAAATTGATACATTTCTTCACATGCCGTATTAAAGCTACTTTCTAATCGATTCGAATATGTAACACGGCTTGCACGTGCGCCAAATCCATTTTCTAAAAAGTACATGCCGACATATTTACCGCCTCTTGAAACAAGCGAGGTTTGCACGCCTAATTTTTGAATGTAAGATAATGCAGCATCTCCAACCGAGTTTTCCAGTAAAGTAGAAATAAGAAGCCCTTCATGCCCGAGATGAGAAAGTGCTGCAGCAACGTTCACACCTGTACCAGAAAATGAGTATTTTAATGTATTAGCTTGCGATAACAATTCATATCCTGGTACTTGCAGGCGCATCATTACTTCACCGAATGCTGCAATTTTCTTACGCATATTGATCAACTAACTTCTTCACGACTGCTAATAATTCACGAACATCTTCTACTTTCGTATTGCCAGTTTCTTTATCAATAATAGAAGAGTACACATGCGGGATCACTTGCTCTACGTTTGCTTCAAGCGCAATACGTACAATTGTTTCAAAGTTTTCTTTATCGATTCCGCCCGTTGGCTCTAATGCGAATCCTTCTTCCGCACAAGCTTTCGCAACTGCGCGATATTCTTCTTCATGAGCTAGCCCTTTCATCGGGAAGTATTTCAATGAATTTCCGCCCATATCACGTACAAGTGCGATCGCTGTTTTAATTGGAACGATTGCTTTTTCTTCTCCAGCTGCACTAATTGGACCAGTAGAAATATTTACGTACCCTACTTTTCCTGTTGGCGATACTAAACTATTAATCCAGCTATCTTTTCCGCCAAGATTTGCACGCGTTGCTCCAACTGAAGGGAACACTTGGTTAATATGGCTACCTGGATAATGTTTCGCAATTTCAGCTACAACTGCTGCTTGGCGATTATCTCCTGCTCCTAGTCCGATCGATACAGCGTCATCAATTTCTTTTCCATATGCTTTCATCGCTGTAACAGCTTCTTCTACTGTTGGATAATCTTTTGATAATACACCTACTACTACATAACCTTCTGCTGCTTCAAAAATATCTTTCGCATTTTCGATATTGTTCGCTAATACATTTAATGCTACGCGGCCTTTATAAAAACGTTTTTGAATGTTTGTCATTTTAGTTTCCCCCTACAATTTCTCTCAATTTTTCTTCAATCACATGTATGTCATCACCTTGAAGTGGACGTGGATCAATATCAAAGAATCCTTGTCTTACTCCGTAATCACGTGTATAAATCGCGATTTCCCCTTCGCGTAATGCTGTCACAACGTCTTTTGCCGATTTATTTAACTCTTTTTCGTTAATATGAATACGAGCTCTAAAGATTGCTCTTCCCGCTTCATCTTGAACAATCGTTACATTTACACCGTTTAATTCTTTTAGCGGCATAAGTACTTGTAACAACTCTTTTTCTTGCTCACTCTTATCTTCTTTTACTCCGTACTCATCAAGCGCTTGAAGTAAGCCAAATGTTGTTTCTTTCCCAACTTTCATACTTCTTCCGATGCAATGTAATTGCACTTTCAGCCACTCAATATATTTTCGTTTCCCGCCAACAATACCAGAAGTAGGCCCTTCAATTGCTTTTGAACCGCTATAAATGGCAAGGTCTGCATACTTCACATATTTTTGAATATCTTCTTCAGCTGCCGCATCGACGATAAGTGGTACATTATTTCGCTGCGCAACTTCCCATGCTTCTTCAACAGAAATCATATTTTTTTGCACGGCATGATGTGATTTTACATAAAGAATTGCTGCTGTATTTTCACCAATTGCATCTTCAATATGCTCTGCTTTCCCTTCATTTGCATAGCCAACTTCTACAAGTTTTCCTCCGCCTAAGTAAATCATCGTTTCAACAGGAGCACCGTATTGAACGTTATGACCTTTTAACATAATCACTTCGTTTTTCGCGATGACTTCTTGATGAAGTCTTTCACTTTTACGGCGATTTCCTTCTGTCACAATTGCTGCGATAGAAAGCGCAATTCCGCTCGATGCTGAATTCACAACAACCGCTGCCTCTGCATCTAGAATTCTCGCAATATGGTCTCCTGCTTTATCTACTAAATCAGCAATTTCCACATAATTTTGTCCCCCATGTTTCATTGCATCCATAACTGTATCTGTCGGAGCGGATACACCTAAAATACTCATTCTACCGCTCGCATTAATCACTCTTTTTAATCCATACTTAGCATTCAATGAATGACCCATTGATTACAACCCCTTTCGTATCAATCCTTCTTTCAGCAATGCGCTGATCCCCTTCTGAATCTATTAACGTAATCTTCTCATCTTTCACTGTAAATAAAGTTAAATTTGCAATATCACCTTCTTGAATACGGCCAAGCTCTGGTTTCTTAAGCCACTCTGCTGCATTTTTCGTAACCGCATCAATCACTTCTTCTAGCGAATAACCTAAGTAAAGGAATTTCGAAAGAACGTGAGCCATACTATACACAGGACCGTGCACGCGATTCTTCCGGTAAATATCTGTACTAATTGTATTAAAGGCAATACCGTGACGCTTCGCTGTTTCTGCTACTTTAAAAGAAAAACTAGCATTCCCGTGACCAACATCTAAATGTACGCCGCGATTCACTGCATCTAGTAACACAGGTAGCGGTTTGCCTTCTTCATCAAATAAATTATTTTCTTTCCCGTTTAAGTAATGTGTAATAACATCATCTTTTTCTAAAAGAGGTACAACTTCCTCAATGCGAGGAGGCGCTGAACCGATATGTACCATAATCGGTAATGATGTTTCACGTGATAAAGAGCGCGCTACATGAAGCGGTTCAATTCCACTATCACAAACGACGCTTTTACTCATTCTCGCCTTTAACCCAACGATTACATCTTTATACTTTTCTACTGCTTCTATTACTTTCTCTTTATCGATCCATTCCATATTGGATAATTCATCAATTCGTTTCAAACCGATGCGAGAAATATTTAAAAAGGCAAATAAATTCGTTTTCGCCTGCTCTCTATTTTTTACTAAATCTGCAATGCGATCAGCTCCGCAGCTACCCGCATCAACAATTGTCGTTACCCCTTGTTTAACGCCAATTTCATCCACCTCATCGCCATACGGATCAAACTCTGGAAAAGCATGAACGTGCAAATCAATCCAACCACTCGATACGTAAGTACCTGAGTAATCAAGAACCTTTCCACCCTCTCCAGCACCTGCTTTCGTCACCTGTGCGATTTTATTATTTTCAATTACAATGTCAATCTCTTCCCCGTTCACACGTTTCACATTACGTAGTACGAATCGTTCTGTCATTGTACTTCACCCTTTTCTATAAGAAGCCATAAGAATACGCTTACATTAAAGTTTCATTTTTTATATCTTTCACACGTTTAGCGTAACACAAAAAAAGGGAGAAGTAAATATAACGTTATAATGTTTAAATTTAAATAAAAAGATGCTGCTCCAAAACGGAACAACCTCTTTTTCTATTCCTGAACCGTCACAATAACCCCGTCCATATTGTTTCCCGAAATTTCATACTGCTTATTCACCGGAACATTCACTTTCCTATTCCCGGAAACTTTATAATAAGAAACCGTATATTGCTTACCTTCCACATCGGTTGTGATTTCTTTTTGCTCTTTTAAGAAGTCTAAGTATTCCTCTAATGTAATTTTCTTTTTTTGCATAATTGCACTATGAGGTAGGCCGACATAACGGATGTGCCATGGCTCATATTGAATGCCTGTAATGTTACTTTTATTTTTCGGATAGCGTAAAACAAATCCGTGCTTCCATACGTTCTCTTCAATCCATTTTCCTTCAGGCGCTTTTTCCATTTTCTTTTGCGTTGAACCAACGTCCAGTGATAACCCTAAATTATGTTCACTATATCCTGCTGGGAGTGCATAATCAGATCCCATTTTTTCATATAGCTGTCTTTGCTCTTGGAAATCTCGATAGCCGCTATTCATTAAGAAATGTTGTACGCCATCTTTTCCAGCCGCATCGACAACGTTCAAAAACTTTTTTACAACATCCTTTGATAAACGAAGATTTCTATCAAATATTACGTAGCCTCTCACTAATTCACTATTATGATTTACATTTATAATATCAGACCTAATGCTATCTTTTTTTAGTGGATAATCTTTGTTAACTAATAATAGATTCCCTTTATAAATTTCTTCTTTTGTAATCTCTACCTTTTCCATATTTGCATTCTTTATTGCGCTATTTTCGTCGCCGATTTTCACATCAATTTCTTTTTGAAATAACGGTGATATATATAAGCCTACACAGATTGTGCATGCGATAAAAAGAGAAATAAATACCCACTTTTTCATTTCTAGTTCCTCCTTAACGTAACTTACGTATAGAATAGAAAAAACTATTAAAATAAAAAGTGGGGTAAAGTTTAAATTTTTATTAAATTGTTACGTGCTCGTCTTTTGGCAATCGCACTTCAAACATTGTTCTAACTATATTACTTTCAGCAGAAATCGTCCCGTTATGCTGTTCAACAATATTTTTCGCAATAAATAGCCCAAGGCCTGTCCCGCCACGGTTTTCTGACCTCGATTTATCACCTGTATAAAACATATCAAAAAGATACGGTAGGTCCTCTTCTGGAATGCTATCTCCGTAATTCATAACTTGTACGACAACTTCTTCATTATCGATATACCCATTCAAATCAACAAATTGCCCATCATATCCGTAACGAACAGCATTTGTTAACAAGTTTTCAAATACTCTAGCTAACAATTTCCCATCACCGTTAATCGGCAAATGAGGATCAACATTCAATCTAGCTTCTAAATGATGTTTTTCTAATAACGGATACAATTCCTCATCTAGCTGTATAAGCAGCTCACTTATATCAATCGGCTTTTTATCCAGCTTTAGCATGCCATAATTCATACGTGTAATTTCAAATAACTCATCAATTAAACTTTCGAGCCTTTGCGATTTCGTATATGCAATTGTAGAGAAATGTTTAATTTGTTCTTTTGTTAAATTTTCATCTTTAAGAATTAAATCTAAATAACCTAAAACAGATGTTAACGGCGTTCTTAAATCATGAGCTAAATTTACAACGAGCTGATCTTTACTACTCTCAGCAAAGTCTCCTCTTTCCACCGCTTCTTTTAACTTTTCACTCGCAACATTTATTTCACGCGCGATGTCTCCAAATTCATCATTTGATGAAACTTGAACTCTATTCGTAAAGTTACCGTTCGCAAGATGATGAATCCCGTTAGAAATCTCACTAAAATACTTTAAATACGGTTTTGTCAAAAAGAAGAAAAAGATAATAGACAACGGGATAAAGAAAATTAAAAAGAAGTTAATGTCTCCAAATTCCCTTACGATTGACCTAAATTGTGCTAAAGGCTCTTCATAGCGAACCATCGTTTTATAATACAACTGCAATCCTTTATAAATTATATAAGTTACAGTTGCAGCGAACACCATACTTAACGCAAATAAGGCAATCATTTTAAATCGAAAGCTTTTCATCATGTTATCCATTGAAAGTATACCCTACTCCCCACACTGTTTTTATTAGCTTATCTTTTCTTTTATCTTCCCCAAGTTTTTTCCGCAACGTACGAATATGTACCATAACTGTATTTCCGCCTTCATAATAATCATCTGCCCATACTTGCTGAAAAATATTTTCCACATTGTATACTTTCTTCGGGTGACTCGCTAATAAATATAAAATATCAAACTCTTTCGGTGTTAATTCAACTTGTTCTCCGTACACATTTACTGTTCTTCGCTCAGGATCAATCACGACCCCGCCTACCTCTAAAGCAGATTTATTCTCCGCTACTTTCGGCTGATTTAACGTAAGAAACCTACGTAATTGTGCATTTACACGTGCAACTAATTCAATCGGTGTAAAAGGTTTCGTCATATAATCATCTGCACCTAATACAAGACCTGTCACCTTATCAAAATCAGACGTTTTCGCACTTAAGAAAATGATTGGCATATGATGCTTCGCACGAATTTGGCGCGTCACTTCATACCCATCCATTTTCGGCATCATAATATCTAAAACCACTAAATCGATTGGCTGCGTTTCAATAATATGAATTGCCTCTTCTCCATCAGCTGCTTTCACGACGTGGTACCCTTCTTTTTCTAAATGTATCTCAATTAAATCAGCAATTTCTGCCTCATCATCCGCTATTAAAATGGAAATGCGCTTCATTTTACTCCCCCTTTATACGCTCGATTGTAAACTAGTCTATCCAATTTGTACAATAAGAAAAGGCTACTCGCGGGAGTAACCTTAGTAAATGAAATTATATCGACGATTTTCCAAATATATCGAACACAACTTGAATTATATCGACGATTTTTTTAATATATCGACGTTTCGACAAGAAATATCGACTTACCGACAATTAACGACGAAATTCGCCCACTATTTTAAAGACTCAACCTACCGCTCAAACACAATCCGCTGCTTCGTGATTTCCGCCAGCCTTCCGCGATCTACTTCATACTCAGTATCAACGCTTTGCGGCACCATCACTTTCCCTCCCTCAAGCATCACTTGCGGTGAAATAATATCCTTCTCCCAATGTCTACTAGAAGCGGATATATCGCCTGGAATCGTAAAGTTAGGCAGTGAGGCAAGGGCAACATTTTGTGCTCTTGAAATCCCCATCTCTACCATACCGCCGCACCAAACTGGTATGTTATGCTCCATACAATAATTATGGATTTGGATTGATTCTGTTAATCCGCCCACTCGCCCTGGTTTAATGTTAACGATTTGACAACTGCCAAGTGTAATCGCAACACGCGCATCTTCTAAACTATGGATACTTTCGTCCAAACAAATTGGCGTTTCTATTTTCTTTTGCAACTGTGCATGATCAAGAAAATCGTAATCCGCTAGCGGTTGCTCAATCATCATCAATTGGAATTCATCTAGTCGTTTCAGACTCTCTGTATCCGCTAATGTATACGCTGAATTTGCATCAGCCATTAACGGGATATGTGGAAACTCTTTACGAATTTCTTTCAATAACTCATAATCATGCTCTGGCTTTATTTTCACTTTAAAACGCTCGTATCCTTCTTCCGCGTACTTCTCGATTTGTTTTAACATAACCGGAATCGTATTAAGCCCAATTACAACACCAACTTCAATTTCAGCTTTCGTTCCGCCAAGCAATGTCGCTAATGATTTCTTTTGACGCTTCGCATATAAATCCCAAACAGCCCCTTCAATTCCAGCCTTTGCCATTCGGTTTCTTTTTATATGCTGGAACAAACTTGGCACTTCATTCGGATGAGAAATTTCAGCCTTTAATAAATCCGGTAATAAAAAGTCTTGCAGTACATGCAGCGCCGTCTTCACTGTTTCTTCCGTATACCACGGTTCAGAAAAAGCAACGACTTCCCCAAATCCAATGTACCCGTCCGTACCTTCTAATTCAATGACGATACTCTCACGCTTTTCATACGTTCCGTAGCTTGCAGCAAACGGGATGACGAGTGGCATTTCCGTTATATGAAGTGTCGCTTTTTTTATCTCCACTTACATCTCCTCCACTAATTGTCTTAACTCTCGTCTTAACAATTTTTTCGAAGCATTTCGTGGTAATTCCTCTAAGAACCACGCTTTTTTCGGCACTTTATATTTCGCTAATTTCTCCTCGCAAAAGTGAAGAATTTCTTCTTCTGTTACCTCTCCACTTTTTACAACAAAAGCAGCGGGTACTTGTCCCCATTTATCATCAGTCATACCGACAACACCAGCTTCCGCTACCGCCGGATGAGAAAGCAACACTTCTTCAATTTGAGCTGGATATATATTCTCTCCGCCAGAAATAATTAAATCACTGCGGCGATCTAATACGTATAAAAATCCTTCTTCATCTAAATAACCGAGGTCACCAGTATGAAGCCATCCGTTTTGAATTGTCTCACGCGTCGCATCTTCACGGTTAAAGTAACCACCTGTTACGTTCGGTCCTTTTACTACGATCTCGCCTTCTGTAAACGCCGGCACTACTACGCCATCTTTTTCAATACGCAGTTGGCACTGAAATAGTGGTTTTCCAGCTGACCCTACTTTCGTTAACATATAATCTGCGGATAACGTACAAATTTGCGAAGACGTTTCTGTCATACCGTACGTTTGATATACAGGAATCCCTTTATCAACACACGTTTCTAATAACGGTTTCGGCGCTGGTCCTCCGCCAAGTAACATACATCGTAAAGAAGATGGATATGTCTCTGCCCCAAGTCGCTCTAATAAATCAGTTAACATTTTAGAAACGACAGAAATAATCGTTACACCTCTCGTTTGAAGTGCTTTATGAATAAAATCAGCATCATATTTCGGAACGAGTAAAATGCGCATGCCGTACATAATATTTTTCATTAAAAGAGATAGCCCGCCAACGTGGAACATCGGCATACAAGCTAACCAGCAATCATCATCACGAAGTCCTAAATTAAGCGAAGAACCAACCGCGCTTGCCCAATGATTGCCGTACGTTAAAATAACGCCTTTCGGTTTTCCAGTCGTCCCTGACGTATAAATAATTGTCATCGCTTCTTTTAAAGAGAATTCTTCTTGTATAGAGGCTTCCTCTTTTGGTCCATTCATTATGTCGGTGAATGAATACACAGGAATATCTTTAGCCTCAAAATCTTGATCTGTCACTAAACAAATAACTTCAGCATCATCCATTTGCCAAAGTAGCTCTTCTCTTGAAAGACGCGTATTTAAAAGCACAGCTACTGCACCTACGTACGATAGGGCGTGAATAACTGTAATCATCTTCATACCATTTTTCATCAGAACAGCCACCTTTTGCCCACGCTTCACTCCTATATGTGTGAGGTGTTCACAAACAGATACTACTTTTTCATGCAGCTGCATAAAAGTAACTTTCTCTTCCTCTATTTCAATTGCAGTGCGATCTGGTGTTAAAAATGCACGTTGCATTAACCAATTTGGCATCGTCTCCATCATTCATTCTCCTTTCATGAAAGAAAGAGACTTGATATGACATCAAGTCTCTTAGTTGTTTTGTTTCCGGTTTGACCTTATCCAGCTGCGCCTCCTAGCCCCTTCCGTCTAAGAACCTTAGCCAACGGGGCTAAACAGTCGACTCCGCTTTTAAAACATCCAGCTACAGCGGCTAGAACAGTCGGTCGTTTCACGCCTTCCTACGAGGCAAAAAGCGCCTCTACGTCAGGAGTTCCAACGCCCTCTTGTTCTAAGTGAGCCGCTTTCGCTTTTGATCTCATCCAGCTACAGCAGCTAGAATGTTCGGTGGCTTCACTTCTTCCTACGAGGCAAAAAGCGCCTCTACGTCAGAAGCTCCATCCCCCTCACATTCTGAACGAGCTGCTTCCACTTTTGGTTTGATCACGGGAAACGAGGGAATTGACCGAAGTCTGGACGGCGTTTTTCTTTGAACGCGTCGCGACCTTCTTTTGCTTCGTCAGTTGTGTAGTACAATAACGTTGCATCTCCAGCTAGTTGTTGAATACCAGCTAGACCGTCTGTGTCTGCGTTAAATGCAGCTTTTAGGAAACGAAGTGCCATTGGGCTGTTTGCTAAAATTTCTTCTGCCCATTGTACTGTTTCTGCTTCAAGTTGTTCTAATGGTACTACTGTATTTACTAAGCCCATATCAAGCGCTTCTTGTGCACTATATTGACGGCATAGGTACCAAATTTCGCGAGCTTTCTTGTGACCTACCATACGAGCTAAGTAACCAGCTCCGTATCCACCGTCAAAGCTTCCTACTTTAGGACCTGTTTGTCCGAATACAGCGTTGTCTGCAGCAATTGTTAAGTCACATACGATATGAAGTACGTGCCCACCACCGATTGCATAACCTGCTACCATTGCGATAACTGGTTTAGGAATTGCGCGAATTAGACGTTGTAAGTCTAATACATTTAAACGAGGGATTTGGTCGTCACCTACATATCCACCATGACCGCGAACTTTTTGGTCGCCGCCAGAACAGAATGCACGTCCACCTTCACCTGTTAAAATGATAACGCCAACATTTGCATCATCACGAGCATGTGCAAAAGCGTCGATTAACTCCATTACCGTTTTAGGACGGAATGCGTTATGTACTTCAGGGCGGTTAATCGAAATCTTTGCGATACCATTGTATGTTGAATAAATAATATCTTTGTAATTGCCTTCTTTTACCCATTCAATAGCCATTACAACTACCTCCTTGTATATTTCTGATCTCCTCTATAAGTGTAACTTCATTCTTAACTGAAAAAAGCATCACTGCATAGTTTTTAGAAATCCCTTTACTATTGTATCAAACTTTTCCGGTTGTTCCACATGAATTGCATGGCCAGCACCATCAATTTTGACAAATTTCGCGTCAGAGACGCATTTTTCGATATTTTTTAATATACGAAAGAACTTTTCATCATGCTCACCGTTCATTAAAAGAACAGGCATTTTTAAGTTTTTCAGCTCATTCCACCATGAAGGCTGAGCCCCTGTTCCCATGCCGCGCAAGCTATTTGCGAGCCCTTTTGGATTGTTAGCAAGTCGTTCTTTTCGCACTGCTTCTTGTACGTTTTGTGCTAAACGTTTTTGCGTTTCAAACAACGGAATATTTTCCCACATCGATACAAAACTTTCGATGCCTTCTCGCTCAATTTTTTGAGCAAGTCGCTCATCTTTTTCACAGCGTTCTTTTCGCTCATCTTCACTTTCAAGCCCAGCTGTACAATTTTCTAATAAAAGAGAGCGTACATATTCTGGATATAGACACGCCATTGTAATCGCCAGTCTACCGCCCATTGAATAGCCAAGTATATGCGCCTTTTCAATATGAAGATAATCTAATAGTTCTTTCATTTGCAATGCCGCATTTCGAATATCATAATGCGTCACATCTTCAGGGCTTTCCGTTTTTCCGTGCCCAACAATATCTACTAAAATGACTTGAAATTGCTCACTCCAAGAAGGAACGAAAGAACGCCACGTCTCCATGCTTCCCGTAAAACCATGAAGAAGTAGAAGTGGTTCCCCGCTTCCGACTACTTCATATTCATACGATACACCTTGCAGTGTTACGTTCATTTTGATTCACCTTGCAACGATGTAGTAATTACGTCCTGTGTTTTTGCCCATAACGTACGGTGCAATGTTAAGTTTTCATCACGGTTCGTACAAATT
Organism: Bacillus paranthracis; assembly: GCF_001883995.1. Lineage (GTDB taxonomy): Bacteria > Bacillota > Bacilli > Bacillales > Bacillaceae_G > Bacillus_A > Bacillus_A paranthracis. Next base: position 23,027 of record NZ_MACE01000085.1, on the reverse strand, counting down.
TCTACAACGTGTAAACCTTCTTTCGTTGCACCCTTTTGTACTTCTTCTCGGAACTGCTCCCAGCCATTTACACGGCTAAATGAACCACCGTACATTGTAACAACATGCTCATAATCAAGCCCAATTGGAGTTCCAAATAATGATTCGAAATGTTCCTTTTTCTCATATTGTGGTAAGAATGAGAAAATACCACCACCGTCATTATTTACAACGACAATCGTTATGTTTAATTCATGTAATTTTGCGGCTAGTAGTCCATTTAAATCGTGATAGAATGATAAATCACCAATCACTAATACGAGTGGATTGCAAATCATGCTCGCTCCTAAAGCTGTCGAAATGATCCCATCAATCCCATTTACACCGCGATTTGCCATTACTTGAATGTCTTTATCCGATGTGAAGAAGAAAGAATCTGTATCACGAATTGGCATACTATTACTTGCAAATAACGTTGCCCCTTCTGGTAATACGCGGACAATATCTGTAATGACTCTTCCTTCAAATGCCGTATCATATGTTTCCATTTCACGAAGCGTTTCCTTCGTTTTTTCGTTTATATGTTGCCACATTTGGGACCAATCATTCTTTTTCATAACTGGCATTTTTTCTATTAGTGCACTGCAAAATGCAATATCACTCGCTTGGACAACTTCTGTTGCAACGAGAGCCGGATCTCTCCATTGTCCAGATTCGTCAACAACGATATGAACGGCTTTCGTCTGTTTTTTAATGAATTGCGTTAATGCTTTCGAAACAGGCATACCACCGAAGCGAATTAAAACGTCCGGCTTCCACGTTTCTTTTAACAATTCATTTCGTAAAAATGTATCGTAACAGTCAATTACCATCGTTTTGTCGTGGTGCCCGCTACGAATGTTAGAAAGTGGATCCGCTAATATTGGATATCCCGTTTTTTCAGCTAGTTGCGTTGCAAACGTTGCGATTTCTGAATGACTATCATCTCCACAAATAATAAGCCCCTTTTCCATATGTGAAAGGCGCCCTACAAGAGAATCTACATATTCACTCGGCATCACCGCGTTCCCTCGCTGAACTACTCCTGTATATTCTCCGCGTCCTTTATCCCATAAACTTTCTAATGAGAAGTCCGGGATAAGCGGTTCGCGAACCGGAAAATTAAGATGAACAGGTCCTTGCGGTGCTAAAAGCGCGCTTGCTATCGTGCGCTGCGTTGTCATGCGAGCGTAATGATACATCGCCTCATTCGCTTCTGGAAGTGCCATCTCTGTAAATTGCTTCACAAACGTGCCGTATAAATTAATTTGATTCATCGCTTGTGGTGCACCGACATCTCTTAATTCATGCGGTCTATCTGCCGTTAAGACGATAAGCGGCACTCGCGAATGAAAAGCTTCACATACAGCTGGATAGTAGTTCGCTGCAGCCGTTCCTGACGTACATAATAATGCAACAGGACGTTTTTTCGCTTTTGCAATACCGAGCGCAAAAAATCCTGCAGATCTTTCATCTACATGTAAATATGTGTTCATTCCTTCATGTTGTTCCATTAGTAGAGCAATCGGCGTTGACCGTGAGCCTGGACTAATGACAACATCACATACATTTAGACGCGTCAGTTCATCCACGAACGCGCCTAAATAATATGATAATGCTTCTATATGATTGTTCATTTCATTAATTCCTCCAAAGCACCAAGCATCGGTCTAAACTTCAAACTTGTTTCTTCATATTCAAGTTGCGGTACTGAATCAATTACAATCCCGCAACCGGCAAATAAGGATGCTTTCTCTCCATTTAATAATCCGCAGCGAAGTGCAACCGCAAATTCACCATTTCCTTCATCATCTATCCAGCCAATCGGTGCACCATATAATCCTCTGTCTAACAATTCAACATCACGAATTAGTTTCATCGCTTCCAAACGAGGTGTCCCGCCAAGAGCTGGTGTTGGATGTAATTCTTCTACCATCGTTAAAAGACTCGCGTCGCCTTTTGCCTCTACAGGCGTATATAAATGAATTAAGTTTTTCGTTGTTAATAGACCGGGACTTTCCGGAATATTAACGGATTCGCAGTGCTCATTTAATACTCCTCGAATCATGTTCACAACATAACCGTGTTCAGCTAAATTCTTTTCATCATGAAGAAGTGCATCACTATTTCGCTTACTTTCTTCTATAGATTGACCATGACCAGTTGAACCAGCAAGACACATTGAAGTAAACTTCTCATCTTCTTTGCGAATTAATCTCTCTGGCGTCGCTCCTAAGAAGCATGCTCCTTTATAATCAAAAGAAAATACGTAACAATCTGGTTGCCCAATGCGAAGTGCTTCTAAAACAAGCGCAGAATCAATATGATGATCCATCTCTACTTTTAGCTCCCTCGCTAATACAACCTTCTGCACGTTCCCCTGCTTCATCTCATCTTGCACTTTCTCAATGGACTTCATCCAGCCTTTCGGATCCACTTCTACTTTAGAAGTAACTGTTAATTTCGATCCTTCTAGTGCACATTTACTCTCCTCAAAAATTTTCTCTTCTAAAGAAACAATTTCGTTATAAAGAGTTTCTGCACAATCTGTTGCTGAAACGAATGTATTCATTGTTAACCATGCTCTTTCATTTTTTACAGTTAATAAAAATGCCGGTAGTGAAAATGTCGTATCATCAAATTCTTTCCATAAATCTGTTTTCTCTTTTTCTTGGTCAAATGAAAATCCACCAAATAAAAGAGGACCTGTTCCAAATTCGTATCTTTCTCTTTGTACAAATGCTTTCTCTTTTACTTTATCCCACTCGTCACGAGCAGTTTGAAAGCGTTTGTGAGAAGCAGTTGCTATAGTGAAAACAGAACCAATTCCAGCAAATATTACATGCTGAGCTGGGTCTGCAAAATAACATCTATTTTCGAATGAGATCCTTTTTCCTGCTGCATAAAACAGAAGTGGATCCATCCAGTCTATTTTTTTTACAAAACTAACCAATATTTTTTCATCAGTTGCATGCTTAATGGCTGCACTTAGAACTTCCTGCAAGCCTTTTTGTTTCGTTTGAATCACAATTGTCTCCCCCCTATGGGCGAAAAATAGTCATAATTACGCTTGATTTTAAGATACACCTCAAACGAAAGGCCTGTCAACGTTTAGCATTTCTGAGAAATTCACCTTCTCTTCCTAGAAAATAAACGTTGACACTAAATGATGCTTTTTCTACACTTAGTTGTGTACAATATGTGACCAAAGGAGGATTCAACATGGAAATGAACGTCGAAACGAATTCCTCTCCTACGGCGCCAAAGCCAAGCAAGCAAACAGGCTGGCGCATTTGGTGGAGTTTACTACGTCCCCATACATTAACAGCAGCTTTCGTTCCTGTTTTCATCGGAACAGCCTATGCAATGCAGGTCGGAGGTATAAATCAAATACATCTCCCTCTTTTCCTTATAATGCTTCTTGCTTGTCTTCTCATTCAGGCAGCAACAAACATGTTTAATGAATATTTTGATTACAAAAGAGGACTTGATCACGAAGGTTCAGTTGGTATCGGCGGCGCTATCGTTCGCGATGGCATTCAGCCAAAAACAGTGCTTAACTTAGCATTTGGATTTTTCGGCATCGCAATACTATTAGGTGTTTATATTTGTATGAATTCTAGCTGGTGGCTTGCTGCAATCGGTCTTGTTTGTATGGCCGTTGCTTACCTTTATACAGGCGGTCCACTTCCAATTGCCTATACACCATTTGGAGAGTTAACAGCCGGATTATTTATGGGTGTCATTATTATCGGGATTTCATTCTTTATTCAAACTGGAACTGTAACATCAGAAGTCGTTTTACTATCTATTCCAAGCTCCATTTTAATTGGTGCCATTTTACTAGCTAATAACATCCGTGACTTAGATGGCGATAAAGAAAACGGTCGTAAAACGTTAGCCATTCTCGTTGGACGCGAGCGAGCGGTCGGTGTACTTGCTTCTATGTTCATCGTTTCCTACATTTGGACAATTGCTTTAATTATCGTGGGCATTGTATCACCATGGATGCTTATCGTATTTTTAAGTGCACCGAAAGCATTTAAAGCGACGAAAGGCTTTATCGGCAAAAGCATTCCAATGGAAATGGTACCTGCGATGATAGCAACAGCAAAAACAAATACAATCTTCGGTCTCCTCATGGGAATCGGATTATTACTTGGATATTTCCTTTAAAAGGAGCTGCTAATGCGGCTCCTTTTTCATATACCAATTTCAGCTCATAATTCCTACTCGCAACGCTCATACTATGTAAAGAAACTGAATTGTAGGAAGGTGGACGACTATGTTAACTCCACAACAAATAAATCAATTTAAATCCGTTTTAGAAAAACAAAAACAAGAACTAGAGCAAACGATACAAACACACGAAAATGAAGATCGTGCATCTGAACGTGAATCTGTTGGAGAATTATCTAGCTACGATAACCATCCGGCTGATATGGCAACAGAGCTATATGAACGTGAAAAAGACTTCGGGCTTATTGAACTTTGGCATAAACAGCTAGAGGATACGAAACATGCCCTGCAAAAAATAGAAGCGGGTACGTACGGCATTTGCGAAGTATCTGGTGAAGAAATTCCATTTGAAAGATTAGAAGCAATGCCGACTGCTACAACATGCATACAGCACGCGACAAATAAGTTAAATATGAATACACGACCAGTCGAAGAAGAAGTGTTATCTCCTTCTTTCCACAAACATGATGAAGATCGTTCTGTTGAATATGATGCAGAAGATGCATGGCAAGATGTTGCCAATTACGGAACATCTGAAACACCATCTGATTTAGAAAGACAAGATTCGAAAAACTATAACGGCATGTACGTAAATAGTGAAGAAAACGTAGGCTACGTAGAGGATTTTGAAAACTTTATCGGTACAGATATGTATGGAAAAAATCCGCAAGTTTTCGCTACGGAAGAACATGAAGAATATGAGCAAATGCTTGATGACTTTGAAGAGCGTACCTTTAAGGGCGAATTATCTTCAAATGAGTCGAGTTCCAAAGAATAAAAAAAAGCATTCCGAAAATCGGAATGCTTTTTATCGCTAGCTAATTAGTTTTTTGTAACGTTAGCAGCTTGTGGTCCACGGTTACCTTCAACGATTTCGAAAGAAACTTCTTGACCTTCTTCTAAAGTTTTGAATCCGTCACCTTGGATAGCTGAGAAGTGAACGAATACATCGTCTCCACCTTCAACTTCGATGAAACCGAAACCTTTTTCGCTGTTGAACCATTTAACTTTACCTGTTTGCATGTCATGTACCTCCTAAATAAAAATGAAACTATGAATCCACATGAAAAGGTGGATATAAAGGACATGAATGTATAACAAGCTTACAGCCTTTAATTCAACGTGCTTTATTTCCGTACCACATTATGTAGCTCAATAGTGACTTCACTATATCACGCTATATCCAAAACGTCAAATGAGAACACTTTCATTCCATTATTTTTTTATAATTTTAATATAATGTTGAACTTCCATATTCATATTTTATTGGAAAATTAACAAAACTATAGTGTTCTAATTCTAATAATTTCTGTACAATATAATTACTACATATTTATGAGGTGAAAAAAATGCAAGCACATGAAATCGAGTATAAATTATACGGCGATGATATGCAGTTTGTTGAAATTGAGTTAGACCCAGAAGAAAGCGTTATTGCAGAAGCTGGCGCAATGATGATGATGGAAGATTACATCGAAATGGAAACAATCTTCGGTGATGGTTCTGGACCATCTGGAGGTTTATTCGGAAAGTTAATGGGCGCTGGTAAGCGTCTCGTTACAGGGGAAAGCATGTTTATGACTGTATTTACAAATACAGGTCACGGCAAGCGTCACGTATCCTTTGCTGCTCCTTATCCGGGTAAAATTATTCCTGTAGATTTAACAGAATATCAAGGGAAAGTAGTTTGTCAAAAAGATGCGTTTCTTTGTGCCGCAAAAGGCGTTTCTATCGGCATTGAGTTTACGAAAAAAATAGGAACTGGTTTCTTCGGTGGTGAAGGTTTCATCATGCAAAAACTTGAAGGTGATGGACTTGCTTTCATGCATGCAGGCGGAACTGTATACAAACGTGAATTAAAGCCTGGCGAAAAACTTCGCATTGATACAGGTTGTCTCGTTGCCATGACAAAAGACGTTAACTACGATGTCGAGTTCGTTGGAAAAGTAAAAACAGCTCTATTTGGCGGCGAAGGTTTATTCTTCGCAACGTTAGAAGGACCTGGAACAGTTTGGATTCAGTCCTTAACACTTAGCCGCTTAGCAGCACGTCTGACAAGCCCAGCAGCGCAAAGCACTGGTGAAGGTAGTGTTTTAGGTGGACTTGGTCGTTTATTAGATGGAAAAGAGTAAATAGGGCCCTTATAGGGCTCTTTTTATTTAGGTGGACTATACAAACCACTTCGAATCATATAATACTCCATCACTTCGTTAAGCCACGCCTCTTCTCCTTGAAAACTCACCAATTGAATAGCCTTCTCTTTTGCTTATCTTACACTCCTCCTAACAGTATGTTTACAAAAATCATACTCCCTCACGTAACTGTAGTTTCAAGGTTTTTTTCTAAAAGAATGAATCAAGTCCCTCACTGCATATATTGAACTATACCTTTTCTTAAGGAGGCTCCCTTAATGCGTACTCCTTTATCCTTTGATAAAGATACTGCCATACTGTTAGCTTCTTGTTGTGAGTTAACGTATGAACAATATAAACAAAATGGGATTTTTGAAATACCAGATGGTTTTCAATATGTACAAGGCTTTCAAGGAAAAACCATTCAAACGACAGAATGGTTCGGATTCATACTAGAATCTGAGGATACCGTTATTGTAGCTTTTCGCGGAACACAAACAGATACAGACTGGATTATCGATTCACTCGTTAACCAAAAACCATACCCATATGCTTTAAATAGCGGAAATGTCCATAACGGCTTTCTTTCCATTTATGAGTCTTGCCGGGATTCTATTATGGATATGCTCGTATCACTACCAGCCCATAAAAAACTTCTTGCAACAGGTCATAGCTTAGGCGGCGCGCTCGCTACACTACATATACTAGATGCGCGTATCAATACCGCCTTCGCACAGTACGGTCTGTATACATTTGCCTCCCCAAAAGTGGGAGATATTGCATTTCGTAATTATTATAAACTGCAAGTAGCTAGTAGCTTTCGCTTTGTTAATTTATTTGATGTCGTTCCTCTTCTTCCTCCCCGCAACGTCCATTTTAATGAACAAGACTGGGAATATGCACACGTTCATCACAACATGACTTTTACAAAAAACACAAAATCTATTACAAATAATCATGCCATGACAACATACAAAACATGTCTGACTTCTCATTTTTAACCAGTAAACAATTGGAAATTAAATATCCTTATACTATAATAATATATGAATTTACTTTTGGATGAGGGGACCTTACATGCTAAAATTTATCTTTGCACTTTTTCTCATTGTAATTTTTACGTTTACAGGTTTCTTTACATTTTCATACTTTGCGACAGGAGAATATGATGGAACAGGTATCATATATACTGCGATCCCATTTCTTTCTTAAGCAAAAAAGAAAACCGAGCTTAATAAGTTTAAGCTCGGTTTATTTATCAGTGTCATTTTTTGTCGGTAAATCGATATATCTTAAAAATCGCTGATATATCTTAAAAATCGCCGATATAAATTTCATATAATCTTTTCCAACGTAGCAATCTCTTTAAATTTGCGTAACTGTATTACCAATACCCCAAATCTCATTACTATACTGTAAAATCGTTCGATCGCTCGCAAAATGACCAGATTGTGCAATATTTAAAATCGACATTTCGAGCCACTTCGTTCGGTTCTCATAAGCTCTACCAACAGCTTCTTGCTTTTCCGCATATGGGCCAAAATCTCGCAGAACGAAATATTCATCATTTTGAATAACGAGAGAATCGTAAATTGCTTCAAATTCAGCTCCCGACTGTGCAAAGAAACCATTCGTTAGCTGATCTACTACCTTTTTAATGTGCCCATTGTGGTGATAATAATCACTTGCACGATATCCACCATTTTGATTGTAATGAAGAACTTCTTCGGCCGTTAAGCCGAAAATGAAACAGTTATCATCACCGACTCTATCTTTTATTTCAATATTCGCTCCGTCTAACGTGCCGAGCGTAATCGCACCATTCATCATAAATTTCATATTGCCTGTTCCAGATGCTTCTTTACTCGCTGTTGAAATTTGTTCACTTACATCGGCCGCTGGGAATATATCTTCCGCTACAGACACTCGATAGTTTTCTAGAAAGATAACTTTCATATATTGGCTTACGTACGGATCGTTATTCACTTTCCTTGCAAGTTCATTTATTAATTTAATAATTTTTTTCGCATAGTAATAGCCAGGTGATGCTTTCGCTCCAAAAATAAAAGTACGCGGATAAAATGTAAAACTAGCATCCTCTTTCAAACGGTTATACAAATATAAAATATGAAGAACATTTAATAATTGTCGCTTGTAAGCATGTAGCCTTTTTACTTGCACATCAAAAATAGAATTAGGATCAATTGTAATCCCCATTGTATGATGAATGCGCGCTGCTAAAATCTCTTTACGCTCTTGTTTTACCTCTGCAAATTTCTCTTGGAAACTCGCATCGTATTGAACTAATTGTAGCTCTTGAAGCTTAATCGGTTCTTTCTTCCACTCTGTTCCAATCGCCTCTGAAATAAGGTTCGTCAGCTGCGGATTCGCCTTCATTAACCAGCGTCTATGAGCGATTCCATTCGTTTTATTATTAAACTTATCTGGATAAAACTCATAAAACAATCGCATTTCACGCTGTTTTAAAATCTCCGTATGAATTTTTGCTACACCGTTTACACTATGGCTACCGACAATTGCTAAATGAGCCATTTTCACAAGATCATGCGCAATAATCGCCATCTCTTCAATGCGATGCCATTCATACGGATAACGTTCCCAAAGTTCATGACAGAAACGTTCATTAATCTCTTCAATAATCATATAAATTCTCGGTAATAACGGTTTAAAAATGTGAATTGGCCACTTTTCAAGAGCTTCTGATAACGTCGTATGATTCGTATAAGAAATCGTTTGCGTTGTTATGTGCCAAGCTTCTTCCCATGCTAGTTTTTCTTCATCTAATAAAATACGCATCAGTTCTGGAATCGCCAAAACTGGATGGGTATCATTAATATGAATCGCAATTTTCTCATGTAATTGACGAAGGTCACCATATCTTTCTCTATGCATACGAACGATATTTTGCAAGCTTGCTGATACGAGGAAATACTGTTGTTTCAAACGAAGTATTTTCCCCTCATCATGCGTATCATCTGGATATAAAAACTCCGATACCGCCTCTGTTTCACGCTTATATTTCAAAATATCTTTGCAATTTTGTGGAAAAGGAACTGGTTCCGCATTCCAAAGTCTAAGTGTATTTACAGTACTCGTCTCATAACCTACTACTGGAACGTCATATGGTACGGCCATAATTACTTCTGCATTTGTATGCCTGAATTCTAAACGCCCATCAATGTAGAGCGGTTCAACATTGCCGAAATAACTTACTTCTACAGCTTGATCATGCCTTCTTACTTCCCATACATTTTCATGAAGAAGCCACTGTTCTGGAAATTCAACTTGATAACCATCAACAATTTTTTGATCAAATAAGCCGTGTTTGTAACGAATTCCGCACCCATGACCTGGTAAGTTTAAAGATGCAAGTGAATCAAGGAAACAGGCTGCTAACCGTCCAAGTCCACCATTTCCAAGACCTGCATCTGCTTCCACCTCTTCTAATTGTTGCAACGAAATTCCAAGCTCAGAAAGCCCTTGCTCACATACATCCTTGATGCCTAAATTTAATATGTTACTTCCAAGCAAACGCCCAAGTAAAAACTCAATGGATAAGTAATACATTTGCTTTCGCTCTCCAGACCGATAACTTTCATTCGTTGCAATCCATTGACTATTCATATACTCACGTACCATGTACCCAAGCGTATTGTATTGATCACGAGTTGTAGATTCTTTGAAACTTTTACCATACATCGTCTCTAACTTTTCTAGAAAAGCTGATTTGAAACTTTCAACATGAGTAAACATCTCTTCACCACCTACATGTTATTCCATGAGACTTTTATACAATTTTTTATAAGCAAGGGCTGATTTTTCCCAGCTATAATCTTCAGTCATTGCTTGTTTTACAAGCTGCTCCCATACCGGTTTATCATGATAAAATTCAATTGCACGACGAACAGTGTGTAACATGTCATGTGCATTAAAGTTCGTGAAACTGAAACCATTTCCTTCTCCAGTTTCTTCGTCATAAGATTGTACCGTATCATTTAATCCGCCTGTCTCTCTTACAATTGGAATCGTACCGTACGCTAATGCGATAAGTTGTCCAAGTCCACACGGTTCAAACAATGATGGCATTAGGAATAAATCACTTCCCGCATATACTTGGTGAGCTAATTCTTCATTAAAACCGATGTACACTTTTACCTTCTCAGGATACTCATATGCCATCCACTCGAAGAATTGTTCATATTCCGAATCACCTGATCCTAAAATAATACATTGTACATCTTCTTCCATTATTTCACGGAATACAGTACGTACTAAATCAAGACCTTTTTGCTTCGTTAATCTCGTTACCATTGAAATAATCGGCGTATCTTCTTTTTCCGGCAAACCAAAATAACGCTGCAACGCACGTTTATTTTTACTCTTTTCATATAATGAATCTGCATCGTACTGAGCAGTAATATACGAATCCGTTTCTGGATTATACACGCTCGTATCAATTCCATTTACAATGCCACTAAGCTTACCATTATATTTTCGCAACAATCCATCTAACTTCTCACCGAAAAATTCATATTGAATTTCTTCTTTATATGTCGGGCTAACTGCTGTAATTTGATCAGAAGCGATAATACCGCCCTTCATAAAGTTCACATTTCCATAAAACTCTAACTGCTCACTATGAAAATATTCATCACCAAGTTCTAGCAAGTCGTACATCACTTCAGGAGGAAATACACCTTGGAACTGCAAGTTATGAATCGTATATACTGTTTTAATATGCTCATATAATGGGTTATCTTGATACTTTTCACGTAGTAAGAAATTTACCATAGCTGTATGCCAATCGTGGCTATGAAGAACATCCACTTCAAAATCAAGATGAGGAATACACTCTAAAACTGCTTTCGAAAAATAAGAAAAACGCTCTCCGTCATCATAATGACCATACAGAGAATCCCTCTTAAAATAATATTCATTATCTATTAAGTAATACGTAATCCCGTCTTGCTCACCTTTTAAAATTCCGCAATATTGATTTCTCCAGCCAAGCGGGACGTTAATTACTTTATGTAGCGTACATCCGTCCCTTAATTTTTGCGGAATAAGACTATAATTCGGGAGTATAATGCGAACTTCCACACCTAATTTTTTTAGCTCTTTTGGGAGCGCACCTGCTACATCAGCTAATCCTCCCGATTTAACAAATGGTACACATTCTGATACTGCAAATAAAATATTCACTTGTTGTCCCACTGCACGAAAAGCTTATACTACTTCCCTTGCAGCTTCCTCCCTTCGAGTTTTCATTTAAATTAAAACTTGAATCAGTGGAGGAAAAACCCCCACTGATTTCTTAAGAATAACTATTAATCGTACTGTTTTGAACGCTTCCTTTTTCTACAACGTATGGCTCATCGGCGTTTCCTTTTAAGACAACACCGTCACCAATTTTCACATCTTTATCAATAATAACACCGTCTATTATACAATTATCTCCAATTTGGCTCTTTTGCATAATAATGCTATTACGAACAATTGAACCTTTTCCAATTTTAACAGAACGGGAGACAACGCTATTTTCTACTTCACCTTCAATAATACTGCCGTTTGCAATCATTGTGTTTTTCACAGCTGCACCCTTTACATAACGAGTTGGTGGTTCATCTTTTACTTTCGTAAAGATCGGTGCTTCTTTCTTAAATAGTTGCTTCCAAATAGCAGGTTGCAAAATTTCTAAGCTATGTTTATAGTAACTTTCAATCGAATCAATAATAGCTACATATCCTGCATGCTCATATGTAGCAATATGTAGTGATTTTCCGCGCTTTTCTCTCACTACATCGAATAAGCTATATTGCTCCACATCTTTATATGACTCAAATAAATCTAACAATAATTGTTTCTTTAACACGTATGTTTGAAGCGAAACCCCTTCATGGCAAACTTCCGTAATATCAGCTGCCGTATGTATATGTCGCTCTAACACTGCTTGAAAATGTAATGCTGTTACGAGATGGCTATTCGTAATCACGACGTACTCTTCTCTGCTTCTTAGAAAATAATCAATATGTCTTCTAAAATGTGCAAAAGATCCAAATTCATCTTGATCACATTGGCAATTTGGCGGGAATAAAAACAGTCCGTCTCGTTTTCTATCTAAATCCCACTGTTTGCCTGAACCAACGTGATCCATTAGTGAACGGTTTTTATGGCTTGTAAAAACTGCCACACTATGAATATTAGAATTCACCATATTTGAAAGCATGAAATCAATGAGTCGATAACGGCCCCCAAACGGTAACGCCGCTAGTGAACGATGCCCTGTTACTTTCTTTAAGGAAGGAAAACTTCCCGTTGCATTAATAATTCCTAACATTTTTTCTCCCATTCATTTCATCCCCCTTTTCTATTTCCCTTCAGCAATGAGTACTACATCGTCAACATTTTTTTCCGGACGAATAATTGTTCCATCTTCAATAACCATTTCCGATCCAACAATTGCCCTTTCAATCACAACATTTTTGCCAATCTTCGCTCCTGGCATAACGACAGAATCAATAACCATACTACCTTCTTCCACCGTCACCCCTTGGAATAATACAGAATACTTCACGTCCCCTTCGATGACGCATCCTTCGTTAATAAGTGATTCTTCTACTCTTGCCTTTTCAGCAATATATTGAGGCGGTTCGTTTGGATTAACAGAATAAATACGCCAGTCACGGTCGTTTAAATTCAGTGATGTTTCATCGCGCAGTAAATCCATATTCGCTTCCCATAAGCTCTTCACTGTACCAACATCTTTCCAATATCCTTCAAACGGATACGCCATTAGCTTCTTCCCTTCATCTAATAAAAGCGGAAGCACATCTTTTCCGAAATCATTACTAGATTCAGGGTTTCTTGCATCCATTTCTAAATACTCTTTCAAAATCGCCCAGTTAAAAATATAAATTCCCATTGATGCAAGATTACTTCTTGGAAATTGCGGTTTCTCCTCAAATTCAACAATCTCCATCTCTTCGTTCGTATTCATAATGCCAAAGCGACTCGCTTCATCCCAAGGCACTTCAATAACAGAAATGGAAACGTCCGCTTCTTTCTCAATATGGTAATCTAGCATTTTACTGTAATCCATTTTATAAATATGGTCACCTGATAAAATGAGAACATACTCTGGTTCATATTGACTTAAATAGTTTAAGTTTTGATAAATGGCACTTGCCGTACCTGTGTACCACTTCACACCCGAAGACTCCGCATAAGGAGGTAATACTGTGACTCCACCGCTTACTCGGTCTAAATCCCATGCATTGCCAATTCCGATATAATTATGAAGTTCTAGCGGTTGATATTGCGTTAAAATCCCAACCGTTTCAATACCAGAATTCGCGCAGTTACTTAGCGTAAAATCAATAATGCGATATTTACCACCAAATGGAACAGCTGGCTTGGCTAAATTTTTTGTTAATGCACTTAATCGACTACCTTTTCCCCCTGCTAGTAACATTGCTACGCACTTTTGTTTTTGAGCCATCTTGTTTTTTGCTCCCCTTTCTCGTCTTCACTGGTCGTAATATGGATACGCCAAATGGTGGAATTGTAATTTCTACATGTGCTGCTTGATTATGAAACGGTTCTTGAATCGCCTTCAGACGTTTCTTATTTACTTGCCCTGATCCGCCATATTGCTCAGCATCACTGTTTAAAATCTCGTTATAATACTCAAAATCTGGTACACCTACTTTATAGTTTTCATATGTAGCTTTCGTAAAATTACATACGACAACTAACGCATCTTCTTGTTTATCCCCTTGGCGGATAAAAGAGAAAATACTTTGCTCATTATTATTAGCATCAATCCACTGAAAACCTTCAGGCGAATGATCAAGCTGCCAAAGTGGTTTGGAGCGCTTATACAATGCTATGAGCTCTTTAAAGTAATCATGCATATAACGATGCATTTCAAAATCATGTAAATTCCAATCTAAATCTTCAAGGTCTTTCCACTCATCAAACTGCCCGAATTCTCCTCCCATGAAAAGTAATTTCTTTCCTGGGTGAGTAAAGAAATATCCATATAATAAACGAAGTTGAGCAAACTTATCCCAGTAGTCTCCTGGCATTTTATTTAATAACGACTTTTTCCCATGAACGACTTCATCATGAGAAAGCGGTAATATGAAATTTTCAGAGTAAGCATATAGTAAAGAGAACGTCATTTTATCATGAATATATTTTCTATACTCTGGCGCACATTCCATATATTTCAGCACGTCATTCATCCAGCCCATATTCCATTTGTAATTGAATCCAAGCCCACCTTCATACGTTGGAGCTGTTACAAGTGGCCAAGCTGTTGAATCCTCTGCTGTCATAAGAAAATCTTCATCCTCTGCAAACACAGCTTCATTTAACTCTCGTAAAAATGAAACAGCGTGCTCATTACTTTGCTCTTGTCCTTCTTTATTCCAGTACAGCATGTTCGCAACTGCATCTACCCTGAAACCATCAATATGGAAATATCTCATCCAAAATAACGCATTTGAAATTAAGAAATTACGTACTTCCCTCTTTCCTAAATCAAAGTTGACAGTTCCCCATACTGGATTTTCTTGCACATCTTTATCTTTATATTCATAAGTCGGTGTCCCATCAAACAAATATAAACCGTGAGCATCTTTACAAAAATGCCCCGGCACCCAATCTAAAATGACACCGATTCCATATTTATGACATTCATCGACAAAATGCATCAAATCATGTGGTGTGCCGAATCTACTCGTTGCTGCATAATATCCCGTTCCTTGATATCCCCAAGAACGATCATATGGATGCTCAACAAGCGGCATAATTTCAATATGTGTAAATTGATGTTCCACCACATAAGGAATGAGTTCTTCTGCCATTTCCCTGTAAGAGTACAGTGTTCCATCTTCTTTCTTTTTCCAAGAACCGAAATGTAATTCATAAACTGTCATCGCTTCTTTATAAACCGATTTTTTCTTTTTCTTACGACTCCAGTTTTTATCATTCCATTCGTATCCCTTTATATCAAAAACTACAGATGCCGTATTCGGTCTTACTTCTGCATACACAGCATACGGATCTGCCTTAAGAATGACATCACCAGCCATCGTTTCAATCGCATATTTATATATTTCTCTTTCTTCTATATGCGGTATAAATAGGGACCAAATTCCCTCTTCTGTCACTTGCAGCATCTTATGTTGCTCATAATCCCATTCATTAAAATCTCCAACAACACTCATTGCTTTCGCATGAGGAGCCCATACTGTAAATCGTACACCTCGCATCTCATCTTCCGTCACAATATGTGCGCCAAAGATGTTATAACTGTCATAGTACTTTTCTGTATGAAACTCATCTCGTTTCACTTCTTCACAATTTATTACACTCAATATGCTCACCTCACTAAGATGACAGAATTTTTTATACTTTACCAATTCTGCGAAAAACTGAAATATCCTTGTTAATTTATAAAAAATATACGTTTTTTTCTTAAAAATGTTGAATTTTTTTCACATTTCTATATAAAATATCGAATTTTGACGAATATTCATTGAAAACGCTTCATTTTTCACTAGTCTTTCATCTTACTATTTATTTCTCAACCTCTATTTTATTAGCTTCATCCTCTTTTTCATCCTATTTTCCACTTAAAATCGCAACAAAATAATCTGTCATAAAAAAATGTTTCTCAACATTTTTCGTCACAATTGTATTGAAATGGAAAATTTATAAGCATATACTTGTTCTCAATAAAGAACACCGACTTTTCGTAACTATAATTCATAGCGGACTACTATGTTTACTTATTTATCCTTGTTACGAACAGTCGCTATAAAAATTTAATTAGGGGGCTTTCTTATGTCATTAAAACAAAAGGTTGGAATGGGAGTTGTCACAGCAACGCTTGGCTTATCCCTTACATTCGGCGGTGTATTCGCCTACTTCAGTGATTCAGAAACATCTAGTAACTCATTTCAAGCTGGAACACTAGACCTTTCTATTAATCCAAGTGTAATTGTTAATGTGAAAGATTTAAAACCAGGTGACTTTATTGAAAAAAATTTCACACTTGAAAATAAAGGATCATTGGATATTGCAAAAGTAGCACTTGAAACATCCTATGAAGTTACAGATGCAAAGAAAAATAATGATGGTGAAGATTTAGGCGATCACATCATCGTTAAATTTTTAGTGAATGATGGAAAGCCATCTAATCCAAACGATGATCATGAAATTTTGTGGGAAACAAAACTATCAGAATTAAAAACTATGAAACCTGAAGATGTGGCTACTTCTCTAGAACGTCATAACTTAATAGACGGTATTAAATCTGGTGAAACAGATTATTTACACGTGCTCTTCTCCTTTGAAGACAACGAACAAGATCAAAATAAATTCCAGGGTGATTCCTTACAGCTAAACTGGACATTCCATGCAGAGCAAACACCAGGCACGGAGAAATAAATTTTAAAATATAAATTATCGGAGGCTTATACATGAAAAAGAAAAATCGTTTTGTTACCGGAATTGTAACGGCTGGTGTTCTGCTTTCAACTGCCCTTCCGTTCAATGTACTTGCTGAAAATCCTATTAACCAAATTGACTCTTCAAACGCCCAGTCTTTACTATCAAAACTTTCTAAAGAACAGCGCCAGGCATTACAAACGTTAGATGTCAACCCTGGTTTTACTATCTCGCCAGATATTAATACAAGTAGTTCGGAACCAGTAAATATCATTGTAGAATTTCAAACAGCTCCAGTAAAGATTAATGAATTAAAACAAAAAGAAAAAGGATTACAAGCTGCTCCTGAAAATATAAAAGCGCGTATTGATCAAGAGCATGAGGAATTTCAAAAAGGACTAAAACGCCTTTATCAATTTAGCCCATCAGTAAAGTCAGGGAATTTCCAGTCTGTACAAATTAAACGTTCTTATAAACATGCGATAAATGGGGTTGCGCTGACGTTACCTGCAAATACAGTAGAAGAATTGTTACGAATTGGCGTTGTAAAGCGTATTTGGAAAGATTATGAAGTGAAACTAAATTTACCAAAACAAGCAGAGCAGAAAGCACCTCAAAAACTAACAGATAGTATTCCGCAAATTGGGGTCGATAAGTTACATAGCGAAGGCATTACCGGAAAAGGAATTAAAGTTGGTGTATTAGATACAGGTATTGATTACAATCATCCTGACCTAAAAGACGTGTATAAGGGCTATCGCGCAAAACCTGGCGAAGACTCTAGCAAGGTAGATCCAAACTCAGTAAAAGGTTGGGACTTTATTAATAACGATGCAGATCCGATGGAAACAACTTATACAGAGTGGCAACAATCTGGCGCTCCTGAATTTGATGATCGTGGCTCTTCCTTCTACACAGCCCACGGTACTCACGTAGCAGGTATCGTTTCTGCGCAAAAGAAAAACAAATCAGATTCCGCAGTAAAAGGTGTTGCACCTGACATTGAACTGTATAACTATCGTGTACTCGGTCCATACGGAAGTGGAGCTAGTTCAGGTATTATTGCTGCAATCGATAAATCAATTTCTGACGGTATGAACGTCATTAACTTATCGTTAGGTGATGAGAGCAACAATCCGCTTGATCCAACGTCTATCGCTGTTAACAACGCAATGCTTTCCGGTGTTGTTACAGTCGTTGCCGCTGGAAACTCTGGTCCAAATCCAGCAACACTCGGATCACCAGGTGCTTCTCCCTTTGCAATTACGGTTGGAGCAAGTGATAGCTCTATTTCCTTACCGAAACTATCAAGTCATGCTGGACAAGTACAATTCCCTAACTTGATTTTATTTGGCAAAAACTTCACTGATAAAATAGAAGATTTCAAGGGACAAACGTTATCTATCGAATCGGTAGGAATCGGTACGCCTGACGAGTTTAGTAAAAAAGATGTAAAAGGAAAAATCGCTCTCGTTGCACGCGGTACACTGTCATTTGATGAAAAAATTGCGAATGCAAAACAAGCTGGTGCAAAAGCCGTTATTATTTATAACAATGTGGACGGAGAAATTCCTTTCTATGTTGGCGAAAGTACAAAATACATTCCCGCATTCCGCCTAACGAAAGAAGACGGTGAAAAACTAAAAGCTCAAATCGAACAAGGTAATACATCCTTTACCTTTGACGAACTTAGTTATATTCAAACAGAAGGCGATCATCTTGCAGACTTTAGCTCACGCGGTCCTGTTACATCAAATGATGATATTAAACCAGATATTACAGCGCCTGGTGTTGCTGTACTTTCAACAGTACCTGAATATATTAACGACCCACAAGAGGGCGAAAACTATGACGTTTCCTACGAGCGTATGCAAGGAACATCTATGGCTTCTCCTCATATCGCGGGCGTTGCTGCTCTTATTTTACAAGAACACCCAGAATACTCTCCATTCGATGTAAAGGCGTCTCTTATGAACACAGCTGATGATTTAAAAGAAAAGTATTCCGTATATGAAGTTGGAGCTGGACGAGTAGATGCGTACAACGCCGTTCATACGGAAACTAGTTTTAAAGTGCTAGATACAACAAAAACAGTTGTAAATGATGAAGTAATTGAAGTCCCTGAAGAAACTGGATCCATTGCATTCGGGAAGTTCTATCAAAAAGACGGTGAAGCTCTTGAACAAAAACGAAATATAAAAGTGGAAAACCATAATAAACAAGAGAAAAAAGAATTTAAAACAGAAATTTCTTATACACCAGCATCTTCTTCTATTAACGACGCTACCGGAAACGGTGTAAAAGTTTCTGTTCCAGAAACAATTACACTTGATGCTGGCAAATCAGGTGAAATTGAAGCAAAAATTAATGTTCCAGCCGGTGTAAAACAAGGCCGATATGAAGGATATATTCATATTACAAATACGAAAAATAAAGAAGAAACGTACCAAATTCCGTTCTCTATTCGTGTATCAGAACCTGGTATTGAAAATGCAATATTATCAAGAAAAGCAATTTCCACTGATACATCAAAGTTTAATCCATATGGTGAATCATATGTTCACGGGGCATTCCAATTAAATAGCGAACTTGAAACGTTAGACCTTATCGTGAAAGATTCAAAAACAAATAAAGCACTCGGCTTCATTGGGACATTAAACACGACTGGACTAAAAACGGATGTGTATTACTACTTAGATTCATTCTTTAACGGAAAAGTGTATCCTTTCACAAATGACCCTGCCAAACCAATTGGTGATGAGAAAATCAACTTACCAGAAGGAGACTACACAATAGAGTTTGTTGGCTATGATAAAGCTGGGAAAGCACGTGTGAAAGGTGATTATGTCGTAATTGATAATACACCGCCAGAAGTAAAATTAACTGGATTAAAACCTGGTATTTATGAATTAAATGAAGAAAATTACACAGTAGAAGATGGTAAAAAAGCGTTATGGATTAAAGGAAATGTGTATGATTCAAACGTTGACTACTTAAAAGGAAAAGGATTAAACATTACGCAAGAAGCGAATGGCGTTATGTATTATGACTATTCTCCATACTTGCATAAGTTTTTACCTATTAATGCAAACGGAGACTTTAAAGTTGGCATTACTCCTGAATCCTTTAAAGTGGAAGGTCCAATGAACACAGGCGTATATATTTTCGATTATGCAACTGCAGGTCCTGACTATCCAAGCGGTGTAAATAATTATTGGTTTATCCCGCAAGGAGCTCAATATGCAAAGGCTAGTTATGATAAAAAAGAAGTATATAAAGGGGACGAGTTCACAGTAACCCTAAACGCGAAACACGTAAAACAATTCGTTGCTGGGGCATTTAACGTAAAATTCCTAGAGAAGAACTTCAAATTTGCAAATGTGAAATTGAATCCTGCTTTTGAAAAACTCCTTTCTGAAAAAGGGGTAACCGCAAAAATAAATGAATCAAAACTAGAAGAAGGTTCTGTTACAGTAGGCGGGGCTATTGATGATAAAAACTTCGCTGGATTAGATGGTGACTTCCCGTTCATTGATATAACTTTTAAGGTAGAAAATGATGAATTTTATGAAGCAAATGCTCAATTAGATTTATCAGTGTTCGCTTACTGGAAACAAGGTGAATCAGAGCCAAATAGAATGCGTGTCCTTCAAGATCAAACATTCTCAGTTATGTCTTTAAACTCACTAGTAGAAGGAAATATTAAACCTGGTGCATTCTTAAATGAACGTGGCTATTTAGATGAGAAATTCGATTATACAAAGCTTGGCGTAAAAGTATATGCAACAGATTCTTACCGTCATAAGTTTGAAGGCTCACTAGATAAATACGGATACTTCAAACTAAATGGACTTCCTGTTAATAAACGCGACTATAACTTATATGTAGAAGTACCAGGGCATTTAACAAGCCGACTAACAACGAAACTTGGTACTGAAAAAGACAGTAAGCTAATTGGCCAATATTATTATGCACGCCTTGATGAAAACCTTGCAGGTGATGTAAATGGCGATAAAGTAATTGATATAAAAGATGCTGAAATTATCGCTAGCAACTATGGTAAAAAAGGAGTATCTGTGAAAGACGGTGACCTAAATAAAGATGGTATTGTTGACGAAAAAGATATTCGCTTCGTTGAAAAGAACTTCTTGAAAAAAGGTCCCGATGCATCTAAATCACAAACACCTGTTGAAAAATCAAAAAGCGGTACACTGGCAGATATTTTAAAGAAATTGGGATTAACGCCTAAAAAATGATAATAATAAAGAGCACTCTACGCAAAGTAGAGTGCTCTTTTCTATAAACGACCCTGATCCAGCAAAAGGGGTATATTGGGGATATACAAGGGAAACCGGAAAAGGAATTTATATTAAATTATATATAAATCCAGAAGTAAGAAGTAGTTCCCCACTTCTGGATTATTTAGCAATTATTATTATAGTACTGGTGCCATTGTTTCTTTTAATACTTTTACAGAATGAGCAAATTTCGCTTTTTCATCCTCATTTAACTCAAGCTCTACGATTTCACGTACACCTTCACGGTTAATTACAGCTGGAACACCTACGTAAGCATCTTTCTCACCGTATTGACCTTCAAGGTATGCAGATACAGTTAATACGCTGTTCTCGTTGTTTAAGATTGCTTTAGTTACACGAAGTAGTGACATACCGATTCCGTAATAAGTTGCACCTTTACGCTCGATGATATGGTAAGCTGCATCACGTACGTTTTCAAAGATTTTGTCTAAGTCTTCTTGTTTGTACTGTTCGTTGTTAGCTAAGATTGTTTCTAGTTTTTGTACACCGATAGTAGCGTGACTCCATACTGGAAGTTCAGTGTCACCGTGTTCACCAACGATGTAAGCATGAACGTTACGTGGATCTACATCTAAGTAGTCACCTAACATGTAACGGAAACGAGCAGAGTCTAAAGTAGTACCAGAACCAATTACACGCTCTTTTGGTAGACCAGATTCTTTCCAAGTTACGTAAGTTAAAATATCAACTGGGTTAGTTGCGATTAAGAAGATTCCATCGAATCCGCTATCCATAATACCGCGAACGATTTGTTTAAAGATCTTTGTATTTTTCTCAACTAAGTCTAAACGAGTTTCACCTGGCTTTTGTGGTAATCCAGCAGTGATAACTACTAAATCTGCATCTTTACAATCTGCATAGCTACCGCTCCAAACTTTTGTTGGTGATGGAGAGAATGGTACCGCATGGCTTAAGTCCATTGCTTCCCCTTCTGCTTTTGCTTCATTAACATCTACTAATACGAATTCTTCAGCTACACCTTGGTTGATCATTGAGTAAGCGTAACTACAACCTACAGCTCCTGTTCCTACTAATACTACACGATTGATACCTTTTTTCATGGTAATTTCCCCTCTCTATTGTTCACATATATTTTTTTATGATTGTTTAAGTAATTAATTAAAATACTAATTTAATGTTGTTTAACTTCTTTACACTCATATTGTAGCACGTATTATTGTGAATTACTTCACAAATTATGACCTATTTGTGAACTTTTTCACATAGAGTGTAAAGTTATTGGAATAGGTGTGGAATCCATTTCAATGGAGGCGTTTTCTTTAGATTGTGAAAGGGATTTTCTTATGTTTTTGTCGGTAAGTGAAATTATATCGGCGATTTTTAGAATATATCGACTGTAACTCCAAATATATCAGCGATTATTGAAATTTATCGACCGTAACTCAAATTATATCGGCGATTTTTGCAATATATCGACTTACCGACAAAACTCGACAACGTTAGCATCATAAAAAAGCTGTCTCCAGTAGATCACCTATTGAAAGACAGCTTCTTCTATTTATACTATTTGTTTTCTGTGGTAGCGCCTAATACAGAAATTTCAATATTAAAAAGCTCAATTAAAGTATCCTTTAGTTGAGCGACCCATATTTCAATTTTTATTATTCAACTGTATCTAATAACTCTACAACTAATTCCTTAGGATCTTCCCAGCTATGATATATTTCTAAGTGCCATTTCGTTAATGACCTTGAGTATCACTTTTACACAACAAAAAAGAGATAGCAGATTATGCTATCTCTTTTAATATGACCCGTACGGGATTCGAACCCGTGTTACCGCCGTGAAAGGGCGGTGTCTTAACCACTTGACCAACGGG
>NZ_MACE01000084.1 GCF_001883995.1 Bacillus paranthracis | reverse complement strand
AAAAGGTGCGAACGCTATCGTTGGTATTGACGTAGATTACGAAGTTGTTCGTGATGGAATGTTAATGGTTGCGGTAAGTGGTACAGCTGTACGTATATAAGTAAATAAAAAAACGGATTCCCTCCTTGGAATTTATACTTTCAGGAGGGATCCTGGTTCTGTTGCAGATTTTAAGACTAAAAACAGAAGTTGATAAATCATTGTACGTCAAAAAACCACAGTTTGGGTGTAAACTGTGGTTTTTTATATAGAGGCCCCAACACGTCCCTATTAAGCTAAGCTTATGCAACGTCAATTTTTGTTAGCTTAATAGTAGCCCTATTACAATTAAAATAATATGTCTATATTGTTTTAAGTACTTTTTTATAATAAAACTTAATCAATTTTAATATATGTTATGTATAACATATATTTATCTAAAATAAGGGGGAATATTATGACTGAAATAAACGAATCTTCAGGAAGCGATTTACAAAAAGATGTGAAGTTTTCTATTATAATCCCTGCACATAATGAAGAAAAGTACATTAGAAAATGTTTGGATTCAATTGCAAAAGCATCAGTGGCATATAAAGAGCAAACGGAAGTTATAGTTGTTTTAAATCGTTGCACAGATAAAACAGAGGAAATAGCAAAATCTTATGATTGTATTACATTAAAAAATGAAGATAAAAACTTATCTAAAATCCGAAATGCAGGGGCAGAAATAGCTAGTGGAGAAATAATCGTTACTATAGATGCTGATACGATAATGACAGAGTCTTTGTTATCTAATGTAGATAAATATTTATCTTCAGGTAAATATATTGGTGGTGGGGTGAATGGGAAGTTCGAAAGAATGTCTTTTGGAATATTCTTTTCTGCAATTCTAATTATAATTCCCTTACTTTTTAAGTACGGAGCTATATCTGTGGGGATTTTTTGGTGTTATAGAAAAGATTTTATGGCAATTAACGGATTTAATGAAAACATGCTTATGGCAGAGGATGCAGATTTCGCGAAACGCTTAAAAGAATGGGGAAAACGAAATAATAAGAAATTTGGTACCATTAAAAATGGCATGATAACTTCATGCAGAAGATTTGATACATATGGAGACTGGGCTTTACTTAAAAATCCAAAAGTAATATTAGCTTATCTAAAAGGAAATGATCAAAAATATGCAGATAAGACATATTATGATAATCAAGAAAGATAACGATGGAGAAAAGCGGCAGGAAATAGGGAGAACAGCAGATTTTTTTATACATAATGAGAGCCGAACTTAATTTAATAGATATGATAAGAAAACCATCAATTTGATTAGTCCTTTTCAAATCAATGGTTTTTATTTTTGAAATAAATATGTATTTTTTATAAAAAATATTTTTTGACCCCCATAAAACTTTGTATTCCTCCGAATATGTATAGTGAAGAAAATAAATAGAAGAAAATTGATTATGAAAGAATATTGACGTGTTAATAAAATTACTAGATTAAGTGGGGCATCCGAAATAAAAGGGTGAAATTACCAATGATATAGAGAAGAGTTATTCAAGGATTGCAGATAAAATAGAAACAGAGCAAGCAAAACAAGCGGAAGAAAATAAGAAAGTAGAGTGAAATGTAAGCCTAACTGTAAGAACGATAGAAAAGTTGGCTTTGAAAAATATGAACAACAAGAAGACAAGCCTAAAGAAACTGTGGTTGAATGGTCACTTGTTTAGTGACCATTTTTCTATTTCAAGCAGAAGGAGGGAGAGAGATTACCCGTGTTGAGTTTAGTAATGAAGATCTTAAGAAAACCGAAAATAGAAGATATCGTATGTAACATACAAAATAATGAAGAAGATAAAGAAGCTTTTATCGTACAGTATCAGCCGTTTATTAGAAAATCAATCTCGTCTGTCTGCCGCCGATATATTACAGAACAGGATGATGAATATAGTATTGGATTGTTTGCGTTTAACGAAGCAATTGAACAGTATTCATATAAAAAAGGGAAATCTTTTCTAGCGTTTGCTGATCTTCTTATAAAAAGAGATGTAATTGACTATATACGCAAGGAGTCTAAGCATAACCTTGTCTTTTTAAAAGAAGATGAGCAAGAGGAAATGTTAGAAATGCAAGTATCGCTTACGGAGTATATGAAGGAAATAGAAAATGGTAACCGTAAGGAAGAAATTCTCCATTTTCAAAGTGTGTTAGCTGAGTTTAAAATCACATTTTCAGAGCTTGCTAAAGAATCTCCTAAGCATCGTGATACGCGTGAACACTTAATAGAAATTGTAAAGATGATTATAAAAGAAGAGGAAATGATGGAGGAGCTGTTCCGGAAGAAAAAGTTACCGCTTAAACATATTGAACCGCGTGTTAGGGTAAGTCGTAAAACGTTGGAACGGCATAGAAAATATATCATTGCAATGTGTATTATCTTCGCAAACAACTATACATACATTCTTGATTATATAAGGGGAGGGAAGCATGATGAATAAAGGAATTGTGATGGATATAAAAAAACATAGCGTAGTTGTTTTAACGCCAAATGGAGAGTTTATTACGTGTAAAAGAAAAGGGGATTCTTGCATGATTGGAGAGGAAATTTCATTTGATGAGCAAGAACAAAAAGCATCGCGTTTTTCAATCCCTTATTTCTTAAAGCCGGCATCATTACTTGTTGCTTGTTTTCTATGTGCGCTGTTATTTTTCTACAACCAACCGGAAGAAAAAGTATTCGCTTACGTCTCAGTTGATATAAATCCAAGTTTAGAAGTGAGCGTAACGAAGGATCTTCGCGTTATAGATTTACAAGCTTGTAATGATGATGGAAGGCGTATTTTAAAAGAATTGAAGCAATGGGAAAATAAACAATTGCAAGAAGTAATACGTACAATTATAAAGCAGAGTCAAGAGGATAAGTATTTAACGAATGATAAGCAAGTTATGCTAACCGCTATTGCAAAGGATAAGTTGCTAGAACCGAAGTTGGAAAAGGTAATGAAAGAATTAAAGAAAGAATATGAGCTAAAACATATTACAGTCGAATATCAAAGTAGCACGATGCAAGTACGAGAGAATGCTAGAAAAGCTGGAATTGGTACAGGTGTCTATATAATGCAAGAGAATGAGAAGAACAAATCGGTTACGCCGCCTGCCACGCCGTCTAATCCGGTGGAAAACGAAGAAGAGGTGCAATCACAGCCGGAGTCATCTCCTGATGTATCGCCAGATTTGTCTTCTGTAAAAGACAAAAAATATGAGAAGCCAGAGCATAAAGAACAAAAGAAAATAGAGGAACAGCCAACGAAGCAAATAAAAGAAAACAATGGTAGAGGATCTCAGCAAGAAAATAGAGGGAATAAGCAGGAGAATAACGGTAGGGAATCCCAACAAGGAAATAATGGGAATCAGCAAGGAAACAACGGTCGAGAATCCCAACAAGGGAATAATGGAAATCAGCAAGGAAACAACGGAAGAGGGTCCCAAGGAAATAATGGGAATCAGCAAGGAAATAATGGAAGAGGGTCCCAAGGAAATAATGGGCACCAGCAAGAGAACAACGGAAGAGGATCGCAAGGGAATAATGGGAATCAGCAAGGAAATAACGGAAGAGGGTCCCAAGGGAATACTGGGCACCAACAAGAGAACAACGGAAGAGGGTCCCAAGGAAATAATGGGCACCAGCAAGAGAACAACGGAAGAGGATCCCAGAAAGAAAGTGTTGGAAACGAGCAAGGGAACAACGGAAGAGGATCTCAACAAGAAAATAGAGGCCACCAGCAAGGGAATGAAAAGAAGAATCAATAGAAATATAGAAGTGGGAGATTCATTTTAAAGTGAAAAGGAGTTATCTCACTATTGCGGGCAGTAAAACTCCCATCTCAAAATTTGGCTAGGGCAAAGAAGTTAGGTGGGAGTTGGGCTGCTTAAAGTTGTACTTTATTATTCTATCGTTCTATTAAGAAGGAGTATGTGAAAAATATAATGGAGAAAAACATTCAACAAGAGAAAGATAAAGTAAAACCTGTTTTTTATGATCCGAAAGGAAGAAGAAACATAGCTTTTATTTCGTTTCTATGTATTTCAATAGTTAGCGTAAGTATTGTATTTTATTTTTTCTTTCGAAGTATTTTTTCAACACCAGAAATTCCAAATATGAATACAGCTGTACAACAAGATACTAAACTTGTACCAATTAATCAAAAACTTAGTGATCAGCAGTTAAAGAAGGAAGAGTTTAAACCAAATACCGAAACGAAGGATAATAAAAATTTGGTGAATTCGCCGAAGGATAGTAAACAACGTAAAGAAGTGTATGGTTTTTATGTAAACTGGGATGAAAATAGTACCGCTTCTTTAAAAGAAAATATTGATTCATTAACCACGCTAGTACCGGAGTGGTATCATTTAAAAGCAGATTTAACGATTAGAAGTGAGATAAAACCTGAGATAGTAAAGTTAGCAGAAAAAAATCAAGTGAAAATTATGCCTTTACTAACTAACTATACTGAGGAAGCTTCTGGTCCGGATAGTGGGCTAATTCATAAGTTGCTGAATTCCTCAAATGATGTAAAGACAAAGTTTATAAATGATTTAGTAAAGCAAGTTGAAAAGAATCGATTTGCGGGTATTAATATTGACTTTGAGGCCGTACCTGAAAGTGATAGAGAAAACGTAACAAATTTTATGAAAGAACTTACTACGGTCTTTCATAAACATGATTTGCTCGTTACACAAGATGTTCCAGCTAATGATAAGGCTTTTGATTATAGTGCGTTAGCAAAAATAATAGATCGAATGATTGTAATGATGTACGATGAGCACTATGGAGCAGGAGAGCCAGGACCAATTGCTTCAAATAAATGGTTTCAACACACATTGAAAGAACTGAATATTCCGTCTAATAAACTTATAGTTGCTTTCGGTAACTATGGATATGATTGGAAAGTAAATAGTAAGGAACCGGCGAAATCTTTAACTTTTTCAGAAGTTATGGTAATGGCTCATAATTCAGATATGAATATTCAATGGGATAAGATGAGTGGAAATCCTTATTTTAGATATAAAACAGGAGATAAAGAACATACTGCTTGGTTCTTAGACGGCGTTACTCTCTATAATCAAGTGAAAATCGCAATGGACAACAAAGCAAAGGGGTTTGCGTTATGGAGATTAGGAGCAGAAGATCCTACAATATGGAAAGTTTTAAAAAATCCGATTGAGGCACAAAAAAATCCTGATGTATTACATAAAATCACTAGTTTAGATGAAGTGAATTATTCTGGACAAGGTGAAATTTTACAGATTGAGAATGAAAAGCAAAATGGATTGAGAGATTTTAAAGTAGGTAAAGATGGTTATCTTACAGATGAAGTATATCAATCCTTACCATCTGCATACGAAGTGC
Organism: Bacillus paranthracis; assembly: GCF_001883995.1. Taxonomy (GTDB): domain Bacteria; phylum Bacillota; class Bacilli; order Bacillales; family Bacillaceae_G; genus Bacillus_A; species Bacillus_A paranthracis. Next base: position 35,920 of record NZ_MACE01000084.1, on the reverse strand, counting down.
AACGATATGGAAAACCGAAAGGGAAACAAGTAGTACTAACATTTGATGATGGACCAGACCCGAAATATACGCCGGAAATCTTAGATATATTAAAAGAGAATAAGATCAAAGCTGCTTTTTTTGTACTTGGTGAAAACGCACAACTAAATACTAGTATTGTGAAAAGAATATACGATGAAGGGCATGAAATTGGCAATCATACTTTCAAGCATCCTAACGTAGCTGATACGTCTTTACTACGAACCAAAGTAGAACTTAATACGACGCAACGTCTGATCCAGGAAATAACTGGGCATTCTACAGTTTTGTTTAGGCCACCATACGAAGCGGATGCTAACCCGGATTCCTCAAATGAAATATTGCCTATTTTACGGGCACAAAATATGAACTATACAATGGTAGCAGAAAAAGTGGATCCTGAGGACTGGGCAACACCATCAACAAATGAATTAGTAAAGCGTGCTCTTAATCCCGTTTATAAGGGAGAGGGAAATATTATTCTTCTCCATGATGCGGGAGGGAATCGTACCCATACGGTAGAGGCGTTGCCGATCATTATTAAAGACTTAAAAAAGCATGGATATAGTTTTGTAACAATTTCAGATTTAATGAATAAAGAACGTGATGAAATTATGCCTCCTGTTTCTTCTGAGGGGAAGCAATATTTACTTTACAATAAAGCTGTCTTTTCAGGGGCGGGATACTTTAAACATATATTAACAACTATTTTTTATATCGCTATTGGATTAGGGATTTTTCGATTCTTATTCTTAATTTATTTTGCATGGAAGCAGAAAAGAAAAACGCTACCTCACACTATTCATTCGTCCTATCAACCTTTTGTTAGTGTTGTCATAGCAGCATATAATGAAGAAAAGGTGATAGCTAAGACGATTCGCTCAATTTTGGATAGTAAGTATGGAGAATTTGAAGTTATTGTTGTGGATGACGGATCGACAGATGGTACGTCAAAAGTAATGCAAGAAACATTTTATAAACACTCTAAAGTTCGTTTCATTCAGAAAGAAAACGGCGGGAAATCATCGGCAATGAACTTAGGGTTTCAACAATCGCGAGGAGAGATTATTGTCACTTTAGATGCGGATACTATTATTGCGCAAGACGCCATTTCTCTCATGGTTAGACACTTTGAAGATCAAAATGTAGCAGCAGTTTCAGGTAATGTTAAAGTGGGGAATAGACGAAACTTGTTAACTACTTGGCAACATGTTGAATATATAACAGGATTTAATTTAGAACGTAGAGCTTTTGATGAATTAAATTGTATTACAGTAGTTCCAGGGGCTATTGGGGCGTGGCGTAAGAAGAATGTAGTTGAATCGGGATATTTAAGCGAAGATACATTAGCAGAAGATACAGATCTTACTATTACATTTTTACGTCAAGGACATAGAATTGTATATGAAGAAAAAGCGTATGCTTTTACGGAGTCACCTGAAGATGTGAAAAGTCTCATTAAACAGCGATATCGTTGGTCATATGGTACACTCCAATGTCTTTGGAAACATCGAAAAGCGTTATGTAATTCAAAGCATAAAACGTTAGGATTTATTGCATTGCCTAACATGTGGTTATTCCAATATGTTTTGCAATTCATTGCTCCTTTTGCAGATATATTAATGATTATGGGGTTATTTAGTAGTGATCCGCTAAAAGTTTTAGGATTTTATTTTGTATTCTTTTTAATGGATCTTCTCGCATCTCTATTTGCATTTAAATTAGAGGAAGAGAATCCGAAACCATTAGTATTGTTAATTTTACAACGCTTTATTTATCGTCAATTTATGACTTATGTTGTCGTTAAATCTATATTCTCATCGATTCGAGGAGTAGCGGTAGGTTGGAATAAGCTAAAGAGAATAGGAAGTGTAAAACATTCCACGGAACATAAGGAGGCATCTTAAGAGAGCAGGTTATCTGCTCTCTTTTTTATTAATTTTAGTGAGCTGAGTGTAGAGTACATACATCTGTATCTATAAGAGTTCTAATAGTGAGACATTATGTGAAGATACTCCTTTAGTTTCGAGAAAAAGTTTTTTTATATTTTTTTAAAATGACGGACATAAAATTGTATATACCTTCGAATTATATATATGGATAACATAAATATGTATATAAAAGGGGAGCAATAAGATGAAAGAACAAAAAGAAATGTTTGAAGAAATCTCTGAAGTACTAAAGGTATTGGCGCATCCTGTTCGTTTATCATTAGTAAAAATAATGCTTGCAAAAGGTCCTACTAATGTAACAACAATGTATGGGGATTTGGAAATGCCTCAAAGTACAATTAGTCAACATTTATCTAAACTAAAGGCTGCTAAAATGGTTACAGGTACTCGGAAAGGATTAGAAATTTATTATGAAGTAACTGACAATCGCACAAAATCAATATTAGCATGTTTAGTTTAAATGCTGACTTCTATTTCAAAATAAGAAACGCTATTCTTTTCTATGATTTTACAGAGAGAATAGCGTTTTTTATTTTTAAGGAGTATCTTTTTATTAGCTTGATGGTGATATGGTATTATCTCTAAAATAAAAAAATATTGATTTCGCTTTTATTCTTTCTCAGGAGTTTGAGCTCAAAAGGCCGACTATCACTTTGTTTCCAATGCAGTGGACAGTGGAAGAACTTATATTTTTGAATAGAGGGAATTATATGTTTTTGATATATTAATAGTTAGGAACCACAAATAAGGGGTGAAGATATAGAAATGGAATTATTTGATTACTATAAACGAAAAGGAAAGTTGAAACTGTTAATTGGGACGGGTATTTTTATTCTTGCTTTATGCGCTGTATATGAAGATTGGGGACATATTAATTGGGGGCAGTTTATCTTTTTTGTTATCGCTGCTTCTATCTTTTTTGGGATTGGATTTTGGCAGTTAAGAAAAGGAAAGTTGATACAAAAGAATATGATAAAAAGTAATGCAACATTTTGGGATGTTGATACTTTGGTTGTATTAGAATTACCAAAACGAAACAAGCAATTTGGTCTATATCATCCTGATGGTAAGTATATAGCAGGAACAAAGATGGTTTCATCAAATATTCTTTTTTCAGTAATACCCTTTTTACATAATAAAGATGTTTACGGATTAGAAACGAGTAGCGGGGAAATTCTAGCTTATTTTCATACTGAAGTGGACGGATATGATTGGGTAGTCTATGATTCAAATTATAATCAGATTGGTATGTTTAAAGAAAAAATGATACAAGGATTTACTATGATACGAGGTACTTTGATGACAGATAAAGCCACAAAATTGTCAGATGTAGAAGTTGAGTTTGATTTTATTCAAAGTACTCTCCGTACAATAGATGGACGTACATTAGTAATTGGTAAGCAGGGATATATGCCTATAGAATGGAGTGAAAGGTTTATGGGTTTAAATGTACCTACTATTACCTTAGGTTCTAATGCGTCTAATAACGAAAAAATTCTCGGTTTAGGTGTGCTCCTTTATAGTTTACGTACAATTGAGATTAGAAAAAGTCGGGCAAGTGTTTAATGAGGTAGAAGTAGTGTTTATATGCGAAATTGTATAGAAATCTCATTTTTCTAATTATATCTTTTTAGATTGATGGATGTGGGGTCACGTCCATCAATCTAAGAAAACAAGTTAGCCCAAAAACGATAAAAATAAAATTTATAAAAACACAAAATATAAACATTGAGGATTAAACAAAGTATATAGTGCCTTTTTAGTCATGTAATCTTTTGAGCTGATGATCTTTTCCCCATTCAAATAGTTCATTCATAATTTGCATTAAAGATTTCCCGTATTCGCTTATTGTGTACTCAACCTTTGGTGGTACTTCTTGATATACAGTACGATGGATAATCCCATCAGCTTCAAGTTGCCGAAGTTGTTGAGTCAGAACTTTTTGCGTAATGTTTGGGATTTCTCGTCGGATTTCATTTGTTCGCATTTTTCCATCCATCAAAACACATAAAATATGAACTTTCCATTTTCCACCGATTACATCGAGCGTCGTTGCAATTGGACAGTTATCATTTTGATGCATATAACACCTCCAAAGGTACCTCAAGGTTCCTATAGCACCTGAAAGTACGTACTTTTCAATTATATGTAATGCATTCATACTAATATGTAAAGGATTGATTCATTTATAAAGGGGATGGAAAATGATGAGAACACTTGTAATTGTAGCACACCCTCATATTGAAAAATCAAAAATTAATAAAAGATGGATAGAAGAACTTGAGAAACATTCAGATGAAATTACGGTGCATGAATTATATAAAGTGGCACCAAACTGGGAGTTTAATATTGAAGAAGAGCAAAAGTTATTAGTAGAACATGACAGATATATATTCCAATTTCCGCTTTACTGGTACAGCACACCGCCATTATTAAAAAAATGGTTTGATGATGTATTAACATATGGATTTGCATACGGATCAAAAGGGGATAAAGTGAAGGGAAAAGAGTTTGGTGTAGCAGTTTCTATAGGTGGATTAGAAAAAGATTATGAAAATAGCGGAATTACGATGGATGAGTTGACGAAACCATTCCAAGCTACATGCTTATATACAGACATGAAATTTATACCTTCATTTTATTTATATGGTGCCGAATATAAATTAAGTGATGAAGAGATTGATAAAAGTGCACCTGAGTATGTGCAATATGTAATGAACAAGAAGTATTCTAATATATAAGAGGAAATAGCCATTTACTTGTGAAGTAAATGGCTATTTTATATTCTTGTTATATTCACTAAGTGTAATCTTTAGTAAATTAATAGTTAATCTGGTAAAATAAAAAACCTAACATATATAAAGGGGAGTTTTACTTGAGAACGATGCAAAAATTATTACAAAAAAGAGCAATGCAATCACCAAATTTGGAAGCGCTTGTAGGGGGGGAGAAAAGATATTCGTTTCAGCAATATAATGAACGAGTAAATCAGCTTGCATATTATTTATTACATAATGGTGTGCAAAGAGGAGATCGTATAGGAATACTATGCAAAAATAATCACCCATTTCCAAGCGTTATGATGGCAAGTTTAAAAATTGGAGCGGTATGTATTCCGCTAAATCATCAGCTTACTGTATATGAATTAGAAACGATTGTAAAAGAAGCGAAATTAAAAGTGTTAGTTATTGATGAAGAATTTAGTGAAGTGTTATTAAATGTTGATGCTGTTAAAGAAATTCCTTATGTAATTCAAACGACAAAAGAAGGCTTTGGTTCATTTGAATTAGAGTTGCAAAAACAGCCAATGACAGAACCGAACGTAGAAGTTCATGAAGAAGATGATGCCATTTACTTATTTACTTCAGGAACGACTGGACAGGCAAAAGCATGCGTAATTGGACATAAAAACTTACATCATTATTTTGCAGAGATTGCAGGACAAAGAGAAATTCCAGCAGGTGAACGCTTTTTATCCGTGCATCCATTATTTCATATGAGTGGCGTGCTTTCTATTTTAAATTGTATTTATCATGGTGTTACGATGATCTTCTTAGCTGATTCGAATCCTACTCTTATTTGGGATAAGATTGAAGAAGAGAAAATTACTACGATGCTTGCATTCCCGGCTGTTTATAGCTATATGCTTGATGAACTAAATAAAAAAGAACGGAACATTTCAACCTTTAAAGTAGCACAAAGCGGTGGAACAAAAGTGCCAGAAACGCTCATTCAAAAATATATGGAAAAAGGAATCTATATGGTGCAAGGCTATGGTAGTACAGAAGGTTGGGTTGTAACTTCATGGCATCCAATGATGGGAAAAGAAAAGATGTCTTCTGTAGGAAAAGCCTTGAAAAATGTAGAGGTGAAAATTGTTCATCCAGAAACAGGACATGAACTTAAAGCAAATGAAGTTGGAGAGATTCATGTAAGAAGTCCATACATGTTTAAAGGGTATTGGAATAATGAAAAGGCGACAAAGAAGGTAGTAAAAGATAATTGGTTTAACATGGGCGATGCTGGCATGATAGATGACGACGGATTCTTGCATATTATGGGAAGATATAAAGACGTTATTATACGCGGTGGTGACAATGTATATCCAGACCAAGTAGAAGATGTTATTCATGAAATACATGGTGTTTTAGAAGTGGCAGTAGTTGGAGTTCCAGATGAATTTTGGGGAGAGGTTCCAAGAGCTTACATTGTGAAGGATGGCGAAACAACAGTAACAGAAGAAAGTATTATTCAGTATTGTAAGGAGAAGTTAGCAAGTTACAAAATTCCAGAAGTGGTATTCGTAGAAGAATTACCGAAAAACGCTTTAGGGAAAGTGTTGAAGAGGGAATTAAGGGATGTAGTTCTTGTGAAATAAAAATGTTATTAAACGATGAAGAACCCAGTTATGTATAAAGCATGACTGGGTTTTTGTCTATCAAAACATAATAATTTACTAGATTTTGTATTTTGTGTAAGATAATAAAGAATATTCAAATATTAATCAAGGGAAGAGATGTAAATGAAGCTGCCGCTATTACAGGTAGAGACAGAGAGACTGATGATCCGTCCGTTCCAAAATGATGATTATGAAAGTTGGTTAGATGGATTTCATAAGAGGTTACCATCGCAGTATAAATATGACGATGGTTATCAAGTTATGGCATCATCAACGAAAGAATGGTTCACGGAATGGATTAGAGGCTTTGATGAAGCAGCACATCGAGATGAGATGTACGTATTAGGTATTTTTCGTAAAGAAGACGGAGCTAATATTGGTAAGCTAGAGCTGATTAAAATTTTACGTATGGACTATCAATGGGCGATGATGGGATATTCCATACATAATCAATACTGGAAAAACGGATATGGCATGGAAAGTGTGAAAGCTGCAGTATCGTTATTTTTTAATCGTCTTCATTTTCATAGAATCGAATTACATATACGTGTTGATAATGAGCCATCCGTTCGTCTTGCGGAAAGAGCCGGTTTTTCTTTTGAATGCAAGAGAGAGGCGTTTTCATTAGAGAATGGTAAGTGGATGGATTTTCTTATTTATTTTAAAAATAAGGAGATGAATATATGAGAGTTCTAATTACAGGTGGAAATCGCGGATTAGGGTTACAGTTAGTAAAAGTGTTTCATGAAAATGGACATATCGTTTATCCGTTAGTTAGAACTGAGGTTGCGTTAACACAATTGAAGAAAATGTTTAGTTGCAGATGTTTTCCTATATTAGCAGACTTATCGGCTGATGAAAGTACAGAACAAATTAAGAAACAGCTTGAGGAATATACAGAGTATATTGATCTAGTTATAAATAACGCAGGAATTACTGGAAAGGAGACTGAGGTTTTACATACGAATTCAGAAGAGTTAACGGACTTATTTAATATTCATTGCTTAGGTGTAATTCGAGCTGTAAAAGGTACATATGTGGCTTTAGCTAAATCGGATCATCCGAGAATCATAAATGTGTCCTCTCGGTTAGGTTCATTGCATAAAATGGCCAACAAAGAGTTTCCGCAAGGCCATTTCTCATATTCATATCGAATTGCTAAAGCTGCACAAAACATGTTAACGCTCTGTTTACAACAAGAGTTTGAGGATAAAGGAATTCGTGTAACTGCTATTCACCCTGGAAAATTAAAGACTGAAATTGGTGCTTTTGATGCGAATATGACCCCGGCTGAAGGAGCAAAAAATATATATGATTGGATAATAGATTCAAATGAGGATGTTTCAGGGAAGTTTATTGAGCCAGGTGTAGGTGAATTAAAGTGGTGATATACGATCTTGCAATCATTCAGAATTTGTTTGGCCCTTCTAAAAAAGTATTAAATGGCTTACCACATGCAGTAACGATTGAAGAAATAGAAGAAGATGTTTTGTATAACGTACAAACATATAAAGAAAAGATAAGTAGATTTGAAGAGGTTTGTTTTAATTGGGAGTTAAAAAGAGCGAGTATTGTATTAAACAAAAGGTTTAGTAGTTATAACTCAAGTGTGAGGGTGTTACTTGATGCAGGTTTTTCTTTGCACGCAGCAAAGGTAGAAGTATGTAGAGAATTGAACAATATAGAAGAACTTGAAAGACAATATACATATCGATCAATAGCAGAAGGAACGTTATCGGAAAAAGAATTTAAATATATTTGGGAACAATGTATGTCGGGTTCAGGGAATCAAACTTCAATTTTAACTATCGATGAACATTTTTATTCTGTACAAACAGAGTTAGGTAAGGGTTGGGAAAAGTCATGTATTGTTTTTTATGATAAAAATGAGCTGATTGGTATGTCCATACCGCATATAGAAACTGGAACAGAAAGTGAAGGACGATTATTTTATTTTGGGGTAATGCCTTGTTATCGTGGGAAAGGAATTGCTTCCCGGCTGCATCTTCAATCTTTACATATGTTAAAGGAAATAGGGGCTACTTATTACATCGGAAGCGCACATACTTCAAATGAAAAGATGCAGAGAATATTTTGGAGAAATAATTGTTCGTTGAAAACGGAGATAGAGCTTTATTATAAAATTTTTAAAGAAGGTTAGGAGAAAAGAAGATGAAGACTATAAACGTATTTCATTATGACGCATTTACGAATAAACCGAATATGGGTAATCCAGCAGGTATTGTATTAGATGCAGATGGATTAACAGAAGAGGAAATGCAGCGTATTGCTGAAAAAGTTGGATTTAACGAAACAACTTTTGTTCTTTCCTCAGAAGTAGGAGATATAAGAATGCGCTACTTTACACCTGGTTTTGAAATGGATTTATGTGGTCATGGGACAGTTGGGACAATATTTGCCTTGCGTGAAAGAGGTTTATTAGAAGAGAAAGCAAGCCTTACGATTGAAACGAAGGCCGGGATTTTACCGATACAAATAGGTGTAAATGAAAATGGAGAAACCTTTATTAAAATGAGGCAGGCAGCACCTCAGTTTAAAGAATTTACAGGTTCAAAAGAAAAATTAGCTCATAGTATCGGTTTAGAAGTAAATGATTTAGATGTAAGTTTACCGATTGTATATGGAAGTACGGGGAACTGGACCGTAATTGTACCGGTTAAAAATCTAGATGTATGTGAGAGAATGAAACCTAACAATGAGGTGTTTCCATCGGTATTAAAAGAAATACCTAATGCTTCTATTCACCCAATTTGTCTAGAAACTTATGACGAAAAGGTACATATGCATGGGCGTCATTTCTCATCAGCTTATGCTGGAACGATTGAAGATCCCGTGACAGGAACAGCTTCAGGTGTAATGGGAGCATATTATGCGACGTATGTGGAGAAAGATGTTGACCATGAAATGGAGTTAATCGTTGAACAAGGGCAAGAAATACATAAAGATGGTCGTGTAACGGTATATGTAACGAAAGATGTAGAAAATGAGAAGTTACAAATAGATATTGCTGGAACAGCGGTATATGTGAAAGAGTTTGAAGTTTTAATATAAAGTGAAACTTTAATCAGTGGGTGGGGCATCCCCACTGATTATTAGTTGAACCAATCGGGCTTTTACGGGCAGTTGATCCCCCACCTAACTTCTTTGCTTCCGTTGAATTTTGAGGTGAGGGTCTTACTGCCCGTTAATGCGGGATAAAAAAGAAAGCCCAGCATACATCCGGACTTTCACTATCTGTTCAATACTTCAATATACGAAGCATCTCCAGTTGTTCTTAAAGCAGAGCGGAAATTGTTATTTTCTAACGTTTTAGCGACTTGTTGTAACTGCTGTGCATCATCATGATGGATGAGTAAGCTGTCAGCACCGCTTTCCTCTATATGAATGTGTTCGACATTTCCGATGGCATCATGTACAGCTTTTAAAAATTCAGGTTTCATATTGTCCTCCTATATGTATGTAACGTTGTTGTTAGTATTTCCTTATTTTTGAAATATAAAAGTAAATGAAAGGAGAAATAAAAATGAATATAACGCAGTTTAATGAATATATAACATCATTATTTGGAGAGCATCTTCATAAATACGGTGATGGTGAATATGGATTTACTCATATAAGTAAAGATGAATTTCACAAAATTGGTTACACAACAAATTTGACGTTAGAGACGATTGAAGAAGGGTATAAAAATGGAATCGACATGATAGTTACACATCATGCACCGTGGAGTTTTTTATTTGGAATGGAAGAGGCTTGTATTGAGAAATTAAAACAATATGAAATGAATCATTTTTGGATTCATTTGCCGTTAGATTTTATTGAATTTGGTACGTGTACATCATTATTTAATGAAATTGCGATAGATACAATTTTAGAATACTCTACGTATGAGGAAGAGGAATTACCTGGAATAGGAGAATTTAAAGCACCGATTGCATTTTTAAACTTGGTTGAAAGACTTGAAGAAAAAATGGAAGAGAAAGTGAAGAGCTGGAGAAACCATGATAAACCAGTAAAACGAATTGCGATTTTAACTGGTGCAGGGAACAATACAAATTTGATTGAACGTGCATTAGAAAAAGGGTGTGACACGTATATAACTGGAGAAAAAACATTATACACAGTGCAACATGCGAAATTTAAAGGCATTAACTTAATAGTAGGTAGCCACACATTTACAGAAGTTTTTGGTGTAGAAAGTTTAGCTCGTAAGTTAAAAGAAAGAGATAATTTAATAGAAATTACTAGATTAAATGAAGATCATTTGGAGTGAAGAAATTGTATCACATTATCATAAATGGAATGAATTATTTGATGAAATATTGAAGGAAGCAGTTGCAATGAAATAAAATTATTTTTTGTTATATTAAGATTTTTAGGAGGAATTCCCTTGTGTTTGTCAAATAATAGTAAAGTTGTCTTTTGAATTGAAGAAATCTTCGGGATTAAAGGGTGAGGGAATGGACATTTCAACAATCGCTGCACAACTAGTTAAGGAGAAAGTGATTTCACATTATCCAACTAGCGTAAAAGTGCTGAACGGGGGAACGACAAGTACTGTATATTTGTTGGATGAAAAATACGTTGTAAAACTTAATGAAGCGGAAGTAATACGTGAAGAAGCTATTTTTCTTTCTTTTTATGAAAGGAATACTTTGTTTGCAAATCTTTTGTATAAGGAACCTTTACATACATATATTGTGTATTCTTTCCTTGAAGGTAGTACTTCGTGCGGACGAGGACAAAAAAGAATTACGCTTAGTACCCTTGTAAAAGAAGTTATTAATAAGTATGAAATAGTTTCACGTATAGATGGCTGGGGATGGAAAGAAAGTCCGGTTCAATCTTGGAATGAATTTTTAACGACAAATGTGGTGGAAGCTCATAAAAATGTAAGACCGTACATAAGTGAGGAAGAGTATAGAAAAGTTCTTAAGTTAGCGAATAGGGATGCTGGAATAAATCAGCCATTTTTATTACATGGTGATCTTGGATTTCATAATTTTATATTTCAAGGAAATGAGTTGCATGGTGTAATTGATCCCCTACCAGTGTTAGGAGATCCTATATACGATTTAATTTATGCGTTCTGTTCAACTCCAGAAGATTTAACAAAAGAAACGATTGGTTATGCGATGAAACAATGTGTATTTCATAAAAATGACCGTGATTTATATGAAGAGATAGTCATAGGATTATATTTGCGTATAGATACATGTTTACGGCACCACCCGAAAGATTTAGAAGATTATTTAGCAGCTTGGCGTTATTGGATGGATGAGGTTGAGGTGACTTTATAGTACAAATATTTTTGGGGGGATCGTGAAATGAATGTTTCAGAAGCGAAAAAGGATTTAGCAATCAAAACGAAGCGAGGATTACCGATTATATTAGCTGGTGTTTTATTTTGGATAGTTATGAGTATAATGGGCTTTGTTCTTTCTGAAAAACAAGTGGTGTGGGTATATTTAATCGGTATGGGATGTGTGTTTCCTTTTGGATTAATGATAGCTGCTATATTGAAAATTGATATGTTTGCGAAAGGAAACCCGTTAGGGGTTTTGGCAGGATTAATTGGTGGGATAAATGTATTGAATATTCCGCTTGTATTACTTGCCTATTTTCAATTTCCAGAATGGTTACCTTTTGTAGTAGCGATGTTAATAGGTGTTCATTTTATCCCGTACGTATGGATTTATGAAAGCAAAAGTTATGGTTTATTATCCGTAGGGACTGTATTCGTAACGTCAGTTTGCGGGATTCTTTTTGCAGAAAAAGGATTTACTGTCATTCCATTATCTGTTACAGGTGTTTATTTACTTACTTTTATCAGTTTATTAATTGAAAATAAAAAAGCAGATCATTATCAACAAAAATCAGCTTAATAAAAATAGAGGGATAGGGGAAATTATGATGAAAAATTTCGTTTGTACAACGTGTGGCGTGCAGTATGCAGCGGGTGTAGAAGAACCAGTGAGTTGTCATATTTGTGATGAAGAGAGACAATATGTGAATCCGAAAGGGCAGTCTTGGACGACGCTAGAAAGCTTACAAACAAGTGATACATATAAAAATGAAATAATCGAAGAGGAAAATGGGCTTTTTAGTATTACAACAAAACCAGGATTTGCGATTGGTCAAACGGCATATGTAGTGAAAACAGAATCATATCGTTTACTATGGGACTGTATTACTTATTTAGATGAAACGACAATTGCGAAAATAAAAGAGCTTGGTGGACTAGATGCAATTGCCTTGTCTCATCCTCATTATTATTCAACACAAGTAGAATGGGCAGAGACATTTGATGTACCAATTTATATACACGAAGATGATAAAGAGTGGGTGATGCGCCCGAGTAGTCGTATTATTTATTGGTCTGGTGAGTCTTTACAATTAGCGGATGGATTGGTTATTCATCGTTTAGGTGGTCATTTTAAAGGTGGATCTGTCTTACATTGGGAAGAAGGTAATGATGGGAAAGGAATTTTGTTAACAGGTGATATTATTCAAGTTGTAGCGGATGAACGATGGGTAAGCTTTATGTACAGCTATCCAAACTTAATTCCATTACCAGCGAGAAAAGTGGAAGAAATGGTGAATCGAGTGAAGCCGTTACAGTTTAATCGGTTATACAACGCTTTTCATCGAGTAGTAAAAGAACATGCAAATGAGGCAGTGGAACGTTCTGCTGAAAGATATATTAAGGCGGTAGAAGGAAAGTTGTTTCATACGTAAAAGGAGAGTTAGTTTTATGAAAACGTTAGTATGCTTTGGGGATAGTATTACAGCTGATGAAGTGTTTTTCAATGGAACGCCGAGGTTAACACCACGTTTGCGAGAGATGTTTCCGAATTGGAACGTAGTGAATGCAGGTGTTCCAGGTGATAATACGTTTGATGCGTTAAAAAGGATTAAAGAAGATGTATTATCACATAAACCAGATTTCGTAACAGTTTTTCTTGGCACGAATGATGCAGTCTCTTTTTCGCAAGGGTCATTACAAGCATACAAAGAAAATTTAGAGAAGATTGTGAACCATATTTCTTCAGGTAAAGTACTGCTTATTAGTCCTGCCCCAGTTGATGAAGAAAGACAGCATAATAGAACAAATGAAGTACTCGGTCAGTATGCAGACGTGGTAGAGGAAGTGGCGAAAGAAACAGGAAGCTATTTTCTAAATTTGTATGCTGAAATGATTCAAGAACGGAATTATAAAAGGTTTGTAGAAAATGATGAAAGAGATGGGCTACACTTTGGACCAGAAGGCTATGAGTATGTAGCGAAGTTAATTGGTGAAAAGTTAAAAGGGATTTTATAAAAAAGCAAAGCGATATCGCTTTGCTTTTCATTGTTTTTAATAGCTCAATCTAGAAATGCTTGTTGCAATGCTTTCAGTCCATCACTGTAAATACTATGAAAAAGGTTTATTGCCTCTTCATCACTAACTTCAACAGGAGTGAACGTACCAGACCACTCTACTACCGATGTGTTACTTTCAGTACCTTCTTTCACCTGGATTGTAGATAAATAATTAGTGACTGGGAATGGTGCATTCATGATTGAATACGTGTAGTATCGTTCTTTCTCATTGAATACTTCTAATCGTTCTATAATCGTGTCACCATCTGGATTAGCTAGGTGACGTACACGACCGCCTTCCGTTAATTTACTGTTAGGTATATAAGGTAACCAGTCTGGAAGGGAGTTGAAACCTCCGATTAATTGCCATACTTGTTCAGGTGAACCGAAAATTTCCATAGATGTAGTAGTCTGTGCCATGTTCATTACGCTCCTTTTCATCCCGGTATTTGCGGGTAAATAATCAGTGGGGATTGCCCCACTGATTAAGGTTTCAATTTATTTTACGTTGATTGGTAGTGGTGCATTAGGTGCTACTAGTTTTTGTTCGCGCATTTCTTCCCAGAATGCTGCTGGAATTACTGTATTTAAGGCGTTTTGGTCTTCTACAATTCGTTCCGGTTTACTTGCACCAGGAACAACGGCAGCAACTGCTGGATTCGCTAGTGAAAATTGTAATGCAGCAGCTTTGATACTGATTTCGTGACGATCTGCAAGAGCTTTGATTTTCTCAACTTTTGCAATGATTTCTGGTGAGGCTTTTTGATATTCGAAGTGAGCACCTCCAGCAAGAATACCTGAGCTATATGGGCCACCAACAACAATATCCATATTATGCTTAACAGCCGCAGGCATTACTCGTTGTAATGCACGCTCGTGGTCTAGTAATGAATAACGACCAGCTAGTAAGGATATATTTGGCTGCGCTTCTTCTAAATCAAGCATCAGTTCAATTGATTCTACTTTGTTTACTCCAAGTCCCCAGCCTTTAATAACGCCTTCTTCACGTAAACGTGTTAGTGCACGGAATGCTCCTGTTCGAGCTGTTTCAAATTGTGAAATCCACTCATCACCATAAAAGTCTTGTGCTAAATCATGAATGAAAACAAAGTCTAGACGATCTGTTTTTAAACGTTTCAAACTTTGCTCGATAGAACGAAGTGTTGCATCTGCACTATAGTCATTGATCATTTTATTTTTGCGGCCAAATTCGAAAAGTCCGCCTTTTTCACCTAAATCACGTGCAGATGGATCTTCTAGTTCATCTGAAATCGTTCGACCGACTTTTGTGCTTAAAAAGTAATCATCACGATTTCTTTTTGATAGTGCTTCGCCAAGACGAATTTCTGCTAAACCAGATCCATAAAGTGGAGCTGTATCAAAGTAACGAACGCCATTATCCCAAGCAGCATCCACTGTAGCGATTGCTTCTTCTTCTGGAATATTACGGTACATATTTCCTAGTGGTGCTGTACCAAAACCAATTTTTTCTTTTAGTAATTTACTCATTATTAATATCCTCCTAAAATGTATTTAAAAATTAATTCATCATTGTGAATGGATGTGAAAATGAAAATATGTCATTTCATCGTCGGACAAAATGTATGATAAAAATACTCACTTTAAAGTACCGGGACAAGAATGTAATTTCTAATACTGCATGACTCACTCAACTCTTACAAATGCTATTATGAAATGTATTTTACATAATGAAAAGTACGTACTTTAAAGTGATATAGATACTAAAAAGTAATACAGGTACTTTTTAGTACCGTACTACTCATCTGCTGTTTACGTATGCTATTATGAAACATGTTTAATAGGATAAAAAGTACGTACTTTAAGGTGCTATAGATACTTAAAAGTAATATTTAAATCTTTAGCTTACTTGCCTTATCACATTATTAAAGGAGATTTTTATATGAAAACATACAATATTCCTGTAGAGGCGACTTTACAGGTTATCGGTGGGAAGTGGAAAGTAGTGATCCTTTGTCATTTAAAGAAAGATAAAAAGAGAACGTGCGAATTAAAACAATTAATGTCTGGTATTACACAAAAGATGTTAACGCAACAATTACGTGAATTAGAAGAAGATGGTGTAATCGAGAGAAAAGTGTATAACCAAGTGCCGCCAAAAGTAGAGTATTCGTTAACGGAATACGGTCATTCTTTAGATGCTATACTCGATTCTCTTTGTAACTGGGGAGAACATCATCTTGAAAAGAATGGCAACACGTCTATGCTTATTACAGCAGAATAAACAAGAAAAAAACGAACGAGAATACGTTCGTTTTTCTTTTTGTATATAGAAATATTTTTAAACGGCATAATTACTTTTTGGTAATATAGGTACTTTTTTGTGCTGTAGGAACTAAAATGTGCCGTATAGAAAATTATTTGTTTTTACGTAACAATAGAGAAGAAATTTAGAAAAAAGGAGGGAGATCGTGTGAAACAATACAATATACCGATAGAAGCAACTTTAGAAATTATCGGGGGAAAGTGGAAAGTCGTCATTTTATGTCACTTAACGAAAGGAACGAAGCGAACGAGCGAGTTGCAGCGTCTAATTCCTGAAATTTCTGTTAGAATGTTGACGCAACAATTACGTGAGCTCGAAGATGATGGTGTGATTACACGTGAAATCTATAAAGAAATTCCACCCCGAGTAGAATACTCCTTAACTGATTATGGGTGGTCTTTGCAAAATGTATTAAATCAATTGACCGTATGGGGAGAACGATGCATAGATAGAAAAAATAGTAAAGTTAAGTGAAATCTATATATGTAATATTGAAACGCCACCTATTGATGAGGTGGTGTTTTTTCAGTATAAAACTTTAGAAAGTTACTACGGTGAAAAGTAGGGATCTATACCAGAATAGCAGTTGTTTTAGTCGTGATGAATAATGGATTAAAGTTTTCATAGGTACTTAAAAGTGCCTTCATCACTTTAAAGTACGTACTATGCTTCATAATATAACCGTTTTATAATGACACTCGTAGCAAGAAATCATAACGGTTTTAAGCTATGTTCAAAAAGACTTATTAACTAGTATAGTTTTTTGTTCAATTTCTTTAGTAGGAGATGTTTATATGGTTGAAGAACTTTTTTATAAAAAAATACTTAAAAATCTTTTTTCAGATCCAGTTCAAATTACACTTTGGAATGGAGAAACAATACAATATGGAGAAGGGGAACCTCAATTTCATGTAACATTCCATAAGCCGCTTTCAAAAAAAGAGATTGCTAAGGATCCTTCTATCGCATTCGGTGAAGCATATATGAATGGAGATCTTGAAATAGAAGGGAATCTTGAAAAAGCAATTCAATCAATTTATAAAAGGCAGGATAGCTTTTTAGGTGATAGTAAGTTGCAATATTTCAAAAGTAAATGGAATTTCTCAAAACAAAAAAATAAAGATGATATTGCTCATCATTATGATATTGGGAACGATTTCTATAAATTATGGCTAGATGAAACAATGACGTATTCTTGTGCGTATTTCCAAAATGAGCAAGATTCTTTAACGACAGCTCAGCATAATAAAGTGAATCATATTTTGAAAAAGTTGAACCTTCAAAAAGGTGATACGCTATTAGATATTGGTTGCGGGTGGGGTGAGCTCATTACAGCTGCCGCTAAGCAGTACGGTGTGAAAGCGATGGGGGTAACGTTAAGTGAGGAACAATATGCTAAGACTTCCGAGCGAATTAAACAAGAGGGACTTACGGATTTAGTTGAAGTATCTTTACTTGATTACCGCGATATTAAGAATCGTAAATTTGATAAAATTGTTAGTGTAGGTATGATTGAACATGTAGGAAAAGACAACATTACACAATACTTTGAGACAGTGAATGCACTACTAAATGATGGTGGGATTTCTCTACTTCATTGTATTACTTCCCCGGCCAATGGTGGTGCTACGAATGGTTGGATTGAAAAATATATATTCCCTGGCGGATATGTTCCTGCTGTTAACGAATTAATCACGAACATGACAAACGAACAATTTTACATTGTTGATGTGGAAAGCTTACGTAGACATTACGGGAAAACATTACAGCATTGGGCTCGAAATTTTGAAAATGTACTGGAGGAAGTTCGCAAAACGAAAGATGAGCGATTCATTCGTATGTGGCGCTTATATTTAAATGCATGTGCAGCTTCGTTCTTTACAGGTAATATTGATTTACATCAATTTGTATTTACAAAAGGTATTAAAGATACAATTCCGATGACACGTTCTTATATGTATGAATAAGAGCATGTAATGAAGCAGCTCTTTAACTACTCATCGAGTGTAAATAAAATGATGGTAGGACATAAGTCTATAACTTAAAGTCGAGATCGGAATCAGAAAATGATTTCCATCTCGACTTTTTTATATATAATTTTAAAAACAAAACTATATACTTTTAATGATAAAAATATATAATAAATATAGAATCAAAAATTTATGAGCAAGGAAGTTGAAGAATATGACATTAACAATGGGCTTTATTGGATTTGGAAAATCAGCTAACCGCTATCACTTACCGTATGTGAATATACGTAAAAATATAAAAGTAAAAACGATTTTTGCTCGCCAAATTAATGAAGAATTAGCGGCTCCATATAAGGAAAAAGGTGTTAGTTTCACTACTAATTTGAACGAATTGTTGAATGATAAAGAAATCCAAGTAGTGACAATCTGTACGCCAGCACATACGCATTACGAATTAGCGAAAAAAGTTATACTTGCTGGAAAATCAGTTATCGTTGAAAAACCATTTTGCGATACAGTGGAACATGCGAAAGAATTATTAGCTTTAGGACGAGAAAAAGGTGTAGTAGTTATGCCTTATCAAAACCGCCGTTTTGATGGTGATTTCTTAGCAGTGAAGCAAGTTGTGGAACAAGGATTCCTTGGTGATATTGTTGAGGTTGAATCACATATTGATTATTTCCGTCCTGGTTCAATCACTCACGAAGGTCCGAAAGAAGAAGGTTCATTTTACAGTTTAGGTATTCATACGATGGACCGTATGATTTCACTGTTTGGCCGTCCAGATACGGTGACATACGATATTCGTAATAATGAAGTGGAAGGTGCGGTTGATAATTATTTCGATGTTGGTCTACATTACGGAAATAAGTTGAAAATTAAACTGAAAACGAACCATGTTGTAGCGAAAGATTATCCGCGCTTTATCGTTCATGGAACAAATGGATCGTTTATTAAATATGGTGAAGATCAGCAGGAAAATGATTTGAAAGCGGGTATTATGCCTGAGAGTGCAGGATTTGGTGAAGATTCACCGATGTACTATGGAATTGCGAAATATCGCAACGCAAACGGTGATTGGATTGAAAAACAAATTAAAACGCCACTTGGTGATTACGGTCGTTTTTATGATGCAGCGTATGAAACAATTGTAAATGGTGCACCAAAGCTTGTGAAAGACGAAGAAGCGGTAACGAATATTGAAATCTTAGAAAACGGATTTGCTGCGCCATCACCTTCCGTTTACAAACTTGAGGCTTTAAACTTAAATGAATAGAAGAGGGAATACAGCATAAAGGAGGTATGGAAATGGCAAGCGGATCCACACAAGTAAAATACCTCGGCATTTATCAAAAAATGAAACAGCAAATTTTAGACGGCGAATATAAGATTAACGAAAAAATTCCAAGTAGCCCCGTCCTTGCTGAAGAATTTGATGTTTCTGTCCTTACTATAAAAAAGGCGCTGGATCTGTTAGTTAGAGACGGCTACATCATTCGCCGGCGCGGAAGTGGAACGGTCGTTCAAGATTGGCGTCAGCAAGAAAAGGCGCGAATGATTCAAACTTTAACAGGTACGAAAGCTGTTTATGGCAGTGAGGTAGAAAGTAAAATTATTGAGTTTACGATTGTCGGTGCCGATGAAGTCATTGCTGAAAAATTGGGTATTTCAGTAGGGGATTTTGTATATAAAATCATCCGCCTCCGCATCATTCACAGTATTCCAACGATTATGGAGCATACATGGATGCCGATTTCGGTCATTCCAGGTGTTGATGTTTCTGTTTTAGAGGAATCAATCTACTCCCACATTCAAAATAAACTAGGTCTTCAAGTGGGAACATCCGTTGTTAGGGTTAAAGGAATTCGCCCGGATGATAAAGAAAAGCAGTTTATGAACTTAACAAATCAAGATTTCCTAATGAGAGTGGAACAGGTGGCCTACTTAACGGATGGACGCACTTTTGAATACTCTTACGCCAATCATTTGCCGGAAACCTTTGAATTCGAAACAGTTATTACTGCAAAAAGTTATAAAGAGGTATAAAAAATAGGTTGGGGCACGTATTGCCTCAACCTATTTTCTGTTTTCAATATAGTAGGAACAGCTATTATTCATCTGCTGTAATCAGCATGGAAGTATTCCCGTTTTTTTCAAGATGAACTTCTCCCCAAGTGCAGAGGGAATCAAGTATGGCTCCTAAAGACGAACCGTAATCCGTTAAAGAGTACTCTACTTTCGGTGGCACTTGGTCATATACCTTCCTTTGGATTACACCATCTTCTTCTAGTTCCCGTAATTGTTGTGTTAACATTTTTTGTGTAATACCAGGCATTAAACGTTTTAATTCACTCGTTCTTTTTGTTCCTTTTTTTAAATGGCAAAGAATAACAACCTTCCACTTTCCGCCAATAACTTCTAAAGTCGCTTCTACAGGAATATTGTATGTCTTCATAAAAAAACTCCTTTGATGAATGTAGATTACAGTTTTGGACTTACATACGCTTTAATAATAAAATTATTTCTTTTTAGTGCCTATAACACTTTAAAGTGCGCACTATTTATTGTGCGAAATATCGTTCATAATAACCGATGTAAGAGAGAAATAAGCAGAACGGCACTTGAAAATGCATACGTTACTTTTTAGTACCTATAACACTTTAAAGTACGTACTTTTTATTATGCTGAATATAATCCATAATAGCACTTGTAAGCAAGAAATGCGTGAAATGTGCTTTGAAGGAGCTACCATGCTATGGGCAATTTTACATGAGAACAATTTGTTCTGTTATTAAAATGAATCCAAGACTTAACAGTTGATTAATTGAACTGTAAAGTTTAAAATTACAGTAAGATTTTTAAAAGTGAGTTGTTATCGTCTGTAAAATATAGCATGAATAATAGAGATAAATAAAACATTGCCGAATAAATAACATTACGTGAATTTGATTCTGAACTGTAATTTTTTTTAATACATTTAAATGACCGATATTTAAAATTGAAGTTTCATAAAGAATATTAAAGGAGTGAGTGAAATATGGTGGTTTTATATACAACAGCAAGCTGCGGTTCATGCCGAAAAGCGAAAGCATGGCTGGAGGAGAATCAAATTGATTATACTGAAAAAAATATCGTATCCAATTCTATGACAGTGGATGAACTTAAATCCATTCTTCGTTTAACTGAAGAGGGTGCTACTGAAATTATTTCAACTAGATCCAAAACTTTTCAAGACTTAAATATAAATATAGATGAGCTTTCGCTGAATGAATTTTATCAATTAATAATTGAGCATCCGCTAATGTTGCGTCGCCCAATTATGCTGGACGAGAAAAGATTACAGATTGGTTTTAATGACGAAGAAATTCGTAAATTTTTACCACGTAGCGTTCGAACATTTTTAAATATTGAACTGCAAAAATTGGCTAATTAATAAGTAATAATTTTTAGGAAAAGTTTTTTGAAAGGAGAAAGCAGGAAATGATAGAAGTATGTGTTACAGTCAATTATAACGATAGAAATTATCAAACAAATGTTATTGTAAGTAAAGGTACGATATGGACAAAAATTAAACAATTGGCAGAAGAACAAGTCAAAAAGCAGTGGGGCTTTTAAATTGGATTATTTAAAAAGTGAAGTTACAAGTTAGAGGCTTTAAATAAACCCAAGACTTTTCAGGACTTAAATATAGATAAGAAATTTGTTTGAAAGGAGGAAGCAGGAAATGATAGAAGTATGTGTTACAGTCAATTATAACGATAGAAATTATCAAACAAATGTTATTGTAAGCAAAGATACGATATGGACAAAAATTAAACAGTTGGCAGAAGAGCAAGTGAAGAAACAATGGAGTCTTTAAATGTATGTTTAACTTAAAAAGCTAAAGGGAGTTATGGAATCTATTTCTTTATGCTAAGAGTGGTTCTTATATATTTTAACGTCTGGCTAACCTATCTGTAATATTTATGGCTACAGTATGTTAATATAGGAGAAATAATATTTTTGATCGTAGGAGGAAAACAATGAGCAGCGACTTTACTTTGGCCATACACAGTTTAACTTATTTAGCTTTACAGCCAGACAGGATGTCAACAAGTAATGCTATTTCAGAAAGTGCGGGGGTTCACCCAGTACGCATTCGCAAAGTGCTAAGTTTGTTAAAAAAACATAAGTTTATACAATCGAAAGAGGGGACTGGTGGCGGTTTTATTTTCGCCCGAGATTTAGATGAAGTTAATCTTTGGCATATTTATCAAATAACCTCTGAAGGTGCATTGCAGCCTAAGTGCCCAGAATCAAATGATCAGTGTATTGTAGGTTCAAACATGCGAAAAGTGCTGTTCACTATTTTCTTAGGTGCGGAAGAACATCTAGGTGAATACTTAAAGAATTACACAATGAAAGAAGTTGTTGATCTTATCAATCAAGAACGTTAAGTGGCTTACTTGTTATATAGAGCCGTAAGTTCTTACCATTGAAATGTAATGGAAAATATTACAGTTTAATTTCGTTTTTATCGTCACAAAAAATATTTATAAGAAGGTGAAAAAGTATGATGTCAAATAATAATCAAGTTGTAAAAGTAGGAGATTGGGTTCGTGGAATATCAAATGAGGGCGAATTCATAGTTGGTTACATTGTATCACTTGATGAAGCGGAAGATATAGTTACAGTTAGTATTGTGAAACGTGACGACAAGTACACAATAAACGAAGCGATTTTACTCTTTAGTAAACATGTTAACAAACTTCCTGAATCAAAGGTAATCAATAAGGAGCAAATTCTTTATCTGATAGACCTTGCATTATTAACAGGAGACGAAGAATGGTTTATCGAGCTTTCTTCAAAATTAAACTCAATAAAAGAGCTAGTTAACGAAGGATTTTAAAGATTACATGATTTGCTTTTAATAGGTTGAATCGTGCAATAATCAATAATATCATCTCTAAGGAAATGATATAAAAACGATTCATTATAAATATAGAAATATTCCTGAAGAAGAGTTGAAAAAACTCGAATTAAGATTACATTGCATTCAGTTGTTTGCATACCTCTGATAACAATTGTTATGTAAATAAGCTGCCCGATATGGGCAGCTTATTGTATTTTTGCGTTTAGCGTAGGTTTTTGTAAAATGTTAGCGGTCCTCTTATTGCCATCAAGTAAAAGGTAGCTTCCTAAAAATGTATATGAATGCAATGTCGATAATATATATCCTGAAAATTGGTTGGTATATTCAAAAAGATATTTCTTTTTAACCACATTAATTATTTATTAGAATATCTTTTTAAATTAAAATAAATTTTTTTGACAAAGAAGAATATAAGTATCTTTATAATAAGTAACTTGGATAAATAATATGTGACTGTGTTTTATGCTAATTCATTCAGTTTTAAGCGATAGGAACAAGGGTTGCATGCGAACTGTAAAATGTTATCTATGTAAAATTATATCCAATTAATATTTCTGAAAATATAAAAATATTAATTTTATAAATATACACGTTATAATGAGGGCGTCGAGAGAAATTTTATTATCTCTGGAGAAAATATAAAAAATGCGATTATTAGTAAGAAAGGTGTGTGATTAGAGGCGAAATGAATGTAATGTGCTTCAGTGGCTTGTGTAAGCAATATTATCAGTGCTACCGAAGTTATGAAAGTTAATGTATAGAATTGAGAAAGAAATGCCTCGCAAATGAAGAGAGGCCGGTTTAGCTAAAATTACTGTTAAAAGTAAAAAAGAGAAACCATGAAGTAATACACTGTTATTAGAAATGTTGCAACGTATTTATGAAGTCTATTCTATATTGTTCTCTTAAGGGGTCTTTATATAAAGAGCGGATATTACGAGTAAACTTTTTTGTGAACGCTAACAATTATATTAGGACGCTAATTAGCGAATGTTTCAATTTGGATTCATTATGATGAAGGACATACAATGTGGGGCAACTTGTAAGGAATTCATTTTCCGGAAAGGGAATATTTGTTAGATGCAAAGAGAGATGCAGGAATAGATACAAGGGGGAGTTATTATATGAACGGGAATACTGCAAAGAAAATAGAAGTTCAAGCTGAAAATACCGCACTAAACAATGAGCAATATGCAGATCCGAAAAAGTGGCATAAGCAGGATACTACATGGGCACTCAGTCTATTTGGAACTGCAATTGGAGCAGGGGTGCTCTTTTTACCGATTAATGCAGGTTCAGGTGGTTTATTATCTTTACTGCTAATTACATTGCTTGCATATCCAGTTATGTACTACTCACATAGGGCGCTTGCTAAAATGATATACGCTTCTAATTCTGCTGATGAGGGGATCACAGGTACAATTAGAGAGTATTTTGGAAATAAAGCGAGTATCATTTTTAACATCGTATATTTCGGTTCAATTTATACAATCGTACTAATGTATTCGGTTGCGCTTACAAACACTGCAAGTAGTTTTATCGTGCATCAATTGCACATGCCAGAACCTCCAAGAGCAATTTTATCACTTGTATTAGTTCTTGGTCTTATCGCTATACTAAATTTTGGTCAAGATATTACTGTAAAGGTAATGAGTATGTTAGTGTATCCTTTCATCGTTTCTCTACTGTTTATCGCAATATCTTTAATTCCACAGTGGAATACGTCAATGCTTAGTTTTTCAGCTGTTTCAACTGCTTCAACAGGAACAGGCTATTTTGGGACGATATTGATGATTCTACCAATCATCGTATTCTCATTTAATCATTCACCTATGATTTCATCATTTGTTGTGAAACAGAGAGCTACGTATGGAATCGAAGCCACTGATGCGAAATGTGCGCAAATACAAAAGGTTTGTTATATCATGACATTCGCTGTTGTTATGTTCTTCGTTTGGAGTAGCGCATTGAGCTTGACTCCAGAGGATATAAAAATGGCAAAAGAACAAAACTTATCAATTCTTTCATATCTTGCGAATGAGCTTAATTCGCCTGTAATCACGATTGCAGCTCCAATTATTGCTTTTGTGGCTATTACAAAGTCATTCCTTGGCCATTATATCGGAGCATTTGAAGTAATGCGTGACATGATTATTAAGTTTGGTAAATCACGTGGAAAAGATATTGAAGAAAAAACAATTAAGACAATAATCCTTACTTTTGTTGTATTATCATGCTGGTTTGTTGCTTATACAAATCCAAGTATTCTTGGACTTATTGATTCTCTAAGCGGTCCATTAGTTGCTGCTATCTTATGTCTATTACCGATGTATGCGATTCAAAAAGTACCGGTATTAGCTAAGTACAAAGGGAAAATGAGTAACGTATTTGTTATTATTGTAGGTGTACTTACTGTTTTAGCAAGTATTAAGTCATTATTCTAATTCACGATTTTTGATTTTAGTGTCAAAGTAGTCGAATATGAAATATCTATTTTGGGACAAACTTCTCACGTTGGAGAGTTTGTCCTTTTTATTTAATCTATCAACAAACAGCCACCTTTTCAGAGATAAGGTGGCTGTTTCGGTATTAATTTATTTTTACTATTCACGTCTAAATGGGCCTTTTGGAGCAATGAGCTCTAAATTAGTACCATCTGGATCACGGAAGTAGGCAACGCCTGTACCAAATCCAGATTTCAAGCCGTCTTCTTCTTGGAAGATAATTGGCTCTCCATCTGGTTCTACCCCAATTGCTTTTAGACGTTCTACAGCGGCATCAATATCTTCTACTTCAAAACAAAGATGCATCGCACTAATTTGATCATTTGAGTAAGATGCTTTATCTGATTTAGGGACAACGTATTCTAGAATGTCGATGTTCAAATTGTCTAAGTGTAGATTGGCATATTTAATACGAGTATCTTCAAGTCCTTGTGTTTGCGCCATTCGTTTCCCGCCAATTTCATCGATGTTTGATACTTTCTTACCTGTTAATGCTTCATAAAAAACGATAGATTTTTCTAAATTGCTTACTGTAATTCCGACGTGATTTACTTGTGAAAAGCCTGCTGTTTTTTCACTCATTTTTGTTACCTCCTATTTTTAGGTGGTGTAATGTATCGTTTCACCAATCTTTTACTGTAATTAAAATGGGCCTTTAGTTGAAGTTCTATTCTAATTCGTTTTTAACAACTCAAAAGAAATATAAGAGTATTTTGTAGATAAGAAAAGAATCTAGTATCGGCTAGATTCTTTTCTTTTTCGTTTGTTTTTATACAAAAATTTGATGGGCTTGCATTACAGCCATTGAGCAAAAAAGTTTGATATGAAAAATATTATTCTTTAGTACATACATTTTTAAGATGTTAAATATATTTCATAATAGTCTCTGTAAGATAGGGATAAGTAAAATAGTACTTTAAAGTACCTATAGCACTTTAAAGTGCGTACTTTTTATAATTTTGAATATCATTCATAATAGCACCAGTAAGAAGAAAACAAGCTTTTCGGTACTAGTTACCACCGATGTTACAGCATTTTATTTAGAATCAAATTGATTGAAAGGTTGTACTATGTGGCCTAATAATTTCAAAAAATGCCGCAGTGGCATAAAACAATTATGGAGGTTAAAGATATGAGTTCTTCAAATTTAAATGAAATAAGTAAACAAATTTTAAAAGAGGAGGAAACACTTCAATTTACCTCTTTTACAAATGAAGATGCCTTGCAACTAGGTTTATTTATCGTGGAAACAGCAAAGCGAGAAGGAAAATTGATTGCTGTTGATATAACGAAAAACGGTGTGCAATTATTTCATTTCAAGATGACAGGGACAAATGCGGAAAATACGAAATGGATTGAGCGTAAAAAGCGAGTCGTTTCCCTGCATGATCGTAGCTCGTATTATATGCAGATACAAAGTGAAATAACTGGAATCTCATATAATGAAAAATATCTTTTAGATACTTCGGAATATGCTGCATTTGGTGGATGTTTTCCTATCAGAATAAAAAACGTAGGGGTTATTGGAATGATAACAGTATCAGGATTACCACCAGAAGAAGATCACGAATTGGTAGTAAGGGCAGTTAAAAATCATTTGAATCAATAGCTGTAGTTAGTGAATAGATAATTAATTTTAGGGGGCAATACTATGCCGTTAATTGAACTAAATACTTGGCCAACGATGTCAACAGAAGAAAAGAAGGAATTCATTTATAATGTAACGGAACTTACAATAAAACGATTAAAAATTGTCCCTGACAAAATTCAAGTGTTGATTACGGAACTTGAGAAAGAAAATTGGGGGAAAGCCGGAGCTGTAGCAAGTGATGCTACCTTTGCTGAGAAAAGTAGGGTGTCCAATTGGGAGACAAAAGAGTCCTACGATACATCGTCTGGTAACGTTGATGGAATGGCTATTATTAAGATTGACATATGGAATACATTTGATCAAGAAACAAAGGATAAGTGGGTAAACGAACTTACACAAGTAACATCTAAATATACGCATGCACCTTTGGATAAAGTGCTAATTCTTATTCGTGAAATGATTCCAGGAAACTGGGGGCAAAGTGGTGTAACGGGAGCCGATAAAGATTTCCTTTCCAAAAGTCGTACATTTTAATGAATTAATAAAAAGGCAAAAATGAACATATTTCTGTTCGTTTTTGCCTTTTTTATTATTTGTTTGTGATAATGAATATGATCCTTTACATTTTCAAGTAATATCCTCTAAAGTCGCCTCTCTAGGAAGAGAGTATTTCTCCATATGAAACCTTTCTTCGTTGAATGTAGATGTTAATTTTGGAGCAAAATAAGCTAGGTTATATAAATGTTACTTTTTAGTACCTATAGTACTTTAAAGTACGTACTTTTTATTATGTTAAATATCATTCATAATAGCACATGTGAGAGGGAAACAAGCTTTATGGTACTAGTAATTAACTATGTTACTTTTTAGTACCTACAGCACTTTAAAGTGCGTACTATTCATTATGTTAAATATATTTCATAATAGTACATGTAGGAGAGAGACAAGCTTTACGGTACTAAAAAGTATCTATAGTACTTTAAAGTGCGTTCTTTAAAAAGAGAATGAAACCATTCATAATAGCGTTTGTAGAGATTAAATATATGTTTTGAAAGATAAAAAGGCCTTTTTATCGCACTATTATGATAGGAATTATAGGGAAGAGGGGAAATCAATTGAATTCATATACAGCATCGTCTTCAGAAGTTCAGACGAATCGAAGAAGTATATTTGCGTTATTAGCGCTAGCAATTAGTGCGTTCGGGATTGGGACAACTGAATTTGTTAGTGTCGGTTTATTACCATCTATTTCGGAAGATTTACATGTGTCGGTGACAACAGCTGGTTTAACAGTTTCTTTATATGCGTTAGGCGTAGCATTTGGTGCTCCGGTATTAACGTCGTTAACAGCTAATATGTCACGAAAAACGTTATTAATGTGGATTATGATTATTTTCATTATTGGTAATGGAATTGCAGCTGTCGCAACAAGTTTCACTGTATTACTTATTGCGCGAATTGTTTCTGCACTTTCGCATGGTGTGTTTATGTCAATTGGTTCAACGATTGCTGCGGCACTTGTACCAGAAAATAAACGTGCTAGCGCCATTGCCATTATGTTTACTGGTGTAACAGTTGCAACTATTACAGGAGCACCAATTGGAACATTTATTGGTCAACAATTTGGCTGGAGAACATCATTTTTAGCAATTGTAGTAATTGGAATTATTGCCTTAATCGCAAATAGTATTCTCATTCCATCTAATATGAAAAAAGGTGCGTCTGTATCATTCCGCGATCAGTTTAAATTAATTACAAACGGAAGACTGTTACTAGTTTTCATCATTACTGCATTAGGATATGGGGGAACATTCGTAACATTTACGTATTTATCTCCGTTATTACAAGAAGTAACAGGATTTAAAGCTAATACGGTTACTATCATTTTATTAGTGTATGGAATCGCCATTGCAATAGGGAATGTGATTGGCGGGAAATTATCGAATCATAATCCGATTCGAGCGCTATTTTACATGTTCTTTATTCAAGCGATTATATTATTTGTTTTAACATTTACAGCACCATTTAAGGTAGCGGGGTTAATCACAATTATTTTTATGGGACTATTCGCATTTATGAATGTTCCAGGGTTACAAGTATATGTCGTAATGTTAGCTGAACGATTTGTACCGAGTGCTGTCGATGTTGCATCGGCAATTAATATTGCGGCGTTTAACGCCGGGATTGCTCTTGGTGCTTATTTAGGTGGTATTGTAACGAATTCGTTAGGGTTAATTCATACTGCTTGGGTAGGCGGCATTATGGTAGTAGGTGCTGTTATTTTAACAGCATGGAGCATGTCATTAGAAAAACGAGATCAAGTAAAATAAAAGGAGAGAAAATATAATGAAAAACTTACAAAGTACAACAACATTGCATAACGGTGTAGAAATGCCTTGGTTTGGTTTAGGTGTATTTAAAGTAGAAGAAGGACCAGAGCTTGTAGAAGCAATTAAATCAGCAATTAAGGCAGGATACCGTAGCATCGATACAGCTGCGATTTATGGAAATGAAGCAGCTGTAGGTGAAGGAATTCGCGCTGGTATTGAAGCGACTGGAATTTCAAGAGAAGAATTATTTATCACTTCAAAAGTATGGAACGCAGACCAAGGATACGAAGAAACAATTGCTGCATATGAAGAGAGTTTAAAAAAATTACAACTAGATTATTTAGATTTATATCTTGTTCACTGGCCTGTAGAAGGGAAATATAAAGATACGTGGAGAGCGTTAGAAACGCTTTATAAAGAAAAGCGTGTACGTGCAATTGGCGTAAGTAACTTCCAAATTCATCACCTGCAAGATGTAATAAAAGATGCAGAAATTAAGCCAATGATCAACCAAGTAGAATACCATCCTCGTTTAACACAAAAAGAATTACAAGCTTTCTGTAAAGAACAAGGTATTCAAATGGAAGCATGGTCACCACTAATGCAAGGTCAATTATTAGATAATGAAACATTACAGGCAATTGCTGAGAAATACGGTAAAACAACAGCACAAGTGATTTTACGTTGGGATCTTCAAAATGGAGTAATTACAATTCCAAAATCAACGAAAGAACACCGTATTATTGCAAACGCTGATGTATTTAACTTTGAATTAACGAAAGAAGATATGGAAAAAATCGATGCGTTAAACCAAAATCACCGCGTTGGTCCAGACCCTGATAACTTTGATTTCTAAGATTAAAGAATGAGTAAAAAGAGTGCAAAGTTGCACTCTTTTTTATTTTCTATTCAATAAAATGTTTCTGTTTATTTGATTAGCGTTTATATTATGGCTGTTGAATTGCTTTTGGCTATGTAGAGAACTTACTCTAAGACAGTATTAAAGTTTGACATGTAATCATGCATTCTATAATATGTATGCTATAGCATGTATATTGCAAGTTATTTGGAGGTGGCATATGGACTTATATGAGTGAACAGGGTATCTTGTTCATCGCACTGATGTGAAATTAACAAAATATATAATGTAAGTTTTTAATCACATATTGATTATAAATTTTATCTTTTATATGCTATAGCATATAAAATTCGCCTCTTAAATTGTAATGGCGAAAATTTAAATAATACAGTAGATATATTATGAAACGAGGAGATTTTAGTTATGGAAAAATTTATATTAGCGTTTGATAGAGAGCTTGTAATTGCAGAAAAAAAAGACTCAACATGGAGTGTCCAATCACAGTTTGTAGGTGCGAATCCAGTTGCGTTAGCTTTAGATCCATACGATTCAGAAAGAATGTATTGTGGTACTTTTGATAGGGGATTATGGAGAAGTAAAGATGGAGGAAGTTCATGGGAAGCGATTGGAACTTTACCTTCTTTTGGTGAAGTGTTCCCAGCTAATGCTATTCATATGAGAGCTATTACAGCGGTTTCTGTATCTTCAGTGAAGGGTGATGACGGTAACGGTATCGTATATGTAGGAACTGAACCGAGCGCCATGTTTGTATCTAAAAATGGAGGAGACAGTTTTGAACTGCTAACGGATTATCGACAAATGCCATCGTATTCATCATGGTTCTTTCCTCAACGAACATATACGCACCACGTAAAACATATTGAAATTGATGCTAATAATCCAGAAACTATATATACAACGATTGAGGTTGGGGGATTAATTAAAAGTGTAGATGGCGGTATGACATGGACTGAGGAAAAAGAGGGGAACTATCCTCAAGATATTCACATTCTTACATCACATCGCAATGCACCGAATCGCTTATACGGGGTGTTAGGTGATTCATTCTTGAAAGAACCAGGTCACGAGTATGCGGAGAGTAATGATGGAGGTAAGACTTGGAACTATATGTGTAGTGGGCTAAAACATCATTACGCATATCAAATGGCAGTTAACCCAAATGATCCAGAAAATATTATTATCGCGACATCTTCAAATCCACACGTAGCGCATGATTACAATAATGGAAATTGTGAATCATTTATTTATAAGAAAGAAAAAGATCAGCCTTGGGCAGAAATGAATGCAGGTTTACCAACTCCTAAAGGCACAATCATACCAGTATTAAAGGCAACAAGTGATGGAACGTTCTATTTATTTAGTAATAAAGGGGTTTATAAGTCGGTAGATGGCGGTTCAAATTGGACGTCATTAGATATTCCATGGGAGAACAGATTTATGGAACAACATCCTTATGAGATGTTAATTATTAAATAAGTAATGAGTATAATTTTTACAACTATTCATTAAGTATGGTTATTTGAATTGAATTTGAAAATGTAAAAAGCTAGGTAATGCGTTATTCGTGTTACCTGGCTTTTTTGACTATCAATTTAAGGTTATTTTCATATTTGTGTAAATATGAAACACGTAGAATATCTGAATGGAGAATGGGTAAAATAGTACCGAATAATGTTATAAGGCTTTTTAGGGAAACTGAAGAAAGCAGTGTGTTTAGATTTAGAATGACTGGCAATGGGTGTTAAGAAGTTCAATGATTTAAAAATGAACTCTTTTAAACGCATATTATCTATGAGATGTATGATTTTGAAGAATATTAAAACTCAGGAGGAATTGAATTATGACAAAAGATTTCTATACTGCACTGAAAGAAAGACGTACTTACTATGGGATTAATAAAGAGGTAAAAGTATCGGATGAAAAAATTAAAGAAATCGTGGAGTTTGCTGTGAAATATACTCCATCTGCTTTCAATTCTCAAACTGCGCGATTAGTTGTATTATTTGGTGAAGCTCATGATAAACTATGGGATATTACAACTGAAACATTAAGAAAAGTAGTAGGAGATGGAGATTTTTCAGGAACGCAACAAAAAATGGATTCGTTTAAAGCTGGTTATGGAACAGTACTATTCTTTGAAGATGAGGCAATAGTGAAATCGCTTCAAGAAAAATTTGCTGCATATGCTGAAAACTTCCCAATTTGGTCACACCAAGCATCAGGTATGCACCAACTAGTCGTGTGGACAGGTTTAGAAGCAGAGGGATTAGGGGCATCTTTACAACATTATAATCCATTAATCGACGATGAGGTAAAACAAGAATGGAATGTTCCTTCTAATTGGAAACTCATTGCACAAATGCCATTTGGTAATCCAACAGCTGCACCAGGAGAAAAAGAATTCCAACCGCTTGAAGAGCGTGTGAAATTTCATAAATAATTAACTGTTCTCTAAAGGATAATTTAAAATTCATATCCTAATTAGGATACATACAAATATTTTTGTGAAAAAAGAATCCATTTTCAAAATGGATTCTTTTTTAGGTAATAGGAAAATATTCGTATTTATAAATTAATTAGTAATTCTTTAAGATGTATATATTTTATATAGGAGAGAAACAATAATTTTTGGGGACGGGGTGTAATAGTAACTATGTAGGAGGGATAGGGGTGATGAAAAAATGGATATTTTATTAGCGATTTTACCAGCGTTATTTTGGGGGAGTATTGTACTCTTTAACGTTAAATTGGGCGGAGGACCCTATAGTCAAGTACTTGGAACAACTTTTGGTGCACTTCTTTTCTCAATAGGTATTTATATTTTTGTAAAACCAGTGTTAACGCCAATGGTAATTGGAGTAGGAATTGTATCAGGGTTATTTTGGGCATTGGGACAAGCTAATCAATTAAAAAGTATTGATTTAATTGGAGTTTCTAAAACAATGCCTATTTCAACCGGGATGCAATTAGTGTCAGCTACTTTATTTGGAGTAATCGTATTTCATGAATGGTCCACAACAACGTCTGTTATATTAGGTGTTCTGGCACTTATTTGTATCATAATCGGAATCGTTCTTACATCACTCCCAAATTCAGAAGAGAAACAACAAGCACAAGCAGGGAACTTAAAAAGAGGGATTTTAATTTTATTGGTATCTACTTTTGGCTATTTAGTTTATGTAGTGGTAATACGATTATTTAATATAGACGGATGGTCAGCATTATTGCCGCAAGCAATCGGCATGGTGTTAGGTGGAATCCTGCTAACATTTAAGCATCGACCATTCAATAAATATGCCATTCGTAATATTATTCCTGGCTTAATTTGGGCAGCCGGAAATATGTTTTTATTTATATCACAGCCGCGTGTAGGGGTAGCTACAAGCTTCTCCCTTTCCCAAATGGGGATTGTAATCTCAACTTTAGGTGGCATTTTTATATTAGGTGAAAAGAAAACAAAACGTCAGTTTAATGCGATTATCATTGGGATTATCTTTATTGTCGCAGCTGGAGTTATGTTAGGAATTGCAAAAGGATAAAGAGGAGGAAAAAATTATGTATACAGATTTAAAAGGAAAAGTAGTTGTTATTACAGGTGCTGCAAAAGGTCTTGGAAGAGCAATGGCAGTTCGTTTTGGAGAAGAACAAGCAAAGGTTGTAGTAAATTATCGATCTGATGAATCGGAAGCGAAAGAATTAGTAGACGAGATTAAAAAAGTAGGGGGGGAAGCTATTGCGATAAAAGGAGATGTAACAGTCGAATCGGATGTTATCAATCTCGTGCAGTCAGCAGTGAAAGAATTTGGTACACTAGATGTCATGATTAATAATGCAGGTATCGAAAATCCGGTACCTTCACATGAAATGCCATTAAGTGATTGGAATAGAGTAATTAATACGAATTTAACAGGCGCTTTCTTAGGAAGCCGCGAAGCAATTAAATATTTCGTAGAGAACGATATTAAAGGGTCAGTTATTAATATGTCAAGCGTTCACGAGCAAATTCCATGGCCATTATTTGTTCACTATGCAGCAAGTAAAGGTGGTATTAAGCTAATGACAGAAACATTAGCACTAGAGTATGCACCAAAAGGAATTCGTGTAAATAATATTGGACCGGGTGCTATCAATACGCCAATTAATGCTGAGAAATTTGCAGATCCAGAAAAACGTGCGGATGTTGAAAGTATGGTTCCAATGGGATATATCGGAGAACCAAAAGAAATTGCAGCTGTAGCGGTATGGCTTGCTTCTTCGCAAGCGAGTTATGTAACAGGTATTACACTGTTTGCTGATGGCGGCATGACTCTATATCCATCCTTCCAAGCTGGACGCGGATGAGTAATTGTATAACAGGATTTTTTCAGAGATTATAGAATCAGTCTTTAAAGTGATTTTTTACTTTAGGAATATCTTTCAGAGTGACGGATATAATGAATCTCATATAAAAAATCATGCGAAAAATATGGATTAATTTTTATATAAAATTCTTATATTAAAACAAAAGGGCATCCAATTAGAGGGTACCCTTTGTTTTATAGTTTTTATTTTTAACGATGGTAAGGTATTGGAAATTGTTGATGCCATTGTTGCCATGTTTGATGAGGATAATGTTGATGCCATTGATTCCAATTCATATAATGTGGCCACATTGTATGATGCCATTGTTGCCATGTTTGATGAGGGTGGTGTTGATGCCATTGTCCCCAAGGTACATAATGGGAAGGGTACATTGAATTATCAGCTCCTTTATAAAGAATCTATATATTTTATGTTTTTTTACTTTTAAGGAGCTTGTTTCTGTATAATATGGGCATCTTGCATTAGAACCCGATGAGCTGGGGATTTAGTTGAAATGGTTACAGAAGATAATTTAAAAGAAATTTATTGGGAAAATAATAATTATGAGCTTGTAACAGCGGAGAATTATTATTTTCTTCTCGATAAGTTAACTAGAGATAAATGGTTTAATCGTGAAGTAAATGAATAGAGAAAACATGAATAAAAACGTTATTTTAATCTCAAAGAGAATTGAAAAAATAGAAGAGAACGGCATCAGTAATGACACCTTGCGCTAGCGTACTTACGTAGATGATTGAACAAAGGAAAAAGCAATTACTAAACATATTCCAAAAGAACAAGGTTGGAAGGTAATAACTATTGTTAAGGAATTCAGAGTTATGATTTGTAAAAGATTACATGGGGGAGGTTAAGTACTTCGACATTAGAAGCTAAAGTGTAAATACCATTAATAATTTATGTTCGTGTCAGTTTTCAGAAGTATTTGTAGTATACATGTGATTTACTGAGGCTTTGATTAAGAAGATGCATAAATCGCTAATAAATACCTAATTTCATTAGAGTATATGTTTATAAAAACGAAAATTAGGCCCTGCCTGTAATAGAGGTGGAACATAAAGCTACAGTTATAGTGTAATGAGAATGAAAATGTTATACGGAAATGAATCTAATAAAAATTCATTTATTTTTTTAAAGGAAAAGCAGTTAGTAAAAGCTAACTGCTTCGTGAATAAGAAGAACACAATGGTTATTCGTATTCGACCTTGGTGTATCTATAGTATTACCATGTATTTAAAAAATTATTCAATACAAAAGCAGTTAGCGAAGGCTAACTGCTTCATTTAAACTTATTAAAACCAAACAACTCAATTATTG
>NZ_MACE01000083.1 GCF_001883995.1 Bacillus paranthracis | reverse complement strand
AGCTTGGAAGGATGGATATAGAGTCATGCCGCCATCAGCAAACAGTGTAATACCTGTTACATAACTCGCTTGTGAAGAAGCAAGCCATGCTGCTACCGCTGCAATTTCTTTTGGTTCTCCGATATATCCCATTGGAACCATACTTTCAACATCGGCACGTTTTTCTGGATCTGCAAATTTCTCAGCATTAATTGGCGTATTGATAGCACCTGGTCCAATATTGTTTACACGAATTCCTTTTGGTGCATATTCTAGTGCTAATGTTTCTGTCATTAGCTTAACACCACCTTTACTTGCTGCATAGTGAACAAATAATGGCCATGGAATTTGCTCGTGAACGCTTGACATGTTAATAACTGATCCTTTAATATCGTTCTCTACAAAATATTTAATTGCTTCGCGGCTTCCTAAGAAAGCGCCTGTTAAATTCGTATTAATTACTCTATTCCAATCACTTAATGGCATTTCATGTGAAGGTACCGGATTTTCGATACCTGCATTATTAATCATTACATTCAGCGTACCAAATTCTTTCACAGCAG
The DNA here is from genome assembly GCF_001883995.1 of Bacillus paranthracis. Taxonomy (GTDB): domain Bacteria; phylum Bacillota; class Bacilli; order Bacillales; family Bacillaceae_G; genus Bacillus_A; species Bacillus_A paranthracis. The sequence goes on along the minus strand of NZ_MACE01000083.1, from coordinate 105,896 downwards.
ATTGAATTAGATTAATCATATCTGATTCAACTCTGACATCTCCTTGTACAGCAATGGCCTCTCCACCAGCTTGCTTAACTGCTTGTACTACTTCATTTGCCTCTGATTCGTTTGAATAATAATTAATTACAACTTTCGCTTGTTCTTCTCCAAAACGAATTGCCATCGCTCTTCCAAGACCAGTTGCACCACCTGTAATAACAACTACTTTTCCTTTTAAATCTGTATACATAATTTTTTCCTCCTCTTTATCCTTTTGCAATTCCTAACATAACTCCAGCTGCGACAATAAAGATAATCCCAATGATAATCGCATTAAACTGACGTTTTGTTTTCTTTTCACCTAATATAAAAATGCCACCTAAAGTTGAGATTACAATCCCCATTTGGGAAAGGGAGAAGCTTGTAGCTACCCCTACACGTGGCTGTGAAATAAATAAAAACATATTTCCGGCTGCCCAAATTAAGCCAGGAATAATATTGCGAATGGCATATTTATTAAATGGTTGATGCTTAAATGTTAGCATCAGTCCACCTAACACCATGCCGATCGCTTGCGGCAATAACGCCGACCATCCGTCTATATCGAATAAGCGGATAATTACTACATACACTAAGTAACCAAGAGTTGAGATGAATAACATCACAATCCCTTTTTTGAAATTTCCTGTTTGTTCTTCGTTTTTCTCCTCGTTGCTTTGAAGAGATGTGAGAACGATTCCAACAATGATACAAATAAGTGCCAGAACACCTAATACAACAGACGTTGTTGTGGACCATTCATGAAATACGATTACTCCAAATAAAGTAGCTGACACTAATTGCATTCCTGTTGAAATAGGCATTGTTTTAGAAACCCCTATTAAATCAACACTTTTCAATTGATTGGCTTGTCCTACTGCCCAAAATAGGCCTGAAATAATCCCGATGATTATAACCATTGGCGTCAAAACGGGCTTCATAAAAATATAAACACCGATAGAAAAAACTAGAGCGCCAAGGGTAGTTCCTAGTATTTGACTGTAGGGGCCACCACCTAGTTTAACGTTGAAGAGTACAATACTTCCCCAAAATAATGCTGGTAAAATCGCTAATAAAATATCCATTTTTTAACCTTCCTAAAACATATTTATTTAGCTGAATTCATATAAGAGACAGCAAGCTTAGTTTGTTTGGTATCTAATTACGTCCCCCTTTTATTAAAAATAAGCACCTATTTAAAAATATGTTTTAAAATTAATTTATATTAAATATATTTTTGTTAACAGGTTACTTTATGTAACCAATAATAACTACACAATAATTTTATGTCAAGAATTAATTTTCGATTTTAAAAGGGTAAATAAAAAAATTCGTAATAAGCAAGTCTAATAAAATGGACTTGCTTATTACGAATTTCAATTTTTGAATGATTTAAATATACTTCCCAGTAAAAAAAATTCTCAATTCAAGATAAATAAAAGAGAAAAGTAATACAGTTATATAAATGCGTAAAAATTCTAAAGGAAGTGAGACTGTGCAATCACATCCAAACGAATGGATTTCGGTTATACCGTTGGAGCAAATGACTAATAAAGAATATGACGTTTTGATTGTTGGCAGTGGAGCAGGAGGCGGGGCGGTTCTATGGAGATTATGTGAACAATGGAAAAATAAAAAAAAACAAATTGGTCTTCTGGAAGCAGGGGATTTGCTTTTACCAACTCATGGGCAAAATCTTCCCACAATGAATATTGATCGGCTTTTAAACAATTATTTTCCTAAAGTCGCAACACCTATTGGGAAGCGGTTGCCTCAATATTCGGAAGCAACACTGGTTTTTGCTCTTGGAGGTAGAACCTTGTTTTGGAGTACGGCATCTCCCCGAATGCCTACTTTTGAAATGGAAAAATGGCCTGTGACAGCAAACGAGATGAAATTCTATTATGTTATCGCAGAAAAAGTAATGAATGTCACTCCGTTTTTCGCCCGAGGATCATCTATGCAAAACATCATGTTAGAGCGTCTTAAGAAAAATGGATTTCCGGAAGCTATAGACTTACCAATGGCTGTTAATCTTAAAGGAACACAACAAGGACAAATTGGTTCCGATGTTTTTTTTAGCTCAATCCATTTTTTAGCCTATGCCTTGAATTGGAGGGCTTTTGATTTAGCAGTCAATTCTCGTGTCGTTCAAGTAGTAATCGATCAAGGAAGAACAGTCGGAGTTCACGTGATTTCTCCTGATAAAAAGTCCTATTTCATTAGAGCAAAAACAGTTGTATTATCAACGGGTGCTCTAGAAACACCTCGAATTTTGCTTTACTCAGGAATTCAAGGACCAGCAATTGGCCATTATTTGACGAATCATTCCCTTCTTAGAGCTATAGGGCAAATAAACCGTAGAAACTTTTCAGAGGAACTAGGAAACTTAGTAATAAATATCCCTCAAACAAAACAATCTCCTTTTCAAATTCAAATGCTCGGATCGGAAAAATACTATGCTTATCAGCCTTTTGAGGAAAAACCATTTCTTGAGGAAGTGAAAATTGCGTTAAATACCTTCGGTAAAGTAGAATCCCGATTTGAAAATAGTGTTTACTTAGACCCTACCGAACGTGATGAATATGGTATACCACAGATTCAAGTCAGTTTTTCCTACAGTGAAAGAGACAATATGATCATCCAACAAATGGCACAAGCTAAGATACAAGCTACCTCAGCAATGAAATTATCCTTGACTTCACAAGAGAATAGGCCTCCAATCTCTCTAATGTCTCCTGGAAATGATTATCATGAGTCAGGTACATGCCGTATGGGTGATGATCCTTTAACTTCTGCAACCAATCAATTTGGTCAAATTCATGGCATTCCGGGTCTTTATGTAGCTGATAATAGTGTACTTCCCTCCATTGGAGCAGCTAATCCTACTCTAACTACAATTGCATTGTCTATTCGTACGGCTGATTACATTATCCGACAACTAGGGTAATATGGGGTGATTTACTTATATAAATTTCAATACATAATGGAACGTACAAAGAAATTTTGTACACAGCATATTAACTGCCACTTTCGGATTTCACTTCAAATACCCTCTTTTGTGGGGGCTATTTTTTTTGCGTATCGTGTTTTTTCTAAATGCTGAAGATATCCCAAGTTGCACGAGATAGTTAGGTTATCGGAATTAAATAAACATAAAAAAGCTATCAGGAATTGATAGCTTTTTTATGTTTATTTATAGTGCAAAATAGCGAGTACATATTATTTGAATCAGCAGCTAATTGTAGACTGCAAGGATCTGATTTTGAAATTACCTTATTCTTTAGAGTTTCGTATTTAAAAATATTTAGCAATTTCTTTCGCTTTAAGAATAGCATTTTCCTTAATTTCTAATGCTTTTTCAGGAAACTTGTTATGCCCCTCGATAAAGATACCCTCAAAAGATGAAGTTCCAAAAAACTCCATCATAACTTTTAAATAGCGGTGCCCCATTTCTTTTGATGCTTCTGGTCCGTCAATATAAATATCGCCACTCGCTTGAATGTGCAATGCTTTTTTACCTGTTAATAATCCAACTGATCCTTCTTTTGTATATTTGAATGTTTTTCCAGATACAGCTACAGCATCTAGATATGTTTTTAAAATGGCAGGGATGGAGAAATTCCACATAGGAGTAACAAATACATATTTATCAGCTAAGACAAACTGCCCACCTAATTCAGCTAGACGTCCGACTTTTGAAATTTCAATAGGTTTTAATTCGTTCAATGGGGTCCCGGATCTAAGTTTATTCCATCCGTTAAAGACATCAGCATCCAGATATGGAATATCAGCCTTATATAAATCAAGATGAACGATTTCATCATTAGGGTTTAGTTTTTTATAAGATTTAATAAATTCTTTTCCAACCGCCATACTGTATGATTGAGTATCATCAAATGGATGGGCTGTAATATAAAGAAGATTTGCCATATATTTATTCCAGCCTTTCTAAAATGAGGTCAGTTATTACTTGAATATTAAACAGTGTAAATTTTATAAGATAAATTGTCCATTTATTGAACTTATTAAGTATAATTTTTAGTGAATTATAATTTGTCTTTGTTTGAGAGTTATTTCGCTTGTGAATATGAAAGGAGATCTACATTTATTCTTTCATCCAGCTTTCTGCCCATTGACTAATTGGTCCCAGAATTTCCCCTAATGCTGCGCCTTTTTTGGTAAGTGAATATTCTATTCTTACAGGGCGTTCTGCGAGTACATGTCTTACCACTATATCGTTATCCTCAAGTTCTTTCATTCTTTCTGTGAGCATACGTTTACTTAAATCTGGAATTATTGTATGAATCTCGCTAAAACGTTTAGGACCACTCATTAGTACATAAATAATTAATCCCGTCCATCTTTTTCCTATTAATTCAAAGCTTCTTTCTATTTTAGGTTCTATGTCTCGTTGATTATTCATTTCTCACACCTCCGTGCCAATAAATTGTAATTGTGTGTTTCTATATATGTATTGTAACCATATAAATTATATCAAACAAATAGGATAATTCCGTTATTTATGTAGGGAATTATAAATAATTAGCGGGGGAAAGCAATCTGCGTGTTTCTATTTTAATAATATTTTTTTATAATGTGAAGTTTTTTCCGTATTATATCTAATTAATATACAAAATTTACAATTATTAAGAAAAGTTGTTAGAGATGGAGATTTTTCAGTGGCCTCGAATTTTTCTGCGAGGTTTTTTGAACGTTATCTTATAGATGTGTTATATAATTTGTAGTTAATTAGGATAAAAATAATCCTATAACTGTATGTAAGAATATATAATTTTACACTCTTTTCTATGATAGAAAAGGATACTACGTTAGTAAATATAAAGAGTTAGAAATTATAGTTTATAGGGCACTTTTTTGTTCCTATGGAACTTTAAAGTGCGTAATTTTCTTTATCGTTAATATATATCATAATGGTATTTACTAGTTGGTTTTAGCTTTACTCTGCTTTTGATGTGATTTTTTAATTCCGTACAGAGTGCAATAGCTACATAATTTTCGTTTATACTCTTTTGAAAAAAGGGTGGATCAGCTTATTTTCTGTTAAAGATAAGAGAAATGAACCACAATATAAACGTAATTATTTATTCCAACGTAAGTCAATCATGTAGCACATGAATTTGGAGGGATCTATATGCATATGCAATTAAAAGGGAAAACAGCACTGGTTACTGGATCTACGGCAGGCATTGGAAAAGCAATTGCCACTTCATTAGTAGCGGAAGGAGCTACTGTACTTATTAATGGACGCCGTGAAGAAAATGTTAATCAAACGATAAACGAAATTCGAGCGCAGTATCCTGATGCCATTCTTCAACCTGTAGTAGCTGATTTAGGAACAGAACAAGGGTGCCAAAATGTGATTGAAAAGTACCCTGAAGTAGACATTCTTATTAACAACTTAGGAATTTTTGAACCTGTAGAATATTTTGATATCCGTGATGAAGATTGGTTTAAATTGTTTGAAGTCAATATTATGAGTGGTGTTCGACTTACTCGCTCGTACTTGAAAAAAATGATTGAAAGAAAAGAAGGAAGAGTTATATTTATTGCTAGCGAAGCAGCTATTATGCCATCTCAAGAAATGGCTCATTATAGTGCGACTAAAACGATGCAACTCTCACTTTCTCGTAGTTTAGCTGAGCTGACGACAGGAACGAATGTGACTGTTAATACTATCATGCCTGGTTCGACTTTAACGGAAGGAGTGGAGACTATGTTAAATAGTCTTTATCCTAATGAGCAATTGACAATAGAAGAAGCTGAGAAGCGATTTATGAAAGAAAATCGACCAACCTCTATTATTCAAAGACTTATTCGACCAGAAGAAATTGCCAATCTTGTCACTTTCTTAAGCAGCCCACTATCTTCAGCGATTAATGGTTCCGCGTTGCGAATAGACGGGGGATTAGTACGTAGTGTATTTTAATAAATTTAAAACAATATAATATGCTGTTGAAGGTAAAGATGGTAAGGCAAATGAGTTGTATTTTACTTATTAACAGAAATATATATAAAGCAAATTGTGATATGAAAACAGCCGGATTTTCTACTATAAGAAAAATTCGGCTGTTATTTTTTTATTTGTTGTAAAGGATGGGAAGCTTTTAAGGTTGTGGCACGCCTCTTAAGACAAAGATAAGGCGAAGTGATCCTGCTGTTATTTGTATTATTTAGTGAAAGTTACCAAACGTTTTTCAACACTATTTTCCCTATTGCTTTATTTGATTCCAAATATTCATGTGCTTGTGCAATTTCATCAAACGTAAAAGTTTTCGAATCTAGCAATGGGCGAAGTTTTCCTTCTTCTACTATTTGCGTTAGTTTATTTAAAATTTCCCCACAAGCGTCACGTTTATCTGTATGTAATATTTTTAACGCCATAAAAGTAACGTGCAGAGAGAGTCCTTTTGCGTGTAAAGGAGAGAGGTCATGGGTTGAACGAGCTGCAATTGTTACGACAGTTCCGTTGATTGCAGCAGCTTCGAAAGAGTTATCGAGATTTTTGCCACCTACTGTATCAAATATAACTTCAAATCCGTTGCCATTCGTATGTTTTTGCACATATTCTTGAACAGATTCTTCTTTATAGTTAATAGCTACGTCAGCTCCGAGACGATGGGCTATTTCTATTTTGCTTTGCTGAGAAGCGGTTGTAAAAACTTTAGCACCAGTCCATTTAGCTAGTTGAATGGCTACGTGTCCTACGCCACCAGTAGCTCCATGAATGAGAACATTTTGACCAGGTTTAATATTTGCACGATCAAATAAAGATTCCCAAGCTGTAATTGCCACTAATGGTAGAGCAGCTGCTTCTTCCATTGTTATATTGTTAGGTTTGTGAGCAATTAATCGCGTATCAGCAAGCATAAACTCTGCAAGTGCACCACCAGTTTCTTTAAAACCTCCGGCACATCCGTATACTTCATCGCCAGCTTTGAATTTCGAAACACCTTCTCCTACTTCAATAACAATACCAGCTACATCGCCATGTAATATAGCTGGAAACTCAGGAGCGACTGCTGAAACGGCACCACTACGCATTTTCGTATCGATTGGATTTACACTTGTTGCTTTTACATCGATTAGAACATGACCTGGTAAAAGTTTTGGTTTTGAAACTTCTTCTAATTGAAATACAGATGAATCCCCAAAAGAATGGATAATTTGTGCTTTCATAGTTTATACCTCCTGTTTATGGTTATAGCATAGCAAAGTACGAAAAATAAGTATAATATTTTGAATTTGGTTAGTGAGCATTTTATATAAAGAAGAGGCAAGTACGTGGGATCATGTAACGTACTTGCAAAAGCAACTGTAAAGTTTTTTGAAGAAAGGATAGATGTTATTTTTGCAGCACGATTTATTCATTATGTTTATTACTACTCACTTAGTATAGGTACTTTAAAGTGCCTACATCACTTTAAAGTACGTACTGTTATTCATGTTATGGCCGATTTATAATAACACTCGTAGCACAAAGAAAGTTATAACGATGACAATCGGCAACAATGTGGTGTTGCAGTATTGCTTATGAATTTTGAGAAGAAATATGAAAAGTATAGATTTATATGAATAAAGGAAAGTGAGTGAAACAAATGGAAAAGTTTGCGAATCATTTTGGATATAATCGTATGTTTGCGAAAGATCAGCTTACATTAGGAGTTCACATTCCGATTGAAAATTATCAGTTTCATGCTCCAACGATGGAAAAACAAGTAGAGTTAGTACAAAAAGCAGAACAATATGGTTTTACAGGTGTATGGCTTCGCGATGTTTTACTGCAAGACCCTGACTTTGGTGATCCTGCAACAGGTCAAATTTACGATATGATGATTTATTTAACGTATTTAGCAAGTAAAACAGAGAAAATCGCATTTGGAACGTCGGCAACCGTATTGTCACTTCGTCATCCATTGCGTGTAGCAAAAGAAATTGCTACATTAGATCAACTATTTCCAGAAAGAATTATGCTTGGCGTTTCATCCGGTGACAGACGTGCCGATTTCAAAGCGCTAGGTGTTAGTCATGAAACACGAGGTGAAAAGTTTAGAGAAGCGTTTGCTTACTTGGAAGAGATTTTGTATAAAAACTTCCCGTCTATCCAGTCGACACTAGGAGAAGTGCATGGAGCAAATTTAGTTCCAAAACCGTCTAAACGTGTTCCAACCTTTATTACAGGTTTTAGTCAGCAAAATATGGATTGGTTCGCTGAACATGGTGATGGATGGATGTACTACCCACGTAGTCCAGTGCATCAGGCAGCAGCAATTGGACAATGGAGAGAACTAGTAGAGGATTATCATCCAGATGTATTTAAACCATTTATCCAACCGATGCATTTAGACTTATCTGAAGATCCAAATGAACGTCCTACACCGATACGTTTAGGTTACCGTACAGGGCGTAAGGCACTAATTGAATTACTTGATATATATAAAAGTATTGGTGTGAATCATTTATTCCTTGCTCTATTTGATGGTCAACGTCCAGCTGACGAAGTATTGGATGAGCTAGGAGAAGAAGTACTACCTCATTTCCCAGCATTGTAAAGGAGTGAAAAGAATGAAAGCGATAGGACTTATGCAATATGGAGATAAAAGCTTACTACAAGAGATTGAAATGCAGACACCGCTATTAGGAGACACCGATGTACTAATTGAAGTATATGCAGCTGGTATAAATCCCGTGGATTGGAAAATACGTGAAGGTTTACTGCAAGACGTAATTTCTTATGACTTCCCGCTTGTTTTAGGATGGGATGTTGCAGGTGTAGTTGCTGCTATAGGGCCAAACGTAACAGCATGTAAAGTGGGGGATGAAGTATATAGTCGTCCGGATATTGAACGAAACGGTGCTTATGCAGAGTACGTGGCTGTAGATGAGAAATATGTGGCGAAAAAACCGAGGAATTTATCTTTTGAAGAGGCGGCATCAATCCCTCTTGTAGGTTTGACAAGTTGGCAAAGCTTAGTAAAATTCGCAAATATTCAAAAAGGCAATAAGGTTTTAATTCATGCTGGATCTGGCGGGATTGGTACGTTTGCTATTCAGCTAGCGAAAAGTTTCGGTGCACATGTTGCAACTACGACTAGTACGAAAAACATGCAGTTTGTAAAGGATCTAGGCGCTGATACTGTCGTCGATTACAAAACAGAAGACTTTTCTTCGCTTTTGCATAATTACAATATTGTTTTTGATGTGTTAGGCGGAGATGTACTAAAGGATAGTTATAAAGTGCTTGCACCAAATGGAAAGTTAGCGTCTATTTATGGTCCGAAAGGTATGGAAATTCCGCAAACCGAGATATCAAGAGAGAAAAATATTGAGAGTGACCATATATTTACTGAACCTAACGGATATGAACTTTCTCTTATTACAGAATTAATTGAGGGCGGGAAGATTAAACCCGTTGTCACGCATGTGTTGCCTTTACATGTAGAAGGTGTAAAAAAAGCGCACCACATAAGTGAGTCAGAGCGTGCTCGTGGCAAAATAGTATTGAAGAAACATTGGTAAAGTATGAGGTTTTAGAGACAGTATTGTGCTAAGTAGCGAATGAGTTTATATATTCTATTCTAGCAATTGTTTTAAAAGGGAGAGAACAAATGGATTCAATGACATTTCTTTTATTTGGAGCGACAGGGGATTTAGCGAAACGCAAAATTTACCCTGCTTTATACAAATTATTTAGTAATGGGAATATACCGCAATCTATTTCTATTATCGGTATTGGTAGAAGGGTAATGTCAGATGTGGAATTTCAAACAAAGGTAGAACAATCCCTTGCTACATTTTCTAGAAGATCTACTGATGACGAATTAGGAGTAGAAGAATTTATTAGCACATTTCGTTATTGTCAATTAAATACAGCGAATATAGAGGACTATCAAGATTTGTTGAGTCTTGTAAAGAGACGTGAAACAGAATTGAACATTCCTGAAGACCGCATGTTTTACCTATCTGTTATACCAGAAGTATTTGATGTCATTACTTTAAATATTAAGGAAAGTGGATTGTGGGCTACAAAAGGATTGAACCGTCTTATTATAGAGAAGCCTTTTGGTCATCATGTAACGTCTGCTCACGAGTTTAACGAAAAATTAATTGAAGATTTTGATGAAACTGATATTTTTTATATCGATCATTATCTTTGAAAATGAGTGGTAACTAAGGATAAACTTAGAAAAGTATTACGAAATAAATAGTATGTAATTTAAGACATTTTTATTGACGATAATAATATATGTGGTTAATATACTAGACATAAGATTATTTAATTACTAAAAGTAATTAAATATATGTTATTTCGTAAAGTATTATAAATAAGTAAGTCGTGGTAGAAACGCTTTGAATTGCTACTATTAATATTGGGGACAATTAGAAAGCGAAAGGTATAAAAAGAATTGGAATTTGATAACTCTTTGTTTTTTATAAAAACATGAGCTTCTGTACAATTCATTTTTAATATATTGACCAGGATTATACAACAAGAGGGGGACTGAAATTGGAATCAATGACCTTTGTTTTATTTGGAGCGACAGGGGACCTAGCGAAACGCAAAATTTACCCCGCACTATATAACTTATATAGAGATCAAAAGCTTCCAAAGCAAATATCCGTTATCGGGCTTGGGAGACGTGAAGTATCTCATGTAGATTTTCAAAAAAGAATAAAAGAATCAATAGAGACGTTTTCTCGTCATAGAGAAGAAGGTACTCCAGAACTCGAAGGTTTTTTAGATAATTTTCGCTATTGTCCATTAGATGTGAGTAAGCCGGAAGACTATGAGAGATTATTACAAGTCGTTCGTGAAAGGGAAGAAGAACTACATATAAAAGGGAATAGAATGTTCTATCTTTCCGTTGCTCCTGAATTTTTTGAGACAATCGCTTTAAATATTAAGGAAAGCGGACTTGATAAAACGGATGGATGGAAACGCCTAATGATTGAGAAACCGTTCGGGCACGACCTTACATCTGCTCGTGAGCTGAATGATAAGCTTAGTCGCACGTTTGAAGAAGACGAGATATATCGTATTGATCATTATTTAGGTAAGCCGATGATTCAAAACCTTGAAGCACTAGAGTTTGCAAATCCTGTTTTACAATCGATTTGGAATAAAGAACATATAGCAAATGTACAAATCACAGCGAGTGAAACAGTTGGGGTTGAAGAAAGGGCAGGATATTATGATCAGGCAGGAGCCATTCGAGATATGGTTCAAAATCATATGTTACAAATATTAATGATGACTGCTATGAATTTGCCGGAAAAGGTTAATGCATGTGAAATTCGAGAGGAAAAGCGAAAGGTAATGGAGGCGCTTCGTAAAGTGAAAAAAGAAGACGTTCAAAACCATATCATTCGCGGACAATATGGTGCAGGTGAGATAAATGGCGGGCAAGTTGTAGCATATAAAGAGGAGCCAGGAGTAAATCCTTCTTCTAATATAGACACATTTGTCGCTGCTCGCTTGTGGATCGATAATCCATTTTGGACTGGCGTTCCCTTTTATATACGAACAGGCAAACGAATGAAAGAAAAGTCTACTCGTATTGTAATCGAATTTAAAAATACGTTAAAACAGCAATATCAAGATAGTAATCCAAATGCAGCACCTAACTTGTTAATAATTGAAATTAGCCCAGGTGAGAACGTTTCATTACAGTTAAATAGTAAAAATCCATTGAAAAATGGAGAAATTGAACCGATCCGTATTAACTTTACTTGTGAGCAAGCGGATGTGGGAGTACCTGAAGCGTATGAAAGACTCATTCACGATGCTGTGAGTGGAGACGCTACATTCTTTGCACATTGGAGAGAAGTTGAATTGTCATGGGAATGGGTACAACCAATTCTTGAAGCATTCGAGGAAAACTTATTACCACTTCATGAATATGAGTCTGGTTCATATGGTCCAGAGGCATCTAATGAATTATTGCAAGAAAGTGGATTTAAATGGTGGTTAGATCAAGAAACGAAAAAATAAGTACTTTCTTTCATGAAAGCATGTAGGGGGACGATTACTATGACACAAAACATAAATCAATTAGCAGTGAATACAATTCGTACGTTATCAATTGATGCTATTAATGCGGCAAATTCAGGTCATCCAGGTCTTCCGATGGGAGCAGCGCCAATGGCTTATGCATTATGGGCGAATCATTTAAATCATAATCCTAATCATCCAAAATGGTTTAACCGTGATCGCTTCGTTTTATCGGCGGGACATGGATCTAGCTTATTATATAGCCTACTTCATTTAGCTGGATATGACGTTTCAATTGATGACTTGAAAAACTTCAGAAAGTTAAATAGTAAAACACCAGGTCATCCTGAGTTTGGTCACACTTCTGGAGTTGAAGCGACGACAGGACCGTTAGGACAAGGGATTGCCAATGCTGTCGGAATGGCAATGGCAGAAGCGCATTTAGCGGCGAAGTTCAATAAGGGTGGTCACTCTATTATTGATCACAATACGTACGCTTTAGTTGGAGACGGTGATTTAATGGAAGGTGTCGCTTATGAAGCGATGTCAATGGCAGGACATATGAAACTTGGCAAGTTAATTGTGCTGTATGATTCAAATGAAATTTCACTTGATGGTGAATTAAACATTGCTTTCTCTGAAGATATGCAGAAAAGAGTAGAATCTGCACATTGGCAATATGTAAGAGTTGAAGATGGAAACGATGTTGATGCGATTACAAAAGCGATTCAATTAGCGAAAGATAATACGGACCAACCTACTCTTATAGAAATTAGAACCATTATAGGTTACGGAAGTCCAAAAGTTGCTGGAACGAACAAAGCACATGGTAATCCGCTTGGAGTAGAAGAAGCGACAGCGACAAAACAAGTGTATGGTTGGCATTATGAAGAAGACTTCTTTGTACCTGAAGAAGTAACAGCTCATTTTAATGAACTGAAACAAAAAGGTATTGAAAAAGAAAATGGCTGGAATGAGCAGTTCAACTTATACAGAGAGTCAAACCCTGCACTAGCAGATGAATTAGAAAAAGCGATTACAGGTGAAGTTTTAATCGAAGCGAAAGACATTTTATCCTTCGATACTGAAAAAACGATTTCAACTCGTGTTGCAAGTGGGGAAGCTATTAATCATTATGTGAAATCGATTCCTTCTATTTTCGGTGGAAGTGCGGATCTTTCTCATTCTACGATGACAGATATAAAAGGTGAAGCAGTGTATGCAGTAGAATCGTATGCTGGTCGAAATATATACTTCGGTGTACGTGAACATGCAATGGGCGCAGCAGCGAATGGACTGGCTCTTCATGGAGGAGTAAAACCGTTCGTGAGTACATTCTTTGTATTTAATGACTATCTTCGTCCATCCATTCGACTGGCTGCATTGCAAAAGTTACCTGTTACGTACGTATTTACACATGATTCGATTGCTGTAGGAGAAGATGGTCCAACGCATGAACCTATTGAACATTTAGCAGCTCTTCGGGCAATTCCTGGTTTAACAGTTATCCGTCCGTCAGATGCAAATGAAACAGCAAGTGCGTGGGCGTATGCTTTACAGCAAACGGATGGTCCAGTCGTTTTAGTACTGAGCCGTCAAAATTTACCGGTGTTTCATGAAACGAAAGCAAACATAGAGAATCTTTCTAAAGGGGCTTACGTATTAACACAAACGAATGAAAATCCGGATGTAATTTTAATTGCGACAGGTTCTGAAGTATCCTTAGCTGCTAGTGCAAAAGCGAAACTAGAAGAAGACAATGTCTCTGTTCGCATCGTTGCAATGCCAAGTTGGGAGTTATTCGATCGTCAATCGAATGAATATAAAGAATCCGTTCTTCCGTCTTCTGTAACGAAACGAGTATCTCTTGAGATGGGTGTATCTCTCGGGTGGGAGCGTTATGTAGGACAAGAAGGAAAAGTACTATCAATTGAAACATTTGGAGCTTCAGGAACTGGTGCTGAAGTCATGAATCTATTTGGATTTACGACAGAAAATGTTGTTCAAATTACAAAAAATGTATTGAATTCTTAAGCTATGACTGTGAATACCTTTCCGTACATATCAGTGCTGCAAGGTATTCCAGATTGTAGTGATATGAATTTTTAATAAAAGATGATTTGAGGAGGAATTATATTATGCAAGTAGGATTAATTGGCTTAGGTAAAATGGGATTAAACTTAGGGAAAAATTTAATCGATCATAAACATGAAGTAGCAGCATTTGACTTGAATGCAAGTGCAGTGGAAGAAATGAAAGAGTACGGGGCAACAGGTGTATCTAGTTTAAATGAACTTGTTCAGTCATTACAATCACCAAGAGTTCTTTGGGTTATGGTACCACACGCTGTTGTAGATTCTGTTATCGATGAGGTTACACCACTTTTATCAAAAGGAGACATTTTAATTGAAGCGGGTAATTCACATTATAAAGAGTCTATTCGCCGATATGAGCAACTAAAGAAAGATGGTATTCACTTTATGGATGCAGGAACTTCTGGCGGAATGGAAGGCGCTCGTAATGGTGCTTGTTATATGATCGGAGGAGATCAAGAAGCTTGGGATATCGTTGAACCTATCTTCCGAGATACTGCTGTAGAAAATGGATTCTTATATGCTGGAAAAGCTGGTAGTGGTCACTTCTTAAAAATGGTTCACAACGGAATTGAATACGGTATGATGGCTGCTATTGGTGAAGGATTTGAGATTCTAGAGAAAAGTGAATTTGACTATGATTATGAAAAAGTATCAAGAGTATGGAACAACGGTTCAGTAATCCGTTCATGGTTAATGGAATTAACAGAAAATGCATTTTCTAAAGATGCAAAACTAGATGAAATTAAGGGTGTTATGCATTCTTCTGGTGAAGGAAAATGGACAGTAGAAACAGCATTAGACCTTCAAACAGCAACTCCTGTTATCGCAATGTCGTTATTAATGCGCTACCGCTCATTAGACAATGATACATTTACAGGAAAAGTAGTAGCAGCTCTGCGCAATGAATTTGGCGGACATGCAGTAGAAAAGAAATAAACATCTTAAAAATTTAACTCATTGACGTTTAAAAAATGGAGGGAATGAATCATGAAATTTTTTATTGATACTGCAAATCTTGAGGACATAAAAAAAGCATATAAACTTGGAGTTTTAGCTGGTGTTACAACGAATCCTTCTTTAGTAGCAAAAGAGGGCATTAAATTTGAAGACCGTATCGCAGAAATTTGTCAGGCAGTTCCTAAAGTTGAATCTGTTTCGGCAGAAGTAACGCCAGATGCTGTGACGGCTGAAGAAATGATTGCTCAAGCAGAAGAGTTGATTAAGATTAACGGCGGCGATGAGAAAGTTACAATAAAACTTCCAATGACGCTAGCAGGATTAGAAGCTTGTCGCTATCTTACTGAAAAAGGTGTGAAAACGAACGTTACACTTATTTTCACTGTGAACCAAGCACTTTTAGCTGCCAGAGCAGGTGCAACGTATGTTTCTCCATTTTTAGGACGTTTAGATGATATTTCTGAAGATGGCGTATTATTAGTTGCTAAAATTGCTGAATTATTCGATGTTCACCAATTAGATACACAAATTATTGCGGCTTCTGTTAGACATCCAGATCATGTAACTCGTGTAGCGATGGCAGGTGCTCACATTGCAACAATCCCTTATAAAGTAATTGAACAACTTGCTATGCACCCATTAACAGATCAAGGTATTGAGAAGTTTGCTGCGGACTGGGCGAAAGCTCCTAAATTATAATGCATAAAAGTGAAGGAGCTTTCCGAAAATTGCTTTTCATGAGAGGACAAATCCTAAGTAACTTCATCGTTTAAACGGGATCCCGAGTTTGTAGTCTTACTATGTGAAAACAGCAAGAGAAGAAAGCGTCATTCACTTTTAAAAAAGGAAAATTTGCTTACGCGAAGTGTTTATCACAATAACATTATAATGATGAAAGAGAAATCCCCTTATCAGAGAGATGAGTTAAAGTATATCTCTGATAAGGGAGATTCTTTTTATATAAATTATTATGTTGTGAAGATGAGTTGTATATCGATATATAAATTTTTACTCAAAAAAGAACTATATAGGTTCTTTTCATTGTATATCATTTTTGAAAGGGTTTACATAAAGGGGTGGAATTGCGTATGAATATGTACCTTTTAATGATTACATTATTATCAATTGTAATTGTTATTTTAGGGGTATCGTGGTGGAGATGGCACGCGTTTATTAGTTTAACGATTGCAAGTTTATTTTTAGCAATTATGTCTGGAATGCCAATGGATAAAATAGTGAGTGCTTATGAAACGGGAGTCGGAAGTGTTCTTGGGCATTTAGTAGGTATTTTAGTATTAGGTACAATTTTAGGGAAAATGATGGCAGAGTCAGGTGCTGGAATGCAGGTGGCAGAGTTCTTTATTAAATCCTTCGGAATAAAAAACTTACCATGGGCGATGTTAATTGCAGGTTTTATTATTGGAATTCCAGTATTTTTTGAAGTAGGCATTTTAATATTATTGCCGTTAGTAATTTCTATTCATAAAACAACGAAACAAAATATTTTATTGATAGCATTACCAGCAATTGCTGGGTTATCTGTCGTACACGGCCTTGTTCCTCCGCATCCAGGGGCAATCGTTGCAATAGGTATTTATAAAGCGAACCTTGGGAAGGTACTATTGTATTCACTCATTATTACATTTTTTGCAGCGATTATTGCAGGTCCTATATTCGCTAAATGGATTCACAAACGTGTAATTCCTGAAAATGAGCCAGAATTGATTCGTGTAAATACAAAATCAACGAAATTACCAGGAATAGGAGTTTCGTTTTTAGTTATATTGTTACCTGTAATGTTAATGGTGTTAGCGGCAGCAGCTCCTTATGTTCCGCTTTCTACTACTTTGATGAAGATGGTCACCTTAATCGGTAGTCCTATCATTGCACTTTTGATTGCATGTTTTGCAGCGTTTTATTTTCTTGGATTTCGTCAAGGTATCGATAAAAAGGCTATTAAGAAGGTAACAGAAGATAGCTTATTACCAATCGGTTCAATCGTTGCGATTATTGGTGCCGGCGGGGGATTTAAGCAAATTCTTATCGATAGTGGTGTAGGGAATGCTATTGCTCAAATGTCTGAGCATTTAGCACTATCTCCAATTGTATTAGCATTTATGGTAGCTGGATTAATTCGAATTGCGACAGGGTCAGCGACAGTCGCCTTAACAACAGCAGCGGGTATCGTTTCGCCAATCGTTGAAAATACGACAGGTGTGAATTTAGAATTACTCGTCATTGCAACGGGTGCAGGAGCATTAATGTTTTCTCACGTAAACGATGCTGGGTTCTGGATGGTAAAAGAATACCTAGGTTTAACAGTGAAAGAAACATTTAAAACATGGACAGTATTAGAAACATTACTTTCATTTATCGCTTTTGGAGGAGTTTTACTACTCGATATGTTTGTTTAAAATAAGGATGTTTTTATAGTGGGATACTGTAGTAATTTTTTGTTAGGAGGAAGAAATGGTGAGTTCAAAATATATGATTGGTGTAGACATTGGGACAACTAGTACAAAATCAGTTCTATTTTCTACGGATGGATCTGTTATTGCAAGTCATGGAATTGAATATCCTTTATATTCTCCTACGCCGGAAACAGCAGAACAAGACCCAGAAGAAATTTTTCGTGCAGTAATACATACGATTAAAGAAACTGTACAGTCAAGTAGTGTACAGCCGCATGATATTCTTTGTGTTTCTTTTAGTTCGGCAATGCATAGTATCATTGCTGTAGATGAGAAGGGAAAGCCGTTAACGAGATGTATTACTTGGGCAGATAATAGAAGTGCAAGCTGGGCAGAGAAAATAAAGAATGATATGAATGGTCATGAAATTTATTTGCGGACTGGGACACCAATTCATCCGATGTCACCACTTTCGAAATTAGTTTGGCTACAAAATGAGCAGGCAGAATTGTTCGCAAAAACTTATAAATTTATTTCTATTAAAGAGTATGTTTTTTATAAGTTATATAAGGAGTATGTAATTGATTATTCTATAGCATCAGCGACAGGAATGTTCAATTTGAAATCTTTAAAATGGGATGAAGAGGCTTTACGTGTAGCGGGCATTACAGATGATAAGCTTTCTAAACTTGTTCCAACGACGCACAGCTTAACAGGATTAGATGAAGAGCTTGCCAAAGAAATGAATGTACTTGTTTCTACTCCATTTGTAGTAGGAGCGAGTGATGGAGTCCTATCCAATTTAGGTGTAAATGCAATAGATCCTGGCGTTGTTGCTGTGACAATTGGTACAAGCGGTGCGATACGTGCTGTAACAAATCGTCCTGTAACAGATCCAAAAGGTAGAATTTTTTGTTACGCCTTAACTGAAGACCATTGGGTAATTGGTGGACCGGTTAATAACGGTGGTATGATTTTCAGATGGGCTCGTGATCAATTAGGTACTTCAGAGATTGAGCTTGCGAAGCGTTTAGGAAAAGATCCATATGAAGTGCTTACTGAAATAGCAGCAAAAGTGAGTCCGGGGTCCGACGGTTTATTATTTCACCCGTATTTAGCAGGAGAAAGAGCGCCTTTATGGAATGCAAATGCGCGAGGATCTTTCTTCGGACTTGGATTGCATCATAAGAAAGAACATCTTATCCGTGCTGTTTTAGAAGGAGTAATTTATAATTTATACACCGTTCTTCTCGCTTTAAAAGAACTCATTGGTGAACCGAAAAAAATTCAAGCGACAGGTGGTTTTGCAAGATCGGAACTTTGGAGACAGATGATGGCAGATATTTTCCATCAAGACGTATATGTTCCGGAAAGTTTTGAAAGCTCTTGCTTAGGAGCAGCAATCCTCGGTTTATATAGTTTAGGTGAAGTAGATACGTTGCATGTAGTTTCTGAAATGGTAGGGGCGAATTTCCACCATGAACCAAACATGGAAAGTGTAGAAAAGTATAAAGATTTAACACCAATCTATATTCGTCTGTCTCGTCAATTGGAAGAAGAATATGAAAGTATAGCAGCGTACCAAAAAAAGTGGGTTTAAAAGCTATTTAACAAGAAAATATGGTAACGTATAAAGAGGTACTCTAATTTTTTAGGATACTCTTTCAACATAAAATATTATAGGAAGTAAGATGAATGAAAAATATAGGGAGAGAGGGTTATGAAAATGAAGGATAATAAAGAGTTTATTGGATATGTTGGAACTTACACGAAAGAAAAAAGTGAAGGAATATATAAGTTTATTTTAGACACGGAAGCAAAGAAAATTAGTAATGTAACACTTGCGGCCAAGTTGGATAATCCTACATATGTAACGATTAACCGAAATAATGAATATCTCTATTCCGTTGTTAAGGAAGGAGAATCTGGTGGTGTAGCTGCTCATTTGATTGATAGTAAAACTGGAGAGCTAAAGGAGAAAAATAGACAAGTGGTAGAAGGGGCTTCTCCTTGTCATGTGAGTGTTGATAGTGGGACTCACACGGTAGTTACAGCAAATTATCATAAAGGAACGATTGAGTCTTTCGCAGTAAATGAAGAAGATGGATCTGTAAATCCTGCGACCTCTATTATAACGCATAAAGGTTCAGGTCTGAATAAGGAAAACCAAGAGAAACCACATGCGCATTACGCAGGATATACGCCTGATGAAAAATATGTGGTAGGTGTTGATTTAGGGATAGATAAAATAATTACGTATGAAATAAAAGATAGTGTATTAAAAGAAGTGAATAGCTTGGCTGTAAATCCAGGAAGTGGTCCGAGACATATTACTTTTCATCCGAATGGAAAGTATGCGTATGTGATGACGGAGCTTAGTTCAGAGGTTATTGTGTTAACATATAATCCGGCAGAAGGAGCTTTTACAGAAGTACAGTATATTTCTACTATTCCTGCCGCGTTTGATGAAAATAATCAAGGAAGTGCGATTCATATTTCTTCTGACGGCCAGTTTGTATATGCAGGCAATCGTGGTCATAATAGTATCGCTGTTTTCAGTGTGGATCAAAACTCAGGTGAGCTTACATTTGTGGAACACACATCTACAGAAGGAAATTGGCCAAGAGACTTTGTATTAGATCCTACTGAAAAGTTCCTTATTGCTTCAAATGAAAAGTCGCATAATCTTGTATTATTTTCAAGAAATGAAACGACAGGGAAGTTAACACTTTTACAATCTGATGTTGTTGTGCCGGAGCCTGTTTGTGTTAAGTTTTTAAATGTTTAAGTTGTGTTGAAGCTGAATGCATGCAGAGGTGTCGTTATTTGTCGGTAAGTCGATATCCTTTGTCGAAACGTCGATATATTAAAAAAATCGTTGATATATTTGAATTTGTGTTCGATATATTTGAAAAATCGTTGATATAATTTCATATGCCTAAAAAAAAGCAAAGCGATATCGCTTTGCTTTTTACTGTTTCTTTTTCGGTCTACGTACTAACTCGCCGCCGCAGTTTGGACAAACGTTATGTCTTTCTTCTGTACATGGTGCACAAAATGTACATTCATATACGCAAATGTATGCTTCAGAATCTTGTTCTAGCGATTGATCGCAAATTTGACAGTTTGTTTTCATTTGTAGTGCCATAGTAACTCTCCTTTTAGTTTGAATATTTATAATTTAATTATAATTCAATGAGCAGAGTTAGTCCTTTTCAATTGAAAGGAAATAGAATGATAAAGTTGTGATTTGAAATGAAAGGCGCTCGTTTATTTTTAAATTGATTATTTCATGCAGTTAGAATATTATGAAATAGTCAAAAGACAACAGGGGGTATACATTTTGACTAATCATAACGATCATTTAAAAGCAAACTGCGAAAAATGCTTCGGTTTATGTTGTGTGGCGTTACCGTTCGCAGCGTCAGTAGATTTTGCAGTGAATAAAGATGGTGGTAAACCATGTTCCAATTTACAATCAGATTTTAAATGCAGCATACATAAAAATCTTCGTGGAAAAGGTTATAAAGGTTGTACAGTATTTGAGTGTTTCGGCGCTGGACAGAAGATTTCTCAAGTTACATTTAACGGGATTGATTGGCGGAAAGATGCTAAGCATGCGAGAAAAATGTATGATGCTTTTCCAGTTATGCATCAGCTCCATGAAATGCTTTGGTATTTAAATGAGGCTATTTTATTAAAGGCGACACAATCGATCCATAAAGAATTAAGTAAAGCAATTGAAGAGACGGAGCGACTTTCGAATTTAAATGCGGACGAGTTAATGAAAGTAAATATCCCATTACATCGTGCAGAAGTGAATATTTTACTTTTAGAAACGAGCGAACTAGTATGGAAAGAAATGAATACTGCGCGTAGGAAACGAATCATACACCGCGGCGCAGATCTTATGGGAGCAAACCTGAAAAAGAAAAATTTACAAGGGGCGAATTTAAGAGGAGCATATTTAATTGCGGCAAACTTAAATGGTGCAAACTTACGAGGGGCGGATCTCATTGGAGCAGATTTACGAGATGCAGATATTCGCGGGACTGATTTTACAAATAGTATTTTTCTGACGCAAGTTCAAGTTAATGCGGCGAGAGGGGACAAACATACGAAATTACCGAAATTGTTGTCCCGGCCATCGCATTGGGGTGCGTAAAGAGTGTAAAAAGGCAGGCAGAGATATTTAATCTCTGCCTGTTTTTCATTTCCTTTCAAAAGTAGTAATGAAAACGCTACATATAATAAGAATACCACCAATAAAAAAGTTACTATTTAATGTCTCATTTAATAAGAACCAACCGAGCAACGAACCGACGATAGGTTGGAAGAAGAAAAATAACGAACCGATGCTAGCGTCCATTAATTCTAATCCTTTATTCCAAAGGAAAAAGGCACCTGCCGTTGAGATGATTCCTAAATAAAGTACGCCTAATACTACATATAGGTTCATATGTTCAATAGAGTTTGATTGAAATTCCCATATCATAAAAGGTGTAATAAAAAAGAGTGAAAAGAAAATAGCGTACGTTGTAATCACTAAAGATGAAAATCGAGCTGAAGCAATTTTTACATAAATAGATAGTAAAGCCCACGTAATAGCTGCCTCGACTAATATGATTGTACCGATAAAATAGGAGCCAATTTCAATATCCCATCCGATTACGATAATGACACCGATTGTCGCTATGATGGTAGATAGTAATCTACGAGCGGTTAGTTTTTCTTTTAAAATGATCGCTGCAAATATAACCATAAATGCAGGTGTAGCTGATGTTACTAAAGATCCTGTATGAGCGTCGGATAATTTTGTTCCGATAAATTGACAAGTGATCGAAATGAAATATCCGATAAATCCAATCCAAGCGAATAATAGCCAATCTTTTTTACGAATGGTTACTGTTTTCTTTTGCTTTTTCTCAGTAATTTTTAAAATCATATACAAAACAACAAAAGCAATGATAAAGCGTAGCCAAACGAGTGTGAGTGGTGGGATAAAGTCGAGTACATATTTGCTAACAACATACATACCGCCCCATATACTAGCTGCTAGTGATAAACATATAGCTCCTAAAATGGTTTGTTTCATGTAAAGTACCTCCGTCTATTTTTAGGGTATGATGAGTTCCCTAAGACGAGGCATAGTGCACGTGTTATATGAATGCCCGTCTTAGTTTATAGACGGCCTACAGGTTGATCGTTTTCGAATGAAGTGTTGTAGTACATGTGTATTCCTCCTTCTTAAGTTATAATGATATTATAACTTAATTTTCTGATTATTGGAGGTTGTTATGAAATATATCGTTATAAAATCACATGTTAGCAATTATCCTGATCCAATTCGCTTAGAAGAGGGGGATGTAGTGAAAATGATAGAGAGTTACGATGGTCCTGAAAATTGGGAAAACTGGATGTTTTGTCACGAAGAGAAATATGACCGGAAAGGGTGGGTTCCGGAGCAAATTATAATGAAAAATATAACTGATGTAGGAATCATTACGAAACAATATACTGCCAAAGAATTAAATGTAAGTATTGGAGAAAGATTGATTGGGTTAGAAGAATTGAATGGATGGGTTTGGTGTGAAAAAACAGGTGGTGAGGATGGCTGGGTACCAAAGGAAAACTTACAAAAATATTAGTAATACGATTTGGTTATTAATATAGGAAACATATTTTTAGTTTATGAGTATATTGGTTGTAGGATGAAAAATAGATTAATAGAGAAAGAGGAGATTATTATAACTACAACCGTTATTTCTCATTTTTATAACGAAGAGTATTTATTACCGTGGTGGCTTGCTCATCATACGAAACTGTTTGATCATGGTATTTTAATTAATAAAGGCTCAACAGATCGTTCGGTGGAGATTTGTAAGAAATTCGCACCGCATTGGGAAGTGCGAGATTCTGTAAATCCAGAGTTTGATGCATATGCGACGGATCATGAAGTGATGAGGGTAGAACAAGAAATACAAGGATGGAAAATGATTTTAAATACGACTGAGTTTCTTTGTGTGCAAGATAAAAATCAGTTTTGGAAATCACTAAATGAATTGGGAGGGAGGATGTATTGGCTAGAAGGGCTTATTATGGTTGATGATCCTAACTACAGTTATCCGGACCTTAACTTTGGACTCCCTTTAATGAAACAGCGATTTCATGGTTATTTACCAGAAGATTGGCCGTTGTGGAGAAGAGGTAGATTTATTCATAATCATGAACACGGAAGTTATACAGTTGGAAGACATTTATCCGCGCATGAATCTATGATTTATCCCCCTCTTGCTTGTATATTATGGTTTGGATTTAGTCCGTGGAACGATGCGATGAGAAAGAGAAAGTTACAAATTGGTCCGACTCTTTCTGAAGCTAGTAAGCATGGGGGGATGGGTACACACCATATTATTACGCCGGAAAGATTAGAAGAATGGTATAAGGAATTAGCAAGAGGAACGAAGGATTTACGTTTTAGTGATGCGTACCGTTATGTTTTTGTATAAATGATTCCCACCATGAAATTGTTGCTTCGATTCCTGTATTTAGATCGTATGTCGGTTTCCAGTTTACTTCAGTTTTTAAACGTTCTACATTAACGCCGACAAATAAAGGTTCATCTTTAGAGAAAGGTATTGCACCTAGTTTAATTAGATGTTCTTTTCCTATCTTTTTCCCAATGATAGATGCTAATTCTTTAATTTGTACAGATTGACCCGAAGCGATATTGATTGTGTCTGTAACGCCATGTTCTAATACTGTTATGAGAGCATCAGCGACGTCGCTCACATGGAGGAAATCTCTTGATTGTTTTCCATGTGTACATAGTGCTTCCTCGTTTTTTAATAAAGAAGTGATGATGTTAGAAACGAGTCGATTCCCTTGTTCGTGAGGGCCATACATATGAAAAATGCGGCCCCAACACATGCTGAGGCCTGATTGCTCAGCGTACGTTTGGAGCCAGGAGTGTAGTGCATTTTTACATAATGAATACGGGGTTTTATAAGAAAGAAGCGGTGAATCTTCAAATAATACACCGTTAAACCATTCATACTCTGCGCCAGTCCCGGCAACGACGACTCGCTTTCCGCCGCATGTTGTGAAGTGTTGAATCAATGAGATACTAGACGTAAGCCAATAGTAATTATTGATAGATACATAACACGCTGGCGGCACTGCTTCCCAAGCTAAATGAATGAGATGACTAGGCTTCATGTCGTAAATGAGTTTTTTTACTTCTTCATCGCAAAGTAAGTTGACTTTATGCCAATGGCAAGAAAGATGGGAAGGCTTATTTGTATTGTAAGTGGCGTGCACTTCATAGCCCTTTTGAATAAGAGAATGTACAACATATTTACCAATCCATCCGCTACCGCCTGTTACAAGGATTTTTTTCATGGCTCAATTACCTCAACTTCTGGTATTGTTACTAAAAATTTGCCGCCCCACTCACGAATGAAAGAGCATTCTTTCATAATCTCGTCTTTTAAATTCCAAGGAAGTATAAGAATGTAATCAGGTTTTGTACGTTTTATTTCTTCTGGAGATTTTATTGGAATGCGGGTTCCTGGTAGAAGAAGATTTTGTTTATGAGGGTTTTTATCTACTGTATAAGCTAGAAATTCTTTTCCTATCCCGCAATAATTTAAAAGGGTGTTTCCTTTAGCTGGCGCACCGTAACCGATAATTTGTTTGTTTAAAGCTTTCGCTTCGATAAAAAACTGTAAAATATTTATTTTCAATTGTTCGATGCGTTTAGAAAAAAGGAGATAACAATCTAATGTATTTAGCCCGTGATCCACTTCTTTTTGGATTAATTTTGTAACACTAGAATGGATAGTTGATTCGTCGCTATGATGTTTTACAAAAATACGTAAGGAACCACCGTGCGTTGCAAGTTCTTCTACATCGACAATTTGTAAATGATGGTGAGATAAAACTTTTTGCAGGCTTATAAGTGAGAAATAGGAGAAGTGCTCATGGTATATCGTATCAAACTGTTTAAAGGATATGAGGTTTAGTAAGTGAGGGAATTCAATTGTTATCGTGCCATCTTGTTTTAATAACGTTTTTAAACCGGCGACAAAATCATGCAAGTTTGGAACGTGTGCTAATACGTTATTAGCGATGATTAAATCAGCTTGTGGTAATTTTTTTGCTAAGTCGTTGCTGAAAAAATTCACTTCAGTAGGAATTCCTTTTTGGATAGCGATTTCTGCTACATTTTTTGCAGGTTCAATTCCCAATGTTTCGATATTTTCTTTTTGAAAGTATTGTAATAAGTACCCATCGTTACTCGCGATTTCAACCACCTTGGAGTCTTTCTTTAAATAGAAACGCTTAATCGCCATTTCTACATATTGTTTAGCATGCAGTAGCCAGCTTGATGAGTAAGAGCTAAAGTATAAATAGTCATGAAAAATATTGTGCGGAGATTCAAATTCATCTAATTGTACGAGTAAACAAGAGTGACAAACAAATGTGTGCAATGGATAAAATGGTTCCATTTTATATGCGTTTTCTGGAGAAACAAATGAGTTAGCGAGAGGAGAAACACCTAAATCTAAAAAAGTGTTGCTGAGTAATGAGTGGCAAAAACGGCATTTTTTCTGTTCCATTTTATAGCCCCCTTATAAATTTTTGAATGCATCGATTTGTTGTCGCGTGAAAGATTCGATATTTTCACCAGATGCATATTTTTTGTACCAATCAACAGTCCAAGTGATAGCCTTATCTGTTGATAACTTAGGAGTCCAGCCGAGTTTAGTTACTGCTTTTGTACTATCGAGTGTTAAAACAGGCGATTCATAAGGAGTGTTTGTAGAGGGGGAAGTGATCGTTAGTTGTTTATTCCATAATTTTATTACAGATTGAATGACATCATGAACGGTTCTGTTAGGTTCGTTCAACGGGCCGAAATTCCATGCTTCTGCATATGCAGCGTCTGTCCAAAGTTTTTCAGCTAAAAGGATATAGCCGTGTAAAGGATCTAATACGTGTTGCCACGGGCGAATAGCCTTTTTGTTTCTAATCGTTAATGTACCATCTTGTAAATATGCACGAATGACATCTGGGAATAATCGGTCTTCTGCCCAATCCCCACCACCGATGACGTTACCTGCTCTTACTGAGGCGAGTTTCTGAGTATTAGTGTGGAAGAATGATTTTTGATAGGATGTTGCCACTATTTCAGCGCAAGCTTTACTAGCACTATAAGGGTCGATACCTCCTAGCCGGTCAATTTCCACGAATGCCCGGTTACCGCTCCCGTCATTTTCATAACATTTATCACTTGTAACATTAATGATGCCACGTATACTTTCTGTATGTTTTGCAGCTTCCAATACGTGAACAGTGCCTAAAACATTCGTTTTAAATGTTTCGATAGGATCTTTGTATGAAGTGGTGACGATTGGCTGGGCAGCTAAATGAAATAGTATGTCAGGGTTATGATGTTTTAGGGCGTGTAATAAAGAATCGTAATCTGTAATGTCGCCTTTAATTGTTATGCACTCTTTTGCTACGTTACATTGTTCAAAAAGATTAGGAATCGATGGGGGATGAGAAGATAAGCCAACTACTTCTGCACCTAAAGAAGTTAAGAAAAGGGTGAGCCAAGAGCCTTTAAATCCAGTATGTCCCGTAATAAATACTTTTTTCTTATTCCAAAAAGATGAAGAAGCCATATTACCAAACCTTCCACGGAGCGTTATTACTTTCCCATAGCTCGACTAATTTATTTTTATCGCGCAATGTATCCATCGGATGCCAAAAACCAGTATGTTGATATGCTGATAGTTCGTTTTTGTTTACTAACTGAACTAAAGTGTCTGTTTCAAAAACAGACTTATCTCCACTAATGTAATTGAAAACTTCAGGGTTTAAAACGAAAAATCCACCGTTAACCCATCCGCCATCCCCGAGTGGCTTCTCTTGAAAAGATGTTACAGACTGTTTATTTAATATGAGAGAACCGAATCTACCAGGAGGTTGTACGGCGGTAACAGTTGCCATTTTTCCATGTTTTTTATGAAATGCAATAAGTTCTTTTATATTTACGTTGCTTAATCCATCACCATAAGTGAGGCAGAAAGGTTCGTCTCCAACAAAATTTTGAATTCTTTTCACTCGTCCTCCCGTTTCGGTATTTACACCAGTATCGATTAGTGTAACTTTCCACGGTTCTACACGTTGAGAATGGCTAGTAATTGTATTATCGCTTAAATGTATCGTGAAATCTGACATGTGTAAGTTGTAATTTAGAAAGAACTCTTTAATTGCATATCCTTTATAGCCTAAGCAAATAATAAATTCAGTAATACCGTAATGATTATACAAACTCATAATGTGCCATAGAATAGGTTTTGTTCCAATTTCAATCATAGGTTTCGGTTTTAAATGTGTTTCTTCCCCAATCCTTGTCCCGTATCCACCAGCAAGAATAACAGCTTTCATTTTTTCCTCCTAAAATAAAAATTTATAATATATACAGTATTCATATTGTATGCAAATGGTTTTGTTTTTGACTAAGTGCGTAAAAATGTGTGGAAAATGATGGTGTGAGAAATATTAAGGTTTAAATTTAGGGAATAATTGTTGATATTCAGGGTGGTTACGAAGATCTTGGGTTATGCTACTAAGCTCTAAAAATCGAGTTTCGAGTTGCTCAGGGGACTGACCATAATGTGTTTGAAGTCCCATTCGAACGCCCTTTTTTGAAAGGGTGGGTGTAATTTGTAATTTTCTTGCCTTTGTATGTTCGTTCCAAGGACTAAAGTAAAATTTAACAATGAATGAAGGGGAGTTATAAACGACATGTTGATGCCGCGTAAAATGTCTGCCTGGTAAATATGCACCATCAAGATGGTTGTGTATAAATCTCCAGGCACAGCCGATTTCTGGGTTATAAGGAAAAAGCCCATGATATCGTTGTTCTACTAAAGGAATGGAATATCTTAGTTTTGAATAATTGTAATCATGCTTATCAATCATGACAATCATTCTAATCGCATACATATTTTGACCTAACGTATGAAGTGATGAGAAAAATTCTTCTACATTGTTACAGCAAAGAAATTCTGTAGTATTTAATACCATCTTCCAACCTGAAACTTCTCTTTCAATTTCCATTACCTCAATATCAGTATTAGTGGGATCGAATTCAAGGAATCTTGAATCTCGTACTTCCCAGTGGGGAGCAAATAATTTACAAATTTCAACGGAACGATCTGTAGAACCTCTATTAATTAATATACCGTGATCAAATATTTTTGTATGATGCATAAGCCACCATGGTAATAAATACTCCTCGTTATAAAAGTGAGAGATAATAGTTTTAGTAATTTCAATCTCCTCCAATAGCATGAATAATAATTTTAATTAAATATTATTATCATATGTTTTGTATTAAAAAAGGTTGAAAGGAATATGCGATTCTATGATGATATTTTCATAGTAATGTAGTATGGGAAATGTAATTCGATTATAAGAATTAAGTAATGTATTGTTAATTTACAAAATGATAAAATGGTAAGTGGAATTGTGTATAAATTATGAATAATAAACCGTCACGTTTGACTGTACAGTTTATGTATTGTATGATGTTAGTAATATAAACAAGGGGGGAAGATCGTTGGGAAGGTGTATCGAATCGGACAGTTGGCTCTCATGGCTCACGTGTCGAAACGAACGATTGATTATTATACGAATCTAGGTATCTTAAAAGCGGAGCGATCTCAATCTAATTATCGCTATTACGACGAAACAGCATTTGAGACATTACAATTTATTGAGAAGTGCAAAGAAATGCATATGCCGCTTTGTGAGATTAAAGAGAAAATCGAGGAGAAGAAGAAGCTGCTCGGTATCAATGAACACGTTTCGAAACAAGTGAATGAAGTGACAGACCATATTCATCGATTAGAAGTAGAGCTAACGGAATTAAAGCCGCTTTTAGATGGATTGACTGATTCACAACGTGAAAAAATATCGAAATCTTTATCTGGTCAAACGACAGCTTTAATACAGACACTTGCTCTATTATTATAGAACAAGTGAAATCCGACCTCTTTAATTTTTGTATCGGGCTATGTTTTCTAAGAAAGAAATAAGAAAACATTATAGTATACAGGAGGTGGACACCTTAGTTTTTTAACTAAGGGGATTCATTGGAAATATTTAATTTAGTCATGGTTGCGATTTTAATCGCATTTACTGGATTTTTCGTAGCAGCTGAGTTTGCGATTGTAAAAGTACGTTCAAGTCGTATTGATCAGCTTGTTGCAGAAGGAAAACGCGGTGCTTTAGCAGCGAAAAAAGTAACAACAAATTTAGATGAATATTTATCTGCTTGTCAATTAGGTATTACAGTTACAGCTATGGGATTAGGTTGGTTAGGTGAACCGACAATTGAAAAGTTATTACACCCGTTATTTGAGAAATGGAACTTAAACCCTTCTATTTCATCAGTATTAACATTTGGTCTTGCTTTTATGATTATGACGTATTTACACGTTGTAGTAGGAGAATTAGCTCCGAAAACGATGGCAATTCAAAAGGCTGAAAAGGTAACGTTATTATTGGCAGGTCCATTAATGATGTTCTATAAAGTAATGTATCCATTTATTTGGGTATTGAACGGTTCAGCTCGTGTTGTAACTGGCTTATTCGGTTTAAAACCAGCTTCAGAACATGAAGTAGCTCATACAGAGGAAGAATTACGCCTTATCCTTTCAGATAGCTATGAAAGTGGCGAAATTAATCAGGCTGAATACAAGTATGTAAATAACATTTTTGAATTTGATAATCGTATTGCAAAAGAGATTATGGTACCGCGAACAGAAATCGTTGGTTTCTACCTGGAAGATTCAGTAGAAGAACACATGAAAGTAATCCAAAATGAGCGATACACACGTTATCCGATTTTTGGAGAAGATAAAGATGATATTATCGGTATGGTCAACGTAAAAGATTTCTTTATTCGATATATGACCGAGGATCAAAAAGATTTATCATCTATTCGCTCGTATATGCGTCCGATTATTGAAGTGATGGAAACGACTCCAATTCACGATTTATTACTTCAAATGCAGAAGAAGCGAATTCCGATGGCTGTTTTATATGATGAGTACGGAGGAACAGCTGGAATTGTAACACTTGAGGACATCTTGGAGGAAATCGTCGGCGAAATTCGTGATGAATATGATGAAGATGAAGCACCACCAATTCAACATGTGAACGAGCAACATATCATTGTTGATGGAAAAGTGCTTATCTCAGAAGTGAAAGATTTATTTGGATTACACATTGAAGAAGATGATGTGGATACAATCGGTGGATGGATTATGATGCAAAATCATGAAATCGAAGAAGGACAACACGTTGAGGCGGAAGGTTATGAATTTAAAGTGTTAGAAAAAGACGCTTACCAAATTAAACGTGTTGAAATTCGTAAGATGGAAGAGGAACAAGAAGAAGAGAAAGCAGCAACTGTGTAAGTTGCTGCTTTTCTTCTAAAGTATAAAAAATGAGAAATTAGGAGCGGATATTTTGATTCAAGTAGCCTTACGTGTATATCGATTACAATTGTATGTGATCTTTAGTGGTTTACTACTTATGTGGACGATTACTCCGTTTGGAAAACAAGTAACAGGGTTTGGGATCGGATTAGCTGTAAGTGCATATTGCCTTTGGTTATTAGCTCGCAGAGTGGAGAAACTTGGGAAAAGTATTGTAATGAAGGAAAAGGCCCCAGGGTTAGGAGTTTTAAACCGATTTGCAGCGGCCATTTTAGGAGCTATTATCATGTACGAAATTGAGCATGAAATGGAAATGTGGGCATTTGGTACAGGCATTTTAGGTGGTCACTTTTTAATGATTGCGAATTTAGCTTATGCAAATATGCAGGTAGTGAAAGAAGAAGAGAAGAAAAGGGAACATGCTTCGAAAAACATAGAGCTATGATGAGAGGGACCTAATGGGGTTCCTTTTTTAGTTTAGCGATATGATACAAGTAATTAAATTAACGACAAATATAATACGCTTCTTTTTTGCGTTTTTCAATAGTATGAAAAATAATAAAAAAAAATTTAAAAACCCATCGATTTCTAAAGGTTATGTATGTTATCATGACAAAAGACTTTTTGAAAGAGGTGGATACCAATGTTACAAGCGCTACTTATTTTTGTGCTTCAAATTATTTACGTTCCCATTTTAACAATCCGTACGATTTTGCTTGTAAAGAATCAAACAAGATCCGCTGCTGCTGTTGGATTGTTAGAAGGAGCTATTTACATTGTCAGTTTAGGTATTGTGTTTCAAGATTTATCAAATTGGATGAACATCGTTGCCTATGTCATTGGCTTTAGTGCGGGACTGTTATTAGGCGGTTATATAGAGAATAAATTAGCAATTGGTTATATTACGTATCAAGTTAGTTTACTAGACCGTTGTAATGAATTAGTAGATGAGTTACGTCACTCTGGATTTGGCGTTACAGTATTTGAAGGTGAAGGTATTAATTCGATACGTTATCGCTTAGATATCGTTGCAAAACGTTCTAGAGAAAAAGAACTATTAGAAATCATTAATGAAATTGCACCGAAAGCGTTTATGTCTTCTTATGAAATTCGTTCATTTAAAGGCGGATATTTAACGAAGGCGATGAAGAAAAGAGCGTTAATGAAGAAGAAAGATCATCATGCATCGTAAAGAAAAGGGAGTAGTGCCGTTTTAAAAGTTCCCATATGTAAAAGAGAGGAATCTACATTAAAATAGATTCCTCTCTTTTTTATTGTTAATTGAAAAACTAAATCGTATAATTATTTTTTTTACTCATCCTCAAATTAATGATTAGCCATATAACTTGAAAAAATACAGGTATGATAAACGCGATTAATATAACGATAAGTGATATGGATTTAATTTCGGGTGTTTGAATGACACCAGCACCATCAACATCTCGTAGCCAAATAATAGCTGCCCATATTCCAAAAACGATAATCCAAAATAGGTTACCAATCCACCAAGAAATCCATCGTTTTTTCATGTTAACACCCCTTACATGTATCTACTGTTAAAAGTATATTTTCGTTCGTTACATTTATAATGAAACAACTTTAAAATTAGTTTTTAACTGTATATCTAACTTGTTTGAAGGTGACTATTTCTCCATCATCATTATTATCTTTCGTTTGCAAAAGTTGAACTTTTGGTTTGTAGTCTGTCCGATGAGCGTGTTCGATATCTTTAATGTTAAGCTTGTAAGATTCACCATTCTTTAGCTTTTGTTCCAACACTTTTTTATTAGCAACATAAATAAAAGTCACTTTATTTTCATCAATACCTTCAGTCTTAATTTCTAATTCATTATCTTTTGTTGTAATCGTTGGTGTTAATAGTTCCATACTGGCGTTTCCGGTTTCTAAAGAATTTTCTGCTATAGTTGAACATCCTGATAGTATGATTCCAGTGAATAGAAGAACAAGTAATTTCCTTTTCATAACATTCCCCCGATTCTATGTGATTTCTGATTTTGGCATTGTTAGATTGCTAGTGTTTTATGTAAACGTTTAGTGAGCATTCTTTTTGATTATACCATAATATGTAAAATAATGCAGGCTGTATATCCAATTTAAAGGAGATTGAAAGTTTACTTATTGCTGTAAATTAGTATTTTTACAGTAGGCATATATCTTCTTTAGGAAATCCTTTTTTGTATTTAAAATATGTAATGAAATAAAACCAATAAGTCCTATTCCGCCAAAAATAAGCCATGGTGTATACACTCCGCTTAAATTGGATGTAAAAGATGTACCAGTATAATTACCGATGATAAAACCAAATGCGAGTGATAGTTGATAAAATCCAAAGAAAGTGGCTGTATATGATTCATTACTGTAATTTGCAATAGCGATATCAGCGTTAGGTAATACGAGTGTTTCACCGATTGTAAATAAAATTACACAAATAAAGAGCCAATATGGGTGTTGAAATAAAGGAATGAGTAAAAAGGAAATACTCATTAATAAAACACCGTATTTAATAATCGAAAGTGTGTTGTATTTGTGGAATAATTTTCGGAATAATACCATAAATATGACGCCTGTTATTGCATTTATCGTAATAACGAGTGTAGCAAGTTGATTGCTATTACTAATGTTTTTCATATGAAGTGGAAGTGCGACAGTAAGCTGAGTAAACATAATATAGAAGAAGATCATGATAAAGGAAAACAGAAGAAAAGACTTGTTTTGTAAGATGGCCTGTATTCCTAATGTAATAGACGTGTTTTCAGTAGTGACTTGGAAGTGATTTTTAAGTAAGTAAAAGATTAAAGCAAATATCAGCATAAGAGATCCTGTTAGAGAGAAAGCATAGATTGGATCGAGTAAGAGTAAAAACCCTCCTGCAATTGGTCCGATTATTGCACCGCAATTAAAGCTAAGGTTTAAATATGTAAATAAATTTTTTCTCAAATGAGCTGGTTGTGAGCCAAATATAGCGCGAGCGGCAGGTTCGTAAAATGCAGTTCCGAAGCCAATAAGTGCAGAAGAAATAGAAATTGTGTAGAAATCAGAGCATATTCCTAAAGCGATAAATCCGATTCCTCTCAAAAATAATCCGGCTATCATCATAATGATATAGCCTATTTTGTCAGCAATTAATCCTGAGAATAAAGGGATAACTCGTGATGTAATTATTATAACCGTCAACACTGTTCCTACTTGAAAAGCTGAAAAATGGAGAAAGGTTAATAGATAAATAGCTAAAAATGCGTATACTGCAAAATAACCAAAAGACATAAAAAATGAAGAAATAAGCATGAAACGTATCGGTGTTGAGAAACTTTTCATAGAACTCCTCCTAATATTGTAACCAGTAATTTTTTTTAGTGGTTAACTATTTTATATTATAATTATACATAAAGTCAGAAAAAAGTAAAATTTAAGAAGAAGGTGAATAGAATTGAGTCAAAACGCACCAAACGAATTAGAGTATATTCGAGAGTTTTTAAATACATGGAGAATACCAAACGATACGAGAGAGCCAATTGATTTGCTGCAAACAGAAGAGGATATAAAGAAATTTATGAAAGAATCTTTTCATGAAGAGCTTCTATTTTATACGATAGAGGAATTAAAAAGTTTTCGAGAAGATATTCGGGCGGCAATTGAAGGTGAAGGATCATTGCAAAAATGGTTAGAGAAATACCCATTTCATGTACATATAAAGGAAGATATGAAAGGTATTACATATGAACCAGTATACGAAGAGAATGTGTATACAAAAATATTAAGCATTGTGTTTATCTCGATTCAAGAAAATTTGTGGGGAAGGTTAAAAGCATGTCCAGATTGCCGTTGGGTATTTTACGATCATTCGCGAAATGGAAGCAAAAGATGGTGCGGTATGTATGCTGGTGAAGAAGGAGGCAGAGCATGCGGTACAATTGCAAAAGTGAAAAATTACCGCGCGAAGAGAAAAGGAAGAACGGGTTATAATGTGTAATTACTATTAGGGGAAGAAAAATGGATGGGGGAATGTAGCATATGAAAGGTACACAAATGATAGCATTAAATAAAAAGTGTTGGGACACAGTTGCACCTTATTTCTTTCAAGTAGATTGTTTGCCGAAATATGGTCCGTATACAGCATCTGAAGAGGAGATTCATTTGTTCGATTCAATTAGAAATAAAAAGGTTCTTGATATTGGTTGTGGAAGTGGGCATTCGCTGCAATATATGGCGGAACATGGCGCAGAAGAATTGTGGGGACTTGATCTTTCGAGCACACAAATCGAAACGGCACATAAAACATTACAGTCGTGGAATCCGAAGTTAATATGTGGAGCAATGGAAGAGGAAGTGGATATTCCGAAAGGGTATTTTGATATTGTATATTCCATTTATGCATTAGGTTGGACTTCAGATTTAAGAAAAACGTTGGAACTAATATATTCATATGTAAAGCCAGGAGGAAGCTTTATTTTTAGCTGGGAGCATCCCGTATATTCAAACTTAATGTATGGAACAGAGGAGATTGCTTTCAGCTCGTCTTATCATGAAGAAACTCCTATTACGTTTGAAACATTTAAGGGGGAGGATGTACAAGCGACATTATATAAACGAAAAATGAGTACATACATAAATGAGTTAAATAGAGCAGGATTTACAATTGAGAGAATAGAAGAGCCTGAACCATCGAGCTTGTTTGATGAAGAACTAGCTGAGCCGTCTACGAAATATTATTCTTTATATAAAGCTAGGATGGTGCCGACTACTTTTATTATTAAGGCAAGAAAATGAAAAATACAGCGTACACTGAAAAAAGCGTACGCTGTATTTTATTAAAGGTTAGTACTTATCTCTTCGGTTGAAAAATATGTTGAAAGAAGTATTTGTGATGTAAGTTATCTACAATTTTATTTGCTTGATATGTGCGATGTTGTTCGAGTCGAAGTCTTTGCTCCATCATTTTGATTGCGTGATCAGATAAACGTAACATAGCGCATGTCTCCTTTTCTATAAATATAGGTGTCTATTTGGTATCGATCCCATATTTATAATTAAGGAGGCAAAATGTGTAACATAGGCAAAAAGCACCTTCCTCTCCCATTACGCTTACGAGGTTAGCTGTCGGACTCGGGAAGTGAGAGTTTCCCTACTTAAATAAGATTCGCCCCAAGTAGCATAGCTACAAAAATGGTTCCCCCGCTCCAAATTTTGGACTCAGCAAAAGGTTTTATAAAGTAAAAGATAACACAAATAATCAGGTTAGTCAAACTATTTATTGTTTTCTGTCTTTTTTAACGAGGTTAAAATCACACCATCAGGCAATACGATATTTTGTACTTCGATAAAGCCATGTTTTTTATATAAAGACAAAGCAGGTGTATTTTCTTTCCCTGTTTGTACAATATATGTTTTGGAAGGGGAGAACATGTCAAATACATAAAGTAGTAGTTTTGTTGCAATCCCTTTATGAAAATGATCAGGGGATACTACTAAACGATGAATATCCACTTCTTCTTCATCTATTTTAAAAGAAATAAAACCAGCAAGTGTATCTTCAAAAAAATAGCCGTAAAAAATTTCATCACAAGATTGAATATCGGCTACAGTATCATAAAGTCGAGGGATAGCTGTACTATTTATATATTTCGCCTCAATTTCATAAGCGGGTATTTGAATGCTTAAAATAGAAGTTGCAGTTTTGTGAGAAGTTGTTATTAATTTTTGAATCATAGAATAGAAACCTCCTTGTTGGCTGTATTTTCATAGATTTGACAAGATTTTTCTTTTTTGGATATAATAATTACATAGTTACACAATAAGTTAGTAGCTAAATTGAATTACACTATAATAGAAATGGAGGACTAAAGATGGGGTGGATTATCACATTAATAGTTGGTGCTATTATAGGTGCAATTGCAGGTTCTATTACAGGTAAAGACTTTCCTGCTGGCATGTTTGGAAATATAATTGCTGGTTTATTAGGAGCTTGGTTAGGCGGTAAATTATTTGGAGATTGGGGTCCATCACTAGGTGGTATTCATATTGTACCAGCTTTATTAGGATCAATTGTTCTCGTTCTTATTGTATCATTTGTAGTGAAATCTGCAAGGAAATAAAGAGTTATATTATGATAAAAAGCCCTATATAAGGGCTTTTCATCATTCGAAGAGGTGGTTTTATTGGAGAAAGTAAGTTTAAGAAAACGAGATAAGTTGAAAAAATTTTTTAGAGAACACAATTATTTAGCAGTGTTACTTGGGTTTGCACTATTGTTCATTAATATTTTATTACTAACAAAAATATCATTTGTTTTTACGCCGTTTATCGTCTTTTTAAAAACAATTTTCTTCCCAGTATTATTAGCGGGCGTACTATTTTACATTTTGCATCCATTCGTTTCGCTTTTAGAAAAGAAAGGTGTTTCAAGAATCGTATCAATAGCCTCGATATACTTAATCGTAATTGGATTATTTGTGTTTTTAGTTTTAACGGTTATTCCAATTATTAAAGATCAAATTGATGCATTAATAGATAACTTACCGTATTTCGGTCA
Organism: Bacillus paranthracis; assembly: GCF_001883995.1. GTDB lineage: Bacteria > Bacillota > Bacilli > Bacillales > Bacillaceae_G > Bacillus_A > Bacillus_A paranthracis. Next base: position 68,328 of record NZ_MACE01000083.1, on the reverse strand, counting down.
TGAAATTGAACGAGCAGCACGTAGATTTGGGGAAAGTAATTTACTAGGAAAAATTCAGGAGAATTTAAATATTGATGTAGCGAGTATGGTAAAGGACTATACAGTTGATTTTACGAAATCTTTATCATCAGTAACAGGAAATGTAACTGGATTTTTAAGTACTATTACAGAGGTCGTTTTAACGTTTGTAATGGTTCCGTTTATATTGTTCTATCTTTTAAAAGATGGTGAGCAATTACCAAATCACTTTTTAAAGTTTATTTCAGAACAAAGACGACCAGCAGCGATGAGAATACTAGACGATATGCATTATGCGATTAGCTCGTATATTAGAGGACAAATTATCGTTAGCTTATTTATCGGTATTATGCTATTAATTGGTTACCTTATTATCGGTATTAAATATGCAGTACTACTCGCTATTTTAGCGATGATTGTAAATATCGTTCCGTACGTAGGACCAATTATCGCAATTACACCAGCGTTAATTATTGCGTTTATTGATTCGCCGGGGATGGTTTTAAAGGTAATTATTGTAATGATGGTTGTACAATTAGCAGAAGGTAAATTTATTTCTCCGCAAGTCATGGGGAAAAAGCTAGATATTCACCCGATTACTATCATTTTTATTATTTTAACTGCCGGAAATTTATTTGGAATTATGGGGATTATTTTAGCAATTCCAGGGTATGCGATATTAAAGGTGTTAGTAACGCATGGTTATCGATTTGTTAAGTTGAATACGTAGGAAAAAGAGCTAAAACAGTATTATCTGTTTTAGCTCTTTTTTATTAACAATTGATGTGCATATTGGCGTGCCCATTGATCCGCTTCTAATATAGCATCTAGTGAAGGATTTTTTACGTTATGATGGGCTTCAACTGTTTTGTAAATTGTTTTTTCAATATCGAAAAAGGCAATTTCATTTTTTAAGAATAGTGCATTCGCAATTTCATTTGCTGCGTTTAATACAGCAGGAGTAGTACCACCAATTTTGCCACATTCATATGCGTATTGTAGACAAGGGAACTTCTCTAAATCTGGTTTTTCAAAATGTAAACTACCGATTTCTAATAAATTTAATTTTTCATAGGAAGAAGGTAGCCGAGTAGGGTAGTGAAACGCATATTGAATCGGCATTCTCATATCAGGAGCACCGAGCTGCGCTATAACTGATCCATCAATAAACTCTACTAAAGAATGAATAATACTTTCTTTATGAATCATTACATCAATTTTTTCATAAGGAATATCAAATAGCCATCTTGCTTCCATTACTTCGAATCCTTTATTCATTAATGTGGCAGAATCAATCGTTAATTTTGCCCCCATTAACCAGTTTGGGTGCTTTAAAGCATCTTTTGCTTGTAGAGTTTTCATTTCTTCACGTGTTTTATCACGGAATGCACCGCCAGAAGCTGTAACGATTAATTTGTCAATTTCTTTATTATTTTCTCCGTTTAAACATTGGAAAATAGCTGAATGTTCGCTATCGACTGGAATTAAACGACATCCGTTTTGTTTGGCCAGTTCAGTTACAATATGACCAGCTGCAACTAACGTTTCTTTATTAGCGATGGCAATATCTTTCTTCGCTTTTAATGCTTCAATTGTTGGGAGTAATCCTGAAACACCAACGACGGAACTTAATACAAGATTTGAATCAGGGTGAGTAGCTACCGCAATTAAGCCATCTGTTCCGTATGTAATTTTTACGTTGGTTGAAATACGCGTACGAAGCGTGTCTGCTAATTCTTTTGTCGCGACGCTTACAATGCGAGGTTGAAACCTTTTGATTTGTTGCTCAAGAAGCTCGATATTATAATTTGCGGTTAAACCGACGATTTTAAAATATTCGGGATGAGCTGAAACGACATCTAATGCAGATGTGCCGATAGATCCTGTTGAACCTAAAATGGATATATATTTTACCATGAAAAAACCTCCAAAGTTGTTTCGAGTATTTCTGCAAACCTATATAATATTAGGCAATTGAAGTGGAAATTCCTGCTATATAAAATAGAAAATTTTGGTTTGTTTAGAGGTGAAATGTGATAAACTGTAAAAAATAACGAAAAGCGATGAAAGAGAAGAGTACATATTCGAAACTTTTCAGAGAGCTGATATGTGGTGGAAATCAGTAAGGGATGAATATGGAATAGGCTCTGGAGCTTCTAACTGAAATGAGTAGGTAAAGACGGTTGCTTCACGTTAAGAAGTTGAAGTGAGCTAACAATAGCTAATTAAGGTGGTACCGCGGGAGTCTCTCGTCCTTTTTTAAGGATGAGGGGCTCTTTTTATTTTGAGAAAGGAGGAGTTAGGATGAGTGAGAAAATAATGTTAACAGGAATTAAACCGACAGGTTATCCGCATTTAGGAAATTATATTGGTGCAATTAAACCTGCGTTGCAAATGTCAAAGAAGAATGAAGGGAAAGCATTGTATTTTATAGCAGATTATCACGCGTTAAATGCTGTGCATGATCCGAGCCAGTTTAGTAGTTATACGAAAGAGGTAGCAGCTACTTGGTTATCGCTTGGACTTGGAGAAGATGTTATTTTTTATAGGCAAACAGAAGTGCCGGAGATTCTAGAATTAGCTTGGATATTAGCTTGCCTAACTCCGAAAGGGCTTATGAACCGTGCTCATGCGTATAAAGCGAAAGTAGAGCAAAATAAAGAAGCGGGTTTAGAGGTCGATGCAGGAGTGAATATGGGATTATATACGTATCCGATTTTAATGGCAGCCGACATATTACTATTCCAGGCTACGCATGTACCCGTTGGAAAAGATCAAATTCAGCATATCGAAATTGCGCGTGATATTGCGACGTATTTTAATCATACTTTTGGCACGACATTTACACTTCCGGAGTATGTCATACAAGAAGAGGGTGCAATATTACCAGGGCTTGATGGAAGAAAGATGAGTAAAAGTTACGGGAATGTGATCCCGTTATTCGCGGAGCAAGAAAAACTACGAAAGTTAATATTTAAAATCAAAACAGATTCTTCACTTCCAAATGAACCGAAAGAACTAGAAACGTTATTTACAATTTATAAAGAATTTGCAACGGAAGATGAAATGCAGTCAATGCGTGAAAAATATGAAACTGGCATTGGATGGGGCGATGTGAAAAAAGAGTTGTTTCGCGTTGTAGACCGTGAATTAGCTGGGCCACGTGAGAAATATGCTATGTATATGAATGAACCGAATTTATTATATGAAGCGTTGGAAAAAGGTGCTGAGCGGGCGCGGACTATTGCGAAGGTAAATTTAACAGAAATTAAGAAACGGATTGGATTTGAGAGGGAGCACTGAGCGTTCCCTCTTTTTTCTCTATAACTTATTCGTCATATCGATGAGTAAAGCAAGGAGTTCGCATATTCTTTTGAAACTTATTAGTTGCATATATTAAAAAGTATGCTACTATAGGGTTGCTTATTAAACATGTTTAATAAGTATAATGAAAGTCACTTAATAAACATGTTTAATAAGTAGGGTTCATTTGATTACGAAGGAGATGATTGTATGAAAACAGAAAAAGAAAAGATGTTAGCGGGAGAAATGTATATTGCAGATGACGAAGAATTAGTGGCTGATAGGGTGGAGGCAAAACGTTTAACACGCCTTTATAACGAGGCGATGGAGACAGGAGATGAGAGACGTTTTACATTATTAAATCAGCTTTTAGGTTCTTCAGCTGACGGGGCATCACATATTAAACCTACTTTTCGTTGTGATTATGGTTACAATATCCATATTGGAAAGAATTTTTTCTCCAATTTCAATTGTGTGATTTTAGACGTTTGTGAAGTGCGAATTGGGGATAATTGTATGTTTGCACCTGGTGTTCACATTTATACTGCTACTCATCCTTTACACCCGGTAGAGCGGAATTCTGGTAAAGAATATGGAAAGCCTGTAAAGATTGGTAACAATGTTTGGGTAGGCGGGGGAGCTATTATTAACCCTGGTATTTCAATTGGAGATAACGCTGTAATTGCTTCAGGGGCAGTTGTGACAAAAGATGTACCCAATAATGTAGTAGTTGGTGGTAACCCAGCTAAAGTTATTAAAACGATAGACTTATAGAAATCGTTTTTTATGAGTGCATGAATAAACAGATGTTGTATCGTATAGAAAATGTGAAAGATGTTTCATATAAAGAAAAATAGTGCGGAAAATCGTACGAAGACATTACTTACTTCTTGAAACGCTCTTTTTCTTATTTGTTTTGCTGGTTTTCTCGTTTGCCGTAAGTTTCTATCATAGGTTATACACAATTTTTAAGTATACTAGGGGAAGCATTCGGAATACTGCTAGTAGAAATATATCATCTTTATTGCTTTAGAAAATGATGTATGATATATTGTCAACGCAACTTATTAAAAAAGTTTAATAAGTATGTTGATTAAGGTGGTGAGCGATTTGAGTAAACAGTTTGTTACTCAAAAATCGATTAAAGAGACAATCCTTCGCGGCATTCGTAAAGTTCTTTTAGAGCGAGGTAGTGCAACGAAAGTTGAGCTTAGTAATACATTAGAAATTAGTTTTCCAACGATAAGTAAATTTATAGAAAAAATGAAACAAGACGGTGAAGTCACTTTAGCTGGTTTAGATGATTCAAGTGGTGGAAGAAGAGCGAAACGATATGAATATAATCCAGAATATATGTTAGGTTTAGCGATATTTTTAGAAAAAAATGAAACAAACTATACAATTTTTAACTGTTTAGGGGAAGTAAAAGAACAGGGGAGTACTTCAAGTATGTTAATTGATACGGGCGTAAATCTATTATCTAAACATATTGAAGGTCTTATCGCTACATTCCCGAAAATAAGCTCTATATCAATTGGTGTGCCTGGTTCGGTTGATAATGGTCGTATTTTTTATATTCCTGGATATGAAAAGTTCCAAAATTTTAATTTGAAAAGTCATTTGGAGGAACAGTTTTCTATACCAGTAGTAATAGAAAACGATATGAATGCTGCTGTGCTTGGTTATTATAAAAACACTGGAAACTATGACAATTCCTCTCTTGTATATTTGTATTCCGGTCAAAATGGTCCAGGTGCAGGTATTATGGTAAATGGAGATGTCGTACGCGGAAGCACATTTTTCTCAGGAGAGATATCTTTCGTCCCGCAGTATAATAATAAAAATTTCTTGCAAGCTTTGAGAAGTGAAGATCCGAATAATCCAGAGGAATATAATATAGATGCTATTACTCGTTTAATCGCTACATGTATAGCTATTATTAACCCGCATGCCTTTATCTTCTGTGATGATGAAGTGAATCAATTTGTAATAGATCAAATTGTAAAAACTTGTCCGCAGTACATCCCGGCGGAACATATTCCGAAAATAACAGTGAGTAATTGGAAAGAAGATTATTTATATGGATTAAAAAGTCTAGGACTTGATCTTATGATTACGAGAACGAATAAAGAAAATTAAATGTCCTGGCAATGAAGCATCCAATTGCCAGTTGAATAACATAAAAGAAAAGGTGTCGATTATGAAAATTGAACATGTAGCAATTTGGGTGAATGATTTAGTAGGAATGCGTGATTTTTATAAACAATATTTTAATGGTGAAGAAAATAGCTTATATGATAATCCGAAAAAGCAATTTAAATCTTATTTTATAACTTTTGAAGGTGGTGCGCGTCTAGAACTTATGAAGCGGGTAGGGATAGAGGATGCATTACAAACAGAAACAATAGGATATGCACATATTGCTTTTTCTGTAGGTAGTAAAGAAAAGGTGAACGAATTAACGAATACATTAAGAGAAGCAGGGTACCCTGTGTTAAACGGCCCACGAACTACAGGGGATGGTTACTATGAAAGTGTAGTAAGTGATCCTGAAGGAAATCAGATTGAGATAACGATCTAACATGAACAACCTCATTTCGCATTATCATGACGGGAGATGAGGCTGTTTTATTTTTATCTTTAATTGGAGTGATGAAAATCGCGAAGAATCCCCTCAATAACTGGATGAAGAGTACTAGGTAATTCATCAAGCGGAAAGAAACGTAATTCTTTTGATTCTGTTTGATCACATACAAGCTCACCGTGGAATTCGCGGCAAATATAAACAACGAGTACACCGTGTACTTGATCGCCGTTTGGATAGATTTGAAAGTAATCTGGTCCAGAGTATGTACGGAATAGTTCTGGATTTTTAATAATAAGTCCAGTTTCTTCATATACTTCTCGCTTTAAAGCGTCTTCTAATGTTTCGTTATATTCTAAAGCGCCGCCAATAATGCCCCAGCGGTTAAAGTCTGTGCGGAGCTGCAGCAATATTTCATTGTTTTCATTTACTATAATGGCGTGTGATCCTATTAAAATCAGTGGCTGATTTCCTACTAAATTTCTCATATCTTCAATATAACCCATAGTTATTCTCCTTATAGCTAATAATAATTAGGAAGTTCTTTTAACATTCTTTCTGTTTTCCGTGCTGTAAAGGCTAAGTTATGATCATCTTTCGTTCTGAAAAATAAAGTGCGTAAAAAGGTTTTAATGTTGGCGCATAAAATACAATATTCATTTAACGAAAGGCGTTTTCTAATTTGAGGAAGCCTTTTTATTTTTTTATGAATAATAGAAATTAACTCGTCTTGCGGAAAGTCATGATACAACATCGCTAGTAAAGGAGTAACGATGCGTTCATCTTCGTTATTATGAAAAAGGTCAGATGGAATGAAGATTTTATTTAATAAACAATGAATTAACTCTTCGTACCATTCAAAAGTTGTATACGTATTATGAACAATTTCCGTAAAGGCATCAGATACGTGAGCAAGACAATGAGCCCATCCTTTATTTTCAATATAGCCTCGGAAATCTGTTTCTAAGTTTGTGTATGTAATGAGTTTGTTTTTTATTTCTTCAATATCCTCCTCCGTACAAAAGTAGTGCGAATTAGCGAATTGGAGTATTAACGCAATTAACGAAACAGTGTAAGAACGTGTGAAAACCCCATCTGAATGCGGGGAGTATATGTCACAATATAAATATTCATCACTTAAACAAGTTTGCAACAGTAATTTCAGTTGATCATCCATAAGGAATTCATGATGAATAAAATGCACAAAACATTTATATATAAGTTGATAACGAACGTAACTATCAGTCGTTCCGATATACTGAAGCATATGGAGCGTTAATTCATTTATATCTATATATCGCAGTTGCGTATAGTCATTTTGTTGTATAAGCTCTAACTGTTGTTGCAGCGCTGTAATATCCAATGGAGAACCTCCTCCGCACTTTAAAGATGCGATGTTTTCTAGTATTCTATATATTCAAGGACAATCCTCCTCATGCAAGGAGAACAAGTAGAAATTCAAGTATGACATAGATGAGGGAAGAATATGACGACGATAGAACAGTTAGTAAAACATTTTAAAATAAGAAGAAATGCTTCTTCTATCATGATAAAAGAAAATAATGCAGAGATTTTTACAGAAGAGCAATTAAAGGGAATCATGCAATATTGCGTTGCTGAGGCTGAAAAAGAGGGAATTGAAAACTTACATTTTGAAGTTTCTTCAAAAAGCCCAAATTATGATGTGTATAAGAAATGTTTCGAAGCGTATTCTTTTGAATATGTTACTGAAAACATGATTGTGTTTAAGGATATATATGAAGTAGAAGATGTAGAAAGTGAAATTGATTTTAAGTTGATTGAAGAAGTTGGTGAAGATGCTTTTTATTCACTTTGGAACGAGATGACAGAAGAACAAGTCACTTATGAGCAATTTGTAAATATGATGCTACAAGAAATTGGAGAGCAATGGAAAGAACATTGTTTAACTGCGAGTATTAATGAAGAGCCGATCGGAATTGTAATCCCACATATTGAAAAGGGGACGTTAGAAGAAGGAAAACTTATGTATTTCGCAGTCGCTCCAAATATGCGAAATAAAGGATACGAAGCAGCATTCTTTACAGGAGCAATGTTTGTATTAAAAGAAATAGGAGCATCTTATTATATCGGTGAGACAAATGTACAAAATGAGTGGATGAAGGATATTTTTGAAAATAACGGATGTCAGCTGCTTAGTTCAACTGAGAGATATGTGAGAAAGTTTTAGGAGGATGAACGATGTACTCTCTTGAACTCATTTCGAGGGAATCCGTGTACAACTTATGAACAAGTAAAAGAACTTTTTGCCTGTTTGTAAGATAAAAAGAAAAATGAGAACGACAAAGTAGATATTTGTATAATACAATAGAGTAAGATTCGATTATAAGAGAAAGCGTTGGTGAAAGAATGGGGCAGCAAAGACATTGGTTACAAGCAACTGTAGAAAGAAATGAAGATAATACGTTACAAATAAAGTGGGAAAATAATATAGAGGAAGTTCGCATTTACTGGAGTACTTCGCCAGATCATATTGAAGAAAATGGAGAATTACTTGCAACGGTAAATGGAGAATCATCATATACAATTGAAAACCTGAGCGAAAATGAGCGTCCATATTTTAGACTAGTAGGTAGTAATGGACAAGCAGTAACAGTAGCTGAGCGTAGACTGCCATTACAAGGCGCGTTTAACTTCCGTGATATGGGAGGATATGAAACGACAGAAGGCCGTAAAGTAAAATGGGGTAAATTATACCGTTCTGAAGAATTAGCAGGATTAACAGAGTGGGATATTGCGTATTTACAAAAGTCTGGCTTAAAGTTAATTTGCGATTACCGTACAGACTTTGAAGTGAAGCATAAGCCAAACCCTGAGATTACAGGAGCTCGTCAAGTGTGTTTACCAGTTATGCAAGACTTAGCAAAAGACTTGAACATAAATGAGTTTTTCCAAGTTGGTGACCTTTCTATGTTAGGCAAACCAGGCGAATACCTTGTGAAAATGAATCAAGATTTCGTAAGTGGTAACGAGGCGTTCGTAAGCTTCTTAAACTTAGCGCAAAACCCGGAAAACTTACCGTTAGTAAACCATTGTACAGCTGGGAAAGACCGTACTGGATTTGGATCAGCATTATTATTACTTTTACTAGGTGTACCAGAGAAAACAGTAATGGAAGATTATTTACTAAGTAACGGTTTCCGTGAAAAGTTAAACGAGAAAATGATGGCCTTTTTAGGTGCAAAACTACAAAACGATGAGAGTAGAGCGATATTAGGTGCGATGTTCGAAGCACGTGCTGAGTATTTACAAGCTGCGATTGATGAAGTGAAAAAGCAATATGGTTCAGTTGAAGCGTATGCTGAAAAAGCACTTGGCTTTACGAAAGAGTCGTTAGAACAAATGAAAGTTTTATTGTTAGAAGATAAATAAAGCGGAGGGAGGCTGATTGGATTAGCCTCCTTTTCTTATTGTTGTTATAATTTTGCTAATGAGAATGTTGTGCAACGAAGAGAGAATGAATGAAAAGAACTTACGAATCGGGGGATAAAATGATTCATACACGTGGAAAAGCAGAGGGGTTAAGAGAAAAGCTAGCAACAATACTAAGTCAAGATTATAAGGAATTAGCTGTTCAGGATTTAAAGGTGATTGGAACGGGAGTGCAAAATATTGTTTTTCGAGGAGATTCAGAAAAGGGGTCTTTGGCATTTCGAGTGCCGTGGGAAAGAGAAGTAGAAAATATAAATGAAGATTTATTTAATAGTCGGATTTCATTGAAAAAGGAAGCAGAGCTTTCTAAGTATTGTCATTCAAAAGGTATTTCGGTGCCAAAGATACACGGATTGCATCTTTCTGTCGAACTTGATTTTTTAATTTCGGATTGTGTGTATACTGATCATATGCCAATTTCTGCGCACAAAATAGGAGAGTTAGTGAGCAAGCTTCATAGCATGCCAATTGATGGTTTGCATTACGAGAAAAATATTAAAGAGCCGATTAGTAAGTATATAGCAGAAAGAATTGTGAAACGGATAGAAGGGTTTAATACAATTACGAACTGTGGAATTAAACTTCCAGATACAAAAACAATTGAACATATTCTTAGTACAGCAGATCATGTAAAATGCTTATTACATATGGACATTCGACCAGCCAATTTAATCGGGTATAATGGAGAAGTTAAAGCAATAGTTGATTGGGATAACGCTTTAATTGGTCATCCATTGCTGGAGTTAATGAGAATAGCTGAAACTAATGAGATTAGTTGGGATGAATTTAAAGATGGATATAAGAATGATAGTATCTTTAATGTTACCCCTCATATCGTTAGTTTATTTTATAGACTAGATACAGCTGTCATGCTAGCAAACTTATTTATAGCACATTTGAAAATAAAAGATAAAGGTGTATTCTATAAAGAGCGGGTTAAAGCGCTTCATCAAGAAATATATAAAAACTTATAAGCAATGAGAACGAAGCTTTTAAAATAGGAACTAAGGAGAACATCATGAAATACAAAGTTATATTATTCGACGTAGATGATACATTATTAGATTTCCCTGAAACGGAAAGACACGCATTACATAATGCGTTTGTACAGTTTGGTATGCCTACAGGGTATACTGATTATCTTGCAAGTTATAAAGAGATTAGTAATGGGTTATGGAGAGATTTAGAAAATAAAATGATTACGTTAAGTGAATTAGCGGTAGATCGATTTAGACAATTATTTGCACTTCATAATATAGAAGTAGATGCACAGCAATTTAGTGATGTATATCTTGAAAACTTAGGGAAAGAAGTACATCTTATAGAAGGTGCAGTGCAATTATGTGAGAATCTACAAGATTGCAAGCTAGGCATCATTACGAATGGATATACGAAGGTGCAACAATCTAGAATCGGAAATTCGCCTTTATGTAATTTCTTTGATCATATTATTATTTCAGAAGAGGTTGGTCATCAAAAACCAGCACGTGAGATTTTTGATTATGCATTTGAAAAGTTTGGGATTACGGATAAATCAAGTGTACTAATGGTTGGAGATTCGCTCACTTCTGATATGAAAGGCGGAGAAGATTACGGCATTGATACGTGTTGGTATAATCCGAGTTTGAAAGAGAATAAGGCAAGTGTTAAGCCGACTTATGAAGTGAAGAGTCTACTGCAAATTTTAGAACTTGTAGAAGTGGCGGAAGAAAAGGTAGTTTCATTTTAATCGTGTCGATATTTGTTGATAAGTCGATATTCTTTGTCGAATCGTCGATATATCGAAAAAATCGTTGATATATTTTAAGTTACGGTAGATATATTGGCAAAATCGTCGATATAATTTGAGTTGCGTTCATTTTATAGGTACGATCGGTGTAATAACTAGAGGTGAGTGAAAGATGTTAACATTTTTATTTGAGTTAGACAAGAATATCCCACAGAAAGATGAGCGGCGGTATGATGCTTATTCAAAGGGCTTTATCGAAGGGGATGTAACGATTCGCGTGAGTGACAGCGTGCTTTTTCAAAAGTCATGCATGAAGGTCGCAGAGCTTGGCATTTATTTAGGGCAGTGGATGGAGCAAGTGCAGCACGGGCAGAATGTACATATGAATTATGAAACGCCTGACCGTGATGAGACAATTCTTAGTTTCTTCTATGAAGAGGACAATCAATGGAGAGTTTCTTCCAGTTGGCAACAATTTGAGGTTCAGGAATGTATTTCTACTACAGCATTAGTGGAGAGTGTTCAGCGTTATTTATATGAGTTAAATAAAGAACTGCGCGCGTTAGAATATCCTGTGACGTTTGATCAGTACTTAAGAGGAGAGCGGGTGATGCAGCTTTCTTACAAACGACTGTGTGATAGTAAAGCGGATACGGTGCCTATTGAGGTTTACAATGGAAGTGACAGAGTAGGCACAGTACGAGGCTATTATAAAAATACGTTGATGAGAGTGCTAGATTTCATTCCGAAAGTCGGTAGTAATATCATTTATGAAATAAAGGATAGCAAGGACAATATTCGCGTCATTGCAAAGGATGTAAGTAGGCAGCGCCAAAGAAAGATTTTAGTAACATATAAAGATAATCATGATGCAGAGCATGAAATACTTGTATGTGACGGAAAGTTATTGGATGCTAATTTCTTATTTACCTTTACATATAAGAGAGAAGAATTTGTTGTTCATAAAACTACTTTTGGGATGGGAAAGTTATTACGAAAAGGCTATGTAATTGCAGATTGGAATATTCGTCTTGAGGAAGATATGTATCACATCGAGATGAATGTATACGATGAAGATTATATAGAAGACCAATATTTACTGTTGGGCGTATTTCATGCGGTTTTGTATGGGTGATCGTTGTATAAATGAAAAATACCGGTATTCTTTGTGAAAAGAATGCCGGTATTTTTATTTATCCTCAAAAATAAAAACTTCATCAATCGTACTATGAAGTGCCCTCGCAATATCGTGAGCAAGCTGCAAGGAAGGATTATATTTTCCTTTTTCGAGATGGTTAATTGTTTCACGACGTACACCAACTTGTTTCGCTAAATCTTCTTGCGTCATATTCAATTTGGCGCGGTATTCTTTTATTTTCGTTACGAACGCCACGGCGCATCTTCCATTTCATCAACTGGTTTATCGTAAAAGAACATAGAGAATCCGAACGTAAGAATAAGCGTGCCGAAAATAAGAGCGATATCAATCTCTTGTAGCACCGGGTTTGGAAATAACATTTCAATGAACATAATGATAGCGGTAGTTAGTAACGTAACGATAAAGGCATTGCGGCACGATTTATTGACGATTTGTTCAAACAGTTCATCGTGTTGAACCGTTCTATATGAGGTGAAAAAGGAGAAGAAACAAAACATAGTAAACAATCCTTTTTCATAAAAAAAGCCAAGAAAACCGAAGAAACCGAGAAATCCTAAATATTTTATCCAAGTTGTTTTCATGATAGTTCCTCCTTATCATGTTAGAAATAAATCACGTTATGTTATAAATATATGACATATGGATAGGAATGGTAATAATAGTTTTTTAGTTTGCTTCATAATAATAGTAAAAAGAGGAAATATACTGCGAAATAAAGAGGATAATATTGTAAAATGGTTGTAAGGAGGGGGAGGAAGGTATGCTAAATTGGATCATGATCGTTGTATTACTTGTAGTCATTACTGTAGTCGCGACAGTGTTAATTGGGCGAAAGGGTGATGCAAATTATAGTAAAGCAACAAAGGGGAATATTAGAAGACTTACGATGATTTATATTATACTCGCTGTCGTTTTAATCGTTGGGTTAGGTCTGTATATTTATTTTAAAGGTTAAAAACTGAAAAATACAAAAATATAAAAATATAAGTATGCTATAATGTTAATATAGTTATTTGGTAATTAAGGAAAGGATTGGATGGAATGATTGAAATTATGAATGTGTCAAAAAGTTATAATGGTTCTACCTATGCAGTAAAAGATTTAAGTTTATCTGTGCCTAGCGGAGAAATCTTTGGATTTTTAGGGCCAAATGGTGCCGGTAAATCAACGACAATTAAGATGATTACTGGTATCCATGGGGTGGACAAAGGGACGATTACGATTAACGGTATAGATATTATGAAAAATCCGATGGAAGCGAAAAAGACGTTTGGTTATGTCCCAGATAGTCCAGATATGTTTTTACGATTAAAGGGAATTGAATATTTAAACTTTATGGCAGATATGTATGAAGTGCCGAAAGAAGTACGCCAAGAAAGAATTGAGTCCTTAGCGAAGAAATTTGATCTTTATAATGCTTTATCAGATCAAATTCAAAGTTACTCGCACGGTATGAGACAAAAGATTGTTATTATTGGTGTGCTCGTGCATGAGCCAGATGTATGGATTTTAGATGAACCGTTAACGGGGCTTGATCCGAAATCTGCATATATTTTAAAAGAAATGATGAGAGAACATGCGGATAAAGGAAAGATTGTATTCTTCTCTACACACGTATTAGAAGTGGCAGAAAAATTATGTGATCGCGTCGCGATTATTAATAAGGGGAATTTGCAGTTTAAAGGGAATTTAGATGAAATGAGAGATCATTTTAAATCCAACGAATCACTTGAAAAAATGTTCTTGGAGATGACGGGCAATGAGTAAAATTTGGACGTTAACGAAAGTATTATTGAAATTAAATTATGCAGATTTTATAACAGATAAGAAGAAGCGATGGGCGTATGTATTTTCATTTGCGGCTATTTTATTTGTCGGATTTTTACTGTTTGGTTCTATCACGCATGCAATGTATGAGGGAATGATACATTTAGGGCAAGATCCAGGAATGATTATCGCAATGGGACTTGCGATTGCGAGTATATGGGTATTTTTAATGAGTATTACGAACATTTTAACTGTATTTTACTACAGCAATGACATTGAAATGTTATTACCATTACCATTAAAACCAGCGCAAATTATTTCAGCCAAATTTTTAACGGTATTAATTACACAATACGTAATGAGTTCATTTATTTTACTACCAATCTTCATTACTTACGGATTAAAAAGTGGAGCGTTTATTACATATTACATATATATGATTTTCATTTACTTACTCTTCCCGATTGTGCCGTTAGTACTAGCTTCGTTACTCATGACAGTTATTATGAGGTATACAAATATAGCGAAAAATAAAGACCGAGGAAATATATTTATCGGAATCGTAAGTATACTATTTATTGTAGGAATTAACGTGTTTTTGCAGTGGAAAAATAAAAGTTCGTTTTCTGAAGATGCAATTGCGGATTACCTTGCAAACAACCAGTCTTCTCTTTTAGTACAAATGACAAACTATTTTCCAACTACATATTTTGGAGCAGTAGCATTAGTAGAAAATGCAAATTGGAAGGGTCCTTTATACGTAATAATCTTTGCAGTTATTTCATTTGTATTTTTTGTGTTGTTTTATTACATTGCAGAGCGTACATATTTAAAAGGGGTTATTGGACTTTCAACGAGTACAGCAAAAAAAGAAGTCATTTCAGCAGAAGGCTTACAGAAATCTACGGTACAAAGTTCACATTTGAAAGCATATGTGAAAAAAGAATTTAAAACGTTATTCCGTACACCACAATTCTTCTTAAATTGTATCGTACAAACTTTCGTTATGCCGATTATGTTGTTCTTCATTTTATTCGTGCAAGATGGGAATTTAAAATGGATCACGGGATATATTGATAATCCAAAATCAGCAGGACTTGCAATTGGTGTTGGCCTTTGTGCCTCTCTATTTTTAATGGGAAGTAACGTCATCGCAACAACTTCATTCTCACGTGATGGAAGCTCTTGGTTTGTGAATCGTTATTTACCAGTAAAAGCTTCGGATATCTTTTTTGCGAAAGCGATCACTGCTTGGTTAATTAATGTAATTATTTTAGCAGTGTTCGGTATTACGATGGCAGTTGTAGCGGGAATTTCTCCAGTATTTATGGTTCTTTGGTTCTTATTAAGTGCGAACGGTTTATTGTTAATTAATTTAATCGGCACACGCTGGGATGCACAAACTGCAGATATACATTGGGATACAGAGCAGAAATTATTTAAGAGCCGCTATACAACTTTGTGGAATTTTTTAGCTAATATTTTAATAGCTTTAGTTATTGTAGCGGGAGTAAGTTTATTATACTTCTTCCTTCATGTCGGACTGTGGGTTATGTTTATCGTTTTATTTGTAATGTTTACGATTGTAAATTATATCTTTATTAAAATTTTAAAATTAGGTGCAGAACGTATATTGTCAAATATTGAATAAAAAGATAGATCCTCTGTATTCGTGCAGAGGATTTATCCATAGGTGGAGGAGAAAAGGTGAAGAAAATAGCAATTGTAACAGGGGCCACTCGTCTGAATGGAATTGGTGCAGTTGTATGCAAGGTGCTTGCTCAAAAAGGAATAGACATTTTTTTCACGTACTGGTCTCAGCATGATAAAGCGATGCCGTGGGGAATGCATGACAAAGAGCCCTTTTTGTTGAAAGAGGAGATTGAAAGTTACGGTGTTCGATGTGAAATGGCAGAAATCAACTTATCGCAGTCGTATTCGCCAAATCGTTTGTTTTATATGGTATCAGAACGGTTAGGTGATCCATCAATATTAATTAATAATGCAGCGTATGCTACTCATACGAGAATTGAGGAATTAAATGTAGAACAGTTAGATAAACATTATACGGTTAATGTTCGGGCTACTATTTTATTAAGTTCATTATTTATAAAACATTATGCAAGCAAGACGAGTGGGAGTATTATTAATCTTACTTCAGGACAGTCACTCGGGCCAATGCCTGATGAACTGGCATACGCAGCAACGAAAGGGGCAATTGAAGCATTTACAAAATCAGTAGCACCAGTTGCGATGGAGAAGAGGATTACAGTAAATGCTGTTGATCCAGGACCGACGAATACAGGATGGATTACAGAGGAGCTGAAGCATCATTTAGTATGGAAGTTCCCGCAAGGTAAAGTAGGAGAGCCGGTGGATGCTGCGCGCTTAATATCTTTTTTAGTAAGTGAAGAAGCGAAATGGATTACTGGGCAAGTTATTCATTCGAATGGTGGTTACTCATAAATATATTATGTTAACAGTTGTTGAGAAACAAAAAAACGAAAGAAAATTTTAATTTTTTGTATAAATAAAATGTCAAGAAAGATAAAAATTTGATAGAAGAGTATATCGTCATATGAAGATCGTAATTCTTCATGTGACAATATACTCTTTTTCTTTTACTACAGAGAAGAAAAATGAAGTAGAAGAAACTCGAATATTCAAATTGATTTATCAGTTTTTGTACGTATTATTATGAAGATTACTGTCGGAAAAATGATAATTCGTATGAAAAGGGATTTTTTACGGGGAAATCGAATCGTAAAGGGGAGGATAAATTACGTAAACATAGGGGGATTTATATGAAAATGAAAAAGGTCGCTATCGCATCGATAACAATTGGTACAATGCTTACTATGGCAGCGTGTAGTCCGTCAGCAGATAAAGAAACAGAAAAGAAAGAGCAAGTAACTGCGCAAAATGAAGGAGAAGTAAAAACGACAAGTACAGATGAAACGTCAAAAACAACGAAAGATACTGACAAAGAAACAAATACTTCTTCCAACGAAAAAACAGATAAAGATGCAAAAAACACGAAAGAATCATCAGGAACAGAAAGTAACGGTAAAACGTCAGCTCAAAACGAGAATGTAAAAACAAAAGAAAAAGAGACGACAGGAAAAACGAATGATCAAACGACTAGCGGGAAAACAACAGATCAAAGTACAAGTACAAATTCAGACGGAAAAACAACGAAAGATCCTAAGAAAAGTGTAGCGGTGAAAACAAATGTAAAAGAAGTTGCGGCATTAATTGATAGCTTAGACAAGCAATTAGCTGCTAATCCGAAATTAGAAACAGTAAATAAACTTGGAAAACAAATTAATGCAAAGTGGGATGTAATTGAGAAAGAGTTAGAAACATCACACCCAGCTGAATATAAAACAATTGGACAAAGTATGTATCCGTTAATTGTAGGGGCGGAGAAAGAAAAGATAGATATTACTAAAATGAAGTCCTTAACGACGAAAACGAAAAAAGATTTAAATCAATTATTAACAAAACTTTCGTAGTTTTAAAAGCCTACTTGTGGGAGTAGGCTTTTTTTATGTTGAGAGTGTAATGAAAGTTTATGGGAATCATAATGAAAAAGGATGGTGATAAAAATGACAATCGATCGAATTTGTACAATTGGGCCAGCAAGTAATAATAAAGAAACGTTAGCGCAGTTAATAAGCAATGGTATGAAAATTGTTCGGCTAAATTTATCACATGGGACGCATGAAAGTCATAAAGATATCATTCGTTTAGTGAAATCGTTAGATGATTCTATTAAAATTTTAGGCGATGTACAAGGTCCTAAAATAAGGTTAGGTGAAATGAAAGGAGAACAAATTACACTTCAGGCGGGAGATTCTTTTATTTTGCATACGCAACCAGTTACAGGGAGTAGTACGGAAGCAAGTGTTGATTATGAAGGAATCGCGAATGATGTGAAAGTCGGAAGTAGAATTTTAGTTAATGATGGTGAAGTTGAGTTAATCGTTGAGAAAGTAAGTACGGATAAAATAGAAACGAAGGTGAAAACAGGTGGTAATATCTCCTCTCATAAAGGGGTGAACTTACCAGGCGCAATCGTTCGTTTACCAGCTATTACAGAGAAAGATAAAAAAGATATTCAGTTTCTTTTAGAAGAAGGTGTTGATTTTATCGCATGTTCTTTCGTAAGAAAACCTAGTCATATAAAAGAAATACGAGATTTCATACAACAATATAAAGAAACGTCACCTAATTTAATTGCCAAAATAGAAACGATGGAAGCGATTGAAAATTTTCAAGATATATGTAAAGAAGCAGATGGAATTATGATTGCAAGGGGAGATTTAGGAGTTGAGTTACCGTTTCAATTTATTCCGCTCTTGCAAAAAATGATGATTCAGGAATGTAATCGAACGAATACATATGTTATTACAGCAACACAAATGCTTCAATCTATGGTAGATCATTCTATTCCAACAAGGGCAGAGGTAACTGATGTGTTTCAAGCTGTACTGGACGGAACGAATGCTGTTATGCTTTCTGCTGAAAGTGCTTCAGGAGAGCATCCGGTTGAAAGTGTGAGTACACTACGTCTCGTTTCTGAATTTGCTGAGCATGTAAAAAAAGACGGTCCTTTTGTGATGAAAGATGTACTGGAATTGCTGCATAAATCTTTGGATGAGTGAAAAATAAAAAGAGGGCGGATATGTATCCGTCCTCGTGTGTTTCATTCTATTCCTGCTCTTGCTCATCCAAAATCTTTTCAAACGCAGCAGATACTTTTTCAAATTCCTCGTCATTCTCAATATATGAGAATTCACTATCTTCTTCTACTTTTAAAAAGAAAATATCAATGTCTTCCTCGGTTTCTGTTTGGATATCTTCAACAAAGGCAACTGCAATATATTCAGCGCCTTCGACATCCATCGCTCCAAGCACTTCTACTTCTTGCTCTTCGTTATTCTCATCACTAAGAGTAAACACTTCGCCAACTTCAATATCAGACATATTCATTCTCCTCCTGTCCAACTCTAATAAATAGAGTGTTTAAACTGCATACATACTAATATATCTTTCCATGAAAAATCAATTTCATACATAGGAAAAATCAAATTCTACTTCTTTCTTATGGGTATGCAGCTATAAGGAGCGCATGTTATCTTATTCAATCCATTCAACAATTGCATCCATAGTCTGTCTTGTTTTATCACGTTTTGGCTCTTCTTTACGGTAACCAAAGGCAACCATAACAGATACTTCAAAGTTATCTCCATTGATAATGCCTTCTTGACGAAGTAAAGAATCTACTTTCTCTTTATCAAATCCTTCTATTGGACAAGAATCAATCCCGATTTGAGCTGCGCTCGTCATCATATTCCCTAAAGCAATATAAGTTTGCTTAGATGCCCAATCAAATACAGCACGATCAGATTGTAATAAGTTAAAATCTGTTTCCTGGAACTTTTTGAAGAATTCATATCTAATTTTTTGCGCGTCTTCAGGTAATTCAATACTATCATTCATCATATGTTTAATATAATCTGCATCATAATGCATATCTTTAATATTTCTTGAAAGAACAATGACAAAGTGGCTAGCTGTTGCAAGTTGCCCACCAGCGCCCCATGAATATGGTTGTAGTTTTTCTCTTACTTCTTTATTTTGTACGACAACAAATTTCCAAGGTTCATATCCGAAAGAAGAAGGGGATAATCTGCCTGTTTCTAAAATGAATTTAAAATCTTCTTCTGAAATTTTGTGCATAGGATCGAACGCTTTACATGCATGTCTGAAATGAAAAGCTTCCATAATTTTTTCTTTTGTAATTTGATTTGTATTTGTCATAAAAGTTCCTCTTTTCATTAATTTATTTTGTAACCAAATTATATTTTTAAAGTAACATAGAAACAAGTACGCACATTTATGTGGTATAGTATCAAAAAAGATACTAATGTTAAGGGAAGGGATTTATTATGGATTGTTCAAACGAAAATAATGTAAATTACCCATTTTTAAATAAATATTCTTGTCCAGTGGAAGCGATGGTTGAGGTCATTGGAGGGAAATGGAAAGGGGTAATTTTGTATCATCTATTAGATGGGACGAAGAGGTTTAATGAATTAAAAAGATTAAAACCTAATATCACACAAAGAATGTTAACATTACAGCTGAGAGAACTTGAAGCAGATGGTATCATACATCGTGAAGTGTACCGTGAAGTACCTCCAAAAGTAGAATATTCGTTAACGGAGCTTGGTGAATCGCTTCGTCCAATGATTCTATTAATGATGGAGTGGGCGACTCATAATATGGAGAAAGTTTTGGAGAGTAGGAATGCACAAAATAATAGTAAATAGTTGAATTTGGTATAGTAGAGAGAACGGATGAGAAGTGATGTTAAGAAATAATATTATTGCACTGCTGATTCCTCTTTTTATTGGCGTTTTCAGGTGGTTATTATCAAATTTCACAAATATATTAAATACGCGTAGTTTTGAGTAGAGCGTAATTATTTTATGTAAACTAATTATTGAGTTGCTCTCATCTATATAAAAACTTGTATACGTAATTCTATAATGGTAGGAAGGCACTTTTAGTTTAATACATAATACATCCATTGCTTTTAGGGAACAGTAATTCAAAACTTAAAACAATGGAGGTTATACTAATGCAAAAAGTACTTTTTTCTTTCTTTTGTATATTTTGTTTCGTAATTGGAAGTTCTTTCACTGTTCATGCTTTTTCTCCAAAGCAGTTGCCGGTTTCTCAAACGTCAGATCGATGGAAAATAGAAATTAAGAAACCTGATAAAAAAACTAGTTTAGTTACATCTAAAAAGGATGTTTTTGATACGTATGGTTTCGAGGTTCAAGATATTGGGAAGGACGCTTATCATGTAACCGTTGAAGTATTTCGAAATGAACCACATTCTCAAACGAAGTATGAACTTTTCACTTCTAAAAAAGATCATGTGTTAAGTAAAGAAATTGCTTTTAATCATGCGAATTTTCCTATATCCGTTCAGTCTAATGAACTTGAAGTTATTATAACTTGGCAAGAAAAGCCTTCTAAAGTGTTGGAAAATGGACAAAAAGACTGTGAGGCGGAAAGAAAGTATAAACAGACATTTATATTTAAACAAAATTAAATTGTGCGAAAAAACTCCATTATTTTTAATGGAGTTTTTTATTTTAACATTTACATTTTGAAAACACTTCACAATCATAACGTAGTAGGCGTATTAAAATACTTATTTAGTGTATTGTCTTTTAAAGAAGAAAGCGGAACCTTTACCTCACTACCTTCCTTCATATTCCGCAGCACAACAGTTTCTGTACTAAGTTCTTCTTCCCCAATAATAAGCACATAAGGGATATTCTCTTTATTTGCATAATTAAGGGCGCGTTTTAATTTGCGTCCCGCTAGTTCAAGTTCGATTTTTAAGGAAGTGGTAGAACGTAATTGCTGGGCGATTTGTAAGCATTGTAATTCTGTTCCGAGCGGGATGATAAATACATCCGCTGTAGATGATACTGTTTCTTTCTGTGATAGTGCTGTATAAATAACGTCTAAACCGAATGAAATACCGACTGTTGGATAGTTCATATCATCACCACGGAATGCTCCAATAATATTATCGTAACGACCACCGCTACCGATGCTAGATGTAATTGATCCATCTTTTAAAAAGATTTCATATACGGTACCTGTATACATTGTGAGTCCTCGCGCTAAAAACGGATTAAATATAGCATTTTCATTTATTCCAAGTGCGATTAAATATTGCTGTAATTGTTGTAATTCGTTTACTCCATCGGCAACGAGTGGATTATTGAAAGCTTCTTTAAAGTCAGCAATTGAAAGCTGTAGACAAGATAATACGGTATTACATATCGTATCAGCCATTTCTTCAGAAATTCCGCGCTCTAATACATCTTTTCGTACGCCATCAATCCCAATCTTTTCGATTTTGTCTAATGATAAAATGACGTCACTTGTTAATTCAGTAGGGATGTTAATGGCCTGAAGAATACCATTTAACAATTTGCGGTTATTATATTGGATTGTTACTTCTAAGTTTAACGTTTGGAACAGCTCAAACGCCATGCTCATAAGTTCAGCTTCTGCCATGACAGACTCAACACCGACTATATCAACGTCACATTGTATAAACTCACGAAATCTCCCTTGTTTAATAGGGCCATCTCGAAACACTTTCCCAATTTCATACCGTTTAAAAGGAAGGCGGATGTTCGGGTTCATTGCCACAACCTTTGCGAATGGAATAGTTAAATCGTAACGTAAGGCAAGACCGCGTTTTCCTTGATCCTGAAGCGTATATATTTCTTTTAATATTTCATCGCCACCGCCGTACTTGTAAGACATAAGCTCATACATATTTAATGTCGGCGTTTCTAACGGTTTACATCCGTATCGTTCAAATGTATTTTCGCACGCTCTTTTAATTTTATTTCGTAGTACTTGTTCCTCTGGTAAATAGTCTTTCGTTCCTTTTACATTTCTCATTTCCACCATAATCACTCCTTTTTAAATTAAAAAAAGCTATGCGGGTATAAAAATACCCACATAGCTTTATGAACGCTTCGTGGGTCAACAGGAAAAGCCCTGTACCCACGAAGAAAAATTTTTCTTCGGATACACGGCGTTACGTATGATGATGAAGTTGGAAAGAAATATTAAAATTTTGCATTACAAATCTCTCCTTAACAATAAGTTTTTCCAAATTATATCAAATGATTTTTGAATTATCAATATTTTTAGTTTTGAAATATACGTGAAGTTATGTAGGAGAAATGGAAAAGGGTGTATAATAAAACTTAATAATATGAAATAACCGTTTAAGGAGATCACTATGAAAAAAGATAAAACAAATGCGATGCGAATATTAGATAAAGAGAAAATTGAATATTCGATGATGTCATATAATCCAGACGATGGGAAAATTGATGGCGTATCAGTAGCCGAGAAAATTGGACGAGAAGTGAGAGAAGTATATAAAACGTTAATCGCTCAAGGGAACAGTAAAAATTATCATGTGTTTATCATCCCGGTAGATGAGGAACTAAATTTAAAAGCTGCCGCAAAAGCAGTAAGTGAAAAGAAAATTGAAATGATTCCTGTTAAAGATATTACGAAAGTTTCAGGATATATTCGCGGCGGCTGTTCACCAGTCGGAATGAAGAAGTTATTTTCTACATGTATTGATGCGAGTGCCCAATTACTTGAAACGATGATAGTAAGCGGCGGAAAAATAGGTATACAAATTGAGCTGAAAGTGGATGACTTGGTGAAAGTGACGAGAGCGCAGTTTGGTGAGGTAACGAAATAAATATACATAGGGAAAGAAGTTCTAGTTTAGATAAACATTTATAGGATAATTAGTCCATTATGGGGCTGATTATCCTTTTTATTTATATGTCTATATTAAAATGATTAAATATTGAATATTCAGTTTGAAACAGACTGTAATATGAATCATTTGTTTGGCTTTGGGGGGAGGACAATGCCTCGTTACAAGGAATTTAAATAAACAAGAGTTACCCTTAAAGATAGCAAAAGGACTGGAGAGTGTTTTAATGAGTTTTCAAGAAATACCCATAAGAAAGCATATATTGGTAATGCTAGTATTTTTGAAAAACCCCACGCATAAGAGTATGCAAGATTTTATACAGTTTTTTGGCTAATCGAGTAACAAACAAGAACCATAAAACGATACCAGAATAGGAATGTATAGAATATGTATAGATTCATAGAACTAAAAAAGAAGGTTCCCTTGTGAGAGCAGGGTTCTCCTTTTTTCATGCTACTGATAATAGGACGTTATGTTAACCTGATATGTATAGAATATACATCTAAAAATATGAACAAATCAGTTACCTCAAATGGTACAATAAGGAAAATGATTAGATATGAAGGAGAAACTATATGAAAGAAAAGACTTGTAATCAATGCGGAATATCATTGACAAAATCCCTTCTGAAATCTGTGGGAGGCAGTGTTGGTATTTTGAATAAACCATCCCAACATGCTGTTGTAAATGCAACGTATAGTGAGGTAATTCCATATGTTTGTTCCAAATGTGGAGAAGTTCGTTTCTTTATTAATGATCCAGAAAAATATAAAGAATAGTAAACCTTCTCTTAAATAATGGGGGATTGCTATGGCGTTTTATTTTATAGGAGGAGGTAGGGGAATTATGGGGAAAGAAATACTGTTTGATAATGAAGGTGTGATTCTAAAGCTAAATGGGGTAACAGGATTACTTGCATTTAAACTAAAATTAAAAATGCCTTATAACACGATCAAGAGTGTCTATGTTGACTATTTTGATGCTCCACAATGGATGCTTCGTATGCCTGGAACATCAATTTCTTCTCTCAATATTTTTGAAGGAAGTTTTAAATATGCTGACGAATGGTACTTTCTCTCTTATGAAAATAGAGTCCCTCTCGTAATGATTGAATTAGAAGGTCATGAAAAATATAAATATATCTTTTTTGAGATTGATGATCCTACCAAAATAGCCGCAGATATTAGAAAACATATAAAAGATTTTTAATTATTGTTGCACCTATCTATATATTACTTCCGCTAATGAGACGTTATGTTAACCGAGCATGTATAGAATATTCATCTTATGTTGTTCCATTAAAGGGCCAGTTTAATTCAGCAAAAAGGAAAATTTATTAGACATAGAGAAATACAAGTTTGTTAGCAATTGAGTAAGTTAAGGAGATTATATTTATAATGAATACTATAAAAACCACAGGGTGCTTTACTATTGTTGATAATAATGAAGGCAAAATATTGCTAGTTAAACGAAATGATTATCCTATCTGGGATTTGCCTGGGGGAAGATTAGAAGAGAACGAACAGTTAGATAAATGCGCTATAAGAGAAACTGAAGAAGAAACGGGCTATATAATTGCTATTGAACGTAAAATAGGAGAATATCACCAGCCTGAATACAATGATATGCAACATATATTTTCAGGAAAATTACTAGGAGGAGAACCAATAAATAATGGACCTGAAACTGCAAAAATTGGATGGTTTAATCCTAGTAGATTACCTTTTTTAATGGTTCCAAATAGAAAAAAACAGATCAATAATTTTATGAAACACAAAAATTCACTAATAAAAGAGACATTAAAGACACCATTTATGGTAAAGGTATTGAAAAAAATTATGTGAGATGGTTATTGAATTAACGGGTGCTTTTCTTGAATAAGGATCAGTTCTTAATTTCTTGTATCTATCAAAAAAGATAATTTGTACTTCCGACTTCGAAAGTTATGTAAATAAGCTGTTCAATGGATTCCCATAGAAAACTATGGTGAGATGAAATGTTTGATTTTGAAGCACTTCAAACTCTTAGCTAGATGGCTATGTATCGGTACCCCACAATAAAAAGGCAGGGACATATCAAATATGTCCCTGCCTTTGATTTTAGAGACGTGTTTCCTAACAGTTGATTTTGTTAACGAAAGTCGACTTCAAATCCATATTTTGTTTGAAATAAAAGCATATAATAAAAGTATGAGGTGATGATGTGAAGGAGATAAACATTCATAAAGTAATTGCGGATAAGAGAAAAGAAAAGGGAATTACGCAAGAAGAGTTAGCGGCGTATATCGGTATTACGAAGGCATCTGTTTCTAAGTGGGAGACAGGGCAGAGTTATCCGGATATTACATTTTTACCACTGTTAGCATCGTACTTTAATATAAGTATAGATGAACTAATCTGTTATACACCGCAAATGGAACCAGAAGATATTAGGGATTTATATCATAGACTAGCAGAAGCTTTTAGTGAAAAACCATTTGATGAAGTAATGATGGAGTGTAGGGAAATCGTAAAAAAATATTATTCTTGCTTTCCATTATTAATTCAAATAGGAATACTTTTTATTAATCATCACATGTTAACGGAGGACACGGATAGAAGAATTGAAATTTTAGAAGAAGCAATGAATCTCTTTAGCAGGGTTCAGGAAGAAAGTGACGATGTTTCTCTTGTGAAAGAGGCGGTATCGTTTCAAGCAACTTGCTATCTTATACTCAATAAACCGAATGGAGTATTGAAATTGCTTGGCGGAACGATACGTCCTAACGTTCCAGAAGAGGATTTAATTGCCCAAGCATATCAAATGCTTGGAAATGCTGAAAAGGCAAATGAAATAATGCAAATTAGCATGTACCAACATTTAATACAACTCGTTGCGACAATACCGAATTATGTAGTAGTAAATGCCTCAAGCGCTGAAAAGGTAGAGGTAATTTTAAATAGAGCTTACATGTTAATAGATATATATGAAATAGAAACATTACATCCCAATATGACTTTAAAAGTATACTATGCTGCTGCGCAAGTATATTGTATGCAAGGGAATTTTGAAAGAGCATTAGAAATGTTACGTAAATATGTAGCAGTTTGTGCGGCAAGCTTCACAGTAAATAGTCTGCATTTACACGGTGATTCCTATTTTGATGCGATTGATGGATGGTTTGCAGAGTTTCCGCTCGGCGCTAAAACAGTTAGAAATGAAGAGATTATAAAGCGAAGCATGCTACAAAGTATTGCAGAGAATCCAGTTTTTGCTCCAATGAAAGATATAAGAGAGTATAAAAATATAATAACGAGTTTGAAATTTAAATTGGATATAAAAGAATAGGGGGACAAAATGATGACCTTTGACGAATATGAAGTAGCGATAAAGAGTGAATTAACTTTGCAAGGTACGATTACAAAGCCAAAAGCTGACGGGAAGTATGCGGCTGTTGTCATTATCGCGGGATCTGGAGAAATTGACCGTGATGGAACAATCGTACCGCTAAAGCTTGAGGCGAACATATATAAAGATTTAGCGCATGTAATGGCGAGACTTGGGGTAGTGACGCTCCGCTTTGATAAGCGCGGAGTAGGAAAGAGTGACGGAGAATTTCTAAAGACTGGAATGTGGGATTTAGTTAGTGATATAGAGTCTACGATTACGTATTTAAAAGAACAACCATTTGTTGATCCGGAAAATATCATTTTAGCTGGTCATAGTGAAGGTTGTATGTTGGCAACTGTAGTAAACGCAAGAACACCAGTTAATGGGCTTATCCTTCTTACAGGAGCTGCGGAATCATTAGAAGAGGCTACGAAAAGACAAAGAGAAATTGCTTATAAAGAATTAAAAGAACAAAAAGGAATAAAGGGAAAACTAATGCGCCTTCTCAAGGTGGAGAAACGTGGAGAAAAGCAGATGGAAAAAATAAAAGAGAAAATGATGAATACAGAAAAAGATACGATTAAAGTTGGTTTTAAACCGATGAACGCAAAATGGTTTAGAGAGCATTTTCAGCATGACATTTATAAAGACTTACAACAAGTAACATGTCCAGTGCTAGCAATTGCTGGTGATAAAGATATTCAGGCTGACCCTGAAAAAGCGAAGCGAATTGGTGATTATGTGAAAGGTGATTCTGAGGTACATGTAATAAAAGATATGGATCATAGTTTGAAAAGTTTTGAGGGGGATTTTAAAGCTTTAGAGTTTAAAAAGAATTACGAAGAAGGGGCGGGAAAGCCACTTCATCCAGAGCTGGAAGAAATAATTGCGAATTGGATGGATACGTATTTTATCTCGCAGTATGCTGGCAGTAAGACATCCACCTTAAAAATCTGCGTTAGAAGGGAGAGTAACTGCTTGTAAAAGCCTGATTGGTGTGGGTACCTATGAATCCTACACCAATCGGGCTTTTTTGTAATTGTCGTTTCAATCCCACGAAGGAAACAGCATTCTTCAACTAACTCTATTACAGAAGCCGATACACCCTCATCACAATGATTCTTGAAAGAACCTATCATAAGAAATTTTTCTTTTTAATTTATAATAAAGATAAAAAAATGTGAATTTTATAGAAAAAGAACGACATATGAAGTAAAATGTCATGTATAGTTTCTATCATTCTCTTTTATAATTGTTTGAAATGTTCTTACATATTGATTTATCTGGGAGAATGTATAGATTTCGATTGATTATATGTAATGAAAAATGAAGGTGTTATGTAACTATTAGGATGTACATTAGAAGAAGTGTGAGGAGGAAGGTATATCTATTAAAATAGCAAGATATACTAAATTAAATATGAGTATTAAATTGAATAAAAAAGTAGTAGCATTAACAGCAGGACTAACAGTATTATCTTCATCGATGGTATCGTTCGCAGAAGAACAGCCATCTGTAAATAACCATCAATCTATAAGTATTCAGGAACAAAGCGGGACAGATCAACTTCAAGTATCAGAAGAACAAGTTTTAAAAAGTATTGAAGAAAGTTTTGAAGGGGTAGATGGACGCGGTGGAGGTACTATCAATAATAAGAAAGTGGACAGTCTTCAAAGTTCAGAAGGTATTTATGAAGAAACGGGTACATTAACGGTTCCTCACAATTCAAATAGAACAAAGCGTAGTCTTGCTTTCTCAGCACCTACAGTTTCTAGTACGATAAACGGGGTTCCATTCACGGAATGGATTGTTCCAACAGGTAACGATAATATTCGCCCTCAAAATCATATGATTCCAAAGTATATTACAATTCATGAGACTGATAATAAAAGCGTAGGAGCAGGAGCTAAAAGCCACGCTCAATACTTATATAACCAAGCAGTAGGAGAAACAGACCGAGCTGCATCATGGCACTTTACAGTAGATGATAAAGAAATTTATCAACACTTACCATTGAACGAGAATGGATGGCACGCAGGAGATGGTGATGGGCCGGGTAATAGAGAATCTATTGCAATTGAAATTGCAGTTAATAGTGATGGTGACTACAATAAGGCAGTCGATAACGCTAAGAAACTTGCAGCTTATTTAATGAAAGAAACGGGTGTACCATTAAACAACATCGTAAAACATCAAAAATGGAGTGGTAAAAACTGTCCCGATATGTTGATTAATAGTGGACAATGGGTACCATTCGTAAATGGCATTGAAGGATATTATAATAAATTTTATCAACCGACAGACGATATAACAGGAGGTTGGTATGAATCGGCTATTCGTGATTTGAACAGAAGAGGTATTATGGTAGGAGAAGGAAACGGCATTTTTGCGCCTAATAGATCTGTAACAAGAGCTGAGTTTGCGCAATTAATCTCGAATTCTTTAAGTCTTCCAGCTGGAGATGCAACGTTTAAAGATTTAAATGATGTAAATTCAACTTTACGAGATGGTATTAAACGTACTGCAAGTGCAGGCATCATTTCTGGTAGAGGAGACGGTAATTTTGACCCTAACACACCTATTACAAGAGAAGAAGCAGCGGTTATTGTAAATAAAGCTTTACAGTACAAAGGAATAAATGGACCATTGGTAAACTTACCATTTACAGATAAAGGTCAAATTATCTATAAAGAAGCTGTACAAAGATTATACGGCTTAGGTATTGTAACAGGTATGGGAGATAACCTATATGTCCCTAAAGGAACAACAACTCGTGGTGAAACTGCAGCATTCATTTTAAACATGCTTCAAGTTATTGAAACTGGGAATGTTCAAAAAGGAATTGGTACGGTTGAAATAAATGGTATTGGAGTAAATGTTCGCAGCGGAGCAGGATCTAGCTACTCTGTTGTTAGAAAAGCAAGCAAAGGTGAAAAAGCTACAGTATACGAAGAAAAGAATGGTTGGCTAAGAATTGGTACAGGTGAGTGGGTTTATAATGAGCCTAGCTACATCGTCTATACGAAAGATAAAAATTAAATAGTTACGAGTAAGTCATACATCACATATCTCATGTATTCCCAGGCAATGGACAGCATTTTCTCCATTGCCTGTAAAACATTGACCGTTTTAGGTTAGTTTAGTATATAGTTTTTTCAGTTTTTTCGTAATTTTGTATTTGTGAACGAGAGCTTTTGTTATTACACTATCTTCATTTGTTATCGGCAGAGTGGGGTGAAATATAGGATATTGCAATCCAATTAAAGCTTTACTTTTTCCATAATGCAGTTTTTATATAATATGAAAGTCAACGGCTATAACTACTTAAAATATAGCCGTTTCTTTTTTGGGAATAGAAAGGAAATGAAATTATGGAAAAATCAATAAAAAGTGAATGAATTGGAATGTTTATCTTTAATGAAACTTTACATACATATGAACAAAACGAAGGAAAAGTACATTGGGAATTGGACGTTAGAAATGAGCATGTACAAGTACATGAAATGATGAAAAGGGCAGAAAAACTTTATGTATGTTTAGAGGAATTTGATAAAAAAGCTAAGCTTGCTATAGTGGAAGAATTAATAGAGTATAAAAATGATTTTTGGCCTGAATATGATGAGAATGATGAACATTTAGATTGGGATGCTGTAGATGCAGGAGAATATGATATGACGAAAGAAACATTTGAGCAATCTATTACTCTTATGGACATTGTAATTAGGGAAAATGATATATATTGCGAGTATAATGATGGAGATTTGTTTGGAGGACATAGAATCCATGCTTCTTTTGACAATGAGTACAATTTATTAGCAGCAGAGATTTAGTTTTGAGAGATGAAAGTGAAAAGGATTGATTACTATAATCAATCCTTTTTGTCATTATTATAAGGTAACGGTGAAATAAATAGGTAGAGAGTTGCATAGTTTTAATACGGTCCCCACTCAATATTCACGCCAACAATAAGAAAAATAAGTCCAATAATAAACCAGATGAATGCAAGAGGAGCCATAAATCGAATCCATTTTCCGTAAGAAATACCGCTCGCCGCGAGTACTCCCATTAAAACACCGGAAGTTGGATTGAGGCAGTTCACTACACCTTCTCCGAGCATAACAGCTTGTACTGTAACTTGGCGTGTAATGTGCATAAAATCAGCTAATGGAGCTAATATCGGAATGAAAATCACAGATTCACCTGTCCCGGATGAAATGAGGAAATGTAATGCGGCACTACTTACATACATACCGATAACGCCAAATACAGGGCTTTGTCCTTCGAGAGACTGTGCGAGTTGGTTAACGATTGTATCAAGTAATTTCCCTTGTTCCAAAATGACTGAAATACAACGAGCCATTCCAACGATTAGAGCACCATATATGAGATTTTGGCAGCCTGCTAGAAAAGTAGAAGCGATATCGTTTGCTTTCATTCCACCTATTATTCCGGCTGTAATTGCTATGAAAATAAAAGTAGCAGTCATTTCTGCGTCTGTCCAATGTAGACGAAAAGCACCGATTAAAAATGCAATTAATGATAAAGCTGAAACGAGTAAAATTAATTTATGACGTATTGTCCAAGGAACTTCTGTTTTCTGCGCCTCTTTTCCACTTGAAAGAGCATTACTTGGAAACCAGTTGTCGCCGAGAATGCTTCCTTTATTCGATTTCTTTAAGCGTTTTATATACCAACTAATATATAAAATGGTAGCGAGTAAAAAAGATATATAGATTGCTGTGCGTAAACCAATTCCTGAAAACATTGGGAGTTCCGCGATTTTTTGTGAAATGCCTAAAGGTGAAGGAGATAATATAGTAGCATTAAAACCAGCATAAGTGCCTAAATAAACAATTGCTACGCCGACGATAGCGTCCCATTTTAATGTGCGTGCAACGATGATGCCGATGGGGATAAAGCCGATAACCGAGTTAACGATAATACCAGTCGTTCCGAGAATAGAAAAGAGTGCGGCGACAATGCATATAAAAAGTAATTGCTGGTTACGAAACTTGTTAATAACATGATAGATTAAACCGTCAAGAGCACCGGTTTTTTCAAGAATCGCAATGGCACCGCCTGTAAATAAAATTAAGAAGATGATCGGAGCAGCAAGTGTCATTCCTTTTTCAATAGCAGTAAAAAAAGAAACAAATCCTACCGGTGATTGCGGAACAGAATGGTAACTTCCTGGTATTGTCGTTGTAACAGTACCGTTTGTAACTCTTTTAAATTCTCCAGCAGGGACGAAATATGTAGCTATGGCACAAAGTAAGGCAATAAAAAATAGTAGTACGTACGCGTCAGGCATTTTAAACTTTCGTTTACTAGGCTGTTTTTTTGCCTCGGTCTGTAATTGCATAAAACTCCTCCTTTTTTCACTTGGTTAATTTTTAATATTCTGAAATTTATCTGTGAAATAGATTATAATAAAGGTGGCTTCTTAAGGCAATAGTTTTTCTGTCCTTTTCCCACACATACAAATTATTGCAACATTAGACAGGGAAACGGAAATAATCCAAGAATATGTTAAATAGAAAATAAAAGGAAAAGAGGGAAAAAGATGTGGAAAACTACGGATCTATGTGATGAGTTTGAAAGGGAATTACAAATATGTCGCCAATCTTTTCGATCTTTTGGGAAGAAAGAACAATTCCACGGGAAAATTGCAACGGTAAAAGTGAAGGATGATAATGTACTAGTGAAGGAGGGATTACAAACATTACCAGAAGGAACGGTATTAGTTGTTGAAGGTGGAGCCTCTACGAATTGTGCGTTACTTGGTGATAATTTAGCAGCTATTGCGGAGGAAAGAAAGCTAGCAGGAATTATTGTATATGGATACGTTCGTGATTCTAGTGAACTAAAGAATATAAATATAGGTATTTTAGCGTTAGGGACAATGCCGAATAGAAGTGTAAAAGAAGGGAAAGGAGAACGAAATATTTCATTGCAATTTGGGCAAGTTGAATGGAAGCCGAATGAATATGTGTATGTGGATGAAGATGGCGTCATTATTAGTGAAAAGAGTTTGCATCGTTAAAGGTTAGTAAGTTACTATTCTTAGAAAATAAATCCGATAAAGCATGGACAAAATTCTTTGTCAATAGTAAAATAATACAGAAATTTAAAATTAACAGAATGTATAGGTTTATCGTTTTACGATAACTTAAATGGAAGTAAGTTGTGCCTAGAAAAGTGAATGTTATCACAATGATACGTTCATGAACAAAATTATTTTTCCTATACAAATATAGCCGCGAATGATGCGGGTAGGAGGTGTTGCACAGTTTGTTCGACACTTACAAAAAAAGAGTGTCAATTGCACGCCCTTGAAGGGCCTTTTTTTGTGTGAATAGTAGTAAGGGAGGAAATTTTGGGATGGCAATATTAAAAAAATGGCTGCTTACGTCGTTAATGGCAGTTACACTTGTATTTGTTTCTTTTGCGAATACAGTACATATTACGTTTGCTGAAGGAAATACAGCAAAACTTGCAATTATTGGTGAATCACAAAAGGGCATTATGTTATGTCCGAAAGAAGAGCAAATTAAAGATGGGGAAACAGCTTTAAGCTTGCTACAAAAAGTCATGGGGGACAAAGTAGAAGCTGAAACGATGTCGTTTGGAACGTATGTAAAAGGCATTGATGGGCTAATGGCCGGGGCTACAAGTGGCTGGCTGTATGATGTAAATGATCAATCTGCAGAAGTTGGAGCGGATAGTTATAAATTAAAATCTGGAGATGTTGTTGTTTTCCGCTTTGTTTCAGACTGGAACAATATGAGTCAAGAAACATTACAACAAACATTAGATAAATTTGGTACTTGTAAAACTGTAGAAGAACCAAAAACAGATGATCCAAAACAAGAAAAACCAGAAGAACCAAAGACGGATGATCCAAAGCAAGAGAAACCAGAAGAACCAAAGACGGATGATCCAAAACAAGAAAAGCCAGAAGAACCAAAAACGGATGATCCAAAACAAGAAAAGCCAGAAGAACCGAAGACGGATGATCCAAAACAAGAAAAACCAGAACAACCAAAGCAAGAGAACATTCAAATTCCAGCAGCACAAGTAAATGACGCGATCTCTAAGACGTCTGAAAAGATGTTACAAGATGGAATTGAAAGTGATTGGGTAGCGCTAGGTCTTTCTCGTTCTGGAAAGAATATACCAATCGAGGCGAAATTAAATTATGTTAAGGCTGTAACTGAAAAGGTAGAAAAGCGCGTTAATCGTTTTTCAGCGACAGATTTAGCTAGAACGATTATTATGATGAATGCAATGAATGCAGACCCAAAAATGGTAGGCGAACATAATTTAGTTCAAAAATTGTACGAATCAGATAAAGTGAATTCTGTTACAGGTTATACATTTGCTTTACTTGCATTTGATACGAAAAAATATGAAATTCCAGTAGATTCAAAATGGAATCGAGTTGCTTTAGTAGATGCACTTTTAAACGCGCAGCATACGGATGGCGGCTGGACTTATGATAGTGCAAGCAGTAAAGACAGCGCGAGTAGCGTTGATGTAACAGGTATGGTTTTATCAGCATTAGCTCCTTATCAAGACCGTGAAGATGTGAAACCAGCTGTGCAAAAGGCTGTCGCATACTTATATAATGAACAACTAGAAAATGGCGGTTTCTCTGCTGATGGACAAGAGAATTCTAATAGTGTTGCGCAAGCAATTATTGGATTATCCCTTGTGAAAGATGTAGATCAAAACCGTCTTCATAAGGCAGTGCAAAATCTATTGTCATATCAACTTCCAAATGGTGAATTTAAATGGTTACCAGGCGATCAAACCGGTAGCGGAATGGCAACAGAGCAAGCATTATTAGCTTTACTTCAGTTTAAAGACCTTGGAAAATCGATTTATGACTGGTCAACTGAATCTGTTACTGAAATTAATCCAAAACCAAATGTAGATTCAGAAAATGTTGTAGTGGAAAAAGAAGTTATTGAACAGCCACAAGAACAAAAACAAGTACAACAAGAAACGAAAGATGACACTTTAAAAGTTGTTGTGGATAACGAACCGGTTAAACATAAAAAATCCGGAAACGGTAGCACATTACCGAAAACAGGAGCATCTTCTCATAGTGCAGCGGCAGAAGTAGGTATGGGTGTATTATGTATTGCTTCTGCATATGTATTATGGAGACGTAAAGCAGCTTAACAAAAATTAGGAGCAATCATTTGCTCCTAATTTTTAATATGAAAGGTGAGAGGCAACATGAGTAAGATGAAATGGTTTATTTCTTTACTGCTTTCACTTGGGCTACTTGCCGGATGTGAAGAGGCAGCGGTAAAGCCTGAGAAGAAAGTAGAACCGAAGCAAGAAGAAGTAGCAAAACAAGAAGAGAAAAAAGATGAAGCGAAGCCGGAAGAAAAACAAGCTGAACAAGAGCAAAATAAGCAAGACGAACAGAAAGAGAAACAAGAACAAAAAGTAGAAGAGAAGCCGAAAGAAGAAAAGCCGCAGGCACAGCCGGAAGTAAAGAAGGAAGAAAAACCTCAGGAACAGCCTGCTGTTAATAAACAACCAGAACAACAAAAAGCACAAGAAGAGAAACAACAAGAGCAACAACCGAAAGCACCAGAAGTAAAAGAAGAAGCGAAGGTTGTAAATCAACCGAAAGAAACACCGAAGCAGGAGCAGAAGATTGATCCGAATAAAGAGGAGAAAACGATACCGACTCCGCAAGTACCAACTCCTGAACCACCAAAACCAGATCCAGTACCAGTACCTAAAGCAAAACAAGTTACGATCTCAGTAAAAGGTAATGAAGGATATTTATTAGGTGCAAAAAAGGTGGATGTACAAGAAGGCGATACAGTTTATAAAGTATTGCAGCGTACAGGATTAGATGTGGATGCAATGGGCTCTAAAGATGGAGTTTATGTAAAAGGTATTAATGATTTATATGAAAAAGATATTACCGCTACTAGTGGATGGAAATATCGTGTGAACGGTGCGTTTCCAAACCATAGTGCAGGTGTAGTTACAGTAAAACCAGGCGATACAATCGAGTGGGTGTTTGTATTAAAATAAGAAAGGCATTCGGTAAAGGACTATGAAAATAAGTTTTTCTTCTTTACATCCTTTTGTGAATTTTTTCTATTATATCGGGGTGATGATACTATGTATGATGTGTCTTCATCCTCTTTTTTTAATTGGAGCAATACTATTAATTGTTATTTTAAATGTGATGCAAGGGAATAGCGAAAAGGTAAGAAAGATGTTACCGAGCACAATCGTTTTCTTTTTTATGGTCATTTTATTTAATTCGCTATTAACACATAGAGGCCGAACTACGTTATTTTGGTTAGGTGATAGCCGTATTAAACTTGAGGCAATTATGTTTGGAGTAGTAATGGGGTTATTACTAGTTGCGATTATGTTTACGTTTGCTTCGTATAATGATATTATTTCAAGTCATAAATTTTTATATTTGTTTTCTAGAATTTCACCGAAAGTAGCATTGTTAACGATGATTACAGTGAGATTTGTTCCTTTGTTTATGAGAAGATTACAGAAAATAACACTCGTCCAAAAGACGAAAGGTGTACAGGTAGATGCAGGTTCCATTGTGGAACGTGTGAAAAATGGTATGCAACTATTGCAAGTATTATTAATTTGTTCATTAGAAGATGCACTGCAAACGGCAGATTCTATGCAAGCTCGTGGATTTGGTGTAACGAAGCGTACGACATATATTCGGTATAGAATGGAAAGACGCGATTGGTACACGCTCAGTTATTTAAGTATTTTATTTATAATTGCTATTATATGTAGCAATTATGGCGGAGGAAAGTTAATCATTTATCCGAAAGTCGAATCTGTTTTATTTCAGCAATACGATGGGATGATGTTTGTTGTATTTACGATGTTTATTAGTTTACCAATCATAATGGAAGGAAGGGAATGGGTATGGTGGCGCATGCAGAAATAAACAATTTATCATTTGTATATGCTGATGAAAACGAAGAAGCGTTACAGCATATTTCTCTTTCTGTTCAAAAAGGAGAGTTTATTGCACTTGCTGGAGGATCAGGATCTGGAAAGACGACTTTATTAAAACATTTTAAAAAGGAATTACTTCCAATCGGTAAGCGTACTGGGGATACATATTATAATGGTACTTTATTAGAAAATGTACCGGATTTGTTATCTGCTCAAGAAATTGGTATGGTATTTCAAAATCCAGAAAATCAACTCGTAATGGATACAGTAATTCAAGAATTAGCGTTTTCTTTAGAAAATATTGGATTACCATCACATATTATTCAAAAAAGAATAGCAGAGCTCATTAGTTTCTTAGGATTTCAAGATTTATTGCATCAATCTGTTCATACGTTATCTGGCGGACAGAAGCAACTTGTTAATTTAGCTGCCGTATTAGTAATGCAACCGAAATTGTTATTATTAGATGAACCGACAGCGCAGTTAGATCCAATTGCCGCAAAAGAGTTTTTAGGATTGTTAAAGCGTATTAATGAAGAACTTGGAATTACGATCGTTTTAAGTGAACATCGTTTAGATGAAGTAATACCACTTGCAACGCGCGTTATTTGTATGAGTAACGGCCAAATCGTGTATGACGGTAGTCCGAAAACGGTTGTAGCAAATATGTGGGAAGTAGAAAAGTTCCGGCCATTTATTCCGCAAATTCCAAGATTGTTTTTAGAGTGGAATACGAAAGATATTCCGTTTACAGTGCGAGAAGCGCAAATGAAAATGAATGATTTTTCAGCGATGTCATATGTAAGTGAGCCAATAGCACAAAGTGAAAAGCAAGAAGTCATTTTAAGTGCCGAGCATATTTCATTCCAATATGAAAAAAATAGTCCGCTCATTTTACGAGATTTAACAGTATCGATTGAAAAAGGAAAATGGGTAGCTCTCGTTGGAAAGAATGGGACAGGGAAGTCTACACTGTTAACGCTTTTAGCTGGATTGCAAAAAGCGAGAAGAGGGAAAGTAAAGTGGAATGGGAAAGTGATACATAAAGTTGATTCGAAAGAACGATTTAAAAGTATTGGGTATGTATCACAGCATCCGTATTATCATTTTACATTTGATACAGTGTGGGACGAAGTGTATGAACGAGCGCGTGAATTATATGGAGAACAAGGAAACGAAATAGCAGAACATCAGCTTAAAAAGTTTTGGCTATATGCACTTAAAGAACGCCATCCACATGATTGTAGCGGGGGAGAGCAACAACTACTTGCATTATGTACAACGTTATTATCAAAGCCGACTTTATTATTACTGGATGAACCGACAAAGGGACTCGATCCATGGAAGAAAGAGAGAGTAGGAGAGTTATTTAGGAAACTGCAAAAAGAAGGTACAACAATTGTAATGGCAACGCATGATATTGAGTTTGCAGCGAAATACGTGGATCAATGTATGATGTTATTTGATGGAGCAGTCATTATGAATGATGCACCGAAAGAATTTTTTAGTGGCAACTTCTTTTATACAACATCTATCAATCGATTCATTCGAAAAGAATTGCCATATGCATTAACGTGGGAGGATGTGTACGAAGCGTGTCCAAACGATATGTTGCATTCATAATATGTATTTTTGCAGTAATAATAGGCACATTACTCTTTACTACACTTATCATGGATGGGTATTACATGTTAAGTAGTTTGTTTTTATTAGTCGTTATTATGTTACCTTTCTATATCCGCTTTGAAAGAAAGGCGTTTGTTTCACGTGAAATTGTTCTCGTTGCCGTGTTAGCAGCAATTGCAGCAGTGAGCCGCGTACCATTTTCTATTTTACCGAGTGTACAACCGACTTCTTTTGTTATTATCGTTTCTGCAATCGTGTTCGGAAGTGAAACTGGATTTATGATCGGGGCAACAGCGGCGATTGTGTCTAATATCTTTTTAGGACAAGGTCCGTGGACGCCGTGGCAAATGTTTTCATGGGGTATGATTGGTTTTATAGCTGGATTATTACGTAATACGTTCTTAATGAAAAAGCTATGGGGAAGACTACTATACGGATTGTTTGTTGGATTTTTATTTGGCTGGATCATGAATTTCTGGGGACTTCTCGGTTTTATACGAGAGGCAACGTGGGAAACAGTCATTTCGTATTATATCGCAAGTTTTTATTTCGATTTGAGCCATGCAATTTCGAATGTTGTTTTCTTACTATTATTTAGTACGTCTTGGATTACGATTCTTACAAGATTTAAAAAGAAATATGGCATATTGGATAAGCATAACATGGTATAGAAAAGCATACTCATATAAGGTAGGGTCGCGACTTACATATTCGTTTGCCTCTTTCATGCTTCTTACATATTGTAAGGAGCATTTTTTATTGTCAAAAAATAGTCCAATATATATCCGTTACTATATAAAATTATTTGTATAATAGTAGGTGAGAATTATTTTCAAAAGGGAGGTGTATAGTTAATGAAGTTAGTTATTCCGAAGCAACATGGTGCATGGGCGATGCTTGTTATACCATTTCTATTAAGTGTCATACTTGGGAAACCTACTATGTATCATATTCCATTGTTTTTAGCTTGGTTCTTTATCTATTTAGCTACGTATCCATTTCTTATGTACATAAAACAAAAACGGAAAAAAGAGTATTTACATGCTTCAATTGTATATTTTATTATTGCGTTCATATTTGGGATGATTTCTCTATTATATGAATGGCGCATTCTTTTATTCGTAATAGTCATGATTCCATTCTTTATAGTAAATATGTATTACGCTCGTCAAAAAAATGAAAGAGCATTATTAAATGACGTTAGTGCAATTATTGTTTTCTGTATAGGTGGTTTAGTTAGTTATTATTTTTCAATGAAACTGATAGATAAAACAGCATTATTTATTGCGCTTATTTCATTTTTATATTTTTTAGGAAGTACGTTTTATGTGAAAACGATGATACGTGAGAAAAATAATCCGAAGTATCGTTATATATCTTGGGGTTATCATATCATGTTAACGGTCATCGTATTTGCTATTAATCCGTGGTGCTCTCTTATTTTTATACCAAGTGTCATTCGAGCCATTATATTGTATGGCAAAAAAATTTCTATTATAAAAGTAGGGATTTTAGAAATTGTGAATTCTGTATATTTTTTAATCATAACGGCAATAATTATGAAGTATGCCATTTGAAAAAACTTCCCACCTTATGATGGGAAGTTTTTTCAATCTTGTTCTAAAATATGAACGGTGTAATCGCAGCGTTGAATAGCTTGTTCGATCGCATAAAGGGATTGCTCAATACGAGCGCGATTAAAATCTTTTTCAACAGTCTGTAATGCTTCTTCTAAACATTGTTTTGCTTCTTGTAATGATTGAAAAGAGTCTTGGACATATCCGCGGGCATTTTCGTGCATTTCATAATCCTCCTTGCATACTCATATATGTATAGTATGAACAGTAAAGAAGAAAATATAATTTGTTATATTTGTTTGACAATTGAAATGAAATTACGTATAGTAAGAATTAAGTGAATATTTTCTTATCCAGAGAGGTGGAGGGACTGGCCCGATGAAACCCAGCAACCGCGATGCAGGTGCTAATTCCAGCAGAACATATTTGTTCTGGGAGATAAGACGAAGATATATACGTAACTTCTTCTTATCGGAGAGGTTTTTTTATTGCAAAAAAACCGATTACGAAAATTTATATTAAGAAGAAAGGGGTTGCGCGTTACTGTGACACTCGAAAAATACGTAAAACTGCGTAGTACAGTTTATGAATATATGATAGAGCAAGATAAGCCGATATCATTGTTAGATATTCAAGAACATATCGTTTCGCATCATGAAGGAAAATTCACGAAAAAGATGTTACATCAATTTTATTTATCAAGACTATTAGATGAACTGAAACTGGATGGGAAAATTACATTAGCTGATGAATATCTCTATACTGAAAAAGGGGTATTTTATAAGGCGAGAAAAGGGAGCTAAGCTCTCTTTTTTTGAAGTATGTAGAGTAAAAGACTGCTTAAGCAGCCTGATACAGGGAATGGTGTTGAGTGTGTAGTGTCAAAGATTGAATGTGCCTGAAAGAGGCACTTCATATCGGCTGCAAATGAAAAGAGACACCTTCGCCGAATAGGTGTCAGTCGTTTTGTCATATAGACTTGCTATTTGACAGTTATTAGAATAACATGCAGTGGCTCTAGAAGTCAAAAGGGAATTAAAGGAAGAGGTGTTGTTATGTACGCTTATTTAATAAAAGAACTATATAGGCATATTCCGAAATATATTATTGATAGAGGATATGAATATTATGAAGATGGACATGTAGAAGATGTAGAAATACATAATAATAAAGTATTTGCATTTGTAACTGGAAATGCAGGGGATTATGAAGTGGTCATCGATCTCGAAGATTTTTCAGAAAGTAATTGTGAATGTCCATATGAAAATTATTGTAAGCATATGGCGGCAGTTGTTTATGATATGCAAGATGCTGGTGAGAGTAAGGTGAAAGAGAAACTGAAAGATTTAGAAAAGGAAGAGTTACTCACAGTATTAAATCGTTTATTGCAAAGTTCAAAAAACGTGCAAATTGTAGAGAAGATGTTAAAGAAGGGGAAACTTTAACTTATAGAGGGAGTTGTTTTGTAGTGAATGTACTCATTGTATACGCTCATCCTAGTTCTTCAAGTTTTAACGCGGCGATTTTAGAGTATGTGCAAAAAGGACTAAAGGAAACAAATCATTCAGTTACCGTACTTGATTTATATAAGGAGCAATTTGATCCAGTCCTTGTATTTAATGAAGAGAAGAAAAGACGTGATTTAGTAAATGAAGAAGAAACAGCTCGGTATAGGACATTAGTAGAAGAAGCGGATATGCTTCTATTCATCTATCCGATATGGTGGTGGGGGATGCCAGCTATTTTAAAAGGATTTATTGATCGTATTTTCGTTGCTGGATTTGCTTATAAATATGAAGGTGCTCTGCCTAAAGGGTTATTGAAAGGGAAGAAGGCGTGGGTGATTAATACGCTAGATTCACCGTTATGGTACGTCGCACTATTATATCGATCAGCAGATTGGATTATAATGAAGAGAGGTGTTTTACGTTTTTGCGGCATTCGCGATATAAAACGGTCAGTATTTCAATCTGTAAAAACGAGTAAACGAGAGAAGCGGGAAAAGTGGTTATTACAAATAGAAGAAAAGGCTCGTACATTATGAATGAAATGGAACGTATTATAAACTGTTGTGGGTATGATAACGAACTTTTTCGAACGTATATTACATGTTTAC
Source organism: Bacillus paranthracis (assembly GCF_001883995.1). Lineage (GTDB taxonomy): Bacteria > Bacillota > Bacilli > Bacillales > Bacillaceae_G > Bacillus_A > Bacillus_A paranthracis. The sequence continues at coordinate 26,282 of NZ_MACE01000083.1, read as the reverse complement.
TTCAATTGAAGAAATGTAGCGAAACATTTCAGCAAATTCAAATACAATTAAGAAATGACTACTTGATAAGAGGAATTTGTGAAAGAGAAGTGGATGAAGTAGTAAGGGGAAGTAAAGAATATGATACATATTTTCTTCCTAAAGTATTACAGTGGGATTTCCTTAAGAACAATCCACATTTAATTGAAAAAGTATGTGAAGATTTTTTTGCATTTGAGGCATTACATCTTACGGAGATAGAGTGGAAGACCATAATAAATTGCGTGGGAAATAAATGATTTATTATGTAAAAAAGCTAGTATAAAACTAGCTTTTCGTTTAAATAAATAAGAAACATAGACTAATGATAAAACCTGCATATAGTAAGTTCACAACGCAAAATCCCATAATATCACGAGCACCTAAACCAGCTATCGCTAATGCTGGTAATGCCCAGAAAGGTTGAATTAAATTTGTCCAAGCATCGCCCCACGCAATGGCCATTGCTGTTTTTGCAGCAGGTACACCAAGTTCAGCGCCAGCTGGAATCATAATGGGTGCTTGCACAGCCCATTGACCGCCACCAGATGGAACGAAAATATTAACGATGCCAGCACTTAAAAAAGTAAAGAGCGGGAAAGTCGTTTCGTTTGAAATGCTAATAAAGAAATTCGAAATAGCTCCTCCAAGTGAAAGGCCTTCACTATTTGCTCCAATCATCATCCCCATAATTCCTGCGTAAAACGGAAATTGAAGTAGAATGCCAGAAGCGCTTTTCGTAGAGTCTGAAAAAGCGCGAATATATTGAATCGGAGTACGGTGGAAAACGAGTCCAGCAATTAATAACATAAAAATAACGATGTCTAGCGTAAGGTTAAAGCCTTTCGTATAAAAGTAGTTGAAAATATAAATGAGACCTAACAATCCAACGCAAAGTGTAATAATGATACTATTTTCCATTTTCTCAGCGAACGTATTTTTCCCTACCTCTTGAGCGGCAGCTTCTTCATGAAACACGCTAGGGTCTACTGTAATCGTATGTTTTTCATCTGGATGCATCGCCTTATTAATGAGAGGCATCGTAACTAAAAAGATAATAACTGGAACGAGGGCGTATGGTGAGAATAACGTTTCAGTGATTGGAATCGCTTCTTTAATACTTCCAGCTGTCGTTTTCATTAACGTTTCTCCGCCTGTTGCTAACGTAAGAGGGATAGAAGCAGAAAGCCCCGCATGCCAAATGAGAAATCCAGAGTAAGAAGAAGCAATTGCCAGTCTATAATCTAATCCTTCCAGCTGTCTTGCTACTTCTTTTGCATATAAAACAGATACAACAATACCAAATCCCCAGTTTATGTACGCCCCTAGTAAACTTACGATTGAAATGGCAATAATACCTTGTCCATTCGTTTTCGGTAGTCTTGCCGCTTTCGTTAATCCTTTTTTAATAAGAGGGGCGTTTGCTAAAGCAGATCCTGTCACGAGTACAAGTGCCATTTGCATAGAAAAGGCGAGAAGTCCCCAAATGCCATTACCCCAGTGATTAATCATTTCCACAGGTGTTTGATGCGTTGCAAACATACCAAAGAAGATAACGAAAACAGTTAATAAACATGATAAAATAAACGGTTCTGGCAAGAAGCGTTGCACTAAGGCGACGCAACCATTAGTAAAAGAACGAAACAAAATAGATCAACCTCCTTATGTATATGTATTACAATTATTCGAGGTTGTTTCGTTCATAACCTCTTAAAAGTAGAAAATTCTGATATTTTTAGAAGGATTGAAATATGTTCAAGAAGAGTGGTAGCATCATCACCCTGACAGAAAAAGTTGCTTTTTCCCTAATATGAAATATTGCATATAAAAATGAATTGATGCAAATGTAAAAGCTTATTATAATGAAAGCATAAATATACAACACATCTTAATACAGCAAAGAGGAGGAAGGAATATGGAAATCGCAATGGCAGTTTTAAAATTTTTAGGTGGAGTAATTCCTTTAGTTCAAGAACTTTTAAAAGCGTTTATGTAAGTTTATTCGTTAGCTATCATATATCCATCATTATTATATCTTACTAAAAAAAGAACGGGGTGATTTTTCTGAACATTAAGAAAAATACCAAGAAAAGAAAGTTCCTTACATGTGTATTAGTTAGTCTATGCACTCTTAATTATTCATCTATTTCTTTCGCAGAAACACAAATCGGTCATGCAACTAATATAACTAAAAATGCTAGTAGCATTGATACTGGTATAGGGAATCTTACATATAATAATCAAGAGGTTTTAGCTGTAAATGGTGATAAAATAGAGAGTTTTGTTCCGAAAGAAAGTATCAATTCAAATGGTAAATTTGTAGTAGTGGAACGTGAGAAAAAATCACTTACAACGTCACCAGTCGATATTTCGATTATTGATTCTGTAGCGAATCGTACGTATCCAGGAGCTGTACAACTTGCCAATAAAGCTTTTGCAGACAATCAACCGAGTTTATTAGTGGCTAAGAGAAAGCCTTTGAATATTAGTATAGACTTACCTGGTATGAGAAAAGAAAATACAATCACTGTCCAAAATCCGACATATGGTAATGTGGCTGGAGCAGTAGATGATTTAGTATCTACTTGGAATGAAAAGTATTCCGCAACACATACGTTACCTGCAAGAATGCAGTATACAGAATCTATGGTTTATAGTAAATCACAAATCGCAAGTGCTCTTAATGTTAATGCTAAATATCTTGATAACAGTCTAAATATTGACTTTAATGCAGTTGCAAATGGAGAAAAGAAAGTGATGGTGGCGGCATATAAACAAATATTTTATACTGTAAGTGCTGAACTACCTAATAATCCATCTGATCTCTTTGATAATAGTGTTACTTTTGATGAGCTAACTCGTAAAGGAGTAAGTAATTCGGCTCCACCTGTTATGGTTTCAAATGTAGCTTATGGTAGAACGGTTTATGTAAAATTAGAAACAACATCTAAGAGTAAAGATGTACAAGCTGCTTTTAAAGCTTTACTGAAGAATAACAGCGTCGAAACGAGTGGACAGTACAAAGATATTTTTGAAGAAAGTACCTTTACTGCTGTCGTATTAGGTGGAGATGCGAAAGAGCATAACAAGGTTGTTACAAAAGATTTCAATGAAATCCGAAATATCATTAAAGATAATGCTGAATTAAGTTTTAAAAATCCAGCATATCCAATTTCATATACAAGCACGTTCTTAAAAGATAATGCAACTGCTGCTGTTCATAACAATACAGATTATATCGAGACGACAACTACAGAATATTCAAGTGCAAAAATGACACTTGATCATTACGGTGCTTACGTTGCGCAATTTGATGTATCTTGGGATGAATTCACATTTGATCAAAATGGGAAAGAAGTACTAACACATAAAACATGGGAAGGTAGTGGCAAAGACAAAACAGCCCATTACTCTACAGTAATCCCTCTTCCACCAAATTCAAAAAATATAAAAATCGTAGCAAGAGAATGTACAGGTCTTGCATGGGAATGGTGGAGAACCATTATTAATGAACAAAATGTTCCATTAACAAATGAAATAAAGGTTTCAATTGGAGGAACAACATTATATCCAACGGCTAGTATTAGTCATTAGGTTGGAGCAAAGCGCCCTGTTTATAGGGCGCTTTTTTAATTAGGTGAAAGGTAGATCGGCGTTTCTCCCCATCAAGCTAAAAAAGAATATTTACCAACATAGCCTTATACAATTGCATTTAACTTTAGTTAAACTTTCATGTATGAGTGTTATTTTATACATTCACTTGATTGTTAAATATGCAGGTATGATTCTCAACGCTCTTATGTTTACCTGTTTTGAGCTAAAAATAAGAAAATTTGAAATGTTAGTTGTATACATTGTGTTAAATATTGTAAAATGGAATGGTACCAAAAAAACTAAATTGGTACCAAAGGTTTAGGGGGCGGATTATGAAACAAAGAATAGTAACAGAAACCATTCATCAAATTCAAACGAAGGGGTTTACATTTACAATTAGTGATTTAGCAAAACAATTAGCTGTCAGTAAGAGGACAATCTATGAGCACTTTTCTTCAAAAGATGAAATAGTAGATGAAGTTATTCGTAATGTAATAGAAAGTATTCAAGAAAAGGAAAAAAATATCGCTGAAGATGATACGTTACAAATAGTTGAAAAAATAAGACTCATCTTAATTTGCATTCCACAACAATTTACATTCATGGATGCACGTTTATTAGTAGAACTAAAAAAACATCATTATTACCAATGGTTAAAATTAGATGAGTTTTTACGTGAAGGCTGGTCTACTGTAATTGGTTTAATAGAAGAGGGAATGAGAGAAGGTAGCATAAGAAAAATTCAAATTCCGTTTTTTATTGAAGTGTATTTAGGGGCACTGAATCGCATATATGATCCTATGTTTATTGAAAAGAGTGATTATACATTGGGAAGTATGCTTGAATCGATTATGGACATGTTACTATATGGCATTTCTAATTCGAAATAGAAGGTGGGAGAGTAGTGCAGTGGATTTATTTATGTTTAGCAATTTTATTTGAGGTAGCAGGTACAACTGCGATGAAACTATCTGATGGATTAACGAAACTTGTACCAAGCATTCTTATTTTTGTATTTTATGTAGTAAGTTTTGTATTTCTGTCATTTGCATTAAAAGGGATGGAAATGTCCGTAGCATATGCGGTGTGGTCAGGTATGGGAATTGTAACGATTACAACAATTGGTTTTATTTATTTTGGAGAAAGTATCAATATAATTAAGATACTAGCAATTCTTTTTATTTTAGTTGGAGTCGTAATATTAAATTTTAATAGTACGGCACATGAAGCGAAGAAAAAAGAAATGGTGGAGGAACGTATACATTGAATCGATTAAAGTATTTTTTCTTTATTACTGATGTTGGGTTTGTTATATATTGGCTCATAACAATTTTTCATATGATTCCGCAAGAATATTTGTTTAAAGATTATGAAGATCCTATTTTAGTAGCATGGAATTGGTCTTTCCTGCCTCTAGATTTGTTAATCTCGTTAACGGGATTTTTAAGTTTGTATTTGCATTCTAAACAAAAACATACTTGGAGCCACTTTGCATTTCTATCATTAATTTTAACTTTTTGCTCAGGGTTACAAGCTCTAGCATTTTGGACAATTCGTTTAGATTTTGATATGTCTTGGTGGATCCCTAATTTATATTTGTTAGTTTACCCATGCTTCTTTTTTAAAAGTTTTTGGAGAGAGTGTGGATCGTATGAGATTAACACGAGAAAAGAATTCATGTAATATAGATAGCAACTTTAAGCACATTCGAATTCTAGATTTTAAAACATTTCAGTTTCTAGATCCGTTTTTTTCGCCAGCCATACAGCAAAAGTCAAAATGAAGATAGCCGATGATTCCTACGGTAAGGAATCATCGGCTTGTATTATGTATGTTGAGTGAGTTCACGTTTCTGGAATAATTGTAATAGCGACAGTCCGAACCGGAGCCTCTATTTCATCTTTATTTTGGCTATTGTAGTATTTAATCATTAATTCGTTAAGTTCGCTTTGAAATTTTCCAAAGCGTTCTTCATCTAGCTTTAATTCCACTACAGAAAAAGTAGCAGTATCTTCTTGACTGTTTTGTTCCTCTAATTTCTTAAGGTAACTTTGATATTGTGTCATAAGTGATAACTGATAATAGGAAATGTAGTTTAATTTTTCATCATCAGATAAGCCTTTCCATTCACTTCCTTCAATTTTTGCATCTTCTTCATTGATTGCATAATATTTTTCAGAAACAGATTTTACCTTTTTTTCTTTAATTACATGGACGATACCAGAATCAACCATAGTTTGTAGCTGTCTATATAGTGTAGCTTGTGGTACATTTTTAATGATTTTTACCATTTCTAATGGTGTTAGCCCATTTTCCTTATTTCTCATTAACACTTGGCAAATTTTCATTCTTACTGGATGCATTAAAATTTCAACTTTATTACTCATTCGCTCACCTTATTTATCATATATTTTTATTCTCATTATAAATAATGAGAATAATGTTTGCAATTCATTCGTTTATGATTTATCATTATCAATAATGAGAATGAATTTAGGGAGGAATGAGAATAATGCAACTACATTATGGATTGAATGATCTTAAAGACATTGATATTATGACTTTTCTACCTATTATATTGCCAGTTATTGCAGTGGGGGCACTTTTAGTTTTTATTGCATTCATTGATTTATACCGACATAGAAAAACAAGAAAAAATGTACTTGTATGGACGTTCATTATTCTTTTCGTTAATGTATTGGGACCTATTTTCTACTTCGTTATAGGGAGAAAGGACAGTGAGAAATTATGAAACTAGAGATTAAAAATGTAACAAAATCATTTAAAGGAAAAACTGCTGTCAATAATTTCTCGATGGAACTGCAAGTGGGGGAATGCGTCGGATTAGTTGGACCAAACGGAGCAGGAAAATCTACATTAATAAAAGTAATTTCGGATATTACTAATCCAACTGCTGGTGAAGTTTTATTGAATGGGATAAAAATATCAAAAATGAAAAGTGAAATTGGTTATCTACCTCAATATCCTAATTTTTTTCATTGGATGACAGCGAGAGAAACGCTTATGTTTATGGGCCAACTTTCGGGATTGAATAAAGTAGAGTTGTCAAAGTCAATTCCAGAAATTTTAGAGAAAGTTGGACTAAAAGAGGAAGAAAACGAAAAGGTTAGTACATTTTCTGGTGGAATGAAACAACGATTTGGTATTGCACAAGCATTATTGCATAAACCTTCGCTTATTGTCATGGATGAACCGGTATCCGCATTAGATCCAATCGGCCGGCGAGAAGTATTGAATCTGATTGAAGAAATAAAAAAAGATACAACCATTTTATTATCAACCCACATCTTAAGCGATGCAGAAGAAATCTGTGAACGATTTGTCATTATAAAAGATGGAACAAAAATAGAAGATACAATGATTACGGAGCTTTTACACCGTAATAGTGAAAATAAATTAATGATTGAAATAACAGCTAAAGATCAAAAGTGGATTGAAGTTGTAAAAAAATTACCGTATGTGAAGGACGTAGAAGTGGTTGGGCTTAAAATCAAAGTAAAGGTTGAAAGTATTGAAATAAATAAAAATATGTTACTGCAAAATGCAATCGAACATAAGGTGGACATTGTTAAATTTGAAATGAGCAACGATACTTTAGAAGAAATTTTTTTGAAATTGGTGGTGCAAAAATGAACAACTCAATTGTATTGATAAAAAAAGAATATGTTCAAATGTTACGTGATTTTAAGATCATTTGGCTACCAATTGTTTTTATATTTTTAGGCGCGACACAACCGATAGTAACTCATTATTTACCATCCATTCTAGAAGCATTAGGTGGAGGGCAGGGAATTATCATTGATCCAAATATGGCAACACAAAAAGGAGGCGAAGTATTAGCAAGTACTTTGGGATCCCAGTTTGATCAGCTCGGACTTATGATTCTAGTGATATCTATGATGGGTACTATTCAAACAGATAAAGCCAATGGTATGTTGGCTTTTATTTTAACAAGACCCGTTACTGTTACTTCATATGTAGGTGGGAAAATAGTGGCCAACTATTTAATGGTAGCTTGTAGTGTAACAATTGGATACGTTACTTCTTATCTATATGTAAATTTTCTTTTTACTGCCGTTCCATTTGCGCACCTAATTACTGGATTACTATTGTATCTAATTTGGACTCTTTTTATCGTATCTTTCACAACAATGATAAGTACTATTTTTCACAGTCAAGGTATGATTGCATTAATTTCAATTGTTTTCCTTTTAGCCTGTAGAGTAATCGTCGGTTTGAATCCAATAATGGATTTGCTTAATCCAGCAAGTATGAGTAAGGATGCAATGGAAACGTTAGTTACGGGGGGCGTACATTCAAACGCAATAATTACAGGAGTACTAACTATAGTTTGGATCTTATTGACACTCTTCGTAACGTATTATTGGATTGCTAATAAAAAATTTAATGATGAATAACCGTGATGAGGGTAATGGTTTTAAGTAAAACACCCCAACAAGAAAAAGCTTCCACTACTGTGGAAGCTTCTCTAACTGAAAGTGTTGGAAGTACTACGAGAACAGTAGTGCCATATGAATAAGGGACAATAAAAAAATTCTGGATGCAAGAGGATTTTTTTATTGGGAATAGTAAGGAGGAGGGGAGGTGTATTACATATGGGAAAAGGTAGAAGTAATAATGCTGGTAAAAAGCAACCAAATTTCGATGATTCATCTAATTTCGCTAAACAAAGTCAACCGACAGAAAAGAAGAAGAAATAAAAAAAGGAGCTCTCTTTATGAAGAGAGCTCCTTTTTTAGATATATTTATGTTTCAACACAACAGATTGTGTGTTCAATTAAATAGTCATACATGTAAGGTTTAAACTCCTGCTTCCACTACTGTGGAAGCTTCTCTAAATGATGTGCAATATCAATATACATATTAGAGTAAACGGAGTGGATTTCATTACTTGGCGTAGCGTTAGAAGAGAAGTGGACAATTACCATATTCGCTTTCGGATCGATGTAAAGTGTTTGTCCGTAACTACCTAACACTTCAAAAGCACCTTGTTCATTGTGCGGAATCCACCATTGATTATGATAAGAAATGGAAGCTCCAGGGCCAACTGCAAGTTCACCTTCTTGAACATTTTTTATATCTTCAGTAATAGAAGAAGGGAGAATTTGTTTTCCGTTATATTCCCCGTTATTTAATAATAATTGTCCGAATCTCGCCATATCCCTAGCAGTTGCATTTAAACCAGCGCTTGCTTGTTCAACTTTTGTTTCATCTGTTACGTAATACGCGTTTTCTTCCATACCAATTTGAGACCATATGCGCTCACTAACGTTTTCAGCTAATGATTTACCTGTGATCGTTCGAATAATCCAAGCGAGTGTTTCTGTTGATCCGTTATTGTAAGAAAAGACAGAACCAGGCGGTGCAGTTTCTTCTGCTTCTTGTAACATATCATAAATTTTCATGGGACCATCGTAATTTTTACCTCGAGGTAAAATATTGCTTGCCAAGTATAGTTGTGCATCTTGATTTTCTAACGCTGGGTGTTCATAGCCGTGAGTGGGGTATTCCACAGAAACTTGCATGTCCATTAATTGCTGCAGTGTTGCTTTTCCGAACGGTGTATTTTTTAATTCTTTTATATATGTGTCAGCTGTTTTTTCTAAATCAATACGGTTTTCTTCAGCGAGAGATTGTATTATTGCTCCGGTAAATACCTTTGCTAATGACGCCATACCATGCGGTTCGCTCTCGTTATATCCATTGAAATATCGTTCATAAACAAGTTGTCCATTGTGTACAACGACAAACGCATCTGTTTTGTTATCATCTAAAAGTTTTTTTAGAGGAGTTGTATTTCCAAATCTACGCTCTACAGCAAAATCGTCTAAGTTTTGCAATGCGGTAGAGAAGTGAAAAACGTGATCCGGGTTATTTTTCACCTCGTTAATTAAAGTGAATTCTTTCATATGTGTATACGACCAACGTAAGTACGGATCATCTAACCAATTTTTTTTCGTCACATTATTTTTCGACGGAATTGTTTTATTATGTTTGAAGTATGTAAAACCGAGCCCTGTAATTACAAATATGAATGTGATTATGAGTAAGAGTAGGGGAGATTTTTTAAGTTTCATATCGGTCCCTCCTTTTTATTTCTACTATTAGTATACGCGTCTATTGAAAGAAATACAAAATAAGGAAAGTAAACGGGGAAGTTTACTTTCCTTATTTACGTTAAGCGGATATTTGTCCGTCTGTACGTTGTTTCTTGAATTTTTGTTTTCGTCCGTGTAATCCATAGTATAAAAGTAAAGTGAACGCAACGATAATAGCTGCGATAAAATACATATTATGATAGCTTGATTTCGCTGCGACGATACCTAAAATGAAAGAACCAAAGCCAATACCACTATCAAAGAATGAGAAGTACGTAGCTGTCGCAGAACCACGTCGATGGTTTGGAGCAGCAGAAATCGCAATCGTTTGGAAGCTAGGAATTAATGTTCCATAACCTAAACCGATTAACATACCTGCGCCAAGGAACCAAAATGAAGTTTGTGCTTGGCTTAAAATGAACATCCCAATTGTGAAAATAATGATAGCTGGATAAACAAGTACGTTTTCACCGAAGCGATCAAAAATCTTACCTGTAAATGGACGAGAAATGACAACAACAAGTGCATATAAAATAAAGAAGTAACTTGCAATATCAGCTAAACCGAGCTCTTTTGCATAAATAGGAATAAAGGATAAAATACCACTATAAGAAAAGGCTAAAACAAATCCTGTAAGAGCGATTGGAATAGAAGATGGTTCAAGTAAGTCTTTCCATTTCATTTTTTCTCGTTTTTGTTTGCTTACAGGTGCTTCATGCGGAATATTGACAAGTAGTCCTAATAAAAATGCAAGTAATGAAAATACGGAACAAACGATAAATAATACAGTAAACGAAAAATGAGAAATAATTGTTAAACCTAAAAAAGGACCAATTACCATCGGCAGACTCATAAATACGCCGAAATAGGCAAGTGCTTCGCCTCGTCTATGAGCTGGCGCAACATCTGTGACAATCGTACCAGTTGCAGTTGTTGCCATACCGAACCCAATACCATGTAAGAAGCGAAGGGCTAGTAATAAAAATAAACTTTGTGCACCGAAATACATAACGGTAGCGGCTAAAAATAGTGAAAGTGAAATAAATAATATTTTCTTTCTTCCTAAATCATCGAGCCATTTTCCTGTGAATGGTCGACATAAAACAGATGAAATAAGAAAAACAGTTGCAACTAAACCAATTTCCTCAGGTTTTCCTTTTAGGCCGTCTATTACATAGACGGGTAAAGTAGTCATAAGCATATAAAATGTTAAGAAGAGAAATAGACTACTAAAACAAGTTCCGAGGAAATCCTTCGTCCAAAGTTTCTCACTTTGCATGGTCATCCCTCCAAGTTAATCTAAGTTTTTAATAATTTGTTGTAACACTTGAAATGCTTGATGTAAATCATCTTCGTTAATACCTTCTAGCGTCTTTTCTTCAAAAGTATCAACTTCTTCTTGCCATACCGGAATCATTTTTATCGCTGTTTCTGATAAAGAAATGAGCTTCTCACGGCGATCTTTTCCTTCAGTACGAATAATCCATCCCATCGTTTCCATACGTGTTAACGTACGAGTCATCGTTGGTGATTCAACATTTAAATACTGACATAATTCTGTTTGCGTACAAGAACCAGTTTGATTAATACGGAAAATTACAGCCCATTGCGCACTAAATAACCCAGTGGGAGATACGCGTTCATTAAATTTCTTCGTAAACTTGCGAGAAGTCTGGCTGACAATGTGAAAAAAATGTTGTTTTTCGTCCATGTATGTTGATCCTTTCAAATTAGTTACCTAGCTAACTATATACTTTTTTATTATAATTGTCTAGTAATAGACATGTTGATTTATGTAAAAAATTCTTATAGGTTTTATGTTGCGAACGTATATTCTACGTGCTATTCTTTAAGTAAGTAAAGAATTTTCTTTCTATTTAAATAGAATGGGGGAACTTGTGATGATTAAGCCTGCAACAATGAAGTTTGTTTCACTATCGAACGGAGAAACGATTGCGTATCAGGAAGTTGGAAGGCAAAATGCAGAAATTCTTGTACTTATTCACGGGAACATGACATCGTCACAACACTTTGATTTAGTTATTGAAAAGCTGCAAGATCAATACCATATTTACGCTCTCGATTTAAGGGGATTTGGTCAATCAACGTATAATAAAGCGATAGATTCAATACAAGACTTTGCAGAAGATGTAAAATTATTTATCGACGGGTTAAAACTAAAGAAATTTTCATTAATGGGCTGGTCAATGGGCGGTGGTGTTGCAATGCAATTTACAGCGAATCACCCAACTTTTGTAGAAAAGTTAATTTTAGTAGAATCAGTGGGCATGAAAGGGTATCCGATTTTTAAAAAGGATATAAACGGGCAACCAATCGTATCAAGCTTAGTAAAGACGAAAGAAGAAATTGCACAAGATCCTGTACAGATTGCACCAGTGTTAGATGCGATAAAAAATATGAATAAATTATATTACCGTACAGTATGGAATTTATTAATATATACACATAATCAACCTGAACCAGACCGTTATGAAAAGTATTTAGACGATATGTTAACGCAACGTAATTTCGTAGATGTGAATTATGCGCTCATTACATTTAATATTTCAGATGAACATAATGGGGTTGTAGAGGGAAGTAAGCAAATTCATCATATTTAAAGCACCAACACTCGTCATACAAGGTGACAGAGATTATGTCGTACCACAAGTAGTCGGTGAGGAGTTAGCAAAACATTTGCCAAATGCAGAGTTGAAGGTATTAGAAGATTGCGGTCATTCGCCGTTTATTGATTGTTTAGATGTATTTATAAAGCATGTAGAGGATTGGTTAGAACAGAAATAATCCCCGAAATGAAAGGTATTGCATATACTATAACATTGTAGGTAAAAGGGGAGATTATCCATGCATCATCCGTTCTTCATTGCGCATTCTCCATATAATCATCATGTGTATACAAAAATGATGATAGCTCCGCTGTATATGCAAGTTTCACCAGTTGTAGTTCCGTTACAAATACAACAGCCACCAATTGTTCATTCGCATCATTATTTGTATGAAACTGCTTTTTATAAACATCCGTATTTCAAGCAATTCCATAACAATGTGAAAGCACAAGTTTGGGAAGGATAAGAAGCTAAAAGATTCATTCTTTTAGCTTCTTTTTTATTGCGAATATTCGTACACGCATTTGCAGAAACAGTTTATAATGAGAAGTGGAAAGCGTGAGAAGGAGAGGGAAAGGGAATGTCGATACGTTTTACTTTTTGGATTATGGTTGGGATTGTAGCAATCTCGGGTTTGTCACAAGGAATGCTTTTACCGGCCATTGCAATGATTTTTGAACAAGAAGGGGTTAGTTCAAGTATTAACGGTATTCATGCGACAGCACTATACATTGGGATATTAGTGATCTCACCGTTTCTTGAAAAACCGATGCAAAAGTTTGGAATGAAGCCAATTATCGTGATTGGTGGGTTTCTCGTTATTATTTCATTATTCTTTTTTACACAAACATTTTCGTTTTGGGTATGGTTTATCCTTAGATTTCTAGTTGGCGTGGGAGATCATATGCTACATGTCGGAACACAAACATGGATTACGACAACATCGGATCCGAGTAAAATAGGTAGACAAGTATCGATATACGGTGTATTCTTCGGAATTGGTTTTGCCGTCGGTCCATATTTAGCAAGCACAGTTCAGTACGGTCTTGCAACGCCATTTATTATATCTACTATACTTTGTCTAATAGGTTGGCTGTTACTATTACCAACAAAAAATGCATTCCCGGCGCAAGATGAAAGAGAAGTGAAGAGTGAATCATCATTTTCTCGTTATAAACAAGTTGTTGGATTAGGATGGATTGCACTGCTGGGACCACTTGCATATGGCGTACTGGAAGCAATGTTAAACAGTAACTTACCAGTATACGCGCTTCGAAAAGGATGGTCTGTTTCAGAAGTATCCTTCTTATTACCAGCATTTGCAGTTGGGGGCATTATTACACAAATTCCGCTCGGTATATTAAGTGACAAATACGGAAGGGATCGTATTTTAACGTGGACGTTCTGCATAAGTACGGGCATTTTCTTGCTTGCAGCCGTATTTGATCAATATTATTGGATCGTCTTTGCCTGCATGTTGTTAGCGGGTATGGTCATTGGATCGTGCTTCTCGTTAGGACTTGGATTTATGACAGATTTATTACCGAGACACTTATTGCCAGCAGGTAATATATTATCTGGAATTGCCTTTAGTTTAGGAAGTATACTGGGACCTGTATTAGGAGGCGTATTTATAGAAAAAATACAGTATACAAGCTTTTTTATTGCGGTTATGATTATAATAGGAATTCTCGCAATGTTATATATGATCTACATGAAGAATCAATTCGCATCAAGAAAAATAGAAAGTAGGTTAGGGCATGACAAAACAACCTAATAAAAAGAAATTTGAAGTACTCGAAAATGAAACAATTACAGACTGCTTAGCACGTATGGAACAAGAAGGCTACGCACCGTCTCGTCGCATGGAAGAGCCAATCTTTCATGAAGTGAAGAAAGACGGTAAAACAGTAGTTGAACCGTGTGGTAGGAAGATTGTTTTTGAGGGGAAATTGAAGTAATACGTTATATAAAAAGAATGTGCTTTTGGGTACAAGTAAGATAAAACATATGGTCACATAAGAACGCTACTGATTTCAATATCAATAGCGTTTTTATTTTTAACAAATATATAGATCAAAATGAATTTCTGCTTGAATGGAACTAGCAAAATCAATAATGTTTTTTTGTAAATATATCGTGGGTGATTCGTTATTCTCCACTTGAATCACTACCATAAAAAGAAACTCTAAACTATACTTCTTCTTGAGATGTTTTAATTGTTCTGTTTTTCCTTCAAGGGATTGTAGAATAACATGTAACTGATTATTTATATCGTATGATTCTTGATAGCCAGTGCTTAAAGTCCAATTAGTTTCTTTTCTATATAGGGTTTTGGTGGATACAAGATTCGGATTATCACGTCTTGCAACAACATCACCTTTTTTATAAGTTCTTGTAGGCTCGATACTTAGGGCATTGGTAATTGCTTCAACAGGAAACACATCACCCGTTGCACTAAAATAAGCCATAACTTTGGTTTTATCCAGAATGGTTCCTCCTCTATTATTAAGATGTTACTTTTATTACATTATAAAAATTTATGAATGTATTTGCTAGAATGTAAATATGTTTTTTATTGAATTTTGGCGTTGGTATATGAATGATAAAGCTAGATATATACCTTTGTAGGAAAGAACAATGATACAAAAGTAGGATGCTTAAAAATATAAATATTTGTATGATAAAAACAAAATATATTTTAAAAATCAGAATGTAGAGGAGGGAAAATATAATATGATACAAAGCATATATGAAACGCATTTATATGTAAGAAATTTAGAAAAGGCAATAGATTTCTATCAAAATAAATTAGGTTTATCATTAGCAAAAAGACTATCGAAAAGACGAGTTGCATTCTTTTGGGTAGGAGAAAATAAAGAGCAAATGCTCGGGTTATGGGAAGTACATAGTAATGAAAATTTTGAGACGAAACACTTCGCTTTTCGTGTAGATTTAGAGTTTTTAAAGACTTCTAAATTGTGGTTAGAGAAGTGTGGAATAGAGGTAGTAGGGAGTCAGGGGAAAGGAAATGAAGAGCCAATTGTCCAAAGGTGGATGCCAGCTGCAAGTGTATATTTTCTAGATTGTGATGGAAATAAATTAGAGTTTATTTCTATACTAGATGATGATCCAGATGAATTAGAATATGCAACGTATTTAAGTGAATGGAATGCGGAGCGCTAAGAAAAATAAAGTGGAACTTTAATCAGTAGTGGTTTTACAGCTTTGTATTATGTTAAATAGGTAGGAACAAAATAAAATCCCTCAAGAAAAGGCACGTTCTTGAAGGATTTTTTTATGCTTTATATATTTTATATTGCTTGTAACGTATTAATGGTGTTCACTTTTAGATATTTCAGCGCGTTGAATATAACCATCAGAGAAGCTGAAATAAAGAGAATAGCTTCCTCGATTATATATAAAGCCTTCGCTAGTCATATCCTCTCCGATTAAATCGGGCTCACCAAACCACTCTTTTAATTCATTGATAGGGATATCCATTTTCACCCATATATATCTAGCGTCCCAAGGGTACATATCAATATTATAATCGCCGTATACCGCTGTATTAGGTGCATCACATTCTGTACATGGTGCTTTTTTCAAAACATCAGGCACTCCATATTCTTTTTTTACGTCAGATAGCTCTTTACCCAATGAATTTAATTTAAATGGACCAAACGTCCCATTCTCTAAAGCTGTTGTTAACATTTGTTTCATTTCTTCTTTTGTATTGATGTTGAAATTATAATCTCTGTTTTTTGCTATTGCATTATATAAAAATTGTGCATACTCCTCACGTTTCACAAGCGTGTTGCCATTGTAATTACCTGCCTCATCACCGTAGGATATTCGGTTACTACGTAGCGTATTTACAAATTTATAAGCCCAATGATCTTGAGGTACATCTTTAAAGTTATTTTGTCCTTTTGATTGTAATTGAAATGCTTTTTGTAATACTACTGCCATTTCATACCGAGTTAATGCATCATCTGGACGAAAAGCACCTGTTCCATCACCTGTCATAATTCCAGCTTGCGCAATGGCTTTAATATCCTTTTCGAACATATGATTTTTAATATCGTTAAACATATTGCTCTGTTCATTGTTTGCTGTTAAACCTAAATAACGAGCGATTAAAGAAGTTACCTGGCCTCTAGTAATATGATCCCCAAAACCAAATTTTCCATTTCCATATCCGTTAAAAAGTCCTGCTGCTGCTAAGTAATCAATAGCATCTTTTGACCAGTGGTCCTTTGGTACATCTGTAAATACAGTGTTCGCATTGCCAGCTACTTTATAGTTATTCGTAGTTGTTTGTGCGTTTGCTGTGCCTACCATCGTTGTAGTTACTAGAGCTGCGGTGATTACGAATCCGAAAATTTTTTTAGCTTTGCTTGTTTTCTTACCCATTTGCGAAAGCCTCCCCAGTTTAATTTAACTTTATTAAACATACGTATTACACATATACATTTAATACAATTAAATGTATACATCGCAATTATAACATGTAAATGATGGTTATTTGTTATTCATTTCCTTAATGTGGATAAAATTTCAATAATCTATATGAAACTACAATTTTTAGATAATAAATATTCATTGTTATTTAATTGAAGAAAAATGCGAAACCTTTTTATAAAATATGGAAATGTTAAAACCCCTTTGATAAAATAGCAATATGCAAAAATAATTATTTATAAATTCTCAATGTAATGAATATTCATGTTCAAATATACGAATTTAACTACATAGTTATTGTAATAAAGGAGGAGAAAGATGTTAGATGAATTGTATAATGCTTTTTTAAATGCATCGGGTTTTACAGAAAGCGCGAGGAAACGAGATCAGTATGATACATTACATGATTATTTAAAAGATCAAGAAAGAGAGTTAAAGCAATACATTCAAGAGGCTGAATCAGCGAAGAGAGATTATGAGAGTAAAAGTAATGGCTTAGAAGCAAATAAAATTCCAGCAGTGGAATTTGAACAAAAACGTCATGAAAAGGATGAAGACTTAAATACAGTACTATCCTATTTTAAAAGTGAATTAAGCAATGTTGGATCTGCGATAGGTACAGCTTATGCAAAGTATTTGGAATATAAAGCGAAAGCAGAAGCGGAGAAAGCGTCAGCATACGCTGCAGCGACCAGAGCTTTTGAAGAAAAGAAAAAGGAAATTGAAAAACTTATCCATTAAGTATACAAAGAATGGAGGGAACTAATATGAGTGGTAAAGAGGTTGAAATTATAGGAAGTAACACTGCAAGTGCCATTTCTTACGCACAAAACATAGAGAACGGCATGAAAGATTCTTTAAATCAAGCGAAAAACTTAAAAGCGTACGTTACATGTGCGAAGTGGAATGGAAAAACGAGAGATGCCTTTTTAAGTTATCTTGATTTAATCATTCAATACAACTCAGAAATGGTAGAGGCATTTGAAGGACATACGAAAGCTTTGAAAGAGTTAGAGAAAAGTATTCAAACGTATGGCGATATACCGGAAGTAAGGGCGATAAAAAAATTGTGATGAAGAAATGAGGAATAAAAGAATGGGGAAAGAAATGATTTTTGCACCTGCTGAATTATATGTTCTCGCAGGTGCAGCTGGGGTTACCGATATATTTGGATTGCCAAACCGTGACGCAATTATTTTACTTGATGAAGAATGTGTCACGAAAGCAACTACGAGTTTAAAAGAAAAAGGCTTACTTACAAATGAAAACGGAATTACCCCTGCAGCTTTTCAAATGATTGAGCTATTAAAAGAATATGAAAATTGTCATGAATACGCGAGAATGAATAATGTATTAATTGGCTTTTTGAAAGAGGATAAAGACCGAGTGGCTGTATTAACAGAAATAGAACCAAATAAAAAATACGAGATCGACTACATACCAAAGCCAGACGTATATTTTTCCTTATTAACACGCATCCCTTTCTTATTGAGAGAACCGAGGGAAATAGAAGATACATTTTTCTCAAAGAGAATGACAGAAGAAGAACAACAAACATTTGAGGAAAAAGATTTATCAAATAAAGATGTTATAGCGATAGAAACGTATATGAGGCCTCGGAGTAATAGAGGAGGAAAATGGGAATGTTTCTTATATTTCACTGAAGGAGAAGATTTCGTTCAAATTGATGTAGAACGTAATCGGTATGACTGGGTGAGTCTCTATGCGGTAAATAAGAAATTGTATGACGTGTTAAAAATGCCGTATAAAAAATTAATTGACCCGAGACAATTTTCGTTAGGAGGTATTGAATAATGCAAGTATCAATGGGAGATGGTGGTTCTGGTGGTGGAGAAGAAGTATTAGTTAATTTTCAAGAACTACTTGATATAGTAATGAAATTAGAAGATATATATAAAATCCATGTAGACGTCATTGGAACGAATATTGAGAGTTTATTAAGCAGTGATTTTTATCAAAAAGGTGAAGCGATGAGAGTAATTGAAAAATATCCTGATATATTACACAAAACACTTGAACTGGCTGAACACTATTCGAGGTCGGCGACAGTTGTAGGGAACGTATGTGTAGAAATGCTTAACAAGGACGAACAATTACGTGAAATATTAAGTAAGTTGTAGAAATCACCATACGGCTGGGGGATGAAAATGAAATGGATGTGAAATATAGACCTGAACCATGGCAAAACATGGGGGATGGTATGAATCGAATTACAAAAGATGCACTCATAAAATTACAGCGCGCAAATGAATTATTGAAAAAAATTGATGGAAGAATACGAGATTTAGACTCAGATGGCAGTATACATTTTAACCCAAAAGATCAATCGCAAAAAATAGGAGAATTACTTGATAGCTATTCGACATTACAAAAATATTGCGGAGAAGCCGGGCGATTGGTCTCTGAACATATAGATAAACCTTTTTTAGTAGAAATGGATAAATTCGCTCAAAAAATGAGAGATACATCTATTCTCAGTTTCGAAACAGATAACCGAATTGGCTCCACAACAACGACAGTATTACCAGATGCGCACGCAGGGTACGGAAGTGTACCACAAACAATACAGAAGAAGAAAGATAAAATAACAGTAGAAGATATTTTTAAAGATTCACCTGCATTTGATAAAGTACTGAGAGGGGAATACAAAGAACTAAAAAAACAAAATCCAGATGCAAAACTAAATTATGAAGAATACAAGAAAGTAGTCCCATCCACACGAGGATTTGAATACAAATCAATAGAAGATGAACAGAAAAAACTAGAAATGGTGCGAGACATAGGAATAGGCGTAGGAATCATCATCACAACAATCCTTTGCCCACCACTCGGGGCCGCTGCGGCAGTTGTATACGGCGCTGTACAAATCAAAAGTGGTATCGACGGAGAAGACTGGGGAACACACCGGAAATTGAGCCAAGAAGAGCGGGTAGGAAACATCATTTTTGGCGGATTAGACGCAATCCCAGTTGTTGGAGCAGTAGGAAAAGGAGTAAAAGCATTCAAAGGCACGAGTGAATTAGCTGATTTAGCCAAATTATTAAAATTCAAAGAAGGAATGCCTGGTTTTAATCCAAATTTGGGTAAAAATGTGGTACAATCATTGCGTGATAATAAAGCTATTATGCTTGACCGTTTGAAACTAGCAAGCCTTAAAATGGAGAAATCCGGAAATGAAAAGATGTATCAACTTGGCGAAAAAATAGCCAAAAGCATAGATGATAGGACAGCCAAATCGGCAAGTTTTGAAGTTGACGGAAATGGCTTACTAATATCTAAACAAGGTGGTACAGATTTCCAAAGCTGGGTGAATAAGCATCATACAGAAAGTAATAAGATTATAGATGATAAGATTAAGGGTGTAGAGGCTTCTCTTGCTAGTAAGGGTACGGGTGAAGGTAGTAGGATTATTCCTGGTACTCCGGGTATTGTAACAGGAGGAAATTCTACTAAATTAGGAAAAAATATGATGACAGAAATGGGGCTTAGACGTTCAACTAAATGGAGTGGATATCAAGCACAGCATATTATTCCTTCTGAAATGGCAGATAATCCCGTAATTAAAAAGATAGGTATGAACTTTGATGACTCATCAAACGGTATTTTTTTAAGAGTACCAGATGATAATATAAGTACAATGGCTAGACACAGAGGATATCATTCTGTTTACAATGAAGTAGTTGCAAGAGCATTAAATAAAATGGATATTAACCAAAGTATTGATAGTTTACAAAAGCAGGTATATGATCTGCAAAAAAATTTAAGAAAATTACAGGGGAATGGTTTACCATTGTACCCAAGCCAAGGTGCAACAGTAGAACTTTGGGAAAGAAAGCTAAAACAATTGGAAATACAAAATAAGTAAATATTAGTAAGGTGGTAAGGTGTAATGGAAAATAAAGATATTAGTTTGCTTGAAGAATTACTTTATAATACAAATAAAGAGGATACAATTAGCCGAATAAAGAATATAGATAATCCAATACTCCTTCATTGTTTTGCAGCAAATTATAATTGGAATAGTGGATTTGATATACCAAATGCAATTCTTGAAAACAAAGATTGTGACTTAGGAACGGGATTACTAATGTTTCATTATGCAGATGGATATCGATTATTAGAAAGTCCGGAGGAAGTTTCGAATTCTCCATTACAAGAATGGAAGGTTTTTATATTAAAACTTCAAAATAAAATTATGAATTTGGAGTTTAAAACACAAAATATATCATTTAGCCCTGAATTAACAAAAATTCAAATATTCAAGTTGAAAAAAAGGAACCCAAGTATTTCAGATATTCTTATTAATGAGTCACCAGGAAATATAATTGATATTCCTAAAATATAAATAAACATTAAAAACTCATTACAGTAAATAAATGAGTTTAGTTATAGTGATTTTATAAAGCTTACTATACTAAATTATATTTTATGTACGAATATGATAAAGTTCGCGGTGCTAAATTTAAATACGCATAAGTATATATGAATAAAAAATAAAGTATATGTGAAGTAGATAGAAAAAATAAAAGGGTTTTTGAAAGTATGTACTCCATGATGGTTGTACCATCATGGAGTACTGTGTGCAATGATAGAATAGAAAATAAAGTACGAGCTTAGGCGAGATGACATTTTACCGGGCGATAAATATAAACACATGGAATGTATATGAAACTAACGAACTCGTACAAACTTGTACAAACTCGTAAGTTTTAAGATTGTATTTGTCATGATGTACAAAAGGTGTCATACTGTTACTACAAAACTTTATTTAAAAACAAATGAACTTAAAGCGCTTGATTGTCTACGAAAGACAACAAGCGCTTTTTTATTAGATAGGCATGTTATAAATGTTTAAAAATTATTTTTATGAATTAAGGTTAACAGAAATTACTAGTATTATATAATTGAAATTAAACTAGCAAAAGGTGCGGACTCCATATCCCCAATCTTTAAAGGTGTAGAAATACTGCCAGATGGAAGTGTCGTTAGAACTGGAACGAACTATAGCGGGAAATTCCAAGAAGCCCATGATGCCTCAAAGGCGAGTATTCAGAGTAGGATCTCGAATTTGGAGAGTAGTGGGGTTAAGGGTACGGGTAATAGTAAAATCCAATTAGGTAAAGAAGATTTGGATGCTTTACGGAAAAAGTGGAATGTTCCAGAGACTAATACAATAGCAGTTGGTAAAACATATGTAAAAGGCCTTAGGGATTTGGCTTTTGAAGGAGGGTCTCCAGAAGTTAGAAAAGAAGCTGGACTGCCTTCATTGGATACAATCTTACCAAATAGGGAGATTAGGGCTCCATATGACCATTTAAAAAATCCTAAGTTAGCACAGTTTACAAGACATGCTGAAGAAGGAGTTTTAAATGAGTTTGATTATGCTATAAAAAAAGCAGGAATCGAACCAACGGAAGTAACGGGTACACTTAGAATTCATCAATCTAACCCAAGAGGTGTATGTAATAAGTGTAGCAAAGGATTGCTGAAACCACATCCTATTGAAAAGAGTGGTATATTTTATCAAGCTAGCAAAAAATATCCTAACTTAACAATAGAAGTAACATCGGAGATTGATGGCAGTGTTAAAACTAATGGATTGTTATCTTTTGTTTTAAAAGATGGAAAGATCATTGAATAATTTAAGGAGGAAATCATGGGTAATATATTAATCGAGAATTTACAAAAAGAAGTTAAAGTAGGCTTTGTTTTAGCAGTTGCTGAAAGAGTATTTTCTATAATCAGCAAGGATGATGAAAGATATCCGGATGGAAGGGAAGCCTTGGACAAATGTTGGTTATGGATTGAATCTCATGCTGTTACTGGGGATGAATTATATGAGCTTATTGATAACGCAGACTTTACAGGAATTTCAGAATTTGCAGAGGAAGAAGAAGATTTGAATATTGCTAGGATCTGGTCACTATTAGTTGATGCTGTCGCTTATACTTCTTGGGAAGCCTATAAAAATGAAAAAGTAAAATATTTACCACAGTCATTAGAAAGTATTACTACCGATAGTATTACAATTTTCTTAAATAGTGCAGTGGAAACCAGCTTTATTACTGTAGAGGAAATCAAAGAAATGGAAACAGTTATTAATAATTACTCGAGTACAAATACTGAAATTCCAACAAAAAGAGAAGATTTTATAAATATATTTTAAGTAAGTAATAAATTTGGGGATTTTTTATAATATTTAGCTCTTGGTTTGTTTATAAAGAATAATTAAGCTAGTTTGCATATATTAGACATATAGAGCATTGCTATTTGTAATAAATTGATATAGGTTTCTTAATATTTTTTTGTTAAACTGCACTTAAAGTTTAAAAAAACACTTGATTGTGAAGTGAACCCAAAAAGTTAGACAAATATTATAAGCATCTAGTGAGGAATGAATCTTGTATTGTGTAGGATTCATTCCTTTTAATTTTGTCTTAGCAAGTGTCAAAGTTCCTGTTTACAGAACAAATGATAACGGAACTCTCGAACGTGTTGGAACTAACGTAGAAGGCTGGGTACATGGGCACTGCATTGATAGTAATCAGAAGATACAAGATGAGATTGATAGTGTTAGAGCTTCGCTTGCGGAGATACGGGGAAGTGGTGGTACTAAGGGTACGGGTGAAACTCCTAAGATAACTGAAATAAAAGAGAAAGATCTTGGGAAGCACATTATTAAAGGGAAAAATGGAAGGAAAGAACTTGCGCCAAACGTGCGTTATATTACTGAGGATGGTTATAAATATACAACAGATGAGCTTGGTAGAATAGTAGATGTTGAGGCAGGAGAATTAATACTTCAAAAAGGAAAACGAAACACAGGAATGCAAGTGGCTGCAGGAAGAGAAGATAGATTACCGGATGATGATGGTGGGCATTTGATAGGGACGCAATTCCATGGATCCGGTGATATTGATAATTTAGTCGCTCAAAATAAACAAATTAATCGTTCGGGTGGAGAATGGTATAACATGGAGAAAGAATGGGCTAATGCATTAGGTGGAAAGCCTCCTAAAAAAGTGACAGTAAAAATTGAACCAGTATACTTAGGTTCATCGCTAAGACCAAACTCATTTAAAATAAAATACCAAATTGAAGGCCAACGTAAGGTAATACGTGAAATACTTAATAAAACAGGAGGTTGATGTAAAAGTGTTCGAATTAGAATTAAATAAAATCTATCAAAATATAGCGCAAAAAATAAATGATACAATTCCCGTAGAATGGGATATCTTTTATTTTAATGCAGAGATTTATAACCAAGAGGGTGGGGTATTATTCTTTTTCAATACCCCAGATAGATCGGATGAATATATATATTCCCATGATATACCAGATGTATTTAATGTGAGTGAAAAAGAATATGATAAGACATATGATGAATTATTTCATTTAAGTGTAGAGTTACAGGAAATATTTATAAAAAATAATCAGGAACCTTGGTATTCTTTTGATATGATTGTGACATCTGAGGGGAAATTAAAAATTCATTATGGGTATACTAAATGGTATCAATCTACTTTTGGACCGAATGACCGAGTGGATTATTTTGAATATAAATATTTAGGGAAGAAACCTAGTAATGAAAATGAGCGAAGAAAATTCGAAGAGATGAAAGAATATGAAGAGCAAAATAAATCTTAAAATATTTTTTTGTTAAATTAAGGAATGTATTATTAGCGAGTAAATATGTAAAATATCCAAATTAACTAGCTTTAGTTGGACTATTGAAAGAAGAATAGTGACGGATTAATGTTACTTATAGAACATATGAAGTTAAAGCACTTTATTGTCGACTACAGGCAATGAGTACTTTTTTATTGAAAGATATACTATAAATTTAAAGAAATTATTTTTATGAATTAAAGCCAACAAAAATTACTAGTATTATATAACTAGAACTACATTAGCAAAAGGTGTGGACGAAACAACCGCCTTCATTAGAGGTGAAGAAGTATTACTTGATGGAAGCGTACGTAGATACGGTGGAACGAACTTCAGTGAAAGCGTAAAAGAAGCCCATGATTCCTCAAAGGCGAGCATTCAGAGTAGGATCTCGAATTTGGAGAGTGGTGGGGTTAAGGGTACGGGTAATACAAACCATCCAGTGAGAGTATACCGTGATATTGACGACACCGTTTTAAATAAAGAGTATGAAATAATTACTAGAAAAGGAACATTTGTTACTAAAATAGTAGCAGATGAAAAACTTGTTGTGGATATGCCTTATATAGGTAAGGGGAAGCAAAGTACAAATTCAGAAGGATGGCTAAGAGATAACAAGTATTATTTTAATGAACTATATAAATTACATCCTGAGTATTTTAGCGATGCTAACATCAAAAATCTTAATAATGGATGGGCTATTGTAAATGATGCGGTCTTTAGGAGACATTTCCCTCAATATGATATTGTGGGATTAAAAGGAAAACCTTTAGTACATCATCATATTGGTGGTGGGGGACAAGCAATGGCTATTCCACAACCGTTGCATCCAGGGAGTGGAGGAATCCATAATATAGAGAAACAAATAGGTATATGGGGAAAAGATCAAGAAAACGCTGAACGTCTTCAAGTATTTATTAAGTAATCTTTTTGGAGGTATAACATGGACATAAAAAAAGCATTAGAACATTATTTTAAAGAACTCATAAATGTATGGGATACAAAATATGGTACATATCCTAAAGCACCGTGGGATGAAGAGATTGATCCTCGATTGTATTTAAGTAATCCAGATGAAGAAGAATATGTATATTGGAAACCTATTGAAAAAGTTGATTTAGATGATTTTACAGAAATTGAAAAAAAGCTGGGTATGAATATTCACCATGCAATGAAAGAATACTTTAATTCGTATTGGTTCTTAAGCTTACAAGGCTTTTACGGTTCAAGATTAGTTAATCTTGAACCCATAGAACCGTGTAAATCTATATTAGAATTTTTTGAAGTAATGAAACAATATGAAGAGAACAATGGAAGAGAATTTAGATATATACAAATAGGATTTGTCTTTCCAGAAGATATGGCTATTATCTTTGACAATAAAACAGGACAGATATTGATAGAGAATTTTGAAATGGAAGAAAACGAATTTCTTGCTAATTCACTTGCTGAATTGATAAATAATTTAAAAGTAGAATTGGTAGTTTAAGAGGTATTACGTTGAATAGGTGATAAAGAAGAATTTAGATATGGATAAAAAATTAGTATTACGTGCAATGATAGAATAGAAAATAAAGTACGAGCTTAGGCGAGATGACATTTTACCGGGCGATAAATATAAACACATGGAATGTATATGAAACTAACGAACTCGTACAAACTTGTACAAACTCGTAAGTTTTAAGATAGTATTTGTCATGATGTACACAAGGTGTCATACTGTTACTACAAAACTTAGAAATTTACGCTA
>NZ_MACE01000082.1 GCF_001883995.1 Bacillus paranthracis | reverse complement strand
CATGATGCCTCAAAGGCGAGTATTCAGAGTAGGATCTCGAATTTGGAGAGTGGTGGGGTTAAGGGTACGGGTGATAGTAGTAAGGCTGTTGATGATGTAGTTAAAGATGGTAGTCACTTTTCAGATGAATTTAAATTGAAACCTAATGTAAAATATGAAACGAATGGATATCTATATCAAACAGATGAACTAGGAAGAATTGAGAGAGCATCTGGAGAATTAACGTTAGAGATGGGAGAACGTAATAGTAAGCATCAGCTAGCTGCTGGAGGAGAAGACCGAGTTAAAGCTCCTAGTACTCAAGGCGATCATGGTGGACATTTAATCGGTACGCAATTTAATGGATCTCCGCTAATTGATAATATAGTTGCAATGAATGGTAATGTGAATGTAAGTGCTTATAAAAAATTGGAATCTGCTTGGGCAAAAGCTTTAAGGGGAGGAAAAGAAGTTTTTGTGGATATAAGGCCAAGGTATAGCGGAACTTCAATACGACCGGATAGCTTTGCTATCAGTTATAAAATAAATGGTATTGAAAAAGTGAAAATTTTAAAAAATATATATGGAGGTTAGTATATGAAAACTGAAAAAATGGAAGAATTATATGGAATGATTGCAAACTATCTTAATAGTATAATCCCTGTTGGGTGGAAGGAAGTTTATTTATATGCAGAAATAGATGACTTTAGTAATGAGACCTTTTTCTATTTCTATCCGAATGATTCTTCAGAACCTATATATAGTTTAGAGGTTTCTAAAATATATAATTTAGATAAAAATCAGTATATGGAAAAATTATTTAAACTTAATGACTATGTAGAAAAATTGCGCGAGGAATTTAAAAATAATAATCAACCATTATGGTCTAATTTAACATTTGAACTAACTTCTTCAGGGAAATTTAACATTGATTATGACTATACAGACTTGGATAATTGTGATTATGATGATTACGAAAGGCATGTGATATGGAAATATAAAAAATTGAATACGTTACCTGATGAAAATAATGAATTCGATAAAGAGATTATTGAGAAATACAAAAAGGAAAGATAATATTTTTTATTAAAATATCCTACTAGATGAAAAAACGGAAGAGAATTATGAAATGTATTCATATAAAATGAAGAGTTTAATAAAAGTTCTTTTAGAAATTCAGGTATAAAAAATGACTTTGATTTTGATGAGGCTCTTAAAAAAGCACTTACTTTGAGTAAGAAACAAGGATTTTATCAATATAAAGAAAACGAAAAGAAGATAACAATCTACTATCTATATTTAGTAGACAGTTATCTTTTTTCTTTAAATAGTTTTTGGGGAGCGGAAAATGCAACTAGTTCCTTACGGAATCCATGGTATTACTGTTCATAATGGTGGAAGGACTAAAGGAATGTGGGCAGATGCGCCAAGATAATAAAAAAGGAGTGTTTTGAATGGAAATTAAAAAAGAATCTATAATTTATCCGTTACCGTCTGATAGTTTAATATTAAAGAAAGAAGAATTTTGGAGAGTTCAACTACCGGTAGATTATAAGAATTTCATAAAAGTTAATAATGGTGGTTCCCCAGAAAAGAAATCTTTTGTGTGTAATAACCATAGCTATGCAGTTATTAGGTTTTGATGTATTCTTGAAGCCCCAGAAAATATTGAAATAGGTATGTTTGATATTGATGTAACATGGACCCAGCTAGATGAGAGACTTACAGATGATGGAGATTTACTGGGAGTAGCTTTATTACCAATTGCTGTATTATTTGCCGGTGATTTTTTATGTTTAGATTTTAGAGAATCAAGAAGTAACCCGAAAGTTTGTGTGTGGGATCATGAGAATTCTGCTGAACTTGAACCAGTAAGTCATCATGTTGCAGATACATTTGCTGAATTTATGGGTATGCTTCACTAATACATCTATCTAGACAAATCACATGATTAAAACTAGATAAAGGAACTCCAAAAAGATTTTTGAGTGATACAGAAAAACAATGAGAAGCTTGAAAATAATGACTCATGATGGTTGTACCATCATAGAGTATTATGTGCAATGATAGAATAGAAAATAAAGTACGAGCTTAGGCGAGATGACATTTTATCGGGCGATAAATATAAACACATGGAATGTATATGAAACTAACGAACTCGTACAAACTCGTAAGTTTTAACATAGTATTTGTTATGAAGTATAAAAAGTGTCATATTGTTACTACAAAACTTATAAATTTATGCTGCTTAAAAACAAATGAACTTAAAGCGCTTGATTGTCTACGAAAGACAACAAGCGCTTTTTTATTAGATAGGCATGTTATAAATGTTTAAAAATTATTTTTATGAATTAAGGTTAACAAAAATTACTAGTATTATATAATTGAAAATACATTAGCAAAAGGTGCGGACTCCGTAACCCCATTCGTTAAAGGTGTAGAAATACTGCCAGATGGAAGTGTCGTTAGAACTGGAACGAACTATAGCGGGAAATTCCAAGAAGCCCATGATGCCTCAAAGGCGAGTATTCAGAGTAGGATCTCGAATTTGGAGAGTGGTGGGGTTAAGGGTACGGGTAAAGGTAGTAATGCAAAACCCAAAAAAGTTAAACTAACTCCAGAACGAGAAAAATACTATCGAAAGAAAATAGATGAAGCTGAGGCTCAGGCTCAGGGAGAGTATAAAGTAGCAAATGATATTAGATATGAACGTCATTGTGAAGAAACGATCCCACCTTTAGATCGTGAAAAATGGGATGTTAGGAATGAGAATCTAAAAAAAATCACAGAGTGTGGTAGGGAAGAAGAAATAAAAGGAAGAAAAGCTTTAGGAGAACATCTTGACCGTAAGCTAGAGAACAATAACCTTGGCAAGGTTGTTACGTATACATCCAGTGAAGGGCATCTTACGCGTCCAGATAGTATAGGTCGTAATGCTAAGGATGAAATCGATTTAGTTCATGACCACAAACACAAAATAAGTGACAAAGAACACGTTATTCATAATGACAGTCAAATGCGAGCTGAAAGAGAGATGCTCGAAGATAAAAATGGAAGTCATATTGTGACAATATCAAGTGATAAACCCGATTTGAATGGAATTCCTCCTAAACCAAGACCAAGTGGGCCTTTAGGAGAAAAGAGTGAGATTTACTATACTGACCTAAGTAGTGGAAAAGTGACTCATAAATGGGAGGGCAATTCACGTTTACCTGGTGGAGGGCGATGGAAAAAACTATGAATAAAAATTATTATGTGACTATATTTTTTAGTATTAAGGAGGATATACATGAAACCTGATTTTTTCTCAATTACAATGTATCCTACAGTATCTTTTAACGAAGAAGAAGTATTAGGTCGTCTTTTGGATGTGTTTGAGTCAAATGAAAAATTTGCTCCTACTCATTGGGGTAACAGTGAAATGGTACGAGTAGAATATAATCGTCAGGAAATCCTGGAAAAAGTAGTTTCAGAGCATAAAGTATCAGAAGTTTACCTTTATCGTGATAAATCGGTGAACTATAGTGGGAGTTTTGAAGTTAACTGGAGTCATCGCTCATTTTTGAAGTTTGAGTTTCATAAATCGATACCTAAAAAATTATGGCCTGCTTTTTTTGAGTTATCTGACCAAATTGCAGAAATTGCGAAACCAAGTTATGGAGTAACTCAAATTTTTTGGCCTTTATCATATCCGTGGAATACCGAACGTGAACGATTACAAATGTGGATGGAAATATCTTCCCAACCAATACCAGTTAGGTTTCTTCCTAACGGTCCCTTAGGGGTAGGGGCTAGAACATACTTTAGCGGTCATATTTTAGAAATGTTTGATAAGGAATTATTACAAAATAGTCCAGCTGTGGTATCTGAGCTAGATTGGGGTGGCCTTTGTATTGATATTTTAAATAATCCATTAGAGAGTGATAGTGATACATTACTTGATAATTGGCTACAAGTAATGAAGTATTTGGAACCAGCACAAGTAATGGCTATACCAAGTTTTGATGAAGATCAAATGGGTGTAACTTATTCTCCAAATATTGCTTGGAAGGACTATCTGAAAAGCTAAATGAAAGGAGCTCGTAATAATGAATGAGAATGATAGAATAAGAGTCATGGAAATATTAAATCAATCTCAATACAATGATGAAATTATAGATGGGCTAGATATGAGCAATTTAGACCTTACTTTTTCTGATTTGTCAGAGGTGATGGCAGAGGGGATCATGGCAAAACAAGTCCATTTAAGAGCTTCTTCACTAATGAGAGCATCTTTTTTTGATTGTGATTTTGAGTTTGCTGATTTCAGGAGCTGTAATTTAGAGGAAATACATATTGCAGATTGTAGATTTGGTGAAGCTAATTTCTTTAAAGCCAATATGAAATATGCAAAGGTAAATATAAGTAGTTGTTTTGAAACATGTTTTGATGAAGTTGATTTTTCATATGGAGAATTAGTTGGAACGATATTAAATCATGCTACTTTTCGACGAGCAAATTTATATAAAATAGATGCAAAACAGGCCGACTGTACGGGAACAAATTTCAGCAACGCGAATCTTACAGAAGGTAACTTTGAAAAAGCATATTTAGAAGATGCTAATTTATCAGAAGTAAACGCTAGAAACGCAGATTTTACTGACGCAGATTTAACGGGAGCGACCCTTTTAAATGGTGATTTTACTGACGCGAATTTTACCGGTGCTAAACTTGACAATGTAGTTTGGACAGGAGCAAAGGTAGAAGGAGCCAAATTTGACGAAAATGTGAAGGAACAAATCTTAAAAATGATTTAAATATGATGGGGATTATATACATTTGAGCACTCGAAAACCTATGATTGGTAGCGAGTGCTTTTTTCTTAGAGATATTAGAGATTGATAAATAAGTGAAAATTAATATAGATTATTTTTAAGGATTGTTAGATAGATTAAGTTGGGAATATTATATAATTGAAAATACATTAGCAAAAGGTGTGGACTCCGTAACCCCATTCGTTAAAGGTGTAGAAATACTGCCAGATGGAAGTGTCGCTAGTCTGGAACGAACTATAGCGGGAAGTTCCAAGAAGCCCATGATGCCTCTAAGGCGAGTATTCAGAGTAGGATCTCGAATTTGGAGAGTAGTGGGGTTAAGGGTACGGATAAAGCTCTATTGACTAATGAAGGAAAAGTTGGAACCTATAAACAACTTGTGAAACAAGGAACTGCTTTTGATAATATTACTCCACATCATATGCCTTCTGCAGAGAAAATGAAACAAGCTGGTATAAAAAGGAATGATGGTGTGAGTATGAATATGGAACAACCTCATCCTGGAACCGGTGGGAGACATCGTGAAACATATACATATGGTCTATCAGGAGAAAAATCGAAGGCGTATTTAAACCTTAGCTTTCGTGATGCCTTAGCTCATGATATTTTGGATGCTCGAAGAATTTATATAAAAGATGGTTTATATACTGCTGAGATAAGAGAAGGTTTAAGAGAAGTTATTAAAAGAAACAAAGAGCTGTATCCGCATTTATTTGATAAATAAAACATGGAAAGGATGATTACCTTTGGATATTAAGAGTCATCTAAAAAGACTATACGATAATCGTTTATTAGAAAATGAAAATGAGATACGAGATTTTAATGAGTCATTAATGGAAGTAATAGAGTACAACGACGTCTCTGTTATTACAGATTTATGTTTAGTTTTGGATGATGAGACTGAGCAATTTGAGGTTATGTTTGGTTTGATTCATGGAATAGAGAGCTTATATAAAAATAATATAGAAGAAGGACTTGTATGTATTGCTAAAGCTGTTCCGAAGATGATTAACTCAGCAAAAGAATGGGTAGAAATTTTACATTATAGAATTCTTAATCACCCTCAAGTAAGATTAGCATATGGAAAAGTACTTTCGGGATTTGATCCATCAATTACGATTAGTATTAAAGAATTATTGATTGATATAAAAAATGAAGACCCTGATATGTTTAGTGAATCTGTTAATGAGGTAATTAAGAGCATCTAATGTTTAAAGTTGAAAAGATATAAAAGCACATAAGGCAAGTCAACAACAAAAGAACTTATTATTGTAGTGGAAAGAAAAAGAATAGGTTGTTTAAAAGTGCATACTCCATGATGGTTGTACCATCATAGAGTATTATGTGCAATGGTAGAATAGAAAACGAAGTACGAGCTTAGGCGAGATGACATTTTACATGGCGATAAATATAAACACATGGAATGGACATAAAACTAACGAACTCGTACAAACTCGTAAGTTTTAATGTAGTAGTTGTCATGATATACAAAAGGTGTCATACTGTTACTACAAAACTTACAAATTTATGCTACTTAAAAACATATGAACTTAAAGCACTTGATTGTTATTTTGGACAACAAGTGCTTTTTTCATAGATGTATGTAAACTTAATGAATAATGCGCGGTATATATTAATAAAAGAAAATAGATTGTTAATATTGTATAATTGAAATTAGAAGAGCAAAAGGTGTGGATTAGTAGTGGTTCAAAGTATCATTTGAAAGATCATGTGTGGATTATACCAAAGAGTATTCTTTGAGAAATGATTTATTAAATCTTATTGAGGAGTATGAATATGAAAGTTAATAATTCTGACTATGGAGGTTTTATTGTTTCTAAGAATGTTGTAGCAGGAAAACCAATACGTTATACATTTAGAGAAAAATCAGAAGTTCCTCAATTAAATGGGTGGACTATTTACTCTTCAGAAGATAATGATGAATATGTAAATGATTCTAGTAACTTTCAAGTTTTAGGAGCAAACTCTGTATTAGAAATAGCACCAGTTATGTTAGAAATTTTTGATGCTCCCTATGGAACAGACCTATGTTGGTTGTATAAAGAAGGTGTTCATGTAGGATTTTATGATTTGATAAGTGAAGATGAGAAAGATATTGGTCAAATTGTAAAAGGAAATTGATGCTATTTTGTGAGTTCTTTGGGCACTGCCAAAAATACATTTCCAATAAGAAAAGTCAACAGCTACGTTAGGAGAACGTAGCTGTTGACTTTTTTAAGTGTCATTTCATGACAAGAGTTATTTATCATCTTTGTTTAAGTTAATGGTTTCTTTGTTTTTACGAACTTCAAGGATAGCTTTTCTCATGTCTCGTTCGATTCGTTGCTTGTAAAGAAGTTCTGTAAATGCTCTGAAGCATTCATTACCACTTCCAACATACACTCGAATCAATCAGTTTAAATAAAAAAGCTCGTCTTTTTCATCACTGTTTTCTCAACAAAAATAGAAAGTTAAAATTAAAATGAACATACTACATAATATCAGTGCTATGTATACTGTTGATACAAAAGAACCTCCTTCGAAAGAAAAAGAAATTAAAGCGCTTCAGCATTTCTCAGTAATAGATGTACCTACAGAATATATAGAAATGATTCAGCTAGCTTCAAATGTTGAAATTAATGTTAATGACCAAATGTATATTAGGATATGGGGAGCTTCGGATTGCATAGAAATGAATGAAGCTTATAAAGTGCAGAATTACCTTCTTTATTCACTCGCAATTGGTGATGATGAAGGTGGGGGTGCATTAATTTATCTACAAGGTAAAGATGGTTTTGGTATATACTATAACAGTTTTGGAAATTTAGACATGGAGGATGCAGTTAAAATTGCACCATCTTTAACCGAGTTATTAGTAAATAATGTAGGTGTGAATATCTTATTAGACATTTGAGAACATGTAGAGAATTTGGTGTTATAGTTTCATTGTAATTTGTTTTCTAATAACTATAGGGAATACAGCAAAGAAAAAATAACAATATCTATTATTAATATTCTTGGCTTAGTTTGTTAGTAAACAACCAGATACAAAAGAATACATATAAAGTATGAATAGGGATGTAGTAAAAATGACAATGATACAATTTAATTCTTATCATCAAAAAGTAGAGATAAAGAGAAATTTAGAACTTATGAACTTAGAATATAAAAAAATTAGAGAGTATGTAAATTTTGATGTATGTTCTTTTGAGCAATTAGATGAATTTCAAGTAGGATACAGCATTGACACCGATGGAAACTCCCTTGTAACCGATGAGGAAGATACTTGGGATGCAAATTGGATTGTTATTGCATATGAAACTATGTGTGGAGATCCAATTATTATTGACTTAAGTGAGGAAGGATACCCTATATCTTCACTCATGCATGGAATGGATAGTTGGAGTGGTGGCGATTTTCTTGCAGATTCCATGGAATCATTTATTAATTTTATGAAAGATATAGGTGATTTTCTAACTGAGAAACAAGTGTTAGAAGGTAAAAGAATGATACTAACTAAAGAATTGGATATATTGTTAAATGAGTTTTTGGAAAGAAATAAATTTACTGATTTTGAAATATGGAACTCTTTATTAAGTCCATTATTTGATATCGCAGAAGAATATGAGCAAACAATGGAGAGAAAAATCAAAAAGATGAAGGAAGAAGGAAAGAAAATAACGGAAATTGCCCACATGCTTAATATAAAACCTAAAGAAGTGTATGAGTATATTAAGAAAGTTTAATAATGCCTCTTTACTTTAGCGAGAACAATCAGGAACGATGATAGAGCGATACAGGCAGAAAATGCTTGGATTTTTTATAAAGTCCAAACAAAAATCTGCTGAAGAAGAATCCATTTTGATCAATCTTTTTTCAAGATGGATGTTTTTTATTTATCGTAAAACTTAGGATTGAGAGTTGTTTTTGATTAGAATTTATTTCGAAGCGAGGGCAATGGGGTTTCGAGGTAGCTCTGCATGAGTAAAGATACTTACAAAAAATCAATGAAATTCAAAAGAATATCCATAAGTGAATACAGTATGGAGAATGGGAACGAAGGACGATGGACGCGGAAGGTGGCTACAGGGATGAAGTATGGTGAAAATACTAAGTTAGTTGAGGAAAGGCCATTGTTGGAGTGGTGAAAAATAGAAATAAAATTTATGATAATTAAATAGGAGGACATAGTGAACAAGAAAAGGCAGTTAATTCAACAAGTAAAAGTCGTGATACATAAGTTGGAGAAAGACTATGCGAAAGATATTAATAGTGGTATTTTACAATTAATATATAAAAGATATAAGAAAGCGTTAGAAATATTAGAGAATAACGAGGATACTAAGGGAATAACCATTGTGGGTGGCGTACGTGCATATATGGACAGTCACAATGATTATCCACATACATTATTAGAAGAATTATATAAAGCTGAAACAATCACCAAAGAATTAACTAACAGATAGTGATAGAGGAAAAACAAGACGTGATAAAATAAGGGAGAAGTTTTATAAAAAGCAAAATATAATTCTTGTAATGTTTGAGAGTGCAAAAGAGTGGGCAATGCTACTAAACGTAAGAATTTTAAATAATGATTTATATAGAAGTGAGTATGCTAAAGTACTTGTAGGAATGAATCATGATATACAACTAATGATAATTAATTTACTTAATGAAATTATTGCTGATAACCCTAAAAGATTTGAGAGGACTGCCAATGAGGTTCTTAGTCAATTACAAGGAGTAAATAAGAATTGTAGAACTACTGTATTATAGATAAAACTAAGAATACCCTAGCGAAGAGCTAGGGTGTTTGTGTTATATAGTTTCACCATATGCTTCCGAATTAGGAGCAGGAGTAATCAACGAACCTTTTGTAGCGTTTCCTATAATAGAATGAAAGTGTTTAACGTTTAAATATAGGAAGAAAAACAATTAAGCTTTTATTTTATTTAAAATGGATACTCTATTAGTAGTGAATAATAAATAATTTTGTTTTACTGTCTTAATTAAAATACGATCAGTTGTACCATATGCTGTTCCAATTCGGATTACGCTTTTTTCTTCAACACCAGCATATGTATTATCTTCCGTTACCTCAGTGATTTCACATAATGGAATATGAATTTTAGAGAATTGCCATGAAATAATTAGTTCATCTTTTGTTTTTTCAACATGAATACCTAACATATTACCAGAACCTTTCTATAATAAAATTTCACTCGTACTATTTTATTATACAAATTTATAAATTTTAATTGTATTTTTTTACAGAGAGTATACAATTAACAACGAGAAAATGTTCATTATTACTTTCATTCCTATTATAACGAATTCTACAATAGAAAACAGAACGTATATTTGGTATAATCGGAATATACTATATGAAACGATGTACATGAGTTTGGGATTTATGAAAAAAGGTAACATAATAATACATACGCTATAGGATTCAGTTCATGTTATACAAATCAATCGTTAGAAAGGAAAAGAAGTATGAATCAAATTTCATTCGAAGATTTATTTGAAGAAGAAAACAAACGAGAAAAGGTGGAGGTAGCTGAGCCCCCCGTGCCTTTATCGCCCTTACAAAAGGATATTTTAGAGTTAATTAATTCTGAAGAAATAAGTGCACTTGAGTTATGCGAACAATTAATACGAGCTGGTAAAATATCAGATGAGAGATTCACAACGAATAAGCCTAAAGCATATGGGCAAGTATGCTTACTATTAGAAGGTTTTGTTAAAGAAGGAAAGCTTATTTTTGTCAAAAGTGATGAGAAAAGAGATAGAGTATATAAATTGAATGAAGAAGATTCTAACGAATAAAATGTGTAAAGTATAGTAATGAAATAAGGAAGTCCTCATATTTGTGTTGAAAGATTATTTTCACATAAGCGTGGGGATTTTTTTTGAGGGAGGATGTATGAAAGCTATATTGCTAATAATTTTACGGAGTTTTTAAATAAGTTACATGATTAATAGTGGAAAGGGTTCAAACTTATCTGGCAGTGATAAATGAAATTAGTTACATAACCTCGTTTCTAATAAAAAGGGGGGATTAAAATGAAACCGAATTATTTTACAATCGCAATGTATCCGACTGTAGCATTTAACGAGGAAGAGATATTGAATCGTCTTCTAGATGTATTTGAGTCAAACGAAAAATCCGCTCCTACTCATTGGGGAAACTGTGAAACGGTGCAGGTAGAATATAATCGCCAGGAAATCATAGAAAAAGTAATTTCGGAGCGTAGAGTGTCTGAAGTTCAACTCTATCATGATAAAATGACGGGTTATATTCACTTAAGAATATAACCCTATTTATTAGAACCAGTAGTATATAAGGAGATTATCCCACGGGTTATTTGCAAATATTAGACGGGGGATATTTGACGCTGTAAAAGAAAAAATATTGACTCTTATATCATTATTGATGTTGTCCTCAATTTTCCTCATGTAGCACTTGAAAATCAGTAACAAGTGAAACGATTTTTCCTGCTTCATCGATTCCCCAATAGGAAGGATAAAATCCATCTCCATATCCTGAACGGAATATAATGATATTACTTCCTGTTTCCTCACAAACCACGCAATTTCCCCAATCTTCATCATGTTCTGTTAGTATGTCATCTATAAGATCATCATACAAACTAGTAAATTCTTCTCCTAGTTCTTGTTGTAACCTGTCTTCTATTTCTTCTAACTTACTAATTGCTTCAACATCTGCAAAGCACCCTAAGCTTGTATCAACTGGGTAACCAAAAATATAACCGTCTTCCAGTTCACTTACATTTTGTCCTGGTTTTGTTGCCATCTTCCATCCTACCGCTTTTGACTCCGACAATTTCAATTCAGCACCAGCAATGACTCCATCTTCCTTATGCCACCAAGCAACAATTGGATATGTACCTGGCTGAATTGTTTGTTCGAAGTGATTTTCATTAAAAATAAGAGGATCACAAGCGACAATTTTACCTGAAGTAACTTTCAACTGTTCTAGTGCTTCGGAACGCAGAGCCTCACTATCCGGTTTAGATAATTCACGTAATAACTTTGACATAATGTTTCTCTCCCTTTCCTTT
Organism: Bacillus paranthracis; assembly: GCF_001883995.1. Classification (GTDB taxonomy): domain Bacteria; phylum Bacillota; class Bacilli; order Bacillales; family Bacillaceae_G; genus Bacillus_A; species Bacillus_A paranthracis. The sequence continues at coordinate 123,396 of NZ_MACE01000082.1, read as the reverse complement.
TAAAATATTTGTTGGTGCTGCCTCCCATATATTTTTATATGAGTTACATTTGTGTTCCGTGGTATTTCTAGCGCCTTTGTATGTTTCTATAACTTCGATATTATCGCCATGAACTTCTAAAAACTCTGCGGCATATCGTACCCGCGTTTTTCTAATAGTTCCGCAACATATTCTTCATGCGTTTTACGTTTTCGGATATATTGCCCCGTACAAGTGTAGATGGAACAAACATTTATTCATTGAAAAATATAACAAATGAATTTGACTTTAAAATTAGAACCAGTTTTGAGGATGTAAATAATAATCCACCCGTTGATTATATTATTTTAAGGGTAAAAATGCATTAATTAAAAATTCAATAAAAGAAGATCGAACTAGATAGTCTTTCTAGATTAATCTTCTTATTTTATATTCTCAAGGGATATCCCACTTCACTGCGACTCATTGCAATATGTCTACTTCTGTGACACATTACACAATTGTACAGAGATAATGAAGTAATATGAAAAAAATATAAAGATTTAAATTTAATCCTATATATTTTTTATAAATTCTAAAAGTAAATCCCTTATTTTTGGTATGATTGACAGAGACTATTTAATTTCTTATGAATATTCTTGAAAAGGAAGTCATGCTGTATGAAATCAATAAATGTAAATGGGAATATATATTATATTGAATCTGTTCCTTTTGAAGATAAGAGTGAGCAGGATGAAGAAGGATACTACGAATATTTTTACAAAGGAGTCAATTTATCGTTTCACTCGGACAAAGAAATAATTAAAGCCCGAATTTATGACGACGAAGAAATAATATATTTCTTAAAAAATCCATTTCTTGCTTTTGGTAAAGATTTTGAAGCTATAAAAGTATATATAATTAAAGAATATGATGTAAATAAATTTAAAATTCCAGGTGAAAAAAAGCCTATATAGAATTATAGCTATAATTCTATATAGGCGTTACCATGACCAATTATAATAAAACAGGAAAACTCACAAAGTACTTATGCCTGTGGGCTATGAAAGGAATGTATTCGAAATTGAGTAAATCAAGTGAAATAAGTAGATTTGAAAATAGATTCTCAGAAAATGTGATTGAAATAGCAGCTGTCACAGGGGCATTAGGAATCGGTGCATCAAAAGGCGGTGACAACATTTTGTGGACTGCGTCAATTGATTTGATTGCGTGGAAAGACTTACATAACAATGAAACGATTAGAAAAGAAGACATACGACTGGCATGGTTGGTTGATGATGCAGAATGGAGAAAATCAAAAGGCATTTTGACAGCAAATACAGTTGTAGCATTACAGGTGCGCAAGTCAGAAAATTCATTGATGCTTGTTAAGGTTTTGGAAACACCATATAAAGATGATGAGTTGGAAATCATCTTACAAGATGCAATGAAACCGCTTTTTTATCATGATGAGATGTTGGGTGTGTTCGAACTCGATAAAAGAGTGAAAACTTTTGAAAAGAGAATATCTTGGGCTGGTGAAGAATGTCATTTATATTTTGATTGGAGTGAAGACAAACATATGATGAAGTCTGCACTGGAAACAGCACATGCACTTTTCAAAGAGCAAGATGAATGGAAAATGAAAATGAAAATGTACGCTGCAAAAGAACTGGTAGAGTTAGCAAATGAATGGCTACAAGATGATGATGAAGCAGAAATCGACGAAATTACAAAAGAAATGTTCATTAATTCCATCACATTAAGCAGCTTAAGCGTTTATTCAGAAGGTGATTTTGAAATATTCTTTTCGGATGGAGATATATTTTGGGGACATTCTATCATTGTAAGCGGAAATATTCATGAGGGGCTCTCTTCGGCTGAGATTGCAGGATAAAGTGAAACTTCCATCAGTGAGGATTTTTCTTCATCCTTACTGATGGATTATTTAAACCACTCAGGCACTTACTGCCCAAAAGTAGCGCGATAAATTGTTATAGTTTTTGATTATTAGGCGTTTTCTTCTCGTCTATCTCTTCTCTTATTAAGTGAGAACTCCAAACCTCTTTAATAATTAATGAAATTTAAGGTTTACATATACGATGGAACTTGCATAGATGTTTTAAATAATCCCTTAGTATCTGATATGGATACGTTATTTGATAGTTGGCTATCTACAATGAAATATTTAGAATCAGCACAAGCAATGGCTATACCAAGTTTTGAGGAGGATCGGAGAGGTGTATCCTTTTCTCCAAATGTTTCTGGGAAGGATTATCTAAAAAATTAAAAGAAACGAGGTCGTAATTAGACTGGAATTTACATAAAAGCTTAGATGATGCAATTAGTTATTTCGGATAAACGTGATGTGATTTGTTAGGAGGTGAAGTTGAATGAGAAATGACTTAACATGGCCAGTACCGGATGAGCCAGTTTCAGCAGAATATATAAACATTGTGGGAAAAGAGATAGGGTGTATATTTCCAAGTGACTATGTAGAATGTGCTACAAATAATAATGGTTCAGCTATATTACCTTATAAATTTGAAATAGATACGATAACAAAGGTATTTGGAACTTTACTTTCTTATGATGTAGATAGTAGTGAATATATCGTTAAAGTATATAACCAGTATATTTCTACTCTGCCAAATGAATTGGTACCATTCGCATTTGATCCAGCAGGAAATTTAATTTGCTTTGATTATAAAAATCATAAAGAAGATCCAATTGTCGTCTTTTGGGAACATGAGGGGGCATGGGAAAAGGAAACATTGATGGAAAGTGAAGGGATTACGGCTGAGGAGGCAGAGGAAGTAGCGAGGGAAAATGTATTTTTTGTGGCTAATGATTTTACGGAGTTTTTAAATAAGTTACATGATTAATAATATTATTCATATGAAATGGTTCGTATAAATGTAAGCAGCAATAAAAGGAGAGAGAATGATGGACTTAGAGCATTTAAAAAAAGATATTTGGTATGGAGAAGTTTCTAATCATACAATTGAAACTCTTAAGTCTAACTTAAGGGATAGTGCAACAGAGAAAGAATCCTTTATTTTAATTAATGAATTGTTAAAGCTTGGTGATTTCTCTGTAAAGAGGTTACTAATCGAACTTATGAATAGTACTCGAGATGAGCTTATTTTGAATTTATGCACTAGACTATTTTGTTCAGCAGCTACTCACGATGATTTATTAGAAACGAATAATTTGAAATTCCTTTCAAGTGCTTCAGAGGATGGAGTTCATAATTTTGTAGTAAGTGCTGGTGAAACTCTTTCATATCATGTAGTACCATATCTTTTAGCATTACTAGAAGAGTGGGAAGATACCTTTGTTGAAAAAGCTATAAGAAATGAACTTTCATGGATGCTTGGAATTGAGGACGAGTATTATGAAGTATCGTTAGAAGAATTTAATGAAGCTTATTCTAAATTTATCGAAAATAACGATACGCAAGAATACTATTATCGTAATAGACTATCTTTTCCTGGAGATTTGGCAAAGGAGTTAGTTTCGGAAGTTATGAGTTCTTTAAGAGATAGAACTACTTATAATGTTGTTACTATACCTTCCGTTTTATCAATTTGGAGTGGAATCAAATGTCCTATTCAATACGATACGATAATAAAAAATGAAAAACATAGAGAGTTGATGTCATATATCGATGTTTTAACAAAGAAAGAATGGAAGATTGGTAAAAAGTATTTTTATGGACATGTAGTCGTATAAGAAAGCAATATACGAGTAAAATCGAATACAGAGTGTATGATATACAGGAGGATAAAATGATCTCACCACAAGATTTTTTAGTGAATTGGAATGAAGAAATATACGGTTTAATTCATTATAATGAAAAAATCATTCACTCGTTTTCCTTCTCGAAAGAAACGAAAGACTTCTTAATTAAAGCAGGTTTTCCCGAGTCTGCTCCTCCATTTCTTACATTTGAACCTGCGGATAACGGTGGCGGGATAAGGTTGAGCGAGATACAAAATGAATTAGGTACGATGTATGATAAGTTTATATACTTTGGATTTACTGGTAGTGGAAATCCAATCTGTATTGATGAATCTAAATCACAACTCGTATATATAGATTATGACAATGAAAATAAAGTCGTTCTTATAAATAGTACGATAGAGAAGTTTGCAGAATCTTTACTTGTCTATGTGGAATTTATAAAAGAAGTAAAGGCTGCCAATGGAAGAAAGGCTTATATTGAAAAAAATATACCTAAAGGTTTGGTGGAGTGGATTTCTAGTGCACTTCGAAAAATTGATGCAGCTGCTTTAACAGAAGGATGTTTTTGGACAGAGGAACTAGGGAGTTTTAGTGAATAAGTGTAGATAATACTAGATGGTATTTTTAGTGTGGGAAAAATAAAAATACATCTAGTAGCCCAATTAAATCTTAAAAGACATAAACACATCAAGAAGGTGAAAAAATGATATTACCAGAGGATTTTCGGGAGAAATGGGATGTTAATAAAGATGGCCCACTCATTACATTTCCTGAAAAAGAATTAATAAACAAAAACTTTTCAGCTGAAGTGAAACGATTTTTGTCTATAGGAGGCTTGCCAGAAACACCGCCACCATATTTAGAATTTACTTCATCTCAGTCTTTCGTAAGGTCTATTATAAATGTATTTCATATGCCAGAAGAGTTTCGAAAATATTGGTATTTAGGAACAACAAGTTCTGGAGATCCAATTTGTATAATTGAAAAACAAGAAAAAATAGTATTTCTAAATAATAGTGATGCGTATAAAGAAGTGTTTATGAATTCTTCTATACAACAATTTGCAGCATGTTTATTAGTATATTCAAAAATGATTGATAAGGCAGTAGAGATAAATGGTGAGGATGCCTTTATCGATAATAATATACCAGATTGTACAATAAGTTGGTTGAAGGAAGAAGTGAAAGAAATTGATGATAAGTGTATGGAAAAGGGTTCTTTTTGGTGTATGGAAATTGAGAGCTTATATGAATAATTAGAAGTGAAAGAAAAGAATAAATGGAGTACAAAGAAGAAAGTGACCGTATTTGGACTGATATTCTTTGTATTTATTGGATTATCTATTATCGAAGGGTATCAGAATAGTAAACTAGTTGAAGAAGGTACATCATTACATGCAGAAATTGTAGGTAGGCATGTAGAGAAGGAATTCATATTTACACACCCAACATTAGTAGTTGAGGTAGACGGTAAAAAGCATAATGTATGGGTAAGTGAAGAGACATATAACGGAGCAGAGTGGTTAGGTAGACTAAAAGTCATCAAAACAAAAGATGGTAAAGTGGAGAAAGACCCTAGATATGAGGGTGAAGACTTAATCACGAGTTATTAAGGGACAAGATAAGGTTCCTATAGTGGTAGAAAGAAATGGTTCACTATTTGTTTTAAATAATGTAAGTGGAAAGAACGAATTCGAGGATTTCGAACGTGGTTGTTTATAGAGATTTCGAACAGTTTAAATGAGTTGATTTCTAGTTTGAGATTACAAAAATAGTAAAGTGAAGAATGTTTATATGAATTATAGACCGGCTAGAGGGGCGTGGAAAAGTGGAATATAGTGGAATGGCTTCAGTTTGGTTTGGAATTTCTAAATCACTCCAAAATCTTGAGGGGTATGTCGAAATAGATTACACGACAAATGGTGATTCAGTTCATTCAAAGTTTGGAACAAGCTTTGAATTCGGTTATTATGATGAAGATAATATTGAAATTTGTTTTTATGAGAATAATAAAAGGGACGTTGAACATATTTTAAGTGATTTTTCGTATAGTGAACGAATTATTCCTAAAATAAAAAAGCTAGTAAATGGAGATAGTTTAGCGAACGATATTAACTTTGCTATTGTTCTTTATGATTTTAAATATAATGAAGTGAAAAGAGAGGATATGTTTGATGGTTTAGAGGTTACATTTATTGGTTCTATGCCGTACAGGTAGTTTGCAGGGAGCTGCAAATTCATTTCATAAACACATGGATAAACCTTGTAAAGGAGGGATACAAATGCATGCTTTGCCAAATCGTTTAGAAGAAATCTTGGAAGAAGATATATATAAACGGGAAGATAAAGGTCAGGTGAATGAAGTAATAAATAGGTTAGGTGTAGAAGTGTCTAATACATTTAGAGAGTTTTATTATCGATTTGCAGGACCATTTTGGGAAGAGCATGTTCCTTATGAATTACTTGACATTATAGATGAAGAGAATAATATAGAATATTACACAATTATTGCTCGAAAGGAACATGGATTTCCTAATAAGTATTTAGTATTAACGGAAATGACAGCAAATGCTGTATTGGTCCTTCATAGTGTAACCGATAAAGTTTACTCAGTAAATTTTGAAGGTGGAGATGAATTACTTTTAAATGGAGAATTAAAGGAGAGTTGGCCAACGTTTTATATGTTTTTGAAAGAGTATTTCAAGTGTTAAGTGTTGATGGAAGTTAACAATTCAGTTTTTGGAGAGATTGAATATAATTATGCTTGGGCTAAGTGTATGCCTATAACTTTTATAGGCAATGTAACTGAGATTGATTTGATGATAGATGGTGAAGAAGATGGAGTGTTTGATGAAGGGCAGTATGTAGCGTATCAATCATTAATAAAAAATTGGGAAGAGGTACAAATAAGTTTACTACAGTCTATATTAGACTATTATAGACAAAGGCGATGTGAATTAGGATATGATATTGGAGTGCGAGAAAGTTATCCATTAGTTGAAACAACTGATCAAATGCTAGAGATGATCAGTTTAGATGGTATTGTTGTTCCGTATGCACATATTACGGAAGGACGAGAGGTTGGAATTACATTTAATTGTACGTGGGATATAGAAAATGGTGTAGGAGTTCGTTTATTAAATGAAAAGGTAATGGAAGTAGGTTATCAGGATATTATTTTTTAATATAAGTTAAAAGTAAATGAGGGGATATATAACCTGAATGAAAAAGGTGTCAATCTTTATCAAATTGACACCCAGATACGAATCTGTTTAACATCTTACATACTTACGTTTGAAACCAAGTCTTCCTCTATCAAGTTCTTTCTGAATACTCTCTGTAGCATTTAACAAACTGCTTTTTTTCTTATCACGTTTGATTTCAACTATACCAACTTCTTTTGCAGTCTCGACTGCTTTTTCGTGTAGTGGTACATATGAAATTGCCACGGTGTTTAGGAAATTATTCATAGCGGATTTTGTTCGTTCTGGAGAATGATGAATTGTATCTTTCACCATTTCAAGCATATCGGAAATTTTACTTTCGGAAAATTCATTGTCTTTGCGATTTCCTAATAGCCAACAGTAGCAACTCCAGCCGGCAGACATTTTAAGCTCGTCCCCACTTGCAATCCATTTATCAGCAACGTCTTGCGCAATATTTGACTCCGATAAAGTTACTGCCACTACATAATCAGATAGCATATAAAAATATGCCCCGTCTATCCAGCGATCAAAATCAGACTCACTCATAGCTTTTGGATCCGCAATAATCCCTGCAAAATACATAGCATCGTAGTTGCCTGTGGCATACAGTTCTTCAGCTAACTCTTGGTTTACTTTTATTTTTTTAGCGATTGGTTTCATAGCGCCCGTAGCTACGCCAAAAACTGGCTCGTGGGCGCCGTTAGATATGTATATTTTTTTCGTTCGTTCCTTACCTAGAGCCTCAAGTTCTTGCATAACTGTTTTAAAATCCAAAGTTGTGCACTTCCTTCCTTCCTTCATGTAAGAGCCTTTTTAAGTCTTTCATATTTCTTATTTTAATACTAATTGTATTTAAGAGGTATGTCTACTTTCTAAAGGCATCGAAACTTGGTTTGATTTTTAGATGAACTACATTACACTTTAGTGTAAATAAAGAGCTAATTAAAAGAATGGTATAATATAGAAAAAGTAAGTGATGAAAATTAAATAGGGGGAATTTAATTGGAAATAAAATTGAATCGATTATATAGAGAGATAGCGGAAACGGTTCATGCCATGATTCCAGAAGAATGGGAGAAATTTTATTTTTACGCTCAAATATCAGAAGATGGAGGGGGAACTTACTTTTTCTATAACAACTTCAGAAATAAAGAAAATTATAAGTATAGTGTAGAAATTCCTTTTAAATACGAAGTTGATGAAGAGGAGTTTGAAAGGAAAGAAGATTTTTTATATAAATTGAGTAAGGAATTAAGAAATGTTTTCAAAGATAATCAGCAAGAGCTTTGGTACTCTTTTACAATGTCTCTGGAACATAGTGGGGAATTTAACATGCATTTCGATTATACAAATTGGTTTGATACAGAATATAGTTTTAGTGATCAGATGATTATTTGGAAACATAAATACTTAGGTGAAGTACCAATTGATGAAAATGATAAAGAGCTAATTCATAAGTATGACAATGAATTTCCGAATAATCCTATTTGACTGAAAGGAAAGAAGAAATGGTTTTTATAAAAATCATGAATTTTAAAGCGTAAGTTGAATGAGAATATATATTCATAATGGAGGACGCTATTAATGGAAGTACACGGAATGGTTTCAATATGGTTCGGTAATATGCAAACGCAAGATCAGTTGGATTCATATATAGATGTTACGTATGATGAAGAAGGAGACTCTATACCAGCAAGATTTTTTGTTGATTTTAATATTGATATGATTGATGTAGATGAAGATTTTATTGAAAAGGAAGTGTTAGAAGAAGCGAGTGATGATATTTCTATGTTATTAACGGGATGTTCATATGATGATAAAATACTTTCTCGAATTAAGGAAGTAGTTAAATTAAATAAATCCTATAATTCTATCGTTTTAATTTATAATTTTCAATATGACAATTCAGTAAGTAATTGTGAAGGTTTTAATTTTGTAACTGCTACAAGTTATCTATAGATACAAGAAAATTGCAGTAGAATAAAAAATACATTTGTATAGTTTTTTCAATGAATTTTTAGTATGCATGTTATTTTTTAATAAATTTACAAACGGAATTTAAAGGTAAGTATGAGGAGTTGTTTATAAATGATAAAGAAATTTACTAGAGTAGTACTAACTACGGTGATGCCAATTGGTCTTATCATGGGTTGTGGGAACGTTGAAAAAACTAAAGCAGAAGAACCGAAAACGGCGGAGAAAAAGGACTATACGGATTACTCATATGGAAGTAAAGGTATAGTAGTAAGCGGCAAAGCGAAAGAACGTCAACAATACGAGGTTGGATATATGGATGATAACAAGTTAATTGGGATTGACGAAAATATTGAGGACTGTATAGTGTTAGATAATAAAGATGAAGCAGGTCTTGTTTGGAAGCAAATAGAGCGTGGATCGATTATTGAAGTGCAATATGGTAAGGACCGCAATGATATTGTAGGCGTACAATTAGTAGGAGATCGTGAGCCATACGAAATTAGTGATAAGTTTGATCGAAATACGATAAACGAGATTGTTGGAAACGTTAAAGGGAATTTGTAATAGAAGCTAAAATAAAAAATATTTTACTATTAAGAAAGTCGATTCCTTATTAAAATAAGAAATCGACTTTTTATAATTATTTATTTTGTAAGTTGTCTTTCCAAAAATTATAGCTATTATCAATAACTTCTTTTAATTTGAAATAGTTTTCCCAAGTATCTTTCACGTGGTAGAGAGTTTCTTCGTCTATAAAAACGTCTGAGTAATCACTTATATACTTCCATTCCTCATCATTATTAAAGTAATACATCGCGAATTGGTTACCTTCGTCATTTAACATGTCATCTGCCAAAACGCCATCCCAGTTCATATAAATTTCTGTGCCGGTCATTTGTCTAAGTTTAAACTGTTTAATTTCGTTTGGAGACTCTTCTTCAAATTCTTCACTATATAAATTATGTTCAATTATCCATCCTAAAAACATACCAGTATGTACAAAAGCTTGATCAATTGATAAGTCCGCAGGAAAATCACCTTGATAATGGTACTTCGCTTTATCGTAAACAATCGTATGTAACAATTCGTTCATCCCCTTTAAATAACGTATTCTCTAATAAATTTGTACTGTTTGTTTTAATAGTTCAACTATGTTTTCAAGCCATTCTAGCGGTGTTATTTCTAGTCCTTCAAAATATATACCATCTGCTGAATATCATGTGTACCCTCGTTTTTCTTCATCATTTTTTGGTCTTCTTCATTTCAGGTATCAATATGAGAAATCTTTTCCAAATAAAACTCATTTCAATGTAAAAGGTTACATCTATATTATCGCAAGAATGTAAAAATGTTAATATTTTCAAAGAGAAAAGTACAAGGAAACAGCATTTATTTAATAGAGACTTGATAGTTATGAAAAATTATAAACATCCTTCTTGTTGAAGCAAAACAGTAAAAGGTATCCTAATCTATTTTTTGAGAAGTAGTAGTGTGCAAAAGGGGACAAGTTCTTTTGACGGCAATAGCAATTGGTTATAAAATAATGTCTGTTAAGGGATTCTCTAGAAAATATAATTCGCCTTCTGGGGATAAAATGAAAAGGTGGAATAAACATATTTTCATACATAGTAGATTCATAGTCTTTCACGAATGAGAAAATAAAGGGAGGTTGAGATATTTACACGGATAGTGTAGGTATCGATTACAGCAATGAATATAAAAAAACGAGTAATCGCACTATCAACAAGTTTAGTGATTTTAGGGAGTGCACCTTTATCAATATCAGCAGAAGAGATAAACAAATCTCATACTGACCAGCTTAGTATTGCACAAGGGGAACGTGGAACGAGCGGATTACGTTATTCTGATTTCAATCTAGAAACTCCTGATCACATGCAAATTAATGAAGCGGAAGTATCAGGAAATGAGAAAATTCTTTTAGAAGAATATAAGCATAAATATTCTGAATCAGAAGAATTACATAAAATGAAAGAAGCGAAAAAAGGTCAAGTAGCAGAAGAAGAAGCTATTTCAAACATTGAAAAGGCATTTGAACATGTAGACGGACGAAATGATGGTTCTACTCGCGAAATGAAGCCGGTTGAAAAACGGAGAGCTATTCAGTATAGCGCATCGATGACTACGAAGAAATATGGAACGCTTGCAGGTACTCCATTTGTAGAGTGGATTGTTCCAGCAGGAAACCCTGATATTCGCCCCGCTAATCCGATGAAAGCACGTTATATTACAATTCACGAAACTGCAAACACTGCCCGCGGTGCAAATGCTGAAAACCATGCGAAGTATTTATATAAACAAGCAACGGAAGGTACGTTCCGAACAGCTTCATGGCATTTTACTGTAGACGATAAACAAATTTATCAGCACTTACCAACAAATGAAAACGGTTGGCATGCAGGAGATGGCGATGGTTCCGGAAATAGAGAATCAATCGGTATCGAGATTGCGGTTAACCAAGATGGAGATTACAATAAAGCGCTAGAGAATGCAAAGAGACTTGCAGGTTATTTAATGAACAAAGAAGGTATTAGTGCGGACCACATTTATAGGCATCAACAATGGAGCGGGAAAAACTGTCCTGATATTTTAATTTCTCGTGGGAATTGGACTGGCTTCGTACAAGGTATTCAATGGTATGCAAATGTTAACGCACAAATTGATTCGCCTTTACAAGAAAGAAATGAGCTATTTGATTCCAATGAATATAATCCAGCTGAACCTAATATGGAGCTTGTAGTGAATGGTGATGGTATAAACGTACGTAGTGGTTCGGGACTTGAACATCATATCGTTCGTAAAGCTTCAAACGGAGATCGTTACAAAGTGTTAGCAGTTAAAAATGGTTGGTATAAAGTAGGTAACGATGAGTGGATTTTCTATAACCCAAGTTGGATTAAGATAAACTATAATGTGCCACATAAAGAAGTACAAAAACCAAAAGATGATATTACAGGTGGATGGTTTGAAGGGAACATTCGTAAGCTGAACAGCCTAGGAATTATGAACGGTGAAGGAAATGGTGTATTTGCGCCTTATCGTAATGTTACGAGAGCTGAGTTTGCAACATTAATCTCAAATGCTCTCAAGCTACCGGAAGGAAATAAGTCATTTGTAGATATTAACAAAGCGCATCCATCACTTCATAGCGGTATTAAACGTAGTGCAAGTGCGGGAATTATTAACGGTCGTGGCGGCGGGATTTTTGATCCTAATGCATCTATTACACGTGAAGAAGCATCGATCATGATTGACAACGCATTACAGTATAACGGTGTTACAGGTGAATTAGTTGCATTACCATTTACAGATCAACATCTAATCACATACAAACAACATGTTCAACGATTATACAGTTTAAAGGTAGTTACTGGTGTTGGAAATAATGAGTTTAATCCTAAAGGGACAGCAACTCGTGGTGAAGCAGCTGCCTTTTTAGTGAAGATGTTAGATGCAAGTCAAAAATAGAAAGAATGATAAAGGAGCTATCCAAAATGAGAATTTGGAACAGCTCCTTTTTATATAAGCCCTTATTAAGCCCCTTGCAAGCCCCTTATAAGCACCTACCAAGTAATAAATCACTAAGAAAAAACAAAACAAAAACAACTACAAAAACAAAAAAGCGCGAAAAAATAAAACCGTCGTTGTAGTAGTTAAAAAAGTTTGGAATTCAACTGCAAAAACCAATCCCTCACTCCTATATGTATATTGAAGGATTGAAATCTGCCTTTTTATAAGTGCGAGGGGGAGGTAAACATATGGCGGTGTACCGTAATGTGCAAGTGAACTTTTGGCAAGATGAATTCATATTAGATTTAACGCCAGAGGAGCGTTATTTTTACATATATTTGTTAACTGGTACGAAAACGAAGCAATGTGGAATTTACGTATTACCGAAACGTTTAGCAGAACTGGAAACAGGCTACAGTATGGAGACTGTTGAGAAGCTGTTAAATAGGTTTGTTGCATATGGGAAAATTTTATACGATGCGGAAACGAAAGAGTTATACATACTAAATTGGTTACACTATAACCCTATTTTAAATACGAATGTAGAAAAATGTGTGTTACGTGAGTTAAAGACTGTAAAAAATAAAGAATTCATACATATGTTTTTACGTAAATGTCTGGAAGAAGAATGGAAGATTCCATTGTTGTTGCAACATTTTAGTATGCCAGAGGAAGAGGATACTAGTAGTTTACAAGAAGTTGTTGAAAAAATAGAAGATATGGAAGTGGAAGAGGATACTCAACATAGTGAAGTTTACAAATTTTACGAACAAAATATAAGTAGTCTATCTCCATATATTGTGAAGGAATTGAAGGGGTGGATACGAAAAGTTTCAGGAAATACCGTACTAGAGGCACTTAAAATTGCGTTTGAACAGAATAAGCGAACGTTTGCTTATGTGAAGGGGATTTTGAGGAATTGGTGTAAGAAAGGACAGGGGAATTTAATTGAAGGAAAGGAAGGAGAAGTTTGTTTACATGATCCATAACATGGGAAAAGAAGGATTTTTCCTTTTCAAAAAGGTTCTTTCAAAATAGAAGCGAATAGTTTGAGAAAGGAGGGGTTATATGGAAGTTGTTATAAAGAAGAAACGAACTAGGGGTAAGAAAATTTTCATTTGGTCTAGTAGTACCGTTCTTTTATTAGTTATTTGTACAGCGATTTTTTTAAACATATATACGCTGAAATCTGTGCCAAAGATAGATGGAACGATAAAACTAGAGGATTTACAACGTGCTGTTACGGTAAAGCGAGATAGTAAAGGAGTACCACATATTAAAGCGGAAAATGCACATGATTTATATTTTTCGCAAGGGTATGTACAAGCGCAAGATCGATTATTTCAAATGGATTTAAGTAGAAGGCAGGCTTCTGGGATGTTAAGTGAAGTTGTGGGGGAAGCAGCTGTTGATCGAGATAAGTTGTTTCGAACGCTCGGTTTACGGCGAGCAGCCGAAGCGTCTGTTAGTCAATATGATGGGGAGGCGAAAGATGCTCTGCAGTCATTTGCTGATGGGGTGAACGCTTTTATACGCGAGGCAAAAGAGGAAAAGAAATTGCCGGTCGAGTTTACTATATTAGGCTATGAACCTGCTGAATGGTCTATTGTTGATACGTTAACAATTGGAAAGTATATGGCGTTTGATTTAGGTGGACATTGGCATGGACAGGCATTTCGATATTGGGCGCTGAAAAATTTGCCGAAAGAGCAAGCAAATGAGTTATTTCCTACATATCCGAAAGATGCGCCTAGATTGCTAGCTGAACTCGAGAATACAAATGTGAATGTTGCACAAAGTTTTGCAAAAGCAATCATTCCACCAGAGTTTAATGGTAGTAATAACTGGGTTATAAGCGGTGAGAAGAGTGCGTCTGGTAAGCCAATTTTAGCGGATGATCCTCATTTATCACTTGCGACACCTTCTATTTGGTATCAATCGAAACTTGAGATGAAAGATTTACATGTGAGTGGCGTTATTTTCGCTGGCGTACCCGGGGTTATATTAGGACACAATGACAAAATAGCATGGGGCGTTACGAATACAGGTCCTGATGTGCAAGATTTATATATTGAGAAGAGAAATCCTAATAATGAAAATGAATTTCTGTATAACGATAAGTGGGAAAAAGCTACCGTTGTGGATGAATCTATTAAAGTAAAAGGCGGAAAGACAATACCGTATAACGTTACCGTTACGAGGCATGGTCCAGTCATTTCAGAGTTTGCGGATAAGGGGAAGAAGAAAACGAAAACCGTATTCGCTTTGAAATGGACTGCTTTGGAGCCTTCCGCTGAATTAAAGGCTGTATTAAATATGAATAAGGCGAAAGACTGGAATGAGTTTGAAACGGCTCTTCAAGATTTCCATACCCCAACTCAAAACTTTGTATTTGCATCAAACGACGGCACAATTGCTTATAAAGCAAATGGAAATATACCAGTGCGTAAAAAAGGTGATGGTAGTTTACCTGTTCCAGGATGGACAGATGAATATGAATGGGAAGGGTATATTCCGTATGATCAGCTTCCAAAAGTAATCAATCCAAAACAAGGGTTTATTTCAACTGCGAATAATAAAATTGTAGATGATAATTATCCGTATCATATTAGTAATACGTGGGCGCAGCCATATAGGCAAATGCGTATTCAAGAGTTTTTACAAGAGAAGGAAAAATATACAGTGAAAGATTTAGAAAAATTACAGATGGATCAAAAAAATTTATACGGGAAAGAGTTTGCTCCTATATTTTTAAAAGAGTTAAATAAAGCATCTTTAAATGAAGTAGAGAAAGAGGGCGTAAAACAATTAACGAAGTGGAATTTTTACGATAGTAAAGATGAAGCGGCACCGTTACTATTCCATTTGTTAATGAAAGAGATTTCAAATACGTTATTTTCAAAAGAAATACCGAAAGATGTGATGGAGTTATTTGAAGGGAAGTCACAAGTTGTGGATGAATTGATTCGAAAAGAAGTAGCAGGAGAAAATAGCGCTTGGTTTAAGAAATACGGGGGCTTCACAAAAGTTGTGCATACATCGTACGAGAATGTAATGAAGAAATTACAGAAGGAATATGGACCCGATGTTACAGAGTGGAAGTGGGGCGATTACCATCAACTTGCTTTTACACATCCAATCTCAAAATCATCTAGTATGTTAGCGTTACTAGCATTTAATCGTGAGAAACCAGTTCCAATTGGCGGAAGTCAAGTTACCGTTCAAGCGGCGAGTTACGGAGATAACGGTATTGTCAATCACGGAGCTTCTTGGCGATTCGTTATTGATACGAAAGATATGTCAAACGGTTATCATATTGTAGGACCAGGACAATCAGGACATTTTAGAAGTGATTGGTATCATGATCAAATAGATGATTGGGTAAATGGCACGTATCATACGACCACATTGAATACGGAGGGGATAGAAGGGGAGGTGTTAAATTTGGAGCCGAAGTGATAGAGTGTTTTTGTTTGTGGAGAGGACTAGTAATAATCTTTTTGATAATGAAATCTTATCATTTAGAACATAACCCAGTTCTTAAATCATTTTAACAGCCAGCCTACTATCATTTAATTGGATAGTAGGCTGTTTCCATCTTCGAAATACGCTGTAGCAACCTCTTCAGGATTACGATTATTTCTACATGCTGCAAGTACTGTAACTAATAAAGCCATTACAACTATTAACATGATCATTCCAGTTTTAAGGGAAATTAGTTAACAAAGACCAGATATTATTTGCAACAGAACTGTTCCTCTGTACCCCTTGTTTCATCATTTTTCTAGGCCATTCAACTTGACAAATGTTTTTTTATCAAACTACAATGAAAATCATTATCAATAATATAGGGAGGATATTTTTGTCAATAAATGAAAAACAATATATTTATAGGTTAATAACTAGATGTTGTTAAGTCGTATGTACTATTTTTAGTTTAGCGTTGCCCAGAATGTACACCAATTAATCTCACGAATTACAAGAAAACTATAATTGAAATGAGGCTTGCATTGTGAAGTTGGACGTGAATGAGTTAGCAGAGTATCTTGCCAATACTCCTTTCCGAGTAGAAGGAGTATATCGTTATGCTAAAAATCCAGGTGTGCCTTGTGCTGAGTCTACAGATTCTTTCCCAGGATTTGTATTTCCACTTACAGGGAAGACGCAATTTCAATTTAATGGTACGCCGTATATCCTTTCCCCAGGAAAAGTTATACATGGGGGTGCAAAAATGACATTAGCCCATAAAATGCTTGGTGAAATAAACTGGGAATATATTCTTGTTTTATATCGGATAAGCAATTCAGAACGAGAAGACTCTGGCTTTACTCATCAGCATTTTGAATTGTTAACAGGACAATCTCCTCGTCTTGTCGAATTACTTATGCGTCTTTGGGATGTGTATAATCAGCGAGGAGGCATTTCGATGTTTCAGACTGAAATGCTGTTTCGCGAAGCGTTGAATGAAGCTTTATTAAGTGTTGTCAATAGAGAAAACAACTATGAATCGCATACTTTATTCGAACGAATATCTAGTTATGTCCATAAATACTATTATAAAGATATTACAATAAATATGCTTACAGAACAAAATAATGTTAATCGAAATCGTCTTTCTTACGTGTTTAGAAAGCATGCAGGTATGGGGCCAGCAGAATATTTATTGAACTATCGTATAAAGATGGCTCAAAAAATGTTATGTACAAGTGGTGTGCCTGTACAACAAATTGCGCAGGCTGTTGGAATCGCAGACCCTTTTTATTTTAGTAGAGTTTTCAAGAAGCGAGTTGGCATTTCGCCTACTAAATATCGCGAGAAGTTCATCAATAATCCATACTAATGTCAACAGAGGTCCATTCTTATTTGAAAATCATTGTTCTATACTTATGGAGAGTTAAAGGAAACATTAGATTGAAAGTACTTTCATTGAAATCACTCCTTTGTACTATCTGAATGAAAAGTTCTGGCCTGAGCATTTTCTTTTTAAGCGTAATAACGACTTTTTTACTTAGATTACTGTAATATAGTGGAAGTTGAAAATGAGGAGGGATCATTATCCATTACCAACCTATTAAACTAAATGACGAGTTATCTAAAATTAACGATTATTGGTATCCACAAGTGATTAGTGAAATGAATGACGATCAAATTCAGCTTTTTAAAGCTAATGGAGATTTTATATGGCATGAGCATCCTAATACAGATAAGCTATTTATTGTGCTTGAAGGGGAGATGTTCATCGATTTTCGTGATGGACAGGTGAAAATTTCTAAAGGAGAGATGTTTATTGTCCCGAGGGGCGTTGAGCATAAACCGTTCACTGAAAAGGAATCCCACATTATGTTGGTAGAGCCTAAAAGGGAAATGGATTGATAATCGTAAAAAGATAAAAAAGGAGCGGAAATCCGTTCCTTTTTTATTTATCATACTATTTTTGGAAACTCAGTGTGAATAAAATGTGAATAAGGGATGAATAGCATTTTTATCAATAAAAATTTATTGGTTTTTTTGTGGAATATATATGAAACGTTGTATAAAATAATCAAGAAAGCCAAAAATTACAGGGGGAAAGTTGTGAAGAAAAATAAGAGTTTAATAAGTTTTTTAGGAGTGTTTATTATGCTGTTTTCTTTTTGTTTTCAAGGAAATGTACAGGCAGATGTAAATACTGTTCAATCTGGAAAAATTAAATCAGGAAATGTAACGGTATGGGAAGTTGGAAATGTAGCGAAAGTGTTAGCTGATGTAGAGCGCTTAAATTTAAATACAGTAAATGTACCAATTCAGGTAGATATTCCGAATGTGACTTCTACGAACATGGTAATTAATCAAGCGCAAAAGCAACAGGCTATTATTTTAATTCAAGAATTATTAAAGCGTAATATTCAAGTTATAGTAGAACCGTTCCCATATATTCAGCAAGGAAATGTTGGAGAAACGGAATGGAATCCAAGTAATATTAATGATTTCTTCTGGAATTGGAAAACGGTTATTTTGCAAGACATCTTTAACTCGATTACAAGTAAATACAATGTGTACGGGCTCAAGATTGCTTCTAATTTCGTGAATATGGAATATGCAGAAGGATATTGGAGCGATACGATTGATTTTGTTCGCCAGCAGTATAAAGGAAATGTTTTGTATCAAATGAATTGGTGGTTAACAGCAAGCTGGGATCCTTCATATGAAGCGAAGTTTGTTGAGAAAATAAATCGTCCGTATTTAAAGAAGGTAGACATTGTTAGTATCGATAGTTGGTTTGAAGTTTCGGAAAAAAGAAATCCATCATACGAAGAAGTGAAGCAAAGTTTATTTGCGACGACAGTGTATAACCGTGGACAAAATGTTGTTCAACAACTAGAACAATTACATAAAGCAACAGGAAAACCGGTTTATTTTGGCGGATTTAACGTTCCAGCGCGTGAACTAGGCTTGCAAAATCCGTGGAATCCAGATGTTTCTAATGTGTTTTCAAAAAACGTACAATTAAACGGATGGCGCGCTTACCGTGACGTATTAGAACCAAAGCCATATTTTAAAGGTTTTTCAATTTGGTTTATTGGTTCTAATGATAGTACGCATGCGTATCAAATACATAGTCAAGAAACGGCGGCAGTTATTAACGGCTGGTACCGAAAATAATTTTTATAAAATAGGTAAGTTTTAAAGTTTGGCACATATATTTCTAGTGAAAGGCCTTTCACCATCTTATCACCTAGGGGGCAATCATAATGAAATTTTTGTCTTACCTTACAGTAATTTTGGTGATTCTTGGCGGTTTGAATTGGTTATTTGTAGCGTTAGATTACAATGTAGTTGAGAAATGGTTTGGTTCTATGCCGGCGCTTGTGGACACTATTTATTGGCTCATTGGTCTTTCTGCAATTTATCAAATTTTTGATCGGTTCTTTACGGACAATTAGCAATTATACTTTATTACTAGAGTGTTAAGTACGATTATGTACTTAACACTTTTTTATGTGTTTATAAAAACATTGGCACTTGCAAGCGATTCCATTGCGTCTTACGCCGTAATAATAGAAAACAAATTGACCGTGTCTTGTATTGTGGGTTATAATTCAGAAAGTTTAAAAAATACCAAAATGAGAAATAGGGAGGTCATCCGGGTGATGGAAAGAGTGTATAATTTTTCAGCAGGACCATCAATACTCCCTTTGCCAGTTTTAGAGAAAGTGCAAAAGGAGCTAGTAAATTATAACGGGACAGGCATGTCTATTATGGAAATGAGTCATCGATCTTCTTATTTTCAAAGTATTATAGAGGAAGCGAGTAGCTTACTTCGTGAATTAATGAACATTCCTGATGAGTATGAAGTATTGTTTTTACAAGGCGGTGCGTCATTACAATTTTCTATGATACCGCTGAATGTAATGAATACGTATAAAAAAGCAGGATATATATTGACTGGCTCATGGTCTAAAAAGGCGATGCAAGAAGCTGAAAAAGTAGGAGAAGTGCAAGTGATTGCTTCTTCTGAAAATGAGAAGTTTACTACAATTCCTAAACTGGATGGTTTACTAGGCGATGAAAAACTAGATTATGTACATATTACAACGAACAATACAATTGAGGGAACGAAGTATGTGGACATTCCACATGTAGATAAAGTACCGCTCGTTGCGGATATGTCCTCAAATATTTTATCAGAACGATATGATGTTTCGAAGTTTGGTCTTATATATGCGGGAGCGCAAAAGAATTTAGGGCCAGCAGGCTTAACGATTGCAATTATAAAAAGAGATTTAATTGGGGGAGCAGATCGCTCTTGTCCTACGATGTTAAACTATGAAACTTACAGTAAAAATAACTCCTTATATAATACACCGCCGTCCTTTAGTATTTACGTAACGAAACTTGTACTAGAGTGGCTGAAAGAGCAAGGTGGAGTATCTGCGATTGAAGAACAAAATAAAATAAAATCTTCACTTCTTTACAATTTCTTAGATGAATCAAAATTGTTTACTTCACCAGTTGATCCTACGTATCGATCACTTATGAACATTCCGTTTACAACACCGTCAGAAGAGCTGAACAGTGAGTTTTTACAAAAAGCGAAAGAACGAGGACTTGTTACACTAAAAGGACATCGTTCAGTCGGTGGTATGCGCGCAAGTATTTACAATGCGATGCCAGCACACGGCGTACAGCAATTAGTAAATTATATGAAGGAATTTGAGCTTGAGAATAGATAGGGAGATGGGGATATGTTTCGTGTTCAAACGTTAAATCAAATTGCAGAAAAAGGTTTGCAAGTGCTTAGCGGAGAGCGCTATGAAGTAGGGGAGAGAATGGACCACCCAGACGGTATTTTACTTCGCAGCTATTCTTTACATCAAGAAGAATTTTCAAAAGATTTAAAGGCGATTGCCAGAGCTGGTGCTGGTGTAAATAATATTCCTGTCGAGCGATGTACAGAAAAAGGGATTGTAGTCTTTAATACGCCAGGGGCGAATGCTAATGCAGTAAAGGAACTTATTATCGCCAGTCTTATTATGTCTTCACGTAACATTATTAACGGAGTAAGCTGGACGAAAAATTTAGAAGGTGAAGAAGTACCGCAGCTTGTTGAATCAGGAAAAAAACAATTTGTTGGATCTGAAATTGCGGGAAAACGCCTAGGAGTTATCGGGCTTGGTGCAATAGGTGCTTTAGTTGCGAACGATGCGTTAGCTTTAGGGATGGACGTTGTCGGATATGACCCTTACATTTCAGTTGAAACAGCTTGGCGCCTTTCTACACATGTGCAAAGAGCATTTAGTTTAGATGAAATTTTTGCAACGTGTGATTATATTACACTGCATATTCCTCTTACGAATCAAACGAAGGGGATTATTGGTGAACACGCTGTAGAGAAGATGAAAAAAGGAATGCGTCTATTCAATTTCTCTAGAGGTGAACTTGTAGATGAAAAGGTTCTTCAAAAAGCGTTAGAAGAAGAAATTATTGCGCATTACGTAACGGACTTCCCAAATGAAAATGTGATAAAGATGAAAAATGTAACTGCGACGCCACACCTTGGTGCATCTACATCTGAATCAGAAGAAAATTGTGCGGTCATGGCAGCGCGTCAATTACGTGAATATTTAGAGACAGGAAATATTCGTAACTCAGTCAACTATCCAAACGTAGAATTGCCGTATATCGGAAAGAAACGTATTACAATCATGCATCAAAACGTTCCGAATATGGTAGGACAAATTACAGGATGCTTAGCAGAACATCATATAAATATTGCGGATATGATTAATCGTAGTAAACATTCTTGGGCGTACACGATGATTGATATTGATAACGGAATTGATGATATAATAAAAGAGAACATTGTGGAAAATATAAGCAAAATTACAGGTGTTGTAGCCGTTCGAATGATTGTGTAAAGGAGAGAGGAATGTGGCAAAAATCCGACCGTTTCGGGCCATTCGTCCAGTAGAAGAAAAAGCAGCACAAGTTGCAGCTTTACCGTATGACGTATTAAATAGTGAAGAAGCAAGAGAGGTTGTAAAAGGGAATCCGTATTCTTTCTTACACGTTGATAAAGCAGAAATTGATTTAGACCCAGCGCTTTCACCGTACGATGATCGCGTATATGAAAAAGCGGGTGAAAATTTAAATCGATTGATACGAGAAGAAGTGTTCATTCAAGACGAAGAGCCAGCACTATATATTTATGAACTGACGATGCAAGGAAGAACGCAGTCCGGTCTTGTCGTTTGTACATCTATTGATGAGTATGAAGACGATACAATTAAAAAACATGAAAGAACGCGCCATGAAAAAGAACTTGATCGTATTCGCCACGTAGATGTGTGTGACGCAAATACAGGTCCTATCTTTTTAACATATCGTACAAAAGAAGAAGTGAAACGTTTCATCGCAAACTGGAAAGCAGAACATACGCCAATCTATATATTTACAGCGGAAGACGGCGTTAGGCATATTGCTTGGAAAATAGATGATGAAGAAGTAATTGCAAGTTTAGTAAACTTATTTGAAGATATTCCTAATCTTTATATTGCAGATGGACATCACCGCTCGGCATCAGCTGCAAAAGTAGGGCTCATGCGAAGAGAACAATATCCGAACTACACAGGAGAAGAGGAGTTTAATTTCTTCCTATCAGTTTTATTCCCTCACGATGAATTATCAATTTGGGACTATAACCGAGTTGTGAAAGATTTAAATGGCTTGTCAGAGGAGCAGTTTTTAAATCAAATTACGCAGTACTTTTATGTAGAAGAAGCATCTGTTTCTCCGTATAAACCAAATGAACCAAAAACATTTGGCATGTATGTGAATGAGAAGTGGTATAAGCTCACAGTGAAAGAGGAAACGTTTGATGCGAATGATCTTGTGAAAGGTTTAGATGTATCTATTTTGCAAGATCACTTATTAAGCCAAGTACTTGAAATACATGATCCGCGATCTGATTCACGTATCGACTTTGTCGGAGGAATCCGCGGATTAGAAGAACTAGAACGCCTTGTAAATAGCGGCGAGTATAAAGCGGCGTTCTCACTATATCCGACATCAATGGAATCTTTATTAGCAATCGCAGACGCTGGAGAAGTTATGCCGCCAAAATCAACGTGGTTTGAACCGAAACTGCGTAGTGGGTTATTTGTACATTCTTTAAAATAATGATAGACTTCATTAGTTTGAAAAACCGAAATGATTTTAGTTTCGGTTTTTCTTATTTTAAAAGAGTTAAGGACATTCCTAGTATTACAAGAAATATCCTTTCCACTAATTTATAGGATGTTTTGCTAAAATTTAAACTCTAAAATTAGTTTACTAGTTTGACCTGTAAACTGATAATTATAGAATCCTCGTAGGTTTTCTAAGTTACCGGTAGCTTTAATAATTGTTCCTGGGGAATCTAAATTTCCTTTATCAAATATACCTTGCTCTATAGCTGTAAATGTTCCTTGTTGCCCCTTATAAATCCCTTCAAAGTGTAAAAAACCAGAAATTTTAGCAGTAGCCAAGTGACCATCATTTATATTTGAGTCTAAATAATATAATAAGTATTCAACAAAAGCTTTTCCTTTTAATTCCCCATCAATATCATATTCAACATGAGCAATATTAATAGGAAAATCTTTTCTAGTGTCATCAATTGGTTTTTCATCCCATTTACTTACTGTAAATGTTACTTCCATACACGTAATCTCCCTCCAATTATATACTTTTAAAAAGTACCAATTCACAGACATATCTCATAGGAGTGATTTTATTCATTCCACGCCACTCTCTAAAATAGAAAAAGATACATTTTCGCAATCAATTTCTGCCATTGCGCCGTAAGGTAAAATAAACTTCGGTTCAGTATGGCCAAAATTAAAATTATAAAGAATCGGCAAATCTTCTAAGTTATGTTCTTTCATTACTTGCAGTATTTCGTGTTTATATTCTTCATAATACATTTCGTCTTTTGGTTTACCAAAAATGATGCCTTTTGCTTTTTGCAGAATGCCTTGCGCTGCATAATTTCGTAACCAATACTTTATATAACTTGGTTCTGGATGATCTTCAGAAGTTTCAAAGAAGAGAATGCTATCCTCCCAATGTTTTTTCTCAGGCCAAAGTTCCGTTCCTTTTGCAAATTCCAGTACTTCTATACATCCGCCAATTAAACGCCCTTGTACAGTAGTAGAACCTTGAAGTACCTCATATCCATTGTTTTGCTGCATCGTCCGTCTTGTATCCTTATTTACCTCTATCCATTCTAAACGCTCACTCGTCCATTCAGGAGCTGGTTGAATTTCGCCAATAACTTCATTTGAAAAGAGAGTTCGCTTTACCATTTCAACCGTATATGGATTCATCTCTATATTTTCAGCAAAATCCGTTAAAATGGCTGGACCGTAAAAAGAGGAAATACCTGCTTTATGGCAAAATAAATGTGAAATGGTAACGTCAGAGTACCCCATAAAAATTTTCGGATTTTCACGTATTACATTAAAATCTATATAGGGAAGTAAGCGAATGCTATCTTCTCCGCCGATATTCGCGATAATTGCTTTCACGCGCGTATCTTGAAATGCAGTCATTAAATCTTCCGCACGAGCCTGTGGATTTTTATAAATGAATTCGCTACCTTTTAAACTATTCGGCATTGGAACAACCGTAAGACCGAAAACTTCTTCTAATCTCTTTACCCCTTGTTCATAACGCCATCTTATTTCAGAATCGCCTGCGCCTCCCCATGAAGGGCTTACTGTTGCCACGATATCACCTGGCTGTAATCTGTTTGGTTTTATTAACATGTTAACTCCGCTCCTACATAATGTAATAGACTACGATTATACGTAACATTGAAAAATATGATGCATGACATTAGTTTCTTCATCATCAATCTGTTTACCTGCTGTGATGCAAGAATTTAGCAGTAGTGCTGAATATAGGAATAATCGATCTATATTTAAAAAGTACAGTATGCATCATTGTATAAGAAAGATGGTTGATATTTTCTACAATCTGTAACTGTAATGATTATAAGTTGGCCGTATTCAATCCGAAAAATAAAATTATCATGAATGGAGAGGTTACAGCTTTTCCTGAACAAGAAAGCTATCGTCTTTAGGCACTTGAGATGAAAGTGGGATTGGATCCGGAGTGTCACTAAAAATCGTAACGTTCGTGGTACTTTAAGTGTCTGAAGTATAGGGAGTTTCTTCGTTTTTTTTGTTGGGGTTTTTAGGGGAGTATTCTTTAATTATTAGATAGAGAGATAAAATAAAATACACCTAGTTAATAGGTGTATTTTTTAGAATTGAAAACCACATAACATCGAATGGTTTTCTTGTAAACATATAGGAACAGTAGTATAGATTGTTTTTAATTTTGTTAACTTACCAACCTGTACCATGTTCAGAATTAGCAGGAGCACCGCCAGTATTGCCATGAGCTTCAAATTTTGGAGCAGGGAAATGTGTATGTCCTTCTTGTTTAGGAGCCCCACCAGTGTCACCAATGTTTAATGCAGGAGCCCAAGTATCCGCATGTGAATCTAATTTTGAGCTTAAATCAGCATGTGTCTCTTGTTTAGGAGCAGGGAAATGTTCGTGCCCCTCAAGCTTCGGAGTCGGCGTATCACCAACATTTAAAGCAGGAGCGCCAGTATTACCATGCGCTTCTAACGTAGGAGCAAAGAAGTCAGCGTGACTCTCTTGTTTAGGAGCCATTCCTTCTCCATGAGTATTTGTATAAGAAGGAGCCCAAGTATCCCCTATATTGTATGATGAAATAGGAGGTCTGCCATGATCATAAGCAGGAGCGCCACCGCCATCTCCAATGCTTACTGATTTCGGAGCAGGAGTATCCCCAACATTGAAAGCAGGAGCGCCACCGTAGTCACCATGATTTTCTAATTTCGGAGCAAAAGTTTCACCGTGCTCAGCTTTTACAACGCCGCCATCCCCAATATTTACACCAAAAAGACCAAAGCTAAACACTGATAACCCTACAACAGCTGTACTAATTTTTCTTTTCAATCTATCTCTCTCCTTTTTATTGTTTTATTTCATTTTGTCTAAACGTGGTAGATAAAATGAAACGAATCGTAAAAAAATTCCAAATATATTACGATATACGAATAATTCTGTGTAATATTTTGTAAAACCTCCTTGAAATTTGAATTTTATGAAAATAAAATTCGACATGGTTCATTATTCAACTAGTTGAATAAATTTTGATTGAGTTTTTATAAAGCTATTCGTTAACCTTAGGACCGAAAGTGGTTCTTAATTTCTTTATACCGTGGTCATAAGGTTATTTTAGCTTTGAATTAAATTAAAGCCCTCTTGTTGTATATTTAAAAAGTACAGTATGCAACATTGCATAAGAAAGGGGGTTGCTATTTTCTACAACCTGTAACTATAATAGTTACAGGTTGGTCGTATCCAATCAAAAATAAAATCATCATGAATGGAGATGTTTCATAATGGGTATGAAAAAATTAATTTTAGCAGGTGCTTTAGGAATCGCAGCATTATCAGGAACGAATTTACCAGGGTTAGAACTAACAAAAGCGAGTGCTGCTTCTATAGAATCGAATTTCTCAACATTAGAAGGGCGAGTAGTAGAAGTAGATAACGGTGTAATTGTCGTAAAATCTAAGCAATACGAAGAACCTGTTAGTGTATACATGGATACTTTCTCAAATGTGAAAGTAGGAGATGAGGTTAAAGCTACTGGATCTATGATGCGTAATTTTACAGAATATATGGTTGCAACTGCAATTGAAAATACAACAAACAAGTTAGGCATGCACATGAAAGAAGATGGCTCACCTGATTATGTAATTGGTGAAGTATCAAAAGTAGGAACAGACGGTGCTACTAAATATGTCGTAGTGGGGTATCCATCGCTAAACGGGAAGAAAGTGATTATTGATGTTTTCTTAACAAAGGGACAAGTATTTCATGCGGGTGAGAAAGTGAAAATTGATATGAATTATGTGGGATGGGGTGGAAGTTCTATTAACTGGAACACAGTTGACCATATTGAAAAAGTTCATGAGGTAAAGAGCAACGTTGAAAATAATGATGATGTTTGGATTTGGTCTTAATTAGACTTCTGTAAATAATAAATGGATTATTCAGTACCTAGCAAATGGTCATACACATGACTATTTGCTAGGTACTTTTTTGTTTTGTATTTTATTGAGAATAAGGTATTCCTGACTAGAATATGATGTTTAAATCGGAGTGAATTTAAAAAATACAATAATGAAAGAGGTGTTTATATATGGAGCGAGATGAGAATTATTTACGAGCTAAAAAAAGAGTGGAGAATTTAAAAGCGTTTTATATTCATTTAGCATTATATATACTAGTTAACTTAATGCTTTTTTTTATAAATATAAGCTCTGATTCAAGTAAATTATGGTTTTTATATCCACTTGCAGGTTGGGGGATTGGTATCGTTATACATGGTTTGACAACTTTTCCATTCGGGATATTCGGAAAAGAGTGGGAAGAACGAAAGATTAAAGAATACATGGAGAAAGATAAGTAAATTTATTTTTGGAATGTATGAATATAAATCTCTACAATCAAATGCTTGATGCGAAGCCTATTTTATAGCTTCGCCTATTTGTTTTGTACTCGAAGTTCATGCGAGTACGTGTTCCTATTCGGTTTTTAGCATGAATAACATGTGAAATCAAAACTTTACTTGTAGTACATAATAAATACAGTTGTTACCCTTTTAAAATTACATGTGGATATAGAATAAAGTTGATTTATCATCCTATATGAAAATAAAAATAAACCACTGTTCGATTTGAATATTCCACGATATAATGGTGAGAGTTTATGACAGAATAAATATTTACATAAGAAGTGAGGTACTGTATGAAAAAAAGAACGACAGACATTATTTTTATTATTATCGGTGCATTTCTTTTTGCGTTAGGTGTCAATTTGTTTGTTATCCCGAACGAGTTTGGTGAGGGCGGGGTAACAGGTATTACGATTATTACGTACTATTTATTTGAATGGTCACCAGGTTTAGTCAATTTAATTTTAAATGCGATTTTGTTAATAGTCGGTTATAAATTTTTGAATAAAATCACAACGATTTATACGATTATCGCTGTAGTTACGAACTCGCTATTTCTTCATTTAACAGAAGGATGGACGATTGCTTCGGATGAAATGCTCGTAAATGCTATTTTCGGTGGAATATTTATCGGGTGCGGGATTGGTCTCATCATTCGCGTTGGTGGAACGACAGCAGGTACTACCATCTTAGCACGGATGACGCATAAATATTTAGGATGGAGCATTAGCTATGGTCTACTGTTCTTCGATTTAATCGTTGCGTTTTCATCTTATTTCATCATTGGTGCAGAAAAACTGATGCTGACAATTATTATGTTATATGTAGGAACGAAAGTAATGGAATTTGTAATTGAAGGTTTAAATCCGAAAAAGGCCATTACGATTATTTCGGATAAACCAGATGAAATTGCAGGGAAGGTAACAACCTTAATGGGCAGAGGAGTTACCGTGTATTCAGGTCATGGCTATTACACGAAAACGCCGAAGGACATTCTTTACGTTGTTATTAATAAGCAAGAAGTAGTGAAGCTAAAGAGGATTGTTCAAATTACAGATCCAGCTGCGTTCATTGCTATACATGATGTTCGTGACGTATTCGGAGAAGGATTTGTTGATATTTCGAAAGCTTAGAAATTATTTTTGTTTAAAATAATCTTAATACTAAAACGTGAGAATCTATTTTGAATAATCTTTTTTCAAAATAGATTCTTTTTCTTTTTCTTGCAAAAAATCCAATTGTTTCTTAATGTAGTGATGTAGAAGGATGAACAAGAGAGGGTTTAATGAAGATGATACATATTTTATTAGCTGATGATGATAAGCATATTAGAGAATTATTGCATTACCATTTACAAAAAGAGGGGTTTACAGTTTTTGAGGCAGAAGATGGAAAGGTAGCGCAAGAAGTATTAGAGAAGGAAAATATTCATCTTGCGATCGTAGACATTATGATGCCGTTCGTTGATGGCTATACGTTATGTGAAGAAATTCGGAAGTATCATGATATTCCTGTTATTTTATTAACAGCAAAGGATCAGTTAGTCGATAAAGAAAGAGGATTTATTTCTGGTACAGACGATTATATCGTAAAACCATTTGAACCAGCTGAAGTCATTTTCCGTATGAAAGCTTTATTGCGCCGTTATCAAATGCTGAGTGCGGACATAATTACACTTCACGGGACGACAATTGATCGTAAAGGTGTTGAAGTAAAGTGTAACGGGCAGACGATTTTGCTTCCATTAAAGGAATTTGAATTATTATCACAATTAGCTAGTTATCCTGGGAGAACATTTTCAAGAGAAGAGTTAATTGAGCTAGTATGGGGAATGGATTTTGAAGGGGATGAACGAACGGTTGACGTTCATGTGAAAAGGCTCCGAGATCGTTTCTCAAAACGAACGGATGATTTTCAAATTACAACAGTGCGCGGACTCGGTTATAAGTTGGAGTTGAAATAAAATGAAATCATTATACTCTAGATTTGTTTTTATGACGGTCGGTATTATGCTACTTAGTAGTATTATCGGCTTTTTATTAACGAACGTATATTATCAAGTGAAGTTAAAACCGTATAATAGTGAAAAGATTTTAAAGTATGCGGAAGAAGTTAAATCGTTATATGAAAAGCAAAGCGAAGAAAATCAAGAGGCGTACTTACAATCTATTGCGAAGTTAGGGTATGAAATTTATATTGTCGATGATCAAAAGAATGGAAAGCGTATCGGCAATGCGTTTCGTAAGACGTCTATTAGTGATGATACCGTTCATAAAGTATTGCAAGGGGAAACGTTTAATGGTGTTTCTACATATCCGACTCGCCTATTTATTACCGGTTTTTTCGATAATGAATTAATAAATAGTGTCGGTGTACCGGTAAAGCACGGTGATAAACAGTACGCATTATTTATTCGCCCTGACATTCAAAACCAATTCGGCGAGATGCGAATTTTCTTAGCGGTATTACTTGGGTTTATCGTACTATTAAGCATTATCTTTATAGCGATTGCAGCAGGATATATCGTTCGTCCAATTCGTAAATTTACGAAGGCTACGCAAAAAATTGCGAGTGGGGAATATGAAATTGAATTAGACGTAAAACGAAAAGATGAAATTGGTACGTTATCTACAAGCTTCCAAAAGATGACGAAAAGTATTAAAGAACTAGATGAAATGAGACAAGAGTTCGTTTCGAACGTTTCACATGAATTCCAGTCACCGCTTTCTTCCATACAAGGTTTTTCGAAAACATTGCAAACAGAAAAGATGAGTGAGGAAGAAAGAAACCATTACTTACAAATTATTGAGGGGGAAAGTAAGCGAATGTCTAGTTTATGTAAACAGTTACTGACGCTCGCTTCATTAGATAAAGAAGAGAAAGTTTTACAAATAAAAGAATTCAATTTGCAGAAGCAAATTAAAGACGCCATTTTTATGCTCGAGTGGAAATGGCGTGAGAAAGATATCGCCGTTGAATTTGATGTGCCAGATATCACTATAAAAGGTGATGAAAACTTACTTCATCAAGTATGGAGTAATATCTTTACGAATAGCATTAAATTTTCAAACGACGGTGGGACCATTGAGTTTTTTGTCGAAGAGTTAGAGTCTAGCGTTATAATCTCGATATCCGATAACGGAATCGGCATGGAAAAAGAAGAAATGGATCGTATTTTTGATCGTTTTTATAAGGTGGATACAGCAAGGGCAAGAAATGTAGAAGGTAGCGGTTTAGGATTGTCGATTGTGCAGAAGATTGTTGAACTGCATAACGGAACTGTTTCAGTTTATAGCACGAAAGGGGAAGGGACGACTGTTCGGGTGGAGCTTCCAAAATAGAGGGAAGAGGCTGTTTGGGAACGGCCTCTTCTTTTTGTCGTTAAGTCGATATAATCGAAAAATCGCTGATATAATTTGAGTTGCGCCGATATATTGTGAAAATCGCCGATATAATTCGAGTTGCGCTGATATATTTGAAAAATCGCCGATATAAATTTCACGTACTATCATTCCTGCTATAAAGCCGCACCTTTCCCGCGCTCTTCCTTAAACCGAACCCCAAAAGTATCCGCTGTAATTTCATCAGCTTTTGGCAATGCTCGTAATTTCGGATGGAGTAGCCATACGAGAGAAATAAATAAAATCCCGATGCTAGCGAGTGCGAAAATGAGTTGGCTACTAAATACATTTGCAGCATATCCGCCAATTAAAGAACCGAACGGCATAGCAATTGTGCCCATACTTCGCATAACTGAGTTGATGCGTCCAATATATCGATTTGGAATTAAAATTTGACTAATTGTCGCAAATAATATGTTGGTTGCACCAATTGGAATCCAAGATAGGCCGAATAAGAAAATAGATAACCATTGAAACGGTACAACCGTAGAGAGAAACCAAAAGATAGCACCAGTCGCAAAGCTAATAATAGATGCGCGGCCAACGTTACGTTTGCCAACCCACGAACTGAATAAAGCACCAATCAGACTACCTGCTAATATAGCAGCTAAGAAGAATCCGTATGATTTCACGCCTCCTAAAGAATCAGCGAAAGAAGGGAGTATGGCCATCGTCATACCGATAGAAAAATTGGCAACAACTGAACCGATTAAGAATACGCTCATTAAGGAACGAAAGACGATTGAAAAACCTTCTTTTAAATCAGAGAAATATTGTTTAGTTGAAAGTGATGTGTTTGCTGCAGTTTGCTGTGGCATTTTCAATGAAAAGAACAAAAGGGCAGTAATCGCGAATGTGAAAGAGTCAATTACATATAAAGAGATTGCGCCAAGTAGTGCTACTAATATTCCAGAAAGAGTCGTACAAATTAAATCGATGCCTTGATACGCAAATGAGAAGAGTGAGTTTCCTTTTAATAATTGTGTTTTATGCAGTAGAAGTGGTAAAGCTTTTGACTGTGCAGGATAGGCGAATTGTTCGATAAAGGCTACGATGGGCATGATGATGAGTAGTAGTTGGACTGTTAATAGGTCGAAGTAGTGTGTAATAGGAATGATTAATATAAGAATGCATTGCAAAACTTGTGTGATGACGAGGGTGTTTTTAATTGGCCATCTATCAACGAATGGGCCGGTAAGAAATTGTAATGCAGAAGGTAGTAACGTAAGGAAACCAGCCAATCCAGAATAAAAAGGATTACCACTTAGCTTATATATGAGCCACATTGCTGCTACGTAATATAAGCTATCTCCTATGTTGGTGAAAATTCTCCCTAAAAATAATAAGAGGAAATTCCGGTTTTTTAATATGTCCACTTTATCTACTCCTTTATAATAAATTTATTCGGTAAAATAAATTTGACCGTTTATCCCGCATTAACGGGCAGTAAGACCTCCATCTCAAAATTCAGCGAAAGCAAAGAAATTAGGTGGGGGTCGGGCTGCCCGTAAAAGCCCGATTGGTTCAACTAATAATCAGTGGGGGATGAACAAAACCCCACTGATTAAAGTTTCACTTTATGTAAAAAAAATCGTATTACGATTTTTCTTCTTTAATAAATTGCTGCATTGTTCTCTCTGCGATTTGAAGTGCAGTAGTAGAAATATAATAAGGTTTACTATTCGGATCTTTATCTGCACCTTTTGTGATTTCGTTTAATTCAGACATTAATTCATAAAACTTTTTTACCCACACTTGAAATTGTTCTGGCGTAGCATCAAACTCCCAGCAAGATGAAACGTAATTCCACTTAGCTGGGTCTTCACTTGCATTTCGTAATGTAAAAGCTTCCTCTGGTGCAGCGAGAATTTGGCTTTTCGTTCTTTCTATCATTTGTAAAAAGATTTGGCGACCTGATTCGCTTACTATTTCTAAATGAGGTAATAGATCTGTGGCAGGGGTGAAGCCTTTAGCGACAGATTGATAAAACTTTTGAATGATGCCATTCTTTTCTTCTGTATAAACAATCTCTATAAGACTATTCTTTTCTAATTCTTTTAAATGATAATGAATTTTCGCCCTTGAAATGCCGAATTTCTCAGATAGTAATTGTCCAGTATAAGGACGTTCGCATAGACGTATCATCATTTCGGCACGTAGTGGATCGCTTAATGCTTTTAATTGGCTATAAGTAGTGAGTGTTAATACGGGCTTCAATATGATCAACTCCTTGAATTAAATTACTCGGTCAATATTATTTGACTGAATTGTATCAAGGATTCTATTTATTTTCAATACTTTCTGAAAATTTAATCTTTCCTCTGTAATCTTCTGTTCATATTCCGTTCATATTTCTTTTTTATGATAAGTGCATAGAAAGAAAGAGGAAGGAGCGAGCGAAATGTTTTTAGCTCTGCGTGAATTGAAACAATCAAAATTAAGATATGGATTAATCGGACTTATCATGGTTTTATTATCATTTTTAGTCCTTGTGATTTCAGGATTAGCAAATGGATTATCATATGATAATGCTTCATCGATTCAAAATATGGAGGCAAATAAGTTCGTTTTAGCGGATGATGCGGAAAATAAATTACTTCGTTCACAAATTAAGAAAGACGATGTAGATAACGTAGTAAGTCAAGTAGGCGAGAAAGAGGCCGTTCCGTTTCGCGTGAAAGTTTCAACATATGAAAAGAAAGATAGTTCAAAAAAGGTTGATATCGCTATTTTCTCAAGTGAACGCGATACATTTTTGGAACCGAACATTGTAAAAGGTGAGAAATTAGGTACAGCAAACAATGAAATGGTTGCTGATGAATCAATTAAAGAAAAAGGAATTGATATTGGGGATACAATTATTGATCCTGTTTCAAAGAAAGAATTTACAATCGTTGGATTTACGAAAGATCAAATGTTTAGCCATACACCAGTTGTATATGTAAATGAAGACGTATGGGGTGCTATTTCACAACCAAATCAAAAAGATTATAGTGCAATTGCACTGAATACAGATAAAGAAATTAAAAATGCACATGTTATCGACAAAAAAGAAGTACTGCAAAGTATTCCAGGATTTAAAGAAGAGCAAGGAACATTAACGATGATCATTGCGTTCTTACTTGTTATCGCTGCGCTATTAATCGGTGTATTCTTCTATGTCATTACGCTGCAAAAAACACAGCAATTAGGCGTATTAAAAGCGATTGGTACAAAGAACTCGTATTTAGCAAATAGCTTAGTCGTGCAGGCGTTATTCTTATCAGTCGTTGCGATGATAATTAGCATCGTTCTTGTACAAGGATTAGAACAAATTTTACCAACAGGTATGCCGTTCTTATTAACAACACCGATGATTGCACAATATGCAGCAATCTTTATCGTCATTAGTATTTTAGGAACACTTATTTCGTTATATCAAGTATTAAAAGTTGATGCACTAGAAGCAATTGGAGGCGGGATGTAATGACTTCATTATTGAAATTAGACAAAGTAAGTAAAGTGTACGGAGAAGGGAATACGGAAGTAACAGCCCTTCATCCGATATCGCTTGATGTAAAAGCTGGAGAATTTATCGGAATCGTCGGTCCTTCTGGATCAGGGAAAAGTACGTTATTATCAATCGCGGGTGCACTATTATCACCGTCAAAAGGGGATATTTACATTCGTGAGCAAAATATTACGAAGTTATCAGAAAAGGAAATGACAGACATTCGTTTGAAAAAAATCGGCTTCATTTTCCAGTTTGCAAATCTTGTTCCATATTTAAATGTGAAGGAACAGTTACTTTACATTGCTAAGCTGAAAAAAGAAAGTAAACAAGAATCAGAAAAGCGTGCGGATCATTTATTAGCAGCATTTGGATTAGGAGAAAGAAAAAATCATTATCCAAATCAACTATCTGGTGGGGAAAAACAAAGGGTAGCAATTGCTCGTGCGTTCATGAATAACCCAGATTTAATATTAGCGGATGAGCCAACGGCAAGCTTAGACTCAAAACGCGCACGTGAAGTTGTGGAAATGATGAAACGTGAAGTGAAGGAGAGCCAAAAAGCAGCAATTATGATTACACATGATGAAAGAATGCTTGATGTATGTGATCGTATATTGACGCTAAGAGATGGACAATTAATATAAAGAAAAAGGGCCAACCGTACATGCGGTTGGCCTTTGTATAATTATTTCTAATAAGTATAATGGCTTTATTTTGAGAATAACGTTTTAATTTTATTGCGCGCAATTAATAAAACGCCGCCTAATACAGATAACATACCTAAAGCCATATTATTTGATTGCTCACTACCAGCATTAGGAAGTTCTCTAGCATTATTGTTTGCATTTGTAGTACCAGTCTTTGTTTCTGTTTGTTTCGATTGAGATACTTCGTTGATCTTGTTATCTACATTTTGCTTCGTTGTGTGTAACTCAGCTAATTTGTCATCAATTTTTTTCTCAGTATGTTTAAAGTCGTTGATTTTAATATCTAAGTCTTGTTTTTTCTTTGATAAATCGTCTGAAACAGTTTGTTTCGATTGCTTAATTTCGTTAATTTTATTGATTAAATCTTGTCTAGCTTCTTGTAAAGCAGCAAGTTTGTTTTTCACATCCTGCTTAGCTAGTTCTAAGTTAGCAGAAAGACTATCTAAATTGCTTTTAATTTTCTTAAGTTCTTCTAACGTGTTACCAATATTCGGTTTGTTTTCTTTTAGTTCAGCAAGTTTGTCCTCAGCAGTTTGTTTCGCTTTCTTTAACTCAGCTAACTTTTCATCGACTTGTTTTTTAACTTCCTTAAGTTCATTAACCTTTTGATCGATGTTCTCTTTATGCTGCTTAATTTCATTCACTTTTTCATCGACAGTTTGTTTATGTTCTTTAATCTCATTAACCTTATTATCGATATTTTGCTTATGTTCTTTCACTTCAGCAACTTTATCTTCTACTTGTTTTTTATGCTCTTTTATTTCAGCGATTTTATCTTCGGCGATTTGTTTGTCTTGCTGAAGTTTTGCATCGAACTCTTCTTTACGTTGCTTAATTTCGTTAATTTTTTCATCGGCAACTTGTTTACGCTCGTGTAGTTCATTCACCTTCGTATCAACATTTTCCTTAACTTTGTTAAGTTCATTCAATGTTTGATCCACGTTTTCTTTGTGTTGCTGCAATTTCGCATCTAACTCTTGTTTATGTTGCTTAATTTCAGCTAATCGATCTCCCGTACTTTGCTGAGGAGTAGCATCAGTTACTTCCGCATGAGCAGAGTTTGCGCCAGCAATCATTGCTAAAGCTAGTGTAGACGCAGCGATTGTTTGTTTTGTTTTCATATTTTTGTACCTCTTTTCTTTCATATGCATGAACTGTTTTGTGTAAAAATGAGCATATAGAAGTAGATTATCTTATCATTATATACTATGTTAGGCGCTTAGAGGAAGGATTTGCATAATAATCTATCATTATGTAATTCTTATAGTCTCTTATTTTGGAGTAGGGGACAAATCTTTAGCAAGATGAACAATTTCTTCAATAGTAAAGCTTACATCTTTACTATTGCGAATAACAAACAAATAATCAGCCTCGTTTTCTACAGGATCTACGACATCATCGTGAAGTGATTCAGTTTGTTGTCGATCAAGTACTTCTTTGAAACTAGCATATCCACCTCTAAAAATATTCGTACTTCGCGTGCTTCGAGCCACTCTTTCGTAAAGTACATCATCTGGAATGTCAAAATGAACGAGTATGCGTACATATTCATTTTGTGGAAATAATTCGTTTAGTAAATATAACCTTCCGTTTTTACTGCGATTGGAGTTACTAATAATAAGGTGTAAATTTGTATGTCCTTTCGCATAATCAACAATGAATTTTGAAAGGCCGTGCTTAAATGTATTAGCGCCTTCAGCCGGCTGTAATTTTTCATAATGCGCGTTAATAAATTCTGCTTGGTTATCTTGATCCATAACGAAAGAGTGGGGTAACTCTTTTTCTAATTCTCTTGCAAATGTAGTTTTTCCGCTGTGTGTTTTTCCTACTGTAATAATGACGAATCTTTTCATATTGGCCTCCATGTGTATTGTTATAATCTGGAATATTCTGTGTGAATCGACAATTTTCCTGCTAGAGAATATACAAAGTGTCGGAGTGATAGTAGGCTGGAAACTTGACAAAAAAACTTATTTATGCTATAATTTGCCAATATAAAAATAAAGTGTATAATAGGGTTCTCCTGGCCAGGGGAACCCTATTTTTGTTGTGAAAATGAAGGAGTGTATGTGCGTGAAAAAAGGTGAAGCAAGTATAACGTCGTTAGTATCAGCTTTCGGAAGGGCATATCATAGTGAATTTGATAATCCGAAAATCTTTGATGATTATGTAGCTAAAGAGTTCATTTCTCAAAAAGAACGTAACGACATTGAAATGAATATGGTTCAAGGAATACATTTTTTCAATACAGACATTGCACAGCAGTTTCAAGATAATCCACAAGAAATATTAAAATGGATTACACAAGTGCAATTATCACCAACACCTTTAGCGCGTGCGGCATATTGTGAAAGAGTATTACTACACGAGATTACGCTGGGAACGAAACAATACGTTATACTCGGTGCGGGATTAGATACATTTAGTTTTAGACACCGAGAATTAGAGAGTAATATAGAAATATTTGAAGTGGATCATCCTTCTACACAAGGGTTTAAGAAGGAGAGAATAAAAGAAGCAGAACTTGAAGTTCCAAATAATCTTCATTTTATTTCGATGGACTTCACGAAAGGATTTTCCTATGAACAGTTACGGAATGAAGGATTTGAAAATAAAAAGACGTTCTTTAGTCTATTAGGTGTAACGTACTATTTAACGAAAGAGGAACTTTCTAGTTTAATAGAATGTCTATTTGTGATGGTTCCAGAAGGGAGCTCTATCGTTTTCGATTATCCAGATGAAAACTTATTTACAGAAAAGGGACTGTCCAATCGAGTGGAAAATATGGTGAAAATGGCTACAATAGGCGGAGAACCGATGAAATCATGTTTTTCTTATACCGAAATAGAAGCACTATTAGAGAAGGCGGGCTTACTCATTTATGAGCACTTATCACCAGAGGACATAAATACATTATATTTTGAAGGACGAAATGATTATTTAGAAGCTTTTGAGACGGTGCATTATGTGCATGCGGTGAAGAAGTAAGGAATTAGTAGGCATGGGGAGGAATCTCTGTGTCTTTTTTTTTGGAAAACAAGAGGATGGGATTTATTGAAAAAGATAATGATAGGTATATTGCTACATGAGTTACTACATCTAAATGAATATCAGGAAGAATGTGGGGTGTCTTTGTATAAAGAAACAGAATATTCAACAAAAATCAACAATTATGTTATATAATGATTTTAATAAACCATATTTTAGAAATTAACCCCGATTGTGTAGAAATTATATTTTGTTTGGATAAGCTAAAATGTTTAGCTAAAAGAACTTGTAGTGGGGCTTGCTACAAGTTCTTTTATTTGTAAAATTTCTATTGGATAAAATATGGAAAAAGGGAGGATGTAAGTTTGATAAGAAATTTAAAGAAAGCAGCACTTAATTCGTTAGATGGGAAATGGGGAGTAAGTATAGGGGGATCGGCGTTATACTATTTTGTACCAACTTTAAGTGCATCAGCAATCGCTAGTTTTATATATTTAATACTTGGCCTGTTTATTGGGGTAATTGGTTTGGATGTTTTCTTTATTTATTCAATTGGTGGGCAGCCGCAAGTAGATCCAACAGCACTAGTTTTACTTATTCTAAGTTATTTTTTTATAGGACTGATTTGTTTTTTTATTTACAGTGTCATACAAGGTATCTTTAATTATGGGTATTCTGTTTTCACCTTACGCTTAGGTAAAAATGAAGATGCTAAGGTGGACGATGTATTTGTAGGGTTTAGGAAGAACAATTTGTTTAGAGCAATGAAATTAGGAGTATTGCAGGCTATTTTTCTATTTTTATGGAGTCTGTTATTAATTGTTCCAGGTATTATTAAATATTTTTCTTATTCAATGGCATATTACATTTTAATAGAGAATCCGGATTATACAGCAAGTGAAGCATTAAGGGAGAGTAAAAGAATAATGAAAGGACATAAGTTCAAGTTATTTGTTCTTTGGTTATCTTTTATTGGTTGGTTTTTATTAACTGCATTTATAGGCATGTTTACATTTAATCTATCATTCATATTCATTTCCCCTTATTACAACACAACTGTCTCGCATTTTTACTTAGACTTAATTAAGAAACAGGATGCTAGAGAAGCGAAGGTAAGTATATAAAGAATATAAGTAGTAAGAAAATATGTATAATGTATCATTTCTCGATTGTGGACATGCAATTAAGCATATCCCTTTTTAATGTGATATTGAAAGAAATAAAGAAGCTGCAATTGGATATGTTTTACTTATAATAATTTGGATAAGGATGTTATAACATTGGAGGAATTTAAAATGGGAAAGAGTGAAATGTTTCAAGATTTTAATTTTAAATTAGTAGTAATTGAAGCTTTATTAGATAAAGAGCCACTATTTTTAAAAGAATTAAAAGACTTAATAGATAAGTATACGAATCATTTTGAATGGTATGCAGGAGCTGGCCCGATTGTTGAAATTAGAGCTTTTTTAGAAGAGTTAATTTTGGAAACAAGTGATTTGGAAAAGATTGAATCCCTTTGCTTTGATGGAGGAAATGAAATTTATCATATTTTAAAGCCAGATTGGGATGGTGAAGACGGTTTATTTGATGTAATATCTGTTGAAGGATTTCAAAATTTAAAAAATCTAAAAACAGTGGAATATATTTCAATGTGTTACCCAAAAGTATTAGAACCATTTAAACAAGCTGGAATTGAAATTGAGGATTAATGAGAGACAAGTTATATAATAATGGAAGTGATTCTTATTAAGAAAGAGTCACTTTTTCTTATGCAACGAACAAAGCAGAATGGAGGATACTATGATACTAATCGATAATGATGGTGAAGGATACTGGAGTAAAACTGTTGAT
This sequence comes from Bacillus paranthracis, assembly GCF_001883995.1. Classification (GTDB taxonomy): domain Bacteria; phylum Bacillota; class Bacilli; order Bacillales; family Bacillaceae_G; genus Bacillus_A; species Bacillus_A paranthracis. The sequence goes on along the minus strand of NZ_MACE01000082.1, from coordinate 83,457 downwards.
TTAGGCATTTTAGGTAAATTCAATAGCATTTTTATAGATTTAGATGGATGCGATATAACAGGGGCGACGGATAATATGACTCAAGAAGAAAGGGTAGAAAAAGCTACAAAATATTATGGTAATAGATTCAAAGAGTTAGAAACAAATGTTGGATTTATAAATGAGCAATTTCTAATGTGGATTATAACGCATTTATGTGATATAGAATATCCATTTTGGGAATTTGGTGATGAAGAAGAAAGTAGTGAAGGTTATCCAGATTATATAGTAAAAGAAGAAATAAAAAAATTCGAAGATGAAAATGGACAATTGCAACATGATCCGTATAGTCCAAGTCCGATTTATAGAGAAATTCAGAAATATAATGCATTTAATAATGAAGATAATTTATTAAGCTATGAAATCATAACGAAATATTTACCGGTTCTTGATTTCAAAAAATTTGTAGATACAATTAGACCTAATAGTATAGATACATTTGAAGATAACATAAACTTTCAAGTGAGTAGTGAGGTTTGTGGTGGAATGTTACTTTGTGCTACTTACGGAACAATTTATGCTAATAATGAGCTAGAAGTTACGCATAACTGTTAATACAAAGATTACTGATAGGTATATCGCTACACATCTATTAACTGAAAAATATTAATTACAATCGAGCGTAAAAAAACGCGATTCTTAGTAAAAAATAGTGTTTTTTTACTATTCAAATATGATTACATCTGAATTTAATGAAGATTTCTTCTGCAAAAGTAGTAGTTTTTTTTATTTGAATTTACTACCTCAGTTGGATGTATCATATTTCAATCTCGATAGAATAGTAAAATGGAGTTTATATAGTATATTTTTAATAATTTATTTTATATGTATCGTTTGGATGAAAGAGAGAAGTGCTTGAAGAGTAGTTCTCTTTTTTATCCCGCTTTAATGGGCAGTAAGACCCCCACCTCAAAATTCAGCGAAAGCAAAGAAGTTAGGTGGGGGCAGGCTGCCCATAAAAGTCCGATTGGTGAGGGCTGATAATCAGTGGGGGATGAAGAAAACCCCCACTGATTAAAGTCTCACTTTATTAAGTTTTTGAAACAGCGCATTATGTACATACAGTAAAGAAGTAGAAGATTAGTAGGCATGGGGAGAAATCTTTATGTCTTTTTTTATGAGGATTTTTAATTTTAAAAATATATTGTAAGAAATAATTTAAAATTTGTAAAAAATAATTTACAATTATCTAAAGAGGTGTTGCTATTGTTGCATAATAAAATTGTAGTTTGTCGAGCAGAAAAAGGTTGGACCCAAGAAGAACTGGCAACAAGAGTGGGAGTTAGTCGTCAAACTATCGCTACTCTTGAAAAGAATAAATATAACCCTTCTCTAATTCTTGCCTTTAAAATCGCAAATGTATTTGAAAAGTCGTTAACCGACGTATTTGATTATCTAGAGGAGTGATACATATGTTGTTGTTGTTAAAAATTTTGTTATTTGGTTTAATAGTGATAAGTAAGATGTATGTAATAAAATTTCAATCAAGTGATGAAGCAAATGACGAAAGAGGAAGAGCAATTCTATATAAAACAAATAATGCTTTGTACAATATTCTATATTTAGGTATCCTTGCCATTATTGTTTTACAATTAATTGATATTATTCCTTTGAAATTTCTACCTGATTTGTTGTTATATTTTGCACTTTCATTAAGTGTGTTAGGCAGTATTTTTATATTTATCAACAGAAACAGTAAAAATTACTAATACGAGTTAAGTGTTTAATCTTGTTCTGTTAGTTAATTGAACAAAATTTTTTTTAGTAAGCTACAAAAAATAATCAATCTTCTTCATGAAAATTTAAGGAAGCCAAAAGAACCCACACATTTTAATCAAAATGTGTGGGTTCTTCTTTTTATAAAATGAATATTTGTAGTGTGGAATATATCCAATTGATTAACCGAACTAGTATTTTAGGGGGATTAACTGAAATCATAAATATAACTTCATGTCTATCTTGTTGATGAATTTCATTGTCCTCGGATAAAAAATCAGTAAACCCTTTAAGTATGTATTACTTTGGTTTTTATTACAATTTTGTAAGGTAAAGTAATGAAAATCGATAGAACGGGATATTGGAATGGGATACTCTGATTAACGGGTAGAATATTCTGAAAAAAGGGGTAGGACAAATGAAGAATAGACAAAAAGCATCGATAATATGCAAAAGCATTTTATGTTTAATCATTTGCATATTGATTACGAATGAAGCATGGTTTACAAATGTGGTGAGGGCAGAATCGGGCACGTTGACTGATAGGAGTATAGAGGATTTCAAAAAAAAGCTAGATGAACAGGTACCAAAATGGCAGGGGAATTATAATGTACCAGGGGTTGCAATAGGAATTGTACATGAGGGGCGTATTGCTTATACACTTAACTATGGTTATGTAGATAAAAAGACAAAAAAAGCGGTGAGTGATGATACTTTGTTTCAGGCTGGTTCCATATCTAAAAGTCTTACAGCGTGGGGAATCTTGCATCTTGTAGATGAAGGTCGTATATCACTAGATGATCCCGTTGGAAAATATCTGACCAAATGGAAATTACCTAATTCAGAGTTTAATAATAATGAAGTCAAGATCAGAAGATTATTAAGTCATACAGCAGGGCTGTCTGCACATAAAGGATACCTTGGGGTTGCACCAGGGAAACATCTTGATTCTATCCAGGAGTCTCTGTCTGGAAAAGGATGGCTTAATGAACCAGTGGAGGTTACCAATAAACCAGGTTCAGAAACAATTTACTCTGGTGGCGGATATACAATTTTACAACTTGTAATTGAAGAGGTTACCGGAATACCATTTAATCGCTATATGGAAGAACAAATTATGAAACCTTTAGGAATGAAATCTAGCTCATTCTTACAACGTCCTGAAAATCTTAATCTTTCGAAAGTCTATGGATATTTTGGAGAGGAGGTCCCTAGTTACCAATTTACCGAACAGGCTGCTGCAGGTCTCAAGACAAATGTTACGGATATGATGACATTGATACTTGCAAGCATGGATGCAAATAATAAAGGGAATGGTGTCATCAAAAGTGAACGTGTTGAGGAAATGCAAAAGCCAGTATTAGGGGAGAATGGTTTAGGTATATTTGAAAAAAAACTATCTAATCAATGGAAATTACTTTATCATTCTGGTGACAATCGAGGCTGGCATTCTTTTTATGGTTTCATTCCTAATACAAAGGATGGATTGGTAATCCTTACAAATAGTGAAGGTGGTATAGACTTACGTCAGGATATTTACCACGCATGGATTGAATATGAAACGGGAAAATTACCTGAAAGTTACTTCGCTCTAGCTGAGCAGAGAAAAAATAACTCCATTACATCAATTGTTATTGGAGCCGCACTTGGTATGTACTTGCTACTGTTTGTGATTAGATTGTACAAAGGTAGAAGAACGTTCATTTTTAAGCAAGAGAAGAAATCTTACATCGAATTAGTAGTTAGGACATTTTTACTTATTATTACTGCTGTTCTCGTTTTTTGTGCTGCCGATTTGTGGAGAGTTTTCAGCTTGAATTCCGGTAATACAATAAATTTTATTCTAATAATGGTATGGATTATAACGCTATTAATTAGTGGATTTTTCCCGAAAATTAAAAGTAATAAAAACAACGTATGAAACGAAAAGATTTAACATCAAAATTTACATGTATGTAATGTTAAAGGCTAGAAAGCTAGATTGGCGTGAATCGCTAATTGTGGAGTGCAAAAAACGACAAAATCTCTTAAAAAACACTTAACTTTTTACTCCATCTATCTTTACAATCCCTCCTTATAATGTGAATTGGACAAGCACCTAAGAGAAAGCAGAACATGTCAGTTTGTACATTCTATTATTAGGGGGAGAATTTGTATGAAAAAGACAGTTGCTTCGTTAGTGGTTATGACGGCATTATTACCGACATTTTCAGCACATGCGGAAGGGAAAGAGCAAGTTCGAAAATCAGCTACAACTTTTAATGTTATTAGTGATATTCAAGGGGATTTAGGAGACTTTGATCACGTGTTAAAAGATATGAACAAAGTGACGCCACTTTCTAGAGCGCTTATTATGAATGGGGATATAACGCCAACTGGACAACAGTCCCAATATGATGATGTGAAGCGTGTGTTAAACAAAAATAAGCATCCCGAGAATGTATGGTCAACTGTTGGGAATCATGAGTTTTATGCTGGTAAATGGACAGCTGATGGGAAGTTATCTCAAAGTACATGGCCAAATGGTGTAACTGAGGAAACTTTATTTAACCGCTATCTGAAATTTAGCGGACAAGAAAAAGTATATCATAAAAAAGAATTAGACGGTTATCCGCTTCTATTTTTAGGAACGGAAAAATATATGAAATACCACGATTCAAAAATGTGGGATGAAGTATATATGAGTGATGAACAATTAGGTTGGTTAAAACAAAATTTAGAAGAGTACAGCCAAAAAGATAAAAACAAGCCGATTTTCATTTTTTCTCATCACGTTTTACCTGATACGGTGTCTGGATCAAGACAATCACCGTACTTACAAGATTATTTAAATGTCGATAAGTTGTATGATATATTAAAAGACTATCCACAAGTTGTTTTCTTTACGAGTCACACGCACTGGGATTTAAACTTACCGGACTGGGCTGGTAAAAAGAAAATTGCAGGCGGAGATAAAAAAGGATTTACTGTTGTAAATACGGGCGGGATTGAAACGGGCTGGATGTCAGCTGGACCAAATGGAGGAGAGAAGACTGCTCCTGATGGTTATTCATTTAAACAAGGGTTGCAAGTGAAAGCATATGGTAGCGATGTAATGGTGACAGCTTATGATTACAAACGTGATAAGGAAATAAAGAAATTATTAATTAGTGATTCGAAAATTGCACAAATGGCACCCAATGTAACCGCTGATGATAGTAAAAACGTAGTTGTCGGTGCAACGGAGTATATGGAGTATAATGTAGAAGGAACGAACGAGTGGCTGACGTATAATCCAGGAAACCTGCCCAAATTTGACGGGGACAAAATCGTATACGTACGCCATAAAGGCGAAATGAATTTAGAACCAGGATTAACACAGTTACTCCGTTTTTCGGCAAATAAGTGATTGGAAGAGGGCCTGCTTTTTAAAGAGTGGGCCTTTTTGTATTGTCGATTTTTGTCGGTAAGTCGATATCTCATGTCGAATCGTCGATATATTGAAAAAATCGTTGATATATTTCAAGTTATGAATGATATATTTTAAAAATCGTCGATATAAATTTCATGTACCGTAATATGGTTAAAATCATTATTATAATTTCATGTACCGTATTGAAGATAAAACCTTTAATACAATTCCACTCGCCAAAGCCGAATTCCAACACATTTTTCCCCCAGAAAGATGACTTCATCATTTTTACATGCAATAATAGTAACGTTACATACATTGTGAAAGAAGTACAAAGGAGCGTTATTCATGAATTTAGCTAAATTCCCGAGAAAAAAATATACAGAATCATATACACCAATTGAGAAATTAAACAATTTTTCTGAGGCACTTGGCGGGCCGACTATTTATTTTAAACGAGATGATTTACTTGGTTTAACAGCTGGTGGTAATAAGACGAGAAAGTTAGAGTTTTTAGTTGCGGATGCACAGGCGAAGGGTGCAGATACGTTAATTACAGCTGGTGGTATTCAGTCAAATCATTGCCGCCTAACACTGGCAGCTGCGGTGAAAGAGAAAATGAAATGTATTCTTGTATTAGAAGAAGGGCTTGAGCCAGAAGAGAAGCGAGACTTTAATGGAAACTATTTCTTATATCATTTACTAGGTGCTGAAAATGTCATTGTTGTACGAAACGGAGCAGATCTTATGGAAGAGATGCATAAGGTTGCGAAAGAAGTAAGTGAAAAAGGGAATACACCATATGTCATTCCAGTTGGTGGATCAAATCCTACTGGCGCAATGGGATACGTTGCTTGTGCGCAAGAAATTATGGCGCAATCATTCGATCAAGGAATTGATTTCAGTTCAGTCATTTGCGTAAGCGGTAGCGGCGGCATGCACGCTGGGTTAATTACAGGTTTTGCTGGAACACAAAGTAACATCCCAGTAATCGGAATTAACGTAAGTAGAGGAAAAGCAGAGCAAGAAGAGAAAGTAGCAAAACTTGTAGATGAAACGTCAGCTCACGTTGGTATTCCAAACTTTATCCCGCGCGAAGCTGTTACATGCTTTGATGAATATGCAGGGCCAGGTTACGCGTTACCAACGCCAGAAATGGTGGAAGCAGTGCAGCTGTTAGCAAAAACTGAAGGTATTTTACTTGATCCAGTATACACAGGTAAAGCAGTAGCGGGATTAATCGACTTAATTAGAAAAGGTACATTTAATAAAGAGGACAACATTTTATTCGTACATTCAGGTGGTTCACCAGCTTTATATGCGAATACATCTTTATTCGCGTAAGTATGAAAAAGCATTGGGTATCCAATGCTTTTTGTTATATACTGGAATTATTAGGAGGCCAGAAGGGGGAGTATATGAGTTCAAACTTAAAATGGATGATATACACGATACTCGGTATTTTTATTTTATTAATTTTATTTGTAGCTTATGGAGTTTATTTATATTTCACTTAAGTGAAATGGTAACCGAACCAAAGGAAGAATAAAATAATTGCTGTATTAAATAGAGTAAAACATAAACCGATAATCGCTAAAATTTTCCTTTCATTTCGACTACAAAAAGATATTACCGCTAATAGGATTGCTATAACAGCGGAAGCTAATATGAAGTAAGCGAAAGGCACAACATATTCTACTCCAACCCTGTCTAAAATAGGTGTGAAAAGAAAGAGATTAATCGTAACGAATATACTTACAATGAGAAACGTATAGCTTTTCCAAGTGTATGTTTTTAACTGCATGGAACGATACTCCTTTCTCTTTATTATTTATATTTTTAAGTCTAAATTAATTACCCTCTTTTCAATACAAAATAAAATATTTTGTATTGAAAAGAGGGTATTAATATGAAAGTTAGAAATTGGCCTCTAGTTATGATTAGTATCTGTATATTCATAATAACCGGCTGTTCAAATATACTAGAAAATGAAGAGCAAAGAATTGAAGTGCAAAAAGATATTGGTGATAATGAATATGAAGATTTTAAGGTAGTGACAGATAATAATGAAGTGATGCAAGTAAAGAAAATATTAAAGGATACTATTTTTGAAAATAAAAAAGTGGAAATGTCTCGTCCAGCTGATTATCATTTTATTTTTCAATTTAAAAATCCGAAAATAGAGGCGAAAGCTGTGTTGTATCAAATTTGGATAAGCCCTAATAAGGATACAGTGGAAATCATCTCGGGTGGTAATCGGTACGCTCAATTAGAAGAAAAAAATGCAGCTATTTTGTTTCGGATTGTTACAGGGGAAAAGTTAGCTGAGTAAACTATATTGGATTATAGGAATTCAGTTCATATTTTTCATTTTGAGAGATAATTAGTTTTCAACAATAATAGCTATCTTTTTATGTTGGAATAAACATTGAGAATCGGATAAAATGGAAATTAGACATTGGATTCATGCTCCTTAAGGTGTGCTTTAATCTGCCAACGGATAATAAAACTAGGAAATATATTGTTTTTATAAAGATTCGATGTTATGTTTAGTTTTCTTAATATAATATTTCCCTTATATAGGAGTGGCTATTTGAAGAAATTAATAGTATTAGTTTTATTGGCTACATGCTGTCTCACTATTGCAGGATGTTCTAATAATAGGGTTACAACAAAGGATGAGTCTAAAAATTCAACACCTGTAAAGATTAAACGTATCAATAAAGCGTGGTATAAACATATATAATAGTTTTCAAGAAACTTGAAATTGTTGATGATAAAGATATCATAAGGTGAAATTAGTTAGGCAGATTAGAGGTTGTGAAACCTGGTGACAAGCAGGAAGCATGGTTCGCATTTAAATTAATAAAATATGCGGCATTAAAATATTCACAAAAAAGAGTCTACATGTAGGTCATTTTTTGTGGATATTTTTCATAAATAAGAGATATTCTATGCTGCCTGTCTCTAACTTGGACCTTCTAAAAATTACTTTACTAGGTTAAAATGTTTATAGAGTATCATCCTTCAAAATGCGGTGGGTCCCATAATAACTCGATTGATGTGGTCCTTTTTCGCGTTATTTACTATCTTTATATATCTTTCTATTAAAAAATCTAACTTTAATAGATTAAATGAGATAAAACCTAGTTAAAAACAATGAAATTTCAGGAAAAATAAGGTACACTATTCAATGGTTTTGGTTTAAAATCAATTGACGTTAATGTATACGGGGGAAAGATTGATGAACAACAATACAGTAAATGAATCTGTTGAAGAAGTTGAGAAAAAACGGGTAAGATCAAAAAAACGTTTTACAAATTGGAAGCTTATCGCAGCAGGTGGCGGTGTACTTGCACTTCTCCTTGGGGGAATGAGTTATTATCAGGCAACTCACTTCAATTCTAATGTTACGATTAATGATACAAAAGTCGGTGGTATGAGCGCTGATGAGGCAATACAGAAATTAAAAACATCTGGACTAGCAAACAAAGTTTATATTGATCAACAACAAATTTTAGATGAAAAAGAGACAAAAACGGAACTGACGGAAAAAGATTTGCCGCAAGTTAAGAAACTATTAAAAAGCCAGTGGACATTTTTCCCTTCTTCAAAGGAAAAAGATTATTCATTGCTACCAAAAAAGGCAGAGCAGTATCGTAGTGAAACGATGAAAAAACTTGTAGAAGAAAAGCTCATGTCTATGAATGAAAAATTAAAGGCACCTCAAGATGCTATGGCAAAGCTTGAACAAGGAAAAATTGTTATTTCGAAGAGCGTTGATGGAAAACAGTACGACGTTACGAGTTTACTAAAAGATTACGATAAGCAGAAGCATAAAAGCGAAATTCATTTAAAGTCTGCATACATACAGCCTATTAAAGAAAACGATCCGATTATTAAAAAAGAAGAGAAAGCATTACAGAATCTTCTTACGCAGTCTGTTGATTATAAAGTGCAAAATGAAGTGTATTCATTAAAAGCAAAAGATTTAATTCAAAATGCCTCTATGTCAAAGGATATGAAAGTGACAATCGATGCGAGCGATATTAAGAATAAGGTTGCTGAAATTAATAAGGCTAAATCTACATTACATAAAGACTTCGCTTTTAAAACACATTCTGGTTCGGTCATATCAGTAAAAGGACAAGGATACGGCTGGGCACTAGATGTGGAAAAAGAGACAAAACAAGTTGGGCAAGCTTTTGAGAAAGGTGAAAAATCACTTTCTGCTTCTAATATTCACGGAAATGGTTGGGAGAAGGAAGGGATCGGTTATAAAACAACATCGAATAATGGTATCGGAGACACATATGCAGAAGTTTCAATTGCAGATCAACAAATTTGGATTTACAAAGATGGGAAATTAGTCCTCACAACAAATGTAGTAACGGGTAAACATAGCACAGGTGAAGATACATCACCAGGTGTGTGGTACGTTCTATACAAACGAACACCATATACGCTAAGAGGTAGCGCAGTAGGGAAAGCTGATTATGCAGTGAAAGTAGATTACTGGGTTCCATTCACAAATAGCGGTCAAGGATTCCACGATGCCGGCTGGCGAAAAGACTGGGGAAGTAATGCTTATTTAACAGGAGGATCAGGCGGTTGTGTAAACCTTCTTCCTAACGTTGCAAAAACTGTGTATGATAGTTTGAATACGTATGATCCAGTTATCGTGTACTAGAAAATAGCTACGTATTAAGAACTTAAACGAATAAATAAAGCACCTGATGGTACATGAAAAAACACCTCTTGCATTCGCATACAAAGTGTGCAAATGCAATGGAGGTGTTTTTGTTTGAATACAAGAGTTTATTGCTTATAAGAAGTAAAGTGGAGAGAGATTCAGATGAAGAAACAGGTTTTCAAATAGTCAATAAAATTGACACTGAATATCATTTTCATTTATGATGGAATCGTCGTATGTAATTGGACATGAATTTTATGAAAAAGTCTATTTCTTATATTCATATAATAGATTTCTATTAAGGTATCACATTCAAGAACTATTACTAAATCTTTTAAGAACTTAAACGTAGGAAAGGATAATATAAAATGAACTGGAAAAAAGGCGGATTATGGGTTATTATTTTTTTCGTTGTAAAAGGCACAATTTCTACACTGTTAATCGTTACAGGGGCTAAATATTTTGATTTGTCATTTATGCAACTTTTCGTACTAATATTGATCTTATTACTGATTTCTCTCATAAGTCGAAAATTACTGTATAGACATAAACAAAACAAAAAGCAAAAAGAGCTAAATATATAAGGAAGCCCCAGAGACCTTTGGATTTCTGGGGTTTTATTTATTCAATAGTGAGTTTTGGCTCCGTGATACGAATGGTACACCCCATCAGTTTTATCGGTTGTAAATCAAAAGAAAGATATATTTACAAGGACTCTTAACAAGTCTTACGAATCCAAAAGTCTCTTTATTCTTTATTGCGTTTCTGCCGCAGTTTATAGATACAAAGGCTTCAGGTCCTATACCTTTTATCATTTTAGGAATTACTTTTACAGTAACTGGACTATTGTGGTGTTTATTTGTTGCTTATTTCTCTTCCTATGTCACCAAAAAATTAAGAGGAAATCAAAAGGTAGGAATGATTCTAAATAAAGTAACAGGACTGATTTTTATTGGGATGGGGTTAAAGTTGCTTCAAACAAAGGCTCCTCAATAAACATGAATAAGAAAAAAATGCCCCCTTCAAGAGTTGTTATCTTTGCTTTAAGCTAATTTCTATATATTAAAAACCTCTTCAAATTTGAAGGGGTTTTTTGCATGTTATTTTGGTTTATCTAAAAATTTATTTTATAGTGAATGATCTATTTTAATCAATTGTCATGTGAATATGTCCTCCAATGACAAGGTTAAATCCATTCATTTCGTCATCGTAGCTTCGTTATCTTGCTATTACATTCCAAAATGCGTACAATAGCGTGCCTTCAAGGTTATACTGATGCTGGAGGTGATTCAAAGTGACATACGATTGGAAAATGAATTCGAAACAAACTAATTCACAATCAGATTCTTACAAGTGAATTCCATCAGTATACCATTTGGTTTATAAACGAATGTGGAAGTATCTTTCGGAAGATGAGCTTTTCATTAGCTAGAAGATTTTTAAACATCTAGTCATCATTTGAAACTAAAATCGTTTTTATATTAGGTTTCGAATTTTTATGTGGTACAGACATTAGTTGAAAGGTAGGTTTCGCCTGCTTTGACTTATATCGCAAACTTGATAATTTATAAAGCTGGATTTGATGGGGGGATATTATGAAAGGTAGCAATCATTTTAATTTTCACAAGCTTTGGTTAGGACAGTCTATAAGTTTATTAGGTACTCAGTTTACAATAGTAGCTTTGCCGCTTTTTGCATTAGAGGTGTTACAAACAAGTGAAGCAAATGCTGCTATACTTCGTGGGGTTATATTCGTCCCTTATCTAATTTTTGGGTTAGTAGCCGGTGCTTTAATAGACATTTTTCATAGGAAAAATATTTTGCTAATTTGTAGTATATGTCAAGGAGTATTGTTTTTATCAGTATTCATACTGACTGTAACAAATATTATAACGTTCCCCTTATTGGTAGTTGTCATGTTTTTAAATGGAATATTCACCACATTTTACAACATCGCTATTCCTTCTTTCTTACCGGAAATAGTAACAGATAAAGACAACTTAAAAAAAGGAAATGCTCAACTAGCACTTTCAGAGTCTCTTTCTATAGTAATTGGTCCTATGCTAGCTGGAATCGTCATTACTCTAGTTGGATTAACAGGTTCATTCACTGTTGACGCAGTAACGTATTTTGTTTGTTTTATGTTTGTATTATTTATTTCAAAGTTTAAACCGCATACAGAGGGTTCTTTAAAAGACGTAAATATAAAATCCATATACCAAAACATATATGAAGGTCTGATATATTTCAAAAAACACCCTGTATTAGAGCCAATTGTGACATGTGGTGCTGTTTACGGTTTTTTTAAATACATACTAAATAGTATTTTAGTAATATTCCTTTATAAGGTAATGGGTCTATCTGAAATTGAAATAGGGTTTGTTGTAGGTTCAGCAGCGGTCGGATTTTTAATAGGTAATACGGTTCTCATGAAAAAAAGTCAACAAATTAATAATACAAAAATGCTTATTTATAGCGCTACTGTATCAGTTACCGGTTTGGCTTTTATACCGATAATGGGATATATGGGAACAATTTACGGTATAGTAGCCGCAAGTATTATACATGGTATGGGAGAAGGTGTATTTGGCCCTTACGCCGCAACTATACGACAACTTGCCTCACCAAATCACATGCTGGGCCGAGTAAATGCTGTACAGCGCACGCTTAATTGGGGAGCTTGGGCATTGGGAAGTTTTGCTAGTGCACTTTTAATTTCTATATTCGGGCTTCAAATTACATTATTTATAGGGGGATTTGGAACAACATTGTGTTTAGTGGCGTTGTTAAGACGAGGCATATTAAAAGGAACTGACATTGAATATACGAGTTCATTTTAGGGGAGCTGATATTGATGCATAAGGTATTAAAAGGAACTGACATAGAAAATAAACCACATATTTTATTTATAGGGGGATGGACAAAGCCTATACAAGATGCATTAGACAGTGGGTACACTGTTTCCTATATAGGATCTTACGCTAGACACATATATTTTGATGGATTTATCTTAGAAAAATGTTTCTATAAAAAAGAAATAGATACAACAAACATACCCTTATCTATATACTATGCTGAAGAATTATTTAAAGAGAAACCTTTTGATGTGGTTGTATCTTTCAACGAAACAGCATTAGATACGGCTTGTATAATTGCAAAGATTTTTAATGTTAAAGGACCTTCTTACAATGCTAATATGATAACTCGTAATAAAGACATGATGCGTGAAATTCTAGCAGGTAAAGACTTTTCGATAGATTCGACAGTTTGTAATAATACTGAAGACATTAATGAATTTTTGAATAAAAAAGATAGTGTTATAATAAAGCCGCCGATTGGGGCAGGGGGTAAAGGAGTATGTAAGCTAGACTCGGGAGATGACGTAGGGGTATTTATTGAAGAAAATGGTATTCAACTACCTGTTTTAGTGGAAGAGTATATTGCAGGTGATATAGTTTATACGGTTGAAACCGTTTCTTATAACAAAAAACATTCTATACTTGCTATATCAGCTGAAGTATGTAAAGAAGATACATTTCTAATAAACTATACGATTATGCCGGCACCTATAGATGAATCTCAAAAACAATTAATTATGGAGAAAGTAATGATGTTTTTGAACGACATGCAAATGGAAAATGGCATTACTCATACAGAAATAAAGTTAGACAAACAAAATAAGCCAATAATTATAGAGTCTCAAGTTAGAATAGGTGGGGGCAACATCTGGAAGATGGTGGAACTAACAACTGGCATATCTCAATTTGGATACTATTATGATGCGCTAAATACTGAGACTATAGATGAATTTAGATGTGTACCTTCAAAATGTCATGCTATGTCTTTAAGCTTGATTCCAAAACCAGGTTGCTTAAAAGAAATCAAGTATAAAGGGCTAACTAACATATCCGAAGTCGTATTAATTGATCTAGTAGTAAAAGAGGGCGATACCATACCAACTATTATAGATAGCACGCAACGCAAAGGGGCTATATTATTTACGGCTAATGATATAAAACATATGTATGAAGTTGCAGAGGAAATATGTAACAACATAACGTTTGTTTATGAGGATTTCTCAGAATGGAAACCTTCTTTTAAAAAAATATATGTAAAAAGAAATGTGGCAAATGACTGGTCTATATAACAAAGGATAATTTAAATCACATGTCTCTATTAACCAAAAATCGAATAAAAATGTATTAGCTAGAGCCATGTTTTTTGATGAAAATGACGAGTTTATATAACGAGTCCTTCAAGATCAATTACAATGAGCCGGTTTATCCTTAGTAGGACAAAAATTGGCTTTTTTGTATGAAAATGTGCTTAGTGTGGTTTTTGTTCGAAATACTGGAGAAATCCCATTGCTATCATGTAAAGAAATACATTCTTCCCTAAAATGAAATTTTAGTTTGATAGCGACGAGCTACTGATTGTGGAAAATCTCCAGGCTTCTATTAGCTGCTTAGTTGAAGAATTTGTTCCATAGCTCTTAAGGTATTGTAATATAAATAATAAAATTATCTTTCTGCCATTCATTTAAGTGGCTCAATCTCTACATCTTATGAATTCCCTGAAAGTACTAAAACTATGCAAAATAATTAACCATCCTATGCAATAAAGTTACTCCATTAAAGGACCATATTGTGGTACTGTTAAGGAAAAGCGAGTAATTGCGTTGTACAAGGGGGGTGTTGGGGTGAATGTAATTGCGTGGTTGATCGTTGCTTGTGAAATAGGGTTTTGGGTTGTTATAACTTTAGGTCTGCTCACACGATATATCCTTAAGAAAAATAAATTAGGATTGTTTTTCCTAGCTTTAACACCTGTTATTGATTTAATTTTATTAGTTGTTACGGGTGTGGACTTGTATCGTGGTGCGACCGCTACCCAAGTGCATGCAATAGCTGCTGTTTATATTGGAATCTCAATCGCATTCGGTAGGAGTATGATTGAGTGGGCTGATATACGCTTTCAATATTATGTGATGAAACAAGGAGCGAAACCAGTTAAAAGATTTGGCATGGATTATGCAAAACACTACTTTAAAAGCTGGGGACAACATGTGCTTGCTTTTCTAATAGGTGTCGGAATTTTATTTGTCTTAATCTATTTAATTAACGATTCTTCGCGAACAGAAGTGTTGGCTGGCTTTCTAAAAGTATGGACACTTGTGTTGGGTATCGATCTTTTGATTGCCATAAGCAATTTTATTTGGCCGAAAAGGAAAAAAGGGTAGCAATTTAATAATATGCAATTGGGCGCGATTGTTGAGCAAACACAGGTAGAAAAATGATTAAACTTTTTTATGAAAAATGATTCACTAGCAACAAAAAAAACAAGCATTTTGATCGAGTTTTCTTTCGAAATATTTGGTTTTTTTTTATATTGAAAAATCAATTTTTGTAGCATGCTTTTGATCAAACTTTATTACAAACCAACAGCATTTATGGCAAGCTTATGGGTTAATAATTAATCCACGGCGAAGGTATGTTGATTTACGTTAATATTGAAGACGTTGATGATCCACTAAGCTTCGCAAGGAAAGTTAGAAGAGCGTTATGCAATTAACTTATTTATTAAGTTAGATGAGCAATAGGAAAGGATCTTTCGATGGAAGATCCTTTCCTATTATTCGTAAGTAATAGATTATGCTAATTAAAATATCTCGGATTATTAATGCTTTTTCAATGGTTTCACTAAATACTTGAGACAGCCTCTTTCCATTTTTTGCTTCAAGTTCTTTCATACATAAGATGAAGATTTTTATGAATTAGGTTTACTTGACTAGCAGACGAACGTATTTTTTGCAAGAATCAACATAATAATCTCCATTTTTATTGTAGTATCAGTGCTTAGTAGAAAATAAATATATACGACAAATTTTGACAAAGAAAGGATTGTATTTTTGTTATGCTATGAAAGTTATTGATTTGTAATGTGTATATAGGAGGATTTTTAAATGTCAAAGAAATTGTTATTATTTGCACTTATGAGTTTATGTGTAATTGCTTTAAGTGCTTGTAAAGGTAATGAAGAAAAGTTAAAGGGCGCGCCAAATGAGCAAAAAGTGGATGAAGACAAAAAAGTAGAAGAAGAAAAACGTAAACAAGAAGAGCAACAAAAAGTAGAAGAAGAAAAACGTAAACAAGAAGAGCAACAAAAAGTAGAAGAAGAAAAACGTAAACAAGAAGAGCAACAAAAAGCAGAAGAAGAAAAACGTAAACAAGAAGAGCAACAAAAAGCAGAAGAAGAGAAACGTAAACAAGAAGAGCAGCAAAGAGTAGAAGAAGAAAAACGTAAGCAAGAAGAGCAACAAAGAGTAGAAGAAGAAAAACGTAAGCAAGAAGAGCAACAAAGAGTCGCTGAAGAAAAACGCAAGCAAGAAGAGAAGAAGGCTCAGCAACAGCAATCTACACAACAGGAGAGAACACAAAAACAAGAAAAACCGACACAAGCAACAGGTGGGAAACCAACAAGATCACAAATTTCAGTTGGTTCACATGTAGTTATTCAATTGGATAATGACTATAGTAAAACTGTAAGTGGCGTTGTGAAAGATATTTTGACACATAGTGAAACACATACATACGGCATTAAAGTTCGCTTACAAGATGGACAAATTGGCCGTGTTCAAAGTGTTAAATAATGAAAAAAAGATTTGACTACTTTTCAAATAAATTAAAAAACCCGGTTCTTTCGTAAAGGAACCGGGTTTTGCATTTTGTTGGTGCTACTACACCTCTATTGATTTATCAGATACAAAATAGATGTTTTTATAATTTGAAAGACGAGGAAACGAACTTGGAGGGAGTATTAGAAGCATGTTTAAGAAGATGAAATCAATGGAGAAAAGGAACTGGTTTTTAAGTCTGGGCTATGGACCTATCCTCTCGTTCTAATCCACTAAAAAAAGAACTTCCCCATACCCATTAGACTACTAAGCATTCCAATTCCATTCATAGTGCCTTTTCCTACTGTAAGTAAGTTTCCAAGCATTCCTGGCTGACCGTAACCTCCGTTATTCCCCCATCCCATGGGACTTATCTGTCCGCCCCATCCTGGAGAGTTTCCGAAAATACCCCAGTTATTGTTACTGAATTTAAAAGCTTTAGCTGGCGGTGAGAGTAAGGCGGCAAGATGACCTTGTGCGAACATCCCTGTATGGTTGAATGGTTGAGCCCAGGGGATGGGAGGTTTTTGATAATTAAAACCTGCATGGCTTGGTAATGGGGTCCAATTAGCAGGATGTCCTTGTGGCATCATCCCTGCATAATGGATTGGCTGACCAAAAGAGAAGGGAGGAGGATCGGGAGTGAAAGTCATATAATTGGCTGGTGAATCCGAACCAATTGGATAGAAGCGACAACTCCAATCCTCACAAATCTTCAAACCACTCATTTCGTCAGCTTTATTTATTTGGGGCTGTGAATATAATGATGACATTGAATTTTGGTTATTATATTGTTCCTCGTTTTCCTTTGAATTCACATACCAATATTGGTGCATAAGCTTATTCCCCTTACTTTAAAAATGTAATGTTAGACTTAGCCTATGTAATATTTCTTTTTATGGATGGTTACATAACTAGATTTCCAAGCCTGTATTTAAAGGAATGGGTGTGTGGGCTGTCAGTAAAAAAACATGGATTAAAGTTTCGCTTTATTTTAGAAGGGTATTTTCATTAGCTCTTTTTGTTTATTTTAGCCTAATGTAATTTCGGTTAACAAACGTGTTTACATATTCATTCAAAATTTTAAGCTGGGTAAGTAGAATTGCTAAAAAGAGAATATCCATTCGAAGAGTTTGGCAAAATACTGCAAGGGTAATAAATTCTCGTGCAAATATGCAAACGAGTTAAATTAATCAATGGAATTGATAATGAAGGGGTAAATCAATCTATGAGTGAAACGTTACATAAAAGAAAACCACCATATGTAATGCTTGTAATCCTTTTTATTGGGGCATTTGTTTCATTTCTAAATAACTCGCTTTTAAATGTGGCCTTGCCATCAATAATGAAGGATTTAGAAATTCAAGATTATTCAACAATCCAGTGGCTTTCTACAGGATATATGCTTGTAAGTGGTATATTAATTCCGGCATCAGCATTTTTAATAACCCGCTTCTCCAATAGGAGTTTATTTATTACATCCATGTTGATTTTTATCCTTGGTACGGCTTTAGCAGCTGTAGCACCGAACTTCGGTTTATTACTTACTGGTCGGATGGTTCAAGCAGCAGGTTCTTCAGTGATGGGACCTTTGTTAATGAATATTATGCTAGTAAGCTTTCCGAGAGAAAAAAGGGGAACAGCAATGGGGATTTTTGGGTTAGTTATGATTACAGCTCCAGCAATTGGACCGACACTATCAGGTTATATTGTAGAGTATTATGACTGGCGTTTGCTTTTTGAAATGATTTTACCGCTAGCAATCATTAGCTTACTGTTAGGGATTTGGAAATCGGAAAATGTCATGAGACAAAACAAAAATGCAAAACTTGATTATCTCTCATTACTATTATCTTCTGTCGGCTTTGGCGGTCTGTTATATGGGTTTAGTTCTGCAAGCTCAGATGGGTGGACGAATAAAGTTGTCTTAACAACCTTAATCATAGGCGCTATTGCCCTAATTGCTTTCATTATCCGTCAATTAAAAATGAATGAACCGTTGTTGGATTTACGTGTTTACAAGTACCCAATGTTTGCACTTGCGTCTGTAATTGCAATTGTTAATGCGGTGGCTATGTTTTCGGGGATGATTTTAACACCAGCTTATGTACAAAATGTCCGTGGTATTTCGCCGCTGAGCTCTGGGCTGATGATGCTTCCAGGTGCGGTAATAATGGGAGTTATGTCACCCATTACAGGTAAACTATTTGATAAGTATGGCCCTCGGCTTCTTGGTATAGTAGGACTTTCCATTACAGCTGTTTCAACTTATATGTTGGCAAATCTGCAAATCGATTCTAGTCACACACATATTATCCTTATTTACACATTGCGGATGTTTGGGATGGCGATGGTGATGATGCCACTTATGACAAATGGCCTTAATCAATTGCCAACTCGCTTAAATCCGCACGGTACAGCTGTTAATAATACAGCTCAACAAGTGTCCGGTTCGATTGGTACTGCTATTCTTGTTACGATTATGAATTCTGTAACAAAAACAAAAGCTGAAAGTTTAATGGCTCATGTAGATCCAACAACCTTCACAGAAGCTACGAAGGCAATGGTAACGCAGAAGGCTTTGTTATCCGGAATTCAGCATTCATTCTATGTAGCGCTGGGCATGAATGTTGTTGCGCTACTATTAGTTTTTTTCGTTAAACGTGTAGATACAAGCGTGGAAGCTGTCGAGAGGTTAAATCGATAGAGCAAAATAAAAATCGAGATGATGATTTCTACTAAAAGGGGAAAAGAGATGAAAGAAAAAGTGAAATAATTACACAGAATGAAAAAGGATTTGATATGAATATCAAATCCTTTTTCATTAGCAACAGAGTATACTTGCTTATCGTATTTGTTTGAATTGACATGAGAAACTACTGGTTTTCCTAATACTACAACCTTTAGCTCTCAATTTCTAATAAACATTATAATAATATGCCTCATTGTAATATATTATTTTTTCTGCAAGGTATAAATCTAATGTCAATAGACGGTTTAGATTACCAACCTTATAAGTAATATCATAATCGTGAATAGTTAGGGAAAAGATAAAATAAGGTAATCAATTACATATCTTTTGTCCCATGCGATTCATTGCTATCTTCTTTTTATTGAATGGGATATTTTAGTATTTTTTGAAAGGGTGTTTGTAATGGATAAAAAAGTATCTGCCATTCCTCAGCCGAAAACATATGGACCGCTGGGGAATCTCCCATTAATCGATAAAGATAAACCGACTCTATCGTTTATTAAGCTGGCAGAAGAGTATGGTCCTATTTTTCAAATTCAAACTTTAAGTGATACGATCATTGTCGTTTCTGGACATGAACTGGTAGCGGAAGTTTGTGATGAAACAAGATTTGATAAAAGTATAGAGGGTGCTTTAGCAAAGGTTCGTGCCTTTGCTGGAGACGGACTATTTACAAGCGAGACTGACGAGCCTAACTGGAAAAAAGCTCATAATATTTTGATGCCTACATTCAGTCAACGGGCAATGAAAGATTATCATGCTATGATGGTCGATATTGCCGTGCAACTCGTTCAAAAATGGGCAAGACTGAATCCGAATGAAAATGTAGATGTCCCAGGGGATATGACTCGCCTTACATTAGATACAATTGGTCTATGTGGTTTTAATTACCGATTCAATAGCTTTTATCGTGAGACCTCTCACCCTTTTATCACTAGCATGACCCGTGCTCTAGATGAGGCGATGCACCAATTGCAGAGACTGGATATAGAAGACAAACTCATGTGGAGAACGAAACGTCAATTTCAGCATGATATTCAATCTATGTTTTCTTTAGTAGATAATATTATTGCTGAACGTAAAAGTAGTGGGAATCAGGAAGAAAATGATTTACTTTCCCGTATGTTAAATGTGAAGGATCCGGAAACGGGTGAAAAATTAGATGATGAAAATATTCGTTTTCAAATTATCACTTTTTTAATAGCTGGGCATGAAACAACAAGTGGATTGTTATCTTTTGCAATCTATTTTTTATTAAAGAATCCGGATAAATTGAAAAAAGCTTATGAAGAAGTAGACCGTGTTTTGACAGATCCCACTCCAACATACCAACAAGTTATGAAGCTTAAGTATATACGGATGATTTTAAATGAATCACTACGTCTATGGCCGACTGCTCCAGCATTCAGTCTCTATGCAAAAGAAGATACAGTGATTGGTGGAAAATACCCAATTAAGAAAGGCGAAGATCGTATCTCTGTTCTTATTCCACAGCTACATAGGGATAAAGATGCGTGGGGAGACAATGTGGAAGAATTCCAACCTGAACGATTTGAAGAGCTGGATAAGGTTCCTCATCATGCTTATAAACCATTTGGAAATGGCCAGAGAGCATGTATCGGTATGCAGTTTGCACTTCATGAAGCGACACTCGTAATGGGAATGCTTCTTCAACATTTTGAATTCATCGATTATGAAGACTATAAGCTGGACGTAAAACAAACATTAACGCTAAAGCCTGGTGATTTTAAGATTAGGATTGTACCTCGAAATGAAACTATTAGCCATACTACTGTTCTTGCGCCTACAGAGGAGAAACTGAAAAACCATGAAACCAAGCAGCAAGTTCAGAAGACTCCTTCCATTATTGGAGCCGATAATCTTTCACTTCTTGTTCTGTATGGCTCGGATACAGGGGTAGCAGAGGGCATTGCAAGAGAACTAGCGGATACAGCTAGTTTAGAAGGTGTTCAAACGGAAGTGGCAGCTCTTAACGATCGAATTGGAAGTTTGCCGAAAGAAGGAGCGGTTCTTATTGTAACTTCTTCTTATAATGGAAAACCGCCAAGTAATGCAGGACAGTTTGTGCAATGGTTGGAGGAATTAAAACCAGATGAGCTAAAAGGTGTTCAATACGCAGTTTTTGGTTGTGGAGATCATAATTGGGCTAGTACTTATCAGCGAATTCCAAGATACATTGATGAGCAAATGGCTCAAAAAGGAGCAAAAAGATTTTCTAAACGCGGAGAAGCAGATGCAAGTGGTGATTTCGAGGAACAGCTCGAGCAATGGAAACAAAGTATGTGGTCTGATGCGATGAAGGCATTTGGATTGGAACTTAACAAAAACATGGAGAAAGAACGCAGTACTTTGAGCCTACAATTTGTCAGCCGTCTTGGAGGATCTCCTCTTGCGCGAACATATGAAGCAGTTTATGCATCTATATTAGAAAATCGTGAACTTCAATCATCTAGCAGTGAAAGAAGCACGCGACATATTGAAATATCCTTGCCAGAAGGGGCTACATATAAAGAAGGAGACCACCTTGGGGTACTACCAATTAATAGTGAGAAAAATGTCAACCGAATTTTAAAACGCTTTGGATTAAACGGGAAGGATCAAGTCATATTAAGCGCAAGTGGGCGCAGTGTAAATCACATACCTTTAGACAGTCCTGTTCGTTTATATGACCTTCTTAGTTATAGTGTCGAAGTGCAAGAAGCAGCCACTCGAGCACAAATACGAGAAATGGTGACATTCACAGTATGCCCTCCTCATAAAAAGGAATTGGAATCATTATTGGAAGAGGGAGTTTATCAAGAACAAATATTAAAGAAACGTATTTCAATGTTAGATCTTCTTGAAAAGTATGAGGCTTGTGAAATCCGATTTGAACGCTTTTTAGAACTTCTTCCGGCGCTCAAACCGCGTTACTATTCAATTTCAAGCTCTCCACTCGTTGCACAGGATCGTCTGAGCATTACGGTCGGTGTTGTAAATGCGCCTGCATGGAGCGGGGAAGGGACATATGAAGGAGTCGCTTCTAATTATTTAGCTCAGCGTCATAATAAAGATGAGATTATCTGTTTCATTCGAACGCCACAATCAAACTTTCAATTACCTGAAAATCCAGAAACACCAATTATCATGGTTGGACCAGGTACTGGAATTGCACCATTCCGTGGATTCTTACAAGCGCGTCGTGTTCAAAAGCAAAAAGGTATGAAGGTAGGAGAAGCACATCTATACTTTGGTTGTCGTCATCCTGAAAAGGATTATCTCTATCGTACAGAACTAGAAAATGATGAAAGAGATGGATTAATCTCTTTACACACAGCTTTCTCTCGCTTAGAAGGACATCCTAAAACATATGTACAGCATATAATAAAAGAAGATAGAATCCATTTAATTTCGCTATTAGATAATGGAGCTCATCTTTATATATGTGGTGATGGAAGTAAAATGGCTCCAGACGTAGAAGATACCCTTTGTCAAGCCTATCAAGAAATTCATGAAGTTAGTGAACAAGAAGCAAGGAATTGGTTGGATCGTGTGCAAGATGAAGGGCGATATGGAAAAGATGTTTGGGCTGGTATATGAATGTTTCTTAATTAAATAAGTAATATGTAACGAATGAACTTCTTTCGAATAAGTGAATAACTCATTTATAACAATCCCGTGTTTTTATTCAATACGGGATTTTATTATTTTTAATAAGCTGGACGGATACTGTAGGAAAAGAAAAAATCTCATATGAAACTAAAGCTATATAATCTTAGTTTGATGAGTACGGTGTTAAACACGTCATTTAAAATATAAACCTTTGCGCACTGGTTGAACAGTTTTTAGCACATTGTTAAATCGCTGGGGAATTTATTAAATTAGGTATACTTTCTATAACGTATGAGATGAACTCAGAGTCAGATTTGAATCACGGTGGACGTCACTGAATCACCCGCTTATCTTAACGTGTATTTTGATTCTACTGCCCCTTTTAGTATATAGGGGTATCGCCACATTGCTATCAAGTTAAGGTTTTACAGTACTTCCTAAATGGAAATTTTATTTCTCTATAGTTAGTTATTTTGAGAAATGAGCTCATTTTTTATTTTTGGGGTGTGTACTTTTCTTAAGTTAATGGGCATGGAATACCGTCAGCATTCCGAAAAAATATATGCTAGGAACATGCAAGATTTTATACAGTTTTTCGGATAATCCAGTTACAAACGAGAATCATAAAACTACGTTAGATTAGGAATGTATAAAAAATGAATAGATTCATAGAATAAAAAAGGAGGTTCCCTTGTGAAAGTATCGTTCCTCCTTTTTCCTAGCTACTGATAATGAAATATTACATTAATCTTATATGAATATAATATTTAAGTATTTAAATATCTTATTTTTCATAAAAATGATGGAATGTTTTTTTATTGATTTTATTTTGTTGATTCGGTGCATCTATTAGTTATGATAAAAGTTTTTTTGGAGGTGAATCATGTTAAATAAGAAAAAATGGGAAGGTCTTATATCAGATGATTTTTTGAGTGCAGCTGCATTAGATCCAAATTTGATTGGTCCTACATTACCACCTATCCCTTCTATAACATTTCCAACGGGAAGCACTGGGCCAACAGGGAGCACTGGACCAACAGGAAGCACTGGGCCAACAGGGAGCACTGGACCAACAGGAAACACTGGACCAACAGGAAACACTGGACCAACAGGAAACACTGGACCGACAGGAAGTACTGGACCAACAGGAAACACCGGACCAACAGGAAGCACCGGCTCAACAGGAAGCACTGGCCCAACAGGAAACACTGGACCGACAGGAAGTACTGGGCCAACAGGAAACACTGGCCCAACAGGAAGTACTGGGCCAACAGGAAACACTGGGCCAACAGGAAACACTGGACCGACAGGAAGTACTGGGCCAACAGGAAACACTGGGCCAACAGGAAGCACCGGCTCAACAGGAAGCACTGGCCCAACAGGAAACACCGGATCCACGGGAGACAGCGGCCCAACAGGAAGCACTGGCCCAACAGGAAGCACCGGCCCAACGGGAAACACCGGACCAACCGCAACAATCTGTATTAGAACTGATCCGAATAACGGATGTTCTGTAGCAGAAGGGATAGCCACATTAGCAGAGGGATTTGCCTCTCATGCGGAAGGGGAGAACACAGTAGCAAGTGGAGATGACTCTCATGCGGAAGGAAACTTCACAATAGCATTTGAATTTGCCTCTCATGCGGAGGGAGTATCCTCAATAGCAGGTGGAATTGCCTCTCATGCGGAAGGAGAAAACACAAGAGCAAGTGGAAGAAGCTCTCATGCGGAGGGGACAGATGTAGTAGCAAGTGGGGATGCCTCTCATGCGGAAGGGACTCTCACAACAGCAAGTGGGGATGCCTCTCATGCGGAAGGGACTCTCACAACAGCAAGTGGGAATGCCTCTCATGCGGAAGGAGAAAACACAAGTGCAAATGGGACCGCTTCCCATGCAGAAGGAGTGTCCTCAATAGCGGATGCGGATTACTCTCATGCGGAAGGAGAAAATACCAAAGCAAATGGGATTGCCTCCCACGCTGAAGGTTCAGTCACAACAGCAGTTGGAACTGCCTCCCATGCAGAGGGATCCCTTACAACAGCACTTGGAATTGCTTCCCATGCAGAGGGAGCAGACACAACAGCGCTTGGATTTGCTTCCCATGCAGAGGGAGCAAACACAATAGCAAATGCAAATTACTCCCATGCAGAAGGGCTAAATACCGTAGTAAATTCAATTCATACAGGTTCTCATATTATGGGGCAAAATGGAGTCACCAGATTCCCATTTTCTTGGCATTTAGCAAATGGTCTTGCTGTTGGACCATCCTTAAATTCCGCTGTAATTGAAGGGCTAACAGGAAATCTTTATCTCGACGGTACTGTATTCTTTTCTGCTGCTGCGGATTATGCAGAAATGTTTGAGACGGTTGATAAAAATCCAATCGATGTCGGATACTTTGTAACTTTAGACGGGGACAAAATACGAAAAGCAAACGCAAATGATAATTATATCCTAGGAGTAGTAAGTGCGAATCCAGCAATGATTGCAGATGCAAGTGATTTACGTTGGCATAATCTTTTCGTAACAGACGAATGGGGAAGAACTCAATATCATGAAGTTGTTGTGCCAGAAATAAAAGATGACAAAGGAAGAGTGATTCACCCTTCCTTTACAAAAAGTGAACCTATATTAAATCCTGAGTGGGACTCTTCACAAGAGTATATCCCACGTCTACAAAGACCTGAATGGGTTCCAGTTGGTCTTGTTGGTAAACTTCTGGTTCGAGATGATGGTACCTGTCAAGTAGATGGTTATTGTAAGTCCAATGATGAGGGAATTGCTACAACATCAACTAAAGGATATCGTGTTATGAAGCGCACAGGACCAAATCAAATTATGATTCTAGTTCGCTAAAAGACAAACCACCATTAAACTCCATTAATATAATTGAGTTAACAGGTTTCATTAGATTGTTATTTTCTTCTTGTAACTGAAAAGATTTATTGCTGTTTCAAATGTATGTATTCATTCATAACCTTACAGTAAAAGGGGGATGATTGAAGGTATGGTGTTTAATGAGGAACCAATCTCTCAACAGCTTGCCAGAATTATCAGTGGCCAAGAAGGATTCGTTGGTGGAAAATGCGTGGCAACAATAAATCAGCATAAAATAAAGGCAACTATCTTAGGAAAACGTTTTAGAATAACAAATTCCTCCTCATTCAAATCAAGAGATAATAACACTGGAAGGGCATTATGTCTAGGACGGGTAGCGCTCTTACAAAAAAAGTCAATGGATTTATTGCTACAATTCTTAAACGAGGAATAATTGTTTCGTCTATACACCATGAGTGGTTATGTGATCATTTGAATTTAATTTACGTTAATATCAAAGACATTGATGATTCACTAATTTTTGCAGGAAACGTTAGAAGGGCGTTATGCACGTAATCAAATTCTTTAGATAAATGAGTGATTATGTTAAATAGAAGATTTAAGCGTGTTGAATAGTATATTTTGAAAATAGATTTAAGTGAATGATTTTATAAAAAAGAAGGCGTTCCATATTTGGAATGTCTTTTCTTGATGTTTTAGTTGCTAATGTAGGTGATTAATTAATTATATGTTTCTTATCTTGTGGCAATAAGAACTGGGTAAGATATCCTTAGAGGTGTTTAGGTTGTCTGTAAGTTTCATATTTTATCAAATGTTATTAGAGCATTACAAAACGACAAGGGAGAAATCGTCAGAGGAATATATCCAATTATTCATTTCTTCTATAATATATAGAGGTGGTTTTGACATAAAAAAATAATAGGTAATTCATTTGACAATTAAAATGACCTACTATAATATATATGCCATAGCATATAATTAATAAAATGAATACATTCACTGTGAATAATTGACTGGTATGCTATACTCTTTTATATATTAATTTATAGAGGTGATATATGAACTTACATGATTTAATAGGCTATCTTGTTCATCGTACTGATGTGAAAATGACGAATTATTTTACGAAGAAATTAAAGCCTTTTGGAGTTACGCCAGAGCAGTGGGGGATTATTAGTGTTCTTTGTAGCCAAAGGGCCACTACTCAAAAAGAGTTAGCAGAAGCGATTGATAAAGATCAAACTACTGTCGTAAGAATGATACAGTCAATGGAGAGAAAAGGGATTGTAAAGAAAGCTTTGAATGAGCAAGATCGACGTTCACACAACCTGTTTTTAACTGAAAAAGGTGACGAGTTAAAGAAAACAATCTTGCCTGTAGTGACAGACGCTCACCATTTCGTTACGAGTAATTTGAGCGAGGAAGAAATTAAAGTATTACAATCATTATTAAACAAATTATATGATACACGCTATTAATACTTGTTCCTTATTGATGCTATTCATAAGGAACAAACTTTATTTTATGTATTATATATGCTATAGCATATAATTTGTTTTAAGGAATAGTGGAGATATCTTTATTTTGTATGAGATTCGATTCAGGATCACGTTTTTTCCTAGTACCAGTCAAAATTTCGTATTGTATATGCTATAGCATGTAAATTTATCAAATAAATAAGAAAGATGTGATTGCTATTTTAATATTAATCAATGTAGTAAAAGTTGTATTATTTCTGTTCTTTTTAATGACAGGTACGAAAATTATATCTGGGAAAATGGCAGATGAGTTTAAGCGATTTGGTTTACCTTCGTTTTTTAATTTCTTAACTGGAGCTTTGGAAATCGTAGGAGCGATTGGAATGTTAATAGGAATTTGGATTCCAACAGTAGCTTTATTAGCAGGATTGTTGTTAGGCGGTACGATGCTGGCAGCTGCATTAACTCTAATTGTACTAGCGAGAGATCCCTTTAAGAAAGCAATACCTGCGCTTGTTTTGTTTGTTCTTAGTTTAGGGATAAGTTTGTATCATATTTTTTAAACATAACTTAAAACTGTTTGCGTTCAAATTGCTACCGTTTTGTGGGTATTTTATAAATAGTATGATTTTCAAATTAGTGGTGGAATAATAGCAATACGAATGTAAACAGTATCATCGTTAGAATCAAAAAAATTATAATTAGTAAAAGAAATGGTAAGAATTTTATATTAAAAATAGGAGTGAGCAAAGATGGCATATTTATTACAAGTTGATTTTCCGTTTGAAGGTCCTTTTGGTGAAGAAATGGAAAAAGGATTTTGGGATTTAGCAAACAGTATTAACGAAGAAGAAGGATTCCACTGGAAAATATGGACAGAGAATCAAGAAACAAAAGAAGCTGGAGGCATTTATGTATTTGAAGAAAAACAAGATGCTGAAAAATATGCTGAAATGCACAAGAACAGACTTGAAGCAGCTGGCGTAAAAGATATTAGAGTAAGAATTTTTAACATCAATGAAAAGTTAACGGAACTGAATCGTGGGTATACGAAATAATTCCGTCAGTCGGAGCAAGCGTAAAAGGAGGGGGATAATCCCCTTCTTTTTTTTATTCTTACATTGATGGTGAGGAACTCGTACAAAAAAATCCCTATATAAATAGGGATTTGTGTATCGGTATATTGTTCCTTGGAAAAGGTTGTATGAAGTCTAATATATGAGAATTCTTACATCTGTGAAAATTGGACTGAAATAATTATTTATAAAAGAGTAAGACCCTTACTGGGAGGTAAGGGTCACAGGAAATGCAAATTTATTTGTAATTTGCTAAGTTGATTATAACACATATGCTTGTCTATACATGTTACAAAAATGTGAACATATCTGTTGATTAGTAACTAAAGATAACGAAGATTGGATGAATTAAGCTGTTTTTAAAGGGTTATAACAGAGAAAATGTGAGAAAAGACCTGATAACAGGTCCGTTTTTGTTGTTGTTTTGAAGAATAATAAATAATGTCGTTTCTTACTCATTAATAGGAGCAAAATAGAAGAAATACATCATAGCCATTCTTTCTATGATGCTATAGAAAGAGTAGTGTGTTTTTTTATTATTGAAGCTACCCCGTTACCAGTAATCTAAGAGATCAGATCTCTTCAAAAAAGATAAAATATATTTCTTTGTTACCAAAAAACTTCAAAATTTCGTTGTGGGGGTGTAACAAAAGTTTAAGTTGATGGGCATGTGACGATACCCCATACCCATCAAGCTAAGATTTTTAATTACCACTAGGACAAAAATTTTATGTATCATTGACTACTGATAATGATGCTTTATATAGATTGCCCGGATAGATAGGGGATACAGCTCTTCTTTTATGGTACATTTTAATAAACAAGGGAGCAAGAGGTTTGAAAAAGTGGATTAAAATCACATTAAGCTTAGTTGTTGTTATAGCAGTTTGTATTTTTACTGGCTACAAAGTCGGTACGTATGTAGGTTCAGATGTTAAGGAAAAGCAGACTGAGAGAATTAAAGGGGAAGAGGTAATACTTGATCTCAATTCTGATCGTCATATAATCAATGCAATGCATAAAATGACTCCAGAAAACATTGAAACAGTACGTCGAGTAATTGATGAAAGTAATAGTGGATCCTTACAACATAAAGAACAGTACCTCAATATTTTTAATTATGTGTAAATTATTTGTAAATATGGAGAAGTAATGAATATAAATGTATTATCAAACAATCTCTTTGTTAGTCTGAAACTTCTGGTTATTCAAAGGTTGCAAGGATATTAAATTCTCCTTATTGATACCTAAAGTTATTTAGAATAATATATTGGGTTTTATTAAAAAGATTCTCAAAAGCCACTAAACTCTAGAAGCAAAGTCATGAGGAGAATACTACGTAGGATATTATTTTGGTTTGATAACTGAAAATTAAAACTCTACAAATGAGAAATGCTGTTGATTTGTCAAATTCTCTTGTTTACTATCTATTAATTTAAAAAAGAAAAATTTTCATTTAGGGCTTACTTCAAAATATTAGCTTGATAGCGATATGGCTCTACCTCATTAAGAAAAGAAATAGGAGAGAATTAAAATGTACCCTATAGAATAGAAACTTAAAAAATCTATTCTATGGGGTACAGATTAATCTATCGCCTTTTTTATTTTTTATCAAAAAATAAATTTAGATCAGTTTTATCCGTGTCATAAGCTAAAGCTTCAGCAATACAATCTTGAATAATTTCCAATTTAGCTTTTTCAAAGAATGGTACTGAAAAAATATAATCCGATCCTGCCCTTTGAATAATTAATACATTTTGCAAACCACTACCTAAAATACCAATTCCGATTAATAGTAAAATAAGTCCGAATATAAAGTTACTTCCCATGGTATTAAAGGAAAAAAGAAGAATAATCAATCCTAATATAATGGGTTTTATTCTATACTGAGAAGAAATCATTGTAGAACTAATATTTTTTAAAGGAATGTTTTGATTATCTTTTCCAGCAGGAATAAACCCTAATATAGTGTTTCCGGTGGATACTTTTACAAATCTTGAATCAACTGAAACAAATCCTTTAATCCAAAAAAACAAAAGTGACAAAGAAAAATCTGTTTTTTTCTCCATTTTCTCCTCCTAAAATGTAAAATATTCAATTTATGAAAATAGTATATCAAATTTTCCGTAAATTGGGAATGGTGAAATTCATTTTTTGTAGGTAACACTTTTTTCTTTGTTGCTGCTTCCTGCAACCTTTTCACTGTTTGTTTTTTTGTTAATATTCAATTTATGAAAAAGATTATATTTAATAGAATTCTTCCAACGAAAACGAAAATTTCTTTTATCTTCCAAGTATTTATTAGGATTGGAAGTAGTATAAGGGCCAAAATTCTGATTCTTTTCTATCTCTCCGTCTCAAAAAACTCAATCCATTCCCCATCAGGACCCGCAAAGAATATGTAACGTGTTCCATCCGGTAATGTTTCGATTTCTTCTCCTAGTAAAAATGTTACGCCATGTTTCTTGAGTCTTTTGATTTCTTCTTTTAATGAATCCACTTTAAAGCAAATGTGATGTACTTTTCCTTCTGCCGGAAGGGAAGAGTTGTAGCCTTCAATTAATTCGAGTATCGTCTCTTTTGATTCTTCCACACCTAAAAAAGCGAGTTTTAAGTCTGGATTCGGGTGTCCCATTCTCTTAATGAGTTGTAAGCCAACTACTTCTTCATAAAATGCGATAGATGTTTCTAAGTTTGCAACCATAAGTCCAACGTGTTCGATTCTTCTAACTGGCATGTAGATTCCTTCTTTCTGAAAATTATATACAATATGTTATTGAAAATTAAGAAAATAAGCAAGATAAAAACCTTACAAATTTTAGCGTGTTATATGGTATAGTGAGAAAGTATGTTTGGGGAGAAGGAAGGAGATTATACGATGAATACACCTACTCAAACTCCTTCATTATCGGAAACGATGAAAGAGTGGCATTATGCATTAGCGTATGAAATTAAACATTGGAAAACGATAGGTGGTAGTAAAATTTCTATCATGAATGGTCGTTTTTTATATACAGATTATGAAAGTACAGTATACGTATTTCAGCTTATTTCGGAAGTAAGCTTACCTGAAGGTTCACCGATTCGAATTGAGTTCGATGGTAAGGAAGCGACAGGGGAAGTATTATCTGTACATGGATTAGAAATAGAACTGAAATTAAATGATTATATACAAGGTGAAATACGAGAAGCTGTTTTATACAGTGAACCGTGGCAGCTTTTAGAGCAACTGCAAGAGAGGTTGAAGGAAGCGCGTAAAGATAAGCTGAAACGTAATCGTATAAAGCGTCTTGTTGATGGGACGAGTAGTCCGAAACATATTGAGAAGATGAAAAATCCGAAAAATGAATTGGCGTATCGCTCGTTTTATAATCCGACAACGTACGTATGGGGACCACCTGGAACAGGGAAGTCTTACAATTTATCACGTATTATTTCGGCTCATTATCAAAAAGGAAAGTCGGTACTTGTGTTAGCCCATAGTAATGCGGCAGTAGACGTATTAATGAGTGAAGTAACGAAACAAATTGAGAAGAAAAAGAAATGGACGCCTGGTGAAATTGTTCGTTATGGTTATAGTCAGCATGAACATATACGAAATCATGAAACGTTACTTGCGTCGAAGTTAGTTGAAACGACGAACGAATCTTGGGGAGAAGAAAGACTCTATTTAGAAGAGACACGACAAGAGCTTCGTGAAAAGATTTTATCGTATAAAGCAACATCTGCTGATAAGAAGCGTATACAAGAGATAGAAAGTGATCTTCGAAAGCAAAAAGCGAAAATTAAAGAAGTAGAAAAAGAATATATTGAAAATGCGAAAGTAATCGGCGCAACTTTATCGAAATGTGCTATTGATTCACTTATTTATGAGCGTACATTTGATTTAGTTGTCGTAGATGAAGTAAGTATGGCGTTTGTTCCGCAAATTGCATTAGCTGCTTCACTTGGAAAACGTATCGTCGTTTGTGGTGACTTTTTACAGTTACCTCCAATTGCGATGGCAAACCATGAACTCGTTCGAAAATGGCTTGGCGAAGATATGTTTTATCATGCTGGGATTGTGGAGTCTGTTAATAAATCAGAAGCACATCCGAACCTGTTTATGTTGCAGGAACAAAGACGTATGCATGCGGATATATCTAAGTTTACAAACTCATTTATTTATAAAAATAGAGTTTATGACCATCCGTCTGTTTCAGAGCGTAAGGAACTTGCGCAATTGCAGCCGTTCGCAAATGAAGCAAGTGTTTTATTTGATACGAGCCAAATGGGAGCTTTTTCGTTAAAAGACGCTGCTTCAGGATCTCGTTTTAACATTATGTCTGGTTTAGTAGCAATGCAAATGATGTTAATTGGACTGTTAGACGGTGTGCAATCCATTGGTGTTGTGACGCCTTACAGAGCGCAGTCTCGCTTTTTATCGACGTGTATTAGAGAAATGTTACAGAGAACGAAATATCAAAACATACCAGTTTTAGCAGCGACAGTTCATAAGTTCCAAGGTTCTGAAAGAGATATGATGATCTTTGATACAGTAGATAGTTATCCGCAAGAACGACCTGGCGTATTATTCTTTGACCATAAAAACCATCGCCTCGTCAATGTAGCAGTGACAAGGGCGAGAGGGAAGTTCGTTCAATTATCAGATTGCCATTATATGCGTAAAAATCTTTCGAGAAAACAAGCGTTGTCACAATTAACAGCTCATATAGAACGTCACGGAGATGTGTATGATCGCACGACATCAAGACAATTGTGGGAACGAAAAATATCGAAACGATTACGTTGGTTTATGGAAATGAATCTTGAGGAAACGAAAGGGCTATTAAAAGATATTTTAGCAGCAAAACGAAAAATTATTATTTCGCTTCCAAGTACAAAACAAGTGGATAAGCGAGTATGGCAAGCGTTAATGCGTACAAATGCGCAAATAACAGTGTATAGTGACGGACCAGTTCCACTGAAAAATGTAAAGTTACAAAGACAAAATAAAGCTTTCCCGTTTATCGTAATTGATGATGAAATCTTCTGGGCAGGCGCACCGCTCACATCTCAAATGATATTTGAAGGGAGTACGGAATTTCCGTACGTATGTGCAAGACTGCAAGCACCTGAGACAATTGGTGTATTAAAAGGATTTTTAGATATTCGGTAAATTCGGATAGGAATTCCTTGACTTTTATTTGAAATGAACTTAGAATGAATGTAATTTAATATAATTTTATGAAAATTCTTATCACGAGAGGTGGAGGGACTGGCCCTATGATACCTCGGCAGCGGATTCGTTATGAATACTGTGCCAATTCCAGCAAGGTAACTTGAAAGATAAGAAAGAAGCTCATTTTGACTGTATATACAGAAGCCTCTTTCTATCTTTTAGAAAGAGGCTTTTTTACGTGAAAATAAAAGGAGGAAGAAAAATGGGAGCGACAGGAGTAGCGTCACAAAGAAAAACAATTGAAGAGAGTATCGAAAGAAATAAGGAAAAGTACATAGAAACAAGTCATGATATTCATGCGAATCCGGAGATCGGTAACCAAGAGTTTTATGCATCTAGAACGTTAAGTTTATTACTAGATAGTGCAGGATTTCAGTTGCAGCACAATATAGCTGGACATGAAACGGGATTTATTGCGCGAAAAAGCTCTGGAAAACAAGGACCAGCAATCGCATTTTTAGCGGAGTACGACGCTTTACCAGGACTAGGTCATGCGTGTGGTCACAATTTAATTGGCACCATTAGCGTTGCAGCAGCAATTGCATTATCAGAAACGCTTGAAGAAATTGGCGGGGAAGTTGTCGTTTTCGGAACACCAGCTGAAGAAGGAGGACCGAACGGTAGCGCAAAATCGAGTTATGTAAAAGCGGGTTTATTTAAAAATATTGATGCGGCGCTTATGATTCATCCGAGCGGAAAGACAGCAACAACGAGTCCTTCACTAGCAGTCGATCCACTTGATTTTCATTTTTATGGAAAAACAGCTCATGCTGCAGCTTCACCTGAAGAAGGAATTAACGCATTAGATGCGGTGATTCAGCTGTACAACAGTATTAACGCACTTCGCCAACAACTTCCGTCAGACGTGAAAATTCATGGCGTTATTACAGAAGGCGGAAAAGCACCTAACATTATTCCTGACTACGCCGCAGCAAGATTCTTCATCCGTGCTGCAACGAGAAAAAGATGTGCGGAAGTAACAGAAAAAGTAAAAAATATCGCACAAGGGGCAGCACTAGCAACAGGCACAAAAGTAAAAATCCATCAATTCCAAAATGAAATCGATGAACTACTCGTAACAAAAACATATAACGACGTCGTAGCGGAAGAACTAGAATTACTCGGGGAAGACGTAAATCGTAAAGAAAGATTTGGTATTGGTTCAACCGATGCAGGAAACGTTAGCCAAGTCGTACCGACAATCCACCCGTACATTAAAATTGGTCCGGATGATTTAATTGCACATACGAATGAATTTAGAGAAGCGGCACGTTCAGAATTAGGGGATAAAGCATTAATTACATCCGCAAAAGCATTAGCAAATACGGCGTATCGATTAATTACGGAAGAAGGGTTGTTAGAGAAGGTGAAGGAGGAGTTTAGAGAGGCGCAGAGAAATCAGGGATAGGTGATTGAAAGGAGTGGATGATCCACTCCTTTTTCTTTTTTGGAAAGCTGGTGCCTATCACTTTATTAGAACGACAATTTCTCCTCAAACTCACTCTTTAAAACAATTAAAGGAGACGATAAGCCGAATTGCATTAAAGAGTCTAAAAATGCAGCGAGAGAATCCATCGAATCGCTCATGACCTTCATCATATAATTAAATTCCCCGCTAATTCGATATAAATCAGTTACTTCAGGAGCGGCATTACAATATTGGATAAAATCAGAGCATTGGCTCGTTTTAAACATGATGAATGCTTGAATGTTTTTATTAATTTTAGAAGGCTCAAATTTCGTTCGGTAAGCCGCTATAACGCCTTGATCTTCAAGTTTATTCATACGCTCCTTTACAGCAGGTTGCGTCATGGATATAATTCGTCCTATTTCTGAAACAGAAATTCTTGCATTTTCATACAACAAGTTCATTATTTTATGGTCAATTTCATCTAGTTTTACTGCATTTTGCATTGTGTAGCCTCCTTATTTTATTTTTTAAAGTGAATCACAAACTATAACTATAATATCATAAGTGAATGAACTAAATTACCTATAAATATATATTTAAAATAATTGGTTTTTACATAAAAATATAAGTATAGGTTTTTATCAAACGTAAATTTAGGAAGGATGGAAAAAATGAAGAATCTTGATGGGAAAGTAGCGTTAGTAACAGGAGCGAGTCGAGGAATTGGTCGCGCGATTGCGATGAGATTGGCAAACGACGGTGCATTAGTTGCGATTCACTACGGACGAAATAAGTCAGCTGCAGATGAAACAATTTGTGAGATTGAATCTAATGGAGGAAAGGCGTTCTTAATTGAAGCAGATCTCAAATCAATTGATGGTGTCAAAAAGCTAGTAGAACAATTAAAGAGTGAATTACAAATAAGAGTTGGTACATCAGAGATTGATATTTTAGTAAACAATGCAGGGATAGGTACACAAGGGACGATTGAAAATACGACAGAAGAAGTTTTTGATGAAATTATGGCCGTAAATATGAAAGCACCATTCTTTTTAATTCAGCAAACATTACCGTTACTACGAGCAGAGGGGCGCATTATTAACATTTCATCAGCTGAAGTACGACTTGGTTTTACAGGGTCCATTGCATACGGCTTAAGTAAAGGTGCTTTAAATACGATGACACTGCCTCTAGCTAAACATCTTGGAGAAAGAGGTATAACAGTGAATACAATTATGCCTGGATATACGAAGACAGATATCAATGCAAAATTGCTAGATGATCCGGAAATACGAAATTTTGCTACGAATTCATCTGTGTTCGGTCGAATCGGGCAAGTTGAAGATATTGCGGACGCAGTAGCATTTCTTGCTTCTTCTGATAGCCGCTGGGTAACGGGGCAGAATATAGATGTTTCTGGTGGGTTTTGTTTGTAGGGGCACTACTCCATACCTATTAAGCTAACCAAGTAAATTACTAGATATGAGACGACCCTCGTTTCATATCTGGTGATGTATAGAAAGGTAGGGATGCTAAAGAAGCCTATTCAATTGATACTTTTGTTTTATAATCAAAAGAATACCTCCAGTATTTTGAAAAACCTCCACGTTAAGATTATGAACGATTTTATACAGTTTTTTGACTGATTCAGTAACAAACAAGGAACCTAAAACTGCACTATAATAGGGATGTATAAAAATTATATAGGTAGATAGAATACAAAAGGAGCTTCCCTTGTTAGAGTAGGGTTCCTCATTTTTCCTTGCTAACAATAATGAGACATTATGTTGACTTAACATGAATACCATATACACTCAAAATCACGCGGGATATCGTTTAATTATAATGTTAAAATGAAAGAGGAGGTGTAAGATAATGAATAAGCTTTTAGGTTTCTTGTTTGTTGCGGTTGGTATGTGCTTTTTCATGTTAACTTTGACAATGAACATTCAGAATGTTACATGGGCTGTAATGTTAGGAGTGAGCATTGTATCTAATATAGCGGGTACAACCTTATTGTTCAGATACATTAATGAGTATAAGAAACAAGCAATTTAATTGTTTTTATAGTGTTGAAAAAAGCAAACTCCTCTCTGTTCGGGGAAGAGTTTGCTTTAATATTAAAAATTAGTTTCCTATAACGAATTTTACGTCAATTAACATCTTTTGCGTGGGACTATTTATTTTTTACAGTAGTAAATATTACATTTTACTTTTAGTAACTATCTTAGCGTATAAAATCCGCGTTTTGCCACCAGTCCCCTAAGTAGTTGAATAATCACTTTTTAGAGGTGTTGTATTATGATTTTTAACTGGAAACCAAGTTGGTATGAATTAGATCAAACTATAGTTGTAGGTAACACTGATTATTTTTATCTTGTTAAAGATAAAAAATCATTTGCAAATAATTTAATTAACAATGAGGACATTGAAGTGCGTGGAGAGGTATTAAAGATAACGCATTCTGAATTAGGAGAATTGTTAGGGATATATACAATTGGGTTAAGCTATAAGTTCTTTTTAAAAGATGGTAAATATATAGCAGTAGACGCTGAACAGGATATTGGTCAAATTGAGTATCCCATTGATTATAAAATAAATGATTGGAATTTTAATGTTGAAATAAATATTCTCGAAGTGACTGGTTTTTCATCACAACAGAGGCATGAGAGTTTATTAAAAAACGAAAGATTAAGGGTAGCAAAGGAAAGAATAGAAAGATATAAACGATTATTAAATATTGAATAAGATGTCTTAAAGTCGGTTTCCTAATTTAGAAATCGGCTTTTGGGGATTTTTTTATAACAAACGGTGTCATAACTTAATGTTACTAATATTTTGCTTAGCGTGGTTTTTTCAAAAATACTGGCGATACCCTATACCCATCAACTTAAGAATTTTCACTACCCTTAAGTGTAAAAAAACGTTATTCTTTCTAAAAAAGCTAGACTAGAAAGGATGACATTTTCTTATGAATCTCTCGCTTCAAGAAGAACTACAACCATTTGCGGAAGAATTACAACGATATATTACACCTGTATTTTTAGAAGAACTTGCAATCTTGATAATCCAGTCGCATCACATATCTCTTGCCGGTTTTTTCGAAAGTGTATATTCCTAATCCACTAATATTTGTACAACGATAGCCTTTTTGTAATTGCTCATTCAGCCATTGCTCCTCTTTTTCTATATCAAAAAATATCTTAGCTTTCTTCATTCGATTCACTTCCTTCGTACAGGGATAAAATATGTAATAGCCTATTTTGCTCCATTTTCAAAATGGCACTTCCTTCCGCAGTTATCATATAAACTTTTCTCCGACCTGACTCTCTTGGACAGTATAACTGATTCATATTCATCGGTAATCTCAAATGAGATGAATAATATCATGAAAACTCTCACTTTATTCACCGTTTTTTTAACTGTTCCAACACTTGTATTTAGTTTTTTTGGAATGAATGTCTCTATACCTCAAACTTCATGGGGGGAAACAATTGTTTTATCAATAATTTTTATTATATGGATAGCGCTGGCGTTATGGAGAAGGAAAATATTCTAATTTATTACTACTTCAAAAGTATGAGCATCAGCAAGCCTTTTTACGTAAGGATTGACGATTTTTTTATAGGTAAGAAATTACGCGTGTTAAATATTTAACTTTATTAAAAATTGACTGATTAAAATAAAGAGGTAATAAAATGAATAATCTTGATAAAATTCAAGCAATGGTAATTTCCATTGGAAAGAAAATGCAAATAGAGTTATTTGAGCAAATACCAGTACCAAAACTTACAACATCACAGTTTTATATTTTAAAAATTATAAACTATTACGGTGCATTAAGAGCAAGTGAGCTGGCGAGAGAAATGAATGTAAAGCCAAGTACAATTACAGTTACAATTAATCGATTAATTGAACAAGGATTAGTCAATCGTTATCACGATAGAGAAGATCGCCGCGCCGTTATCATTGAACTAACAAAAAAAGGAGAATCTGTAGTTGAAGAAACTATTATCGCTCGTAATGAGCATATTGCTAAATACTTATCCCTTTTAGAATTTCAAGAGAAAGAGAAATTATTACAATTACTTGAAAAGTTAAGGGCGATAATATGCGGGAAACCAGAGAAAGAGTAACAAGACTTGAGAGAGCTTTAAAGTGTATGTAGTTTGATTTTTCATGAACTGTTCTACATCTGTTAGGTTTTATGATGTATTCACGATAATAAATCGTAATATCGCATAATAAGATACATCTTTATTGCAAGATTCATTATTTTGTTGTAGATCCTTACGCTGTGTTTTCAAAAGATAGAATGTCAATTTTGGTAATCCTAGCATTGTACACAATTTTATTACAAACATGTTATCTTTCACTTCATTCCAATATATCATAGCGGAACTTGGGTCTTTGTAGTAATGGAACAAGAACGGCAATAAGACTTAATTGTGTTAGCAAAAATCAGGGTTTTTTGCTAATGATAAAAACGGTATTAAATAAAGCTTGGATGTGTTAATACTACGTTATCAAAATAGCTTGTAGATTAAGCCTTTTTTAAAACTGATGCATATGGGGGAAAACCCCATATACAACAGCTTTAAAACATTAGATACTTTATTTACCAAGTTAATACTAGTTACATCAGTATAGGAAACAGTGGAAATCTAAATCTTTGTTTATATGTTAATTACCTCAAACGTATCCCTTCGAAGGCGTTTATAACCAAATCATGTACATAGGAATCATCCAACTTTTCACCAGTTACTAGCAAACGATAAAAAATTGGTCCGTAAATGAGATCGATGCTTAATTCAATATCGAGGTTTTCTTTTAATTCTCCTCTTTTAATTCCCTTCTCCAGAAGTTGCTTTGCTTGCAGTCGACGTGGTTGGAAGTATCGAACACGATATTCCTCTGCTAGTTTCGAATCAAATTGTCCTTCGCCAACTAACTCATTGATAATGGTTCCTTCTCGACTGATTAAAAAATTGGCTAAACTTGTGGCGTGAATTAAAATATCATTCAACGCTGAACCTGTGTCAGGTACAGGCAATCTGGCAGCAGCAGCAGAAAGAAAACCGTCCATTACCACAGCAGCCTTATTTGGCCACCATTTATAAATCGTAGCTTTGCTGACTTTAGCACGTTCTGCAATTTTATCGACTGTGACTGCTTTAAAGCCACTTTCCAATAATAACTCATAGGACGCAGAAAGGATGGCCTTTTGGGTTTCAATATTACGTGGTCGACCTCTTTTACTTTGCACATTAATCATTCCTTTCAAAACATAAACTATACGTTTAGTATACTTAATACGAACAAAAAACGAAATAGCCTATTTACAAAACTGAACGTTTAGTATATATTTTAGTTAATTAATGAACTGTACGTTCAGTTTATTAATTAACTAACATCTTGTAATGGTATGGATATATTTAGGTTCCAAAAATCACAAATTACATTGCTAAAAAACATTTAGAAAAGGGGGGGAAAGAGAGGAAATTGGACCTTTTAAAAGCAGAATGGAAATTAGCTCAGACTTAATTTATTACAATAAAAAATGGCATCGCAGTAGTACTTGCCAAAGTGATTTAGTAATTTTGAAATAAAAGTATGGGAGGAAATACTTATGTCTAATTTTAAAAATAAAGCAATTGATAAGGACATTTCATCAGGTTTAATCATTCTTTTAGCAACTGCATGTGGTATTATTGTGGCTAATCTTTATTATGCACAGCCTTTAATTGGGCTAATTAGTAATGAAATTGGGCTTTCTAATAGTAGCGCTGGATTAATTGTAACGCTAACTCAAATTGGATATGTTGTTGGCTTATTATTTCTTGTGCCTTTGGGGGATATTGTTGAGAATAAAAAATTGATACTTATATTGTTATTTTTAAGTGCATTTGCACTCATTTCTATGGTTTTTGTAAAAAGCGCAACCTTGTTGTTAATTGCTTCATTCTTTATCGGACTGGGTTCGGTCGCAGCGCAAGTACTCGTACCTCTTGTATCATATCTTTCATCGGAGAATGCACGCGGTCGCGTAGTTGGCAATGTCATGAGTGGTCTGTTATTAGGTATTATGCTTGCGCGACCGATATCTAGTCTAGTAGCCGATATGTGGGGATGGAATGCAATATTTGCTTTATCTGCTACTGTAATTATTGTTTTAGCGTTTGTATTATCGAAAGTACTCCCTACTAGGAAACCAACGGCAAAAACAAATTATATAGCCTTACTTAATTCAATGTGGCAACTGCTACGAACTACTCCAATTTTACGCCGTCGTGCCATTTATCATGCTTGTGTATTTGGGGCTTTCAGCTTATTCTGGACCACTGTTCCATTATTATTATCTAGCCCTGCTTTTCATTTTTCTCAGACTGCCATAGCATTATATGCACTTGTCGGAATTACAGGTGCAATAGCTGCTCCAATAGGTGGTCGTCTAGCTGATCTTGGCTGGACACGACCCGCCACTGGGATAGCTCTCACTATTGTTATTATTTCTTTATTACTTCCACTTTTTATTCAAAGTAGCTCGCCCTTTGGAATAGCTGTTTTAGTAATTGCTGCAATTCTGTTAGACATGGGAGTATCTGCAAACCTTGTGCTTAGCCAACGTTTAATTTTCTCGTTGAGTCCAGAAATTCGTAGTCGATTAAACGGGCTATTTATGGCTATTTTCTTTTTAGGAGGTGCTGTTGGATCCTTTATTGGAGGATGGGCATATGCCTTAGGAGGATGGAATCTAACATTATGGATAGGAATCGCTTTTCCGACCATAGCCTTGCTTTATTTTGCTAGAGAAAAATAGTTTTATAATCAAATTTAAACAGCCTGGATTCGTTTGAATGCTTCTTCATTGGTATGTCCGAGTTTTATAGATTAATTGCGGTTATTTTGAAGTTTTTACATCAGAACCAGACTTTTTTCTATATTGCTGTAATTGAAAAAGACTCACCTTGTTGAATATATTTGAAATGAAATAAAAAAGAGCTTGTGTCAAAACACAGACTCTCTTTAAGTTGAAATGAATATATATATATAGCCACCACTTTAGAGAAGGAAACGGTAGAGAGAATAGAATATGGCTAGATTTAATCTTTAAAAATGAACTTCATCAGGTGGTCGACTGCAATAAAATTGATAAAGAAGATTATTTACTGCAATGGAACGCAGCCCAATTAAAGATATTGAAATTAAGCATTTACTCCAAAATGCATTAGTAGACGAAATAAATAGTCATGAAATATTCATGAAAAGTATTAATATTATTTACTATCATGAGGGATATACCGAATATAATATAGAGGATTTATAAAACAAAAAGGGCTAAGATAGCCTTTTTGTTTTACACTTTGACGAGTATTTTTTATGAAAAAATACGTTATTCTTTTTGTAAAATTAATAAGAAAGGATGACGTTTTTGTATGTCTATTTCTGTATCCGATGAATTACAACTATTTACTTAAGAAATTCAAAGATTTTTATCGCTAAATATCTTACGAAATCTTGCCAGAGAGTTTGGTTTCTTGCGATGAACCCGTAAATTTCAAACAAAAGATATACCCAATTCATGAGTAAGAATGAAAAAAGAAAAAAATTCTATAATGTTTTATTTAATATCAGTTTATAGAGAAATTCATGTAATTAAATATGAAATAATACATATTATAATGATTTATTAAGATAAAATGTTATATTTTTGGATGGAATATATAAATGGAGGAAATGTAATGAACAAGAATTTAAAATTCACCCAAATGATGATTGGGATTAGTACAATGGCATTATCATTTGGAAGTATTCAAACACAGGTATCAGCGGAAGAAACAGCACCCTATAATATCTTACAGATGAAACCGATGGGGACAGAAACTTCAAAAGATGAAATTGTACATGCTACAAAAGCGGATGAAACTTTGAATTTTGAAGAGCGTTTAAAAATAGGAGATTTTTCACAACGTCCTACTCTGGTTATGAAACGTGATGAAATTCAATTAAAGCAAAGCTATACTTTGGCAGAACTGACTAAAATGCCTAATAGCGAACTTATTGATACATTATCAAAAATTTCTTGGAATCAAATTAAGGATTTATTTCAATTCAATCAAGATACAAAAGCATTTTATCAGAATAAAGAACGCATGAACGTTATCATTAATGAATTAGGACAACGAGGAAGGACGTTTACGAAAGAAAATTCAAAGGGCATTGAAACATTTGTTGAAGTATTACGTTCTGCTTTTTATGTGGGATATTATAATAATGAATTAAGTTACTTAAAAGAGAGAAGCTTCCATGACAAGTGTTTACCAGCATTGAAAGCGATCGCGAAAAATCGAAACTTCACATTAGGTACAGCTGAGCAAGATAGAGTCGTAACTGCGTATGGAAAATTAATTGGTAATGCCTCTAGTGATACTGAAACAGTACAGTATGCGGTAAATATTTTAAAACAATATAATGATAATCTTTCTACGTATGAAAGCGATTATGCGAAAGGACAAGCCGTATATGAAATTGTAAAAGGAATTGATTATGATATACAGTCTTATTTGCAGGATACGAATAAGCAACCTAATGAAACAATGTGGTATGGAAAGATTGATAACTTTATAAATGAGGTTAATAGAATTGCTCTCGTGGGGAATATAACAAATGAAAATAGTTGGCTAATTAATAATGGCATTTATTATGCAGGTCGTTTAGGGAAATTTCATAGTAATCCATACAAAGGATTGGAAGTTATTACACAAGCGATGAGCTTGTATCCTCGTCTAAGTGGACCTTATTTTGTAGCAGTAGAACAAATGAAAACAAACTATGGTGGAAAAGATTATAGTGGAAATGCAGTAGATCTACAGAAAATACGTGAAGAAGGGAAACGACAATACTTACCTAAAACATATACATTTGATGACGGATCAATTGTCTTCAAGACGGGAGATAAAGTAACAGAAGAAAAAATTAAGAAATTATATTGGGCAGCCAAAGAAGTAAAAGCACAATATCATCGTGTAATTGGTAATGATAAAGCGCTAGAACCAGGTAACGCTGATGATGTACTAACAATAGTAATTTATAATAATCCAGATGAATATCAATTAAATAGACAATTATATGGATATGAAACAAACAACGGTGGAATTTATATTGAAGAGAAGGGGACCTTCTTTACATATGAGCGTACGCCAAAGCAGAGTATTTATAGTTTAGAAGAGTTATTCCGTCATGAATTCACTCATTATTTACAAGGAAGGTATGAGGTTCCTGGTTTATTTGGA
Organism: Bacillus paranthracis; assembly: GCF_001883995.1. Lineage (GTDB taxonomy): Bacteria > Bacillota > Bacilli > Bacillales > Bacillaceae_G > Bacillus_A > Bacillus_A paranthracis. The sequence continues at coordinate 39,263 of NZ_MACE01000082.1, read as the reverse complement.
AGCGGAGAAATGTATCAAAATGAACGATTAACTTGGTTCCAAGAAGGAAATGCAGAATTTTTTGCAGGATCTACACGTACAAATAATGTTGTTCCGCGTAAAAGTATGATAAGTGGCTTATCATCTAATCCAGCAAGCCGTTATACAGCAAAGCAAACTTTGTTCTCAAAATATGGATCATGGGACTTTTATAAGTATTCCTTTGCACTACAGTCATATTTGTATAATCATCAATTTGAAACATTTGATAAGCTTCAAGATTTAATCCGTGCAAACGATGTGAAAAATTATGACTCATATCGTGAATCATTGAGCAACAATACACAATTGAATGCAGAATATCAAGCGTATATGCAGCAGTTGATTGATAATCAAGAAAAATATAATGTACCGCAAGTAACAAATGATTATTTAATTCAACACGCACCAAAGCCGCTAGCTGAAGTGAAAAACGAAATTGTGGATGTAGCAAATATAAAAGATGCCAAAATTACAAAATATGAGTCGCAATTCTTTAATACATTTACCGTGGAAGGCAAGTACACAGGTGGTACATCAAAAGGTGAGTCTGAAGATTGGAAAGCGATGAGTAAACAAGTAAACCAAACTTTAGAGCAGTTATCCCAAAAAGGTTGGAGTGGTTATAAAACAGTTACAGCCTATTTCGTAAACTATCGTGTGAATGCAGCTAACCAGTTTGAATATGATATTGTTTTTCATGGTGTTGCAACAGAGGAAAAGGAAAAAACAACTACTATAGTAAATATGAATGGACCATACAGCGGGATAGTAAATGAAGAGATTCAATTTCATAGCGATGGTACAAAAAGTGAACATGGAAAAGTCATTTCTTATCTATGGAACTTTGGAGATGGTACTACAAGTACAGAAGCAAATCCTACCCATGTATATGGAGAAAAAGGAACATACACTGTGGAACTAACGGTAAAAGATAGTAGAGGAAAAGAAAGTAAAGAACAAACAAAAGTTACTATAAAACAAGATCCGCAAACAGGTGAATCTTATGAAGAGGAGAAGGTACTCCCGTTTAATACGCTTGTAAAAGGAAATCTGATTACTCCTGATCAAACAGATGTTTATACGTTTAATGTTACAAATCCAAAAGAAGTAGATATTTCTGTGGTAAATGAACAAAATATTGGGATGACATGGGTGCTTTATCATGAATCAGACATGCAAAATTATGTAGCTTGTGGTGAAGATGAAGGAAATGTTATAAAGGGGAAATTCGCAGCGAAACCAGGTAAATATTATTTAAATGTATATAAATTCGATGATAAAAACGGTGAATATTCATTATTAATAAAATGAATTTATTTCTAACATGTATAGAATGGCTATTTTAAAGAGGAGTCTGTTAATATAGGCTCCTCCTACTTTTTATTTACATATTGGGAGAGCACCACATCACCATCAAGCTAATATTTTCATATACTCCTAAATTAAAATTTTCTTTCTCTACAGATAGTTATTCTAAGAAGCCGCTCATTTTTTCGTTTTGGGGCATTTCTTTTTCTTAAGTTGACGGGCATGTATGGTGACCCCTATTAGACGATAGTGAATGAACAATTTCGGGGCTCAGTTCAACTTTATTCAAAATAAGATTTTTTACAGTAAAATCAATGTTAGTGGAACTTTTTTAATTAAATTTTTTTTTGAAAATTAACATAAATACTTGCAATGTTTAAATTAGTACTATATAGTTCTAGTTATGACAAAGATAAAATTAATGAATCAAAAACATGTGATTGAAGTAGCTGCAACATTATTTTTAGAAAAAGGGTTTGCTTATACAAGTATGGATGAATTAGTACGTGTAAGCAAAGTTTCAAAGTCTAATGTGTATTATCACTTTTCTAATAAGGAAGTATTATTAGAAGCGGTCGTTGATTATTGGATTGAAATGTATCAATCTGCAATTGATGACGTAATTTCTCAGAACCAATTTTTAGTTGAAGATCGTATCCAACTGTTTTTAAAGCAATTATCACAAGGAGTTCAATCGAGAGAGTATAAGGGAAGCTGTCCATTTATTACTCTTTATATTCAAAGTCCTACACAGGCCACGCAAATAAAAGAAAAAATAGGTCTTTTTTTTACAGGATTACAAAAGAAAGTTTCTCTATTACTTAAACAAGGGATAGAGAATGGAGAATTCAGAAATACGATTCATATTGATGAGGTTGCATCCCTTTTTATTACAAATCTTGAAGGGGCGTTATTTATTTCAGAAACATTGAAGGATGCAACTGTAATCACGAAAACAGCAGATCATTTTTTAAAATTGCTTCGATAAAAGAAGCATTTTTTTTACATCAAATTAGTACTAAGTAGTACTAAAAAGGGGATCTTATATGAGAACAGTATTTTTAACTGGTGGAACAGGCTTTATTGGAAAGCAATTAGTGAAAGAATTAGCCAAAGAGGATGTTAAAATTCTTCTTTTAGTGAGGTCGAAAAGTAAAGCAACAAGCATTTTTCAAGAAAGAGGCATCTTAAAAAAGGATGTTATGCACTTTATTGAAGGTGATTTGACGAAAATAGATTTAGGTCTAAGTGGTGAAGATAAGGAGAGGGTATTGAAAACGGATGTGATTATTCACGCAGGAGGCCCCATGGATATTCAAGCGACAAGTAAAGAGGCAGCTTCCGTATTTTTAAATGGCGCCAAACATATTAGTGAATTAGCTAAAAGTATTCATCAATTGAAGGGTTTGCAACAATTTATTCATGTTGTAGGTTATATGAGTCCCTTTGATGATAAAAATAGCAAGATTGCAATTGATGTGTTTAAAGAAGGAAACAATTATTTGAAAATAAAAAATCCATATGAGAGAACAAAATTTTTAGCAGATCTTTATATCCGTCAGCAGGCATCAGCAGTAGGTTACCCGCTTTCTGTAATTAATCCGCCAACTGTAGTTGGTAGTAGTAAAACAGGAAGTACAGAGCAGATAGCAGGATTAGGTTTGCTTGTGATGAGTATGCGAAGAGGGCTCATGCCAGTGATTCCTGGAGGTAAGGGATATAGGTTACCACTTATTTCAAACGATGAACTTGCGAAGTTTATTGTGCAGGTTTTCAGATTGGAGCAACCGACTATTCAAACATATACACTTGTTGAAGACAAACAGCACGATCAAAACATTGCTGAATTATTAAGTATTATGTCGGAAAGTATGAATATGAGGGCACCAAAAATCTCTGTTCCAATGCCATTTATGAAAGCAATTATGAATAGTGGAGTAAGTAAAATAACAAAAATTCCTTCTGATGGACTGAATTTTATTACAAAACAAAAATTTTCAAATGTTTCAGCGAAAAAAATTATGGGAGGAGATTGGTTTAAGAAGACGAGTGTAATGAAATTTCTCCCTGCCGTAGTAGCTGATCTGGATTATCGAATGATGTATCAAAATGGCCAGCATAATCATGTATTTAAACGAACATTATGCGATAACAATACCCTTTACCAATTACAAGGAGAGGGTCAACCGTTTATATTATTACATGGTTTATTGAGTGATGGAGAGGATTTATTTCCTTTAGCACAAGAGCTTCATGAAAAAACTGGTCAACCTGTATGGATTTTGGATCTTCCAGGTTTGGGACGTTCTCCTTTTAAACGAGAGAAAAATCTTCTAGATATCTATTTGAATGTAGTGAAAAAGTTATTGGAGAAAGCTACGAATGGTGCACATCTAATTGGACATTCATTCGGTGCGTTTATTCTTCTGGAAGCATTGGTACAAGAGTACATAGATAAGAAGTATGCAATCACTTTACTTCAGCCACCTGTTGTTAAAAAAAATGCTAAATCCCTAAATGTTCCTCAATTTATGAACAAATGGACATTAAAACTGGCAACTACTAATTTGATAGGGCGTTATTTATTAAGTAATGGTTTGTTTGAAAGTATGGAGAGCATCCCTGAACATTATATTGAAAAGATAAGTAAAAGTTTTACTTCTCCTAGAATTTTAAATACTACGGTTCAGCTTAACAGTTTATTACTGAAAAACGATCAAGGTGATTTCAATGAAGTAACAAAGTATAATCTTCACATTATTTGGGGGGATTATGACAGAGCTTATGCTGCTCCATCGCATCTTGGTAAGGTTGATTTTGTTCCATATGGCCATCATTTTCCTCTTAGCCATCCGAGTGAAACGGCAACATTAGTAATAAAAAATAGTAATACTAGCAGATGAGAGTGTGGGATAAATAAAAAGTGTGTAGTAAGATCGTTGTGTCTTTGAAATAAAATCGTACTGTTTTGGGGTCCCGCCCCATGCCAATCAAGCTAAGAAAAGCAAATACCCCAAAACGAGAAAATGGGCATCTCCAGGTGAAAATGCGTAATTTTTTTGTTTTAGGGGCATTATAAAGCCTTCAAGTTGATGGATGTGGGGTACCGCCACAATACTATCAATATAAGCAGTATACCCCGTTGTATCTGTACTGGATTTATCAAAAGAGGATGCTGAAATGATACCATTGCTTCTGGCTTGTATAGCAGAGGCATTTATTCATTTCAATCCAGATTCTTTTTTAGCTAAGGATGAATTTGATCTCTTATATTGGTGTAGAAAGAACTTCAAAGGATTTCATAGTATCTCTGATGATGGATTCTTACAGGATTTTAAGCAGGTATACGAATGTTATCAAGCATTGCAGAACGTTGGGAAACAAGAGAACAATATAAAAATAAATATGTAATAGCAAGGAGAAGAGCAACGCATGTATAATATACTTAAACGTCAATATAATTACTTTATCCGAGGAGTGATTCGGATTAACGAAGAAGTACAAAGGGAATTGGACCTATTGGCTCAAAAGATTCGTGAAACTGTGTCTTCTGTCCAAAAAATCATCCTTTTTGGCTCTCATGCATATGGCACACCAAATGAAGACAGTGAATTTGATCTCTGTATTGTTGTAGAAGGTGTAGGAGCAAGAAAAAGGGGAGTCATTAATCGTATCAATTGGGGTATTTACGATGTTATGGAAACACCAGTTGATTTTTTAGTGTATGGGCCAGAAGAGTTTCTAGAACGTGCTAGTCGTACCGTAACTATGGAACATAAGATTGCACTAAATGGTAGAACAGTCCCAAAAACTCATAACCTTTTAATGCTGCACAAATCGTGTCGGAAATTAGATGAGGAATCCTCATTGATTTTAGAACAGTGCGTGCAGCTAAATGGTTATGCTACAGATATTCGTTTATCCGTATTTTGAATCACTTACTGTTTAAGATAGATTAATGACTATACAACATGCTCAAAAAGTACTGAGTTTTTATAAAGAAAAGTTAAACATGCTAAATATGCATGAAATCGTAATCGATTAAACATAGAGGATATACATAAAAGAGAGTGCCTATAAAGGGACTCTCTTTTTCTATCTAAAAAAGAGGAGGAATGCTTCATAGTAGAATGAAATGATACTTTGCTATGGGGATAACAATATAATGATGGATAATTATCACACAATTGTTGTTTTGTAGGTACAGTGGCGGTACTTTTAATTAAAGCACAAGGAATCAATCACGATGCATTTCTTTTAGTACCTGTTCGTGAAGCAGAGGAATGCCTTCTTCTCGAAACCAAGCACCTACACGTGAAAAAGTAGAAATATGAGGCACAAATGATAAACCACAAAACTCATGAAAAAAAGGTTATCATACAATCCGTCCCTTCTGTAGATAGTTCAGGTTACTCTTATTCTTTCAGGAGAACGAATTTCTTTATGTATGTATTTTTGAATGTTTGTGAGCTTTATAACACCATTTCTATACTTTAATATCTGAAAAATCTGTCACGAAATATTCCGAATTTTGAAGTTGCTAATTACATATGATTCCATTTATTATAATTATTGAGCCGGCTCCAAATAATGGAAGCTTTCTGGTATAGCAAAGTAATTTTCAATGTTTATCAACTTATTTTCATAAAGCTATTTTATATCAGAATCCACTTTCATTTTATTTTATATGAAAACAAAGCAACTATAATAGAGGGGGATTTAAAAATGGAAAAAAAATCTTTTAAAATCCGTTCAGTTAATGACAATGAACAGCTTTGGACAAAGTTAGCTGATCAAATGGAAACACTTGAAAACAGGGATGAAATGAAATGCTTCAACTGCTCAATTTGTTGTGATAATTGCTGCTTTAATTGTTGCTTCCAAATCTAATTTATACTTACAGTAAATAAACACTCGAAATACTTATACCTTTTAATAAACTTAGTTACTAAATTCATTATTTTCTGTTCTTGCCTAGCAAGAACAGAAAATAATTATACAAGGGTGATTTGATGATTATTAACAAGTATCATTTACGATATCCTTTAAACGAGGAAGTTCTAATGATTAATACCTTAACTGGTGCTGTAGATTTTTTTTCTCATGACTTAATTAATTTTATCGATACATTGTTATATATAGATTATAAAAATTTAACTAACGAAGAGAAAAATGCTACTAAAATTTTAATTGATAGAGGTTACGTATTTAAGAACACAGAGGATCGGGACCATAGACTATGGCAGGCTAAAAATATTGTAGACGCTGGAAATGAAATGCAGTATGTTATTTGCCCTACATATACATGTAACTTTCGTTGCCCATATTGTTTTGAAAGCCATAGCCTTCATGAGAAAATAACAGCTTTAACCGAAGAACAACTCCAAGCAGTTATGCAAGCCATAGACATCTTTCATAAAGAAAGTGGTTATAAAATCGGTATGATTAACCTTTTTGGAGGCGAACCACTCCTTCCTTTTACTAAAAAAATAGTCAAACAAATCTGTGAAGAAGCTGTTAAGCGTAACTTCAAAATTGGTTGCAATACCAATGGCTATCACCTTTCTTCTTTTGTAGAGATTTTCCAAAACTACCGTGATCGACTGAGTATTATGGTTACAGTTGATGGACCGAAGAATATTCATGATCAACGACGTATTATGACGGGAGGTCAAGGTACATTTGATCAAATTCAAAAAGGTATTTGTGATTCACTTAATCATGGCATTCGTACCATTGTAAGAGTCAATATAGACCAAACAAATATTGATTATGTTTCACTTCTTGTAGACTATTACAAAAAAAACAAGTTATTTGAAAATGAAAATTTCTCAATTTCTTTTTCGCCTGTCACAGATCATACATGTAAAGGCTTAGGAGAAGATTTAATGAAGGGTTATGAAATTGTAAAAAAATTACAAAGAAATATTCCTGATTTTGAAAAATTAGAAAAACAAAAATCTCTTAACTTCGGAGCTGATATGTACCGTTTCTTTAAACCAATTATGCAGTTAGATTCAGAATTAAAAAATAAAATTGAAATGGTTGTTCCCAATATAGTCTATTGTGAATCTGCTGAAGGGAAACGAGTTGTATTTGGACCTGATAACCATATATATGCTTGTCCTGATTTAGTTGGAAGATCAGAGTTCAAAATCGGCGATTATTTCCCTAAATTCTCTCGCCAAGATTGGAAGTGGGAAAAGTGGAAACAATTCAATTCCTTTACCATTCCACAATGTAAATCTTGTGCCTCATCACCTATATGTGGAGGAGGGTGTGCTGCTGAAGCTCTTATAGTTCATGGGAACTTGAATCAACCAAACTGTCCACAAACAGATAAAAAGGTTTTCGAATATTTAAAAACTATTAAAGAAGAGATTTCAATATAAGGAGAGGAACTAAGCTATGATAGCAAGTACCTATAATTCAACATATAAATTATCTGATGGAAATTACGTTCTAATCAATTCACTAAGTGGCGCACTCGATGTAATTAATACAGACATAAAAAAAGTATTAGATGATATTAAGCGTAATAAAAAATTAACTCTTTATCCTGAATTAGAAGAACTTCTCTCATTTTTAACAAAACGTGGCTATCTTTTTAATGACCGTGATGAAGAATTAAATAAACTTACTATTATTCGTGATCGGATGACTGAATCTTTAGCAAATAGTAATTCCGGAGTTACATTCAACGTATGCACAACATATATGTGTAACCTTAGATGTCCTTATTGTTACCAAGGTCATGAAATACATAAAATTTCACATACTTTAACCCCTGCTGAAGTAGACAAAATGTTCCAAGCAGTTGATAACATTTTGTCTATGGAGAATGAACGTGGTCGATTTGAGAATGCAACCCACCGCATGATGTTATATGGTGGTGAACCATTGCTTCCAACAACTCGAAAGACAGTTGAACAAGTTGTTAAACGTGGAATAGAAGAATACGGTTTTCGTATGTACGCCATTACAAATGGTACATTCTTGCATGAATTCTTAGATTTTCTAGAGCCTTACAAAGAGAACTGGGATTATTTTCAAATCTCTATTGATGGACCGAAACATATTCATGATCAACGACGTATTACAGCTGGTGGCACAGGAACATTCGATCGAATTGCTGCTAATATTTCACTGGCATTAGAGCGTGGTTTCGCAGTAGGCTTACGTACTAATGTGAATAAAGATAATCTTGCATATGTAAAAGAATTAGCAACCTTTATCGAAGATCAACATTGGAATACTTATCCTAATTTTGGTTGGCAGGTATCTCCTGTTACTGATCATTACGGAGATAATCTACCAAATCACCTTCCAGAGCATGAATTACTCGCCGAAATTTATAATATTTTCGGAGATTTAGAAGAATTTATGGATAAATTTAACGCAAAACTGGGTACAGACCTTAACATTCGTACTTCTAGAATCCGTCAAGCCATACGAACTTTTGACTGGGAGAAGGTAAGTGAACTTGATTCCTGCTCTTCTGTCATGCATAGTTTACCTTATTTTAAAGAATGTAGTGCGAGAGAACAGCGTTTCTATGCATTTGGTGCAGAAGGTTTAATATACGCTTGTCCTGAGGCCGTAGGTAAGCCAGAAACTGCAGTGGGTTCCTTTTTTCCTGAATACAATTTAGATGCTGATAAGCATGCTATTTGGGATCAAGATATTACTGACTCCGAACAGTGTAGTAGTTGTAGTATCTCACTATTTTGTGGTGGAGGATGTGCTTATGCTAATTTAATGCGAAATGGTGCCATTAATAAACCTTACTGTAATGATTCACATCAAACCATTTCGACTTATATTAAGAAAAATGAAACTGCCTTTTTAGAACTAATTAAATAAAAAGATATAACTCCACAAATACCTTCACCATTGTGGGGTTACTTTCTCTTAAAGGATGTGATCAATTTGACAGCATCGCAAAATATCTTTCCAAAGTTAATTCCATACGAAGTTTATAATATGGATGTTTGGGAGGAGGGGCCTCGTTATTTAATAAAATTTGATAACGGATTACAATTAAAAGTCACTGAATCACTGAGAAATTTATTCAATTATATGGATGGAACCACATCCATAGGAGATATATGTACAATGGTACAAACGAATCACGATGGCAATATTACTATAAATGAGTTAACAGAACTGATAAATGAACATCTATTACCAAAAGGGGTTTTAGTTGGTTCTGAAAAAAAAGCATCTCATCACTCTGCAATTACATTTAGAATAGCAATATTCCACGCTTCTTACTTAAAAAAGGCATCCAAATATTTCGAATTCTTATTCTTTCGGGGCGTATTTGTTTTATTTAGTATTTTCTTCAGTATAAGTCTAATACATTATTTTTTTCAGGCTAATACTGAAAATATATCAAACACATTTGGATCCGTTTATAAATTTACTATTGCAATTTTGCTGCTATTATTTTCTATTATTATCCATGAACTTGGTCATATAGTTGCTGCTTATCGATATAAAATACAACCTAAAGACGTCGGAATGGGTCTTTATATGATGCGGCCTGTTTTATTTGTTGATTTAAGTGATACCTGGCGATTGCCTAGACGACAAAGAGTAGTTATTGACCTGGGCGGAATTTACTTTGAATTATGGATATTTATATTATTTGAGTTGTGTTATTTTATTTCAGGATTCCAGGAATTTTTTGTAGCAAATCAATTCATACTCATTACAGTTCTATATAACTTATATCCATTTTTACAATATGACGGTTTTTGGGTTCTTACTGACATTCTAGGAATTGCAAACTTGCATACTAGAACCTTCCAATTGGTGAAAAGTGGTCTCCTGGGATACTTTTTTTTCAAGCCTGATTATCGAAAGCAATTTAATGATACAATTAAGAGGATGAACAGGCACTATAAAATAGCATTTCTTACATATGCTAGTATATATTTTTGTTCAGTTATCACTGCTATCTGGTTCATTCTTCGATATACCATCTATTTATTCACATCGCTAGATTCGTTCACATGGGGAAATGCAAAAGGTGCCATTATTGTAATAATTATAGTTTTAATTAGAACAATAGTTGTCTTTACATTAAAATTTAAAAGGGCCGGGAGGGAAAAGGATGATAAACAAACAAACCATCCTTCAAGTAGAAAAAATCAAGAAAGCTTATGAAACCGAAGCAGGAACAATTCAAATTTTAAAAGGGCTTAGCACTAAATTTTATTCTGGAGAGATTGTTAGTATTATTGGTCCTAGTGGAAGCGGAAAATCCACACTACTTGGAATACTGGGATCATTGGATACCCCTACCGAAGGACGTATTATTATTGAACAACAAGATATTACCTCCATGTCAGAAGAAAAGCTAGCTGATTTCCGTGCAAAAAAGATTGGTTTTGTTTTTCAATCGTATAATTTAATCACAACAATGACCGCTCAAGAAAATGTTATGATGGCACTTATGTGCGCTGGAGTAAGAAGCCAAAAAGAAATGATAACAAAGTCTAGGGAAATGTTGGACCTTGTTGGGATGAAAGAACGATATCATCATTTACCAAGCCAGCTATCTGGAGGTCAACAACAGCGTGTAGCAATTGCTCGTGCATTAGTAAATAATCCAGCCATTGTTATTGCTGATGAACCAACTGGGAACTTAGATTCCAAAACAGGAAAAAATATTTTGGACTTAATTTTTCAACTACGTGACCAACTCCAGATGACGTTTATTATTGCTACACATGATACGCATGTGGCAAAACTTTCAGATCGTGTTTTAAAAATGGAAGATGGCCTCCTCGTTCAAGAAACCTTTAACGACCATACAAAATCTAGTGAGCAAGAAGGTGGCATAACACCATGCTACTAAAATCTGCACTACGTAGTTTAGCACGTAATCGTTTAAGAACTTTTTTTACTGTGTTCAGTATTTTAATAGGAGTAGCTAGTTTCTTTTCTATGTCTATGTTGGTAGAGCTGGTTCCGCGATCTATTCACGAATCCTCTAAAATTCTTTTAGGAGGGGATGTGTCAGTTCAATCCTATTTAAAACCGATGGATCGCGAAACTCTTATTTCTTCCATTCCTAAAGAAGAACAGAAAGCGCTCACAACTTCTTTATTAGGTCAAAGTATGGTCAAATCTGATCGGAAAACAACAAGTTTAATTGTAAAGGGAATTGAAACGAACCACTATCCTTTCTTTGGTGATAATCTGTTTCCTAATATTCGTACTTTACATAAAGATGAACTACTACTTTCCAAAAATACAGCTGACCGTTTGCAAGTCAAAGTAGGAGATAGAGTTGAGATTCCTAACCGTTCTACTGGGGCAATGACCTCTTATAAAATTAGTGGTTTAGTAGAAGGTGTCCAAGAATCCTATGGCGATGCTTCAATTTTTGGAACTGCCTATTTACATTTAGATCAAGCACAGCAGCTTTTAAATGTACCTGCAGGCACAATTAATGAAGCATTAATCTTATTAAATGAAAATGTTAATATCTCTTCTTTTAAAAAGAATATTCAAAAACAATTACCACAAAGTAGTGTAATAGATGTTCAGGATAAGGAGCTAGAGAAACAGAAAGATTTACGGATGTTGTTACCATTTCTTCAGCTTTTCAGTATATTAGCTCTTGGAATTGCCGCTATTACTACTTCTAATACAATGAAAGTCATTATTGCTTCACGTACGCATGATATCGCTGTTATGAAGTCCGTAGGAATGAAAACTAAATATATTATTCGATATTTTCTATTAGAAGCATTATGGCTAGCGATTCTCGGAACAGTTGGTGGGATTGTACTCGGCTTATTAGCTAGTGTTTGGCTGACGTCCTATCTAGCAGACGTGCTTTCACTACCGCTACATTGGGGAATTTCATGGTCCGTAATTTTTACAACAATTATTGTGGGATTAATTGTAACCTTCTTAGCTTCTTGGATACCAGTAAAAAGTGGAATGTGTGTATCACCACTTCAAATGTTACGTGATACTGAGAACACAAGTGTGAATTATGCTTTACCATTTAAAAAGAAATTTCAACTTTTTATATTTACTTGTGGCATTCTTTCTATTTATGTTTACAATATAGCTTTCACAACAAATACAAATGGCAACGCAGTCTTTAAGTGGTTTCTTGCTCTTTTACTTACAACTGCAGTTCTGTTATTTATTTTTACTTTTGTCCGATTTATAGGGTTTATATATTCTTTATTATTCAGATTAATTGGCGCCATGAAAAGCATAATGCCACAAAGCCTCTTTCTTGCTTTACACAACATGGCTACTACAAGTAAACGAAATGGTTTATTGGCAGTTACCTTAACTATTGGTGTTGTTTCTGTTGTCTCTAGTCATGTATTTGCAGACAATTTAATTGAGTCAGTTCAAGGTCAATTGGAAAGAGAGGCAATGGGAAATATCCTTATTACAAGTTCCATTCATGACGAAGGGAACGTTGAAAAGCAGCTACAATCTATTAAGGACATAAAAGGATCGAAAAAAGGTTATCAATTAGATGGAAGACTCCAAAATATTAACGGAGTGGACGCAGCATCTATATTCATGAAAAATATAAAAGATGATAAATTTTTTAGCTCAACTAAAATTTCAATAGAAGGGGTAGATACCTCTCTTAACTCTAGATCCTATATGATATCTGAAGGGCGTGATTTAGCTCTATCGGATGCAAAGGGGAAAAAAGCAATTCTTTTGGACAGCTATAAGAAATTAGGTGTAAAAGTCGGTGATACAGTTGACATTCAAATTGGAAATGAATTAGTAAACTGCGAAATTATAGGTTTCTTTAAATCTGGTGTAGTTAAAACCGTTGGCATCCGTATTCCAACTGAAACATTAGCTACATATGGGAAACCAAGCCGAATTACTTATTCCTTAGATAGTGATCCTAAAAAGATAAATACTATATTAACAGAATTAAATGAAAAACTTCCTGGTTCAGCAATGGCATATTCAATTGCTGCTACAGCAATCGATAGTCTTCAGTATATTATTCAAATGCAAAGTGCTTTCTTCTCAATTGTAGCGTTGTTCGCATTTTTAACAGCTGTTCTTACAATTGGAAATCAAGTTGTCATTCGCTTAATGCAACAGACACGAGATGTTGCTATTATGAAAACAGTTGGTATGTCTTCTAGTAATTTGATGAAGTCTATCTTATTAGAAAACACGATTATCTCCCTATCGGCTGGATTAGTTGGCGCTGGAATTGCCCTAGCCTTTTCAGGCATCACTTTACGCTTCTTATTCCAAATGCCGATGAAAATAGATATGACTTGGTCCATTTTAGGTATACTTTTATCTGTTATAACAACAATAATTGTTGTATGGATAGCAGCAAAACAATCATTATCGGCTAAACCTATACACCTTTTACAAAATAAATAAAGAAAGAAAAAAGTGTATTTTGATTATCTAGTCAAAATACGCTTTTTCTATTTTCTTTAAAACAACACATATCCTATGTTTATCAGGTTAAAATTAAAGAATACCCCAGAACGAAAATCTGGAGATCCCTCCCTCACATGCTTGTTCCCATTTAAAAACTGGATTAGATTAAACCTAGTTGATTTAAACGTGTTTCTTATCTCTTATCTTTCTAATTTATTGATTAATAAAATGTAGACTGATCATTAGGTTTTATATTATAAATAGTTTTTATTAAAATAAAGTATTAGACTCAATAGTAGCTATGTAATTATTATACAGTTAATAAGAACAATTCTGAGAAGATGTACGTAGTAATAAAATGGGAGAGGAATAATTTGAATCAAAATAAACCGATAGAAACAGAAGAAAAAATATCTATCATACAAAAAATGAAAAAATGGGCTAGAAACTAAAAAAAAACAACTTCTTGTACTTTATTTGGCATATCGAGATGAAAGAGTCCCTTGGTATGCTAAATTATTTACAATGCTTGTTGTTGCGTATGCTTTTAGTCCTATAGATTTAATCCCAGACTTCATTCCAATCTTGGGGTATCTTGATGATTTGATTCTTGTACCATTAGGTGTATACTTGGCATTAAAACTGATTCCTAAAGAAGTGTTGGAGGATTGTAAAAGAAAGGTAGAGGAAAGACAGATAACAAGCAAACCAAAGAATTGGATAACAGGCATTATTATCATTACTCTCTGGATCCTTGTCTTTGTATGGGCTGTAAAAATTGCAAACCTGATTATTTTCAGGATGAAAGAATAAAGAAAGCTACAGAGTATATACAGCTAGATATGGAGGTATTAATGAGCTCTCTCCAAACAGGACAAACATATGGAATATCCGATGCCTATGTAGGTATGACTGATAAAGTACTAACCCGTATGATTTTTATAAATTAATATATGTATTATCTTATAAAAAAACTCAGCAGGATTTATTCTGATGAGTTTTTTGTTTATATAATTTATCAATAATTATTCTTTTTTCTCCGGCTGATAGGAAAGAATAACGACACCTGAACTGGTCGTTCTTGTTTCGAGCAGTTTTAAAGCCTTTGTATCGTTTCCGGTTTTAAAGAGACGCTTTCCGCTTCCTACGATAACGGGATTGACCATAAAATGATATTCATCAATGAGGTCGTGTTGCATCAATGTTTGTATAAGCTCACCACTACCATAAATTAAAAGGTTCTGACCGGGCTGTTCCTTCAGTTTCGATATTTCTTCTACAATATTACCCTTGATAAGATTTGCATTCCATTCGGTTTCTTCTAAAGTTGTTGAGGCAACAAATTTAGGCATGCTGTTCATCTTATCAGCAAAACCTTCTTCATCAGTCATAGAAGGCCAGGCAGCTGCAAAACCTTGATAGGTTACTCGCCCTAGTAGAAGCGCTTCACTTTCAAACAGTAAATTGGATTGAAACTTTGCCACTTCTTCATTGAAATATGGAGCAGTCCAAGCTGGTTCCTCCATGACACCATCTAGTGAGAGGTACATCGATACAATTATTTGTCCCATTTTGTTCTCCTTTAGTTTTAAATTGAGATTTTTACATATTGGTAACACAATTATTAATTCTCCAACTAGAGAAATTCTCCCTTTTTAATAGTTTCGACAAAATGTATTTATGTATGTTTTGGAATAATCTAATATATATTAATAACTTTGAAATATTGTATAACTTCTAATTTTTATGCATTATTGTTTAGCGTTGCTTATTGTGCTAACGAATCAGGATAGTGTGGCGACCGACTAAATAGTTGCTTATCCTCAATTATTAGAAGGGAAGTTTTATCATTTCGCGAATTGATTAGACATAGACGAGTGCTATAATTTTCTATATATACATAAAGAGGTGACTACGCATGAATCAAAGACCGTCAGAAGAAGAATACGCTGGGAGCTCCGGCGAATATATCCGTTTGGTGCCAGACGGTAATATCATTGACATTTTGCTCGCCCAAGAAAAGCAAATGACCGAGCTCCTGGCATCGTTGACCGAAAGCCAGGCCGCATATCGGTATGCGGAAGGAAAATGGACACTGAAAGAAGTCGTGGGCCACATTACAGACGCGGAACGCGTTATGACCTACCGCCTGCTCCGGTTCGCAAGAGGGGACCAGACGCCTTTGACCGGTTTCGATCAGGAATTATTCATACCTCCTTTCGGAAGCTGGACAACCGCGCAATTAGCCGAAGATTACCGGGCCGTACGGCAATCAACGATTACATTGCTGTGCGGGCTACCAGCGGAGGCGTGGATCCGCAAGGGCACAGCCAACAACCTAAGCATTACGGCGCGCGCCCTCGCGTACGGCATTGCAGGACACGAGCTTCATCACATGGGGGTTATCCGAAACCGGTACTTGAGTTAATCGTCGGCTGAGGCCTTTGGAATGGAACTAACACCACTCATACAACCTTAGATACCGTTCTTATTAGGGGCCTGCCCCACAACCATCAACTTAAGGATTTAGACTATTTTTGAAATAAAAAGCACATTACTATTCTCTTATGTTAATGAGAAAGGATGACGTGCTTTTTATGAATATGCAGCAAAAACAAGAGTTATATCGATTTTTCTCATTTTGGGGTATTTGTTTTTCTTAGATTGAGGGTGACGGGGCACTACTCTATAATGATCAAATTAAAATTAAAAACAGTTATAGAGACTCCATTTCTCGGAAATGTTGTAACTATTAAGTTGTAAAAGGAACCATAATTTTTCATTTTTGAAAAGGCTATGGTCTTTTTTAGTTGTAGCAAAGTTATGATGCGAGGAAGTTTTTTTGATAAATCAAAAAAACTTGATTAACAAGTTGCATATAGAACTCATCTACGTATATACTATAAACATCAAAAAAAGTTGATGAAGGGAAGTGAACTACAGTGGTACAAGATTTCCAGCTCTATGAGAAAAAGTTTAAAGCGTTGGCGGATCAGAAACGTCTAGAAATCATGTATGAACTTTGTCAGCGAGGCCAGACGTGTGTATGTGATTTAACAGAGATTTTTGAAATGACACAATCTAAGTTGTCCTATCATTTAAAGATTTTATTAGACGCAGGTTTAATTGTAAAAGAAACAAAAGGTACGTGGAGTTATTATGATTTAAATGATACGGAAGTGAATAATTTATTATCAGAAGAATTGTGCTGTATCTTTAGAAAAACAGGCAAAGGTAGCTGCTGTTAAAATTTTAATTTATTAATCAAAAAAAATTGATTAATGATATATAAAGAGGAGGAATAAGGTATGAGATATGTTCACGTTGGTATAAACGTTACGAATTTAGAGAAGTCTATTGAATTTTATGAAAAGGTATTTGGTGTTTCACCAGTTAAGGTGAAAACGGATTATGCAAAATTTTTATTAGAGACGCCAGGGCTTAATTTCACGCTGAACGTACGAGATGAGGTGAATGGAAACCAGGTAAATCATTTTGGTTTCCAAGTGGATACAGCTGAAGAAATTACATTACATAAAGAACGATTAGAAAAAGAAGGTTTCTTTGCGCGTGATGAGATGGATACGACTTGTTGCTATGCAGTACAAGATAAGTTTTGGGTAACAGACCCTGATGGGAATGAGTGGGAATTCTTTTATACGAAAGCACATAGTGATGTTCACAAAATTGAAGAGTCATCTTGTTGCACGACTTCAAATGAGGTAGCTAAAAATTCTTGTTGTTAATAGGAGATGGAAAATAAAATGAAAAGTTTATCTTTTCTAGACCGATATTTAACACTATGGATCTTTCTAGCGATGGCGGTTGGGATTGGTTTAGGGTTTGTGTCCCCTAGTGTAGTAGACGGACTGAATACATTACAAGTTGGAACGACGTCTATTCCGCTTGCTGTTGGTTTAATTGTAATGATGTATCCACCATTAGCGAAAGTTCGCTATGAAGAAATGGGCCGAGTATTTAAAGATGTAAAAGTGTTAGTTTTATCATTAGTACAAAACTGGATTATTGGTCCGGTACTTATGTTTGTGTTAGCAATTATTTTTCTTCCTGATAAACCAGAATATATGGTCGGTCTCATTATGATTGGATTAGCACGTTGTATTGCAATGGTAATTGTTTGGAACGATCTTGCTGATGGTGATAAAGAGTATGCGGCAGGTTTAGTGGCTTTTAATTCGGTATTTCAAATGTTATTTTTCTCGGTTTATGCATACGTGTTTGTAACCGTAATTCCAGAATGGTTAGGAATTGAAGGTGCTATTGTCGATATTACAATGATAGAAGTAGCAAAATCAGTATGTATCTATTTAGGAATTCCTTTTATAGCAGGTATGTTGACGCGCTTTGTACTCGTTAAGTTAAAAGGAAGACAGTGGTATGAAAAGGTGTTTATACCTAAAATTAGTCCACTTACACTACTCGCATTGCTATTTACGATCATCGTTATGTTCTCTTTAAAAGGAGAGATGATTGTTAGCGTGCCACTAGATGTGGTAAGGATAGCGATTCCGTTATTAATCTATTTTATTGTAATGTTTTTTGTTTCTTTCTTTATGGGAAGAAAGATTGGTGCAAACTATCCGGTGACTACAACATTAGCATTTACAGCAGGTAGCAATAATTTCGAGTTAGCGATTGCTGTAGCAGTTGGTGTGTTTGGTATTCATTCAGGCGCAGCATTTGCAGCTGTTATCGGTCCTTTAGTTGAAGTACCTGTCATGATTGCACTTGTAAACGTCGCTTTTTGGTTTAAACGTAAATATTTTAATGATCAATCAGTCTAAATTTAAAAATAAAGGTGGAAAACAACATGGAGAACAAAAAGACAATCTACTTTTTATGTACAGGAAATTCATGCCGAAGCCAAATGGCAGAAGCATGGGGCAAACAATATTTAGGAGATAAGTGGAATGTATATTCTGCAGGAATCGAAGCACATGGAGTAAATCCAAATGCTATTAAAGCAATGAACGAAGTAAATATCGACATAACAAATCAAACATCAGATATAATTGATGCAAACATTTTAAATCGTGCTGATTTAGTCGTTACGCTTTGTAGTCATGCGGATTCTGTTTGTCCTTCGACACCTCCGCATGTGAAGCGTGTTCACTGGGGATTTGATGATCCAGCAGGAAAAGAGTGGTCCGAATTTCAACGTGTTCGTGATGAAATTGGTGAACGTATAAAGCGATTTTCTGAAACAGGGGAGTAAATAAAGGAAAGAGTCAATCTTCTAGTGCATAGGAGATTGGCTCTTTTTTACTATATATAAAGCCGACTACATTGATTTACAAAAAATACTAAATTAAATAGAGAATATTCTGATGGAATGATAAAGTTAGAATAGATTGGTTTAGGAAAGGTGGTTTAACTTATGATTTCTGAATTAAGCAAGAATGATTTTTATAAATGTAGTAGTTTAATAAATGAACAAGGTCAGTTAGAAGTCAAAGCTGTAATTGCAGGGGTGAATCCTGGTCGTATATTTGTAGATAACATATCTTCCCCTAATTCGGGGCTTATTTGGTTAGGCAATAATGATGGCTTCTTTTTTATTGGAAATGCTGAAAATGAAGAGTTTAATAAAGAAATGAATCATCTTATTAATAATGTAATAAAACCTGAGGCGAAAAAGGTTGGACTAAATTGTTTTGAAGGAATCGGTAATCATTCAAAGTGGAACAAAACAATTGAAAGAATATTTCAGCACCGTAACTTAAAGAGTTGGAATCAAAGAGTGTATATGCTAAGAAAAGAGGATTATGAAAATCATCATGAGCCTAAATTTGAACAGGGATATACTGTGCTAAAAATGAGTAAAGCTCTCTATGAAAATAATAATAACACATTTAAGAACATTGATTTTTTACAATCAAAAATTTTAGAGTTTTGGTCTTCACCAGATTGTTTTTTCAATGAAGGAATCGGTTATTGCATTGTTTATGGTGATCTAATTGTGAGTGTTTGTTTTTCAGGATTTGTATTTGAAAATATACACTGTATAGATATTGAAACAATAGAAGAGCACCAGGGGAGAAAATTAGCTCAAACGATAGCTCATAGTTTTGTGAAAGATTGTTTGGAGAATGACATTACTCCATATTGGGACTGTATGGAATTGAACAAGTCTTCTATCGCAGTTGTGGAAAATGTAGGGTTTACAAATGTGTTTAATTACGTAGGATATTATTTTCCTTTTGAGTAAATTAAGTGTATTTTACAAACCTATCATCGAGGATTTTTACATGTAAGGAGAATAGGATGAAACACATAATAAAAGACGTATTAATGAATTATTTTAAAGAAATTCATTCATTAGCAGTGGAAGAAGAATTACATAATAATAGTTGGCATACAGATTTACACTATAAAATCATCGTAAATGGAAAGCGGTATTCCGCAAGATTTATAAATAGCAAGCGAACAATCAATCCAGCTTTTGGAACGTTATCAAACGAACAACTGATAGAGCAAGTACGGTTTACGTATTATGTACGCGAACATGGAATTCCTTTTATGCAGATAAATAAGAATAGGGCAGGAGAGCCATTTACACTTGTCGCTTGGAATGAGGAACAATACAGATTTGTCTTGTCTAATTGGATTGAGGGAGAACATATTACACATTGTACAGAAGCTATCGCAAAAGCCTTTGGAAAGGAATCAAGAAAGATTCATGACATATCTTGCGCATTTCAAAGCTCGATTTTTCAAAAGAAATCACATTTGGATGGGTATGCCCAGTTTATTCATATGTTAGAAAGTAAGGCAAGCGCATGCAAAGAATTACGGGAGTATATAAAGCTAGCTACATATCATATAGAGTGTGCATATACGAGTGAATTAAAGTTTATCGTACAGACAGATTTAAATCCTTTGAATGTTTTATGGGACTCAAGTGAGCAGGTAAAAGGAATTGTAGATGTCGAATCGATTGGATATGTTGATCGTATTGAAGGACTAGCCTTTTTACTAAAGTGGTATTCTCGAACAGAAGGAATACATTCGCATGAAGTATGTTCAAGTGTTGCTAGTGCATTTTTAGAAGGGTATAAGGCTCATAAGATTGTAACATCAAATGATTACAAAAGACTTTCTTCGTTACTATGGTTATCCGGTAGTTTAAATTGGAATTTTGTGAAGAAAACACTAAGTGTAATAAGTGATAAGAGGAAATTAGAAGAACATTTGGAAGTTTATAGAGTGAGGGGAGAAAGACTATCTTCATTATTAATTTGTACATAACATGTATTCTCCTAATTTGGGATTCAAATAAGAAACCATAGGAGGTGTTCTAAAAATGAAAATACAAATTGTATTGTTTGACGGTTTTGGAGAACTTGTCTCCTTTGCACCTTTTGAGGTACTGAAAAGAGCGATAGAAGAAGGGGCTCCGTTTACAGTTGAATTCGTTTCAAGTGAACCAAAACAAGAAGTTACTACTTCGTTTGGGGTTACGGTTCAATCACATGAATTTTTACGAATGGATAATCGTCCAGATATGTTCATTTTCTATGTTTAATAATTTGGCTGAATATAACCTAACTTTATTCCCTTTGTGACACCTCCCCAAATCCCATCAGCCTATAAAATAAGGAAAGTTCCACATAATGGACATAAACGATGCTTATAAATATAAAGTAGTATGTTATGAAAATGAATAAAGATTGCAGAGCCTACATAAAAAGGGCCTTAGCTAAACCCAGAATATAAAGTGCTTTTTTGAGGATGAGAAAATATGTATAGGAGGAAGTGACATGAAAGACAATACTCCTAAGAAAATTTTATTTATTCAATCAGGAATTCCTTTTTATTATCCAATGATCGAAGCAGCAATTTTGAATAGTTTACAAAAGATAAACAGCGATACAAGTATGGTGAGTCCAGAAAAAGCTATAAAAACCGCATTGAAAGTGAAACCAGATTTTATTTTGGTATTAAGCGGTTTAAGTGAAGAATTTAATCATATTATGCCATTCTTAAAAAAGGCAGGGTTTACTACTGGACTTTGGCTGACAGATGATCCTTATTATACGGATGTAACACAACATCTTGTGCCGTATTATGATTACATATTTACGCAAGATTTAAATTGTATCAAATTTTATAGAGGGTTAGGATGTAACAATGTGTTTCATCTTCCGTTAGCAGCAAATCAAGATGTGTTTAAACCTTCTCAGAAAGAAGATACATATAAGTATGATCTTAGTTTTATAGGTACAGCATTTGAAAATAGACTTACCTTTGTTGATTCTATTTCAGAGTATTTAGCAGAAAAAAATATAAAAATTGTAGGTTTCGGTTGGGAGAATTTAAAGAGTTATGAAAGGTTAAAGGATAAAATACAAATCTTGCCACTTGCAAAGTATGAAGATGCGTTATATTTTTACGTATCTACTAAAATCAATATAAATTTGCATCGTTCACTAATTGATCAGGAATTGAATTGTAACTCTGCAAATATTCAAGCGTATTCCGTAAATAATAGGACGTTTGAAATTAATGCCGTAGGTTCTTTTCAATTAACTGATATACGTCCAGATGTAGCAAAACATTACATACCAGGTGTTGAAATAGAAACTTTTAATAGTGCATCGGAGTTTATACAAAAAGCAGAGTATTATTTGGAACATGTACAAAAAAGAAAACGTATAGCAAAAAATGGACTGGATAGAACTTTGAAACATCACACATATGATAAACGAATCATACAATTATTAAACTATATTAATTTGAGGGGCGTGAAGGTGTAATCTAGTCATTAACTTACATGAAATAGCATCGATTATACTTGAAGATAAGCATTTAATGCACTGGGATAGACCAAAAGAGATTGCTGAAGATGTTTTAAATTGGTTCATATAAAAAAGGTCCGTTGTTCGCATTTGAGCAACGGATTTTCTTTTGAAAAACTGAATCTAAGAGAGATAAGCAAGAGCATTACAGTTCTATCACCAATTCATTTTTTGGTATAATAGATGCGTGGCAGAAAACAGATAGAAAGATACTGCTAGGAATTTATACTTAAATGTTGGGAGATTGAACAGAGTTATGGGGACAGAAAAAGAAATTAGTTCCGCTAAATTAATATGGAAGATGACGCGCCCGCATACGTTAACGGCGACATTTTCTCCTGTAATTTTAGGAACAGTGGCATCACTTTATGTTGCCGAAATTGATTGGCTTTTATTTATTGCGATGATGGTTGCATGTTTAGCATTGCAAATAGCGACGAACTTATTTAATGAGTACTATGATTTCAAACGTGGATTAGATACAGCTGATTCTGTTGGAATTGGTGGCGGAATTGTCCGTCATGGATTGAAACCAAAAAATGTGTTAACAGTCGCACTTTTATTGTATGTAGTAGCAGCAATTATTGGAGTTTATATTTGTATGAATAGTAGCTGGTGGTTAGTCGTTATCGGTTTAATCGGAATGGCGGTTGGCTATTTATATACAGGTGGTCCATTACCAATTGCGTACACTCCGTTTGGAGAATTAGTTTCTGGCTTGTTAATGGGGACATGCTTTGTACTTATTGCTTTCTTTATTCAAACGAATACGATAACGACTGAAAGTGTATTAATTTCAATTCCAATTGGAATTTTAGTCGGTGCAATCAACATGTCAAATAACATCCGAGATATTGAAGAAGATATTAAAGGTGGAAGAAAGACATTAGTAATCCTCCTTGGGAGAGAAAAAGCAATAGTAACACTAGCTGTAGCCTTTTTCATTGCTTATTTATGGATTGCGGTAATTGTATTAATGGGTTATATAAGCCCTTGGGCATTAGTGATGTTCCTAGGTTTAAGAAAACCAATCTCTGCCATTCAAAGTTTCCAAAAAGGAGCAAAGGATCCCGGATATATGCGCATCGCAATGAAATCAACAGCGATGACAAATACGATTTTCGGCTTTTTATTATCAGCAGGATTATTAATTAGTTATCTGTTTTAAATAACTTAACCCCAATTCCTCGATTTTAATATGGAGAGATTGGGGTTTTATTTTGGGTTTGTTTAATGTTAAGAACATTTTCATTCGAAGTGAAAATACCAATAAATTGCAACTTCATCATTTGTCATATCCAAACCTTTATAAATAAGAAAATCAAATCCACCAATTACAAATCCACATTTTTTATAAAATTTACATGCTGCGACATTATTATTTTGCGTTTCAAGCATAATACCTGGCATATTGCCTTCTTTTGCCCACTGCTTTGCTTGATTAACTAATCTTTTACCAACTCCGAGTGTACGATATTTTTTATCCACTGTTATATCTTCTATGTAAGCATAGTGATTCCAATTCTTTTTCAATACTATGAATCCGATGATTTGGTTATGTAACAGTGCTATGTAAATTACTTGATTCGGTTTATTTATATACTCATTGTACGCCAGTTCTTCATTATCACATTGATTTTGTAAATAACTTGGAACGTCTTCTACTGTATATTCTATGCGTCTATTTACTTTGGAAAGAGAAAGAATTAACCGAGCATTCACTATAAAACTATCATCAATCTCCGGGAAATTGCCTACATCATTTTTTTCTAACTTTCTAATTAAAAGGTTCATCGGAGTACCTCCCAATAATATTATTTCTTCTGATTTTTTATTTGATTCAAATGAATTGCGATTACAAAATTATAATAGAATTTCAATGGTAAGGCTATCTCTGTATTTTATCTTTATACTAGCATGCTAGTATGAAAATATTGTTTGAAATGAAGCGGATTATTTTCAATTAAACTTCCAGAAAAATCAACGTCTATAGTATCAACAGGTTACTAAAAAATGAGATGATTTCATTAAAGAGTATTTTAGTGAAAGAAGGATTAAAGAAATGATCCTAGTTTTTTCTAAAAGAGTGATTCCATTAAATCAATTCAGAGCATGTTCTGATTTATCTTTCTTCAGAGCATGCTTTTTGGGCTCGTTTCCATAAGTGTATTAGTACCAATTTAACAACTCATCAGTTACAAGTTACTTTTTGGATACCACATTTTAGAATAACTAACTTATAGAAAAAATTGAATGATTTTCATGTGTAAGGAGATTTTAAGAAGGATATAGAGGGGATATTTTCCTGTTGTTTTCTAGCCAAATGATTACTGACCCAAAAACCATGTGGTGGAAAGGTTTCTAAAGCTTTTCTGTCAAGAAATCACTAACACTAAAGTTCAAGTATAAAAACATAAACCATTCGATAAATGGGGTAGTATGATGAAAAAACTTAGTAGAAATCGTTTGAGAAAAGATATTCAGGAACTTGAGAGTGCAAGTATGCAGATCCAACATGATCAAGAGTGTGAACTCAAGCAGAGTGTATGTGCGAATGAAGAAGTTTTGAGACAAGTTTTTGAGAATTGTTCCGATATTGTATTTCGTCCACTTCTCATAAATAGTCAAACTGAAATTCTTTTTATTTATATAGATGGATTAGTTGACACTAAGATTGTGGAACAAGTTGTTTTCAAACCAATGATGTTTGAAGGTTTGCCTAGTGGAGTAAAGAGTGAGGATTCGGTAGGAGAAATTATACAAAAACAGCTTATTGCGGTTTCTCAAGTAAAGACGATTTCAAAAGTTCATGAGGTTATAGAAGCGATATTGAAAGCGAATATCGTCATTTTAACAGAAGGAGAGAGTCAAGCTCTAGTCGCTGATTTAAAAGGGTTTGAAAAACGAGGTATTGAAGAACCGGCTGCCGAGATTTCTGTTCGTGGCCCTCGGGACGGATTTACCGAAACGTTAAGGGTGAATACGAGCCTAATTCGCCGAAGGATTCGGAGTCAAAGACTAAAAATGGAACCTTATTCGATTGGGGAATTATCACAGACAGATGTGGTAATGACCTATATTGAGGGCATTGCACCCGATTCGGTTTTGGATGAAGTTCGCCAAAGGGTAAAGCGAATTCAAATTGATGGGGTGTTGGAGTCAGCTTTTATTGAAGAGTTTATCGAGGATCAACCCTTTTCTCCCTTTCCGCAAATTCAAAATACCGAGCGACCAGACGCGGTTTGTGCAAGTTTATTAGAAGGGAAAGTCGCCATTTTAGTCGATAATACACCTTTCGTTTTAATCGTTCCTATGACATTTTGGACGGGTTTGCAAGCAGCGGAGGATTATTATGAGCGCTCCATCTATACGACTTTTGTTCGATGGATACGTTTAATATTAATTAATATTTCATTATTTCTTCCGTCTCTCTATGTTGCTATTACAACTTTTCATCCGAAATTAATTCCGACAAATTTGCTTATTAGTATTGCAGCTGCGCGAGAAGGTATTCCTTTTCCTGCTGTTATAGAAGCACTAATGATGGAATTTTTATTTGAAGGTTTGAGGGAAGCGGGCGTTCGGTTACCAAAACCCGTTGGATCAGCAGTTAGTATTGTGGGGGCACTTGTTATCGGGCAAGCTGCTGTGCAAGCAGGTATTATTTCCGCACCTTTAGTTATTGTTGTGGCGACAACCGGTATTGCGTCATTTGCGTTCCCGCGCTACAACTTAGGAACAGCTTACCGGATGTTACGCTTTCCTATGCTGTTATTGGCAGGAATGCTTGGGCTATACGGTATAGCAATAAGTACCCTTGCGATTTTGATTCATTTAACTAATATTCGTTCTTTTGGTATTCCGTATTTAAGTCCAGTTGCGCCTCAGACTCCGCGTGATTTAAAGGATGTTTTTCTCCGAACGCCTCGTTGGAATATGACACACCGCCCAATAATGGTATCTGGTGAAGAGAAAGTTCGTTTTCCAGATGGACAAAAGCCAGATGAGAAACGGGGAGGGGAAACAGAATGAGTCTGCACAAGGCGCTCTCTATGATACTGGTCGTTTCATTATGCTTCTTGACGGGATGTTGGGATCGTACGGAGCTAAATGATCTGGCAATTGAATTAGGGTGGGGACTTGATCAAGCGAAGAATAATAAGGTTGAAATTAGTGCGCAGTTTATTATCCCATCAAAAATGGGAATGGGACAGAGCGGAAGAAGTAATACAGGAAAATCGGTTTTTATAGAATCAGGAATTGGAAAGGATACACATGAAGCTGTACAAATGATGCAAACAAAAATGTCGAGAGAAATCTTTCGAGGGCACCAGCGTGTAATATTGATTGGAGAAAAAATGGCTAAAAATGGCCTCGCTTCAGTTTTAGATGCATATAGCCGCGATCCTGATATTCGATTACGAGCAGATGCGTTTGTAATAAAGGGGCATACTGCAAAAGAGTTTTTGAAAGCATCCATCCCCTTAGAATCTATCCCGGCACTTGGGGCACTGAAAGAGCATATGCAAATAGAGGCGTTAGGAGATATGTCTTTATTACATTTTCTTATTGCTAGTACGAGTGATGGAATCACTCCGATTTTACCCGTTATTAAACTAAATGTGTCTCATAAAAAAGGAAAAACTGAGGTCAAAGGGTTTCAAATTGTAGGCGGTGCTATATTTAACAACGATTTCAAATTGGTAGGGTATTTAAACATGCAGGAATGGTTAACTACTCTTTGGATAGTGAATCGTTTAAGTAAACAGACGGTTACAGCAAGCGCCTCTAAAGGAAATGGTAGTGCAAGTTTATATATGACAAAAATCAATAGAAAAATTATACCTACTATACAAGGGAACACAATTAAGTGTGATATTGTTTTTTCTGGTGAAGGAACAATTCAGGAAAATAATACGAATTTAGATCTTACGCAGCCAAAAAATATCACTCTTTTAGAACATGTATTGGAAAAACAATCTGAAAAGCAAGCTCTCCAAACTATTAAAAAGGTTCAAAAACAATACGGAACCGATATCTTTGGATTTGGGGAAGCCATTCATCGAAAATATCCATCCGAATGGAAAGGGCTAAAAAAGAATTGGAGTAAACAATTTCGAAAAGTGCAAGTTTCTGTTCATACAAAGCTTACTATTCGGCGAGTAGGACTGACTGGACCACCGTTGCAGTTAAAGAAAAATGAAATGAAAAAATAAGGAGGAATATAGAGTGTGAGAAATTCAATGAAAATCTCTGGCAGGCAAATCTTTTGGATGATGTTCACATTTGAAGTGGGACAATCACTCCTTCTAGTTATTCCAGCGACGATTCGCACTGCCAAACAAGATGCGTGGATTTCGATCTTGATTGCAGGGGGGATAGGGGTTGTTCTTACTTTTTTGGCAACTACACTTGGTTCGCTCTATCCGAAACAAACGCTAATTGAATTTAGTCAAACCATTCTTGGTAAATGGCTAGGAAAGCTGCTGCTGATTCCTTACTTCTTTGGATGGTACATGATAATTTGGATAACCGTCCGTGAATTTGGTGAGTTCATTATTATCGCTTTGTTTCATAATACACCTTTGTGGGTTATTGTCTTGACTGCGATGTTATTGCTCATTTTTATTATTTACCAAGGCGGGGTGGAGGGGATTGGACGTTTAAGTGAAATTATAGGGCCAATTGTACTTTTAATGATAACGTTTGTAATCATTTTGAATATTGGCAATATGAATTGGGATTATATGCGGCCTATTTATCATGATTCTGGATGGCTTCCCATACTTAAAGGCTCCTATACTCCTGTAGCTGCATTTTTCGGGGAGGCTGTCATGATGATGATGTTCGTTTTCTTTATGGACAAACCAGAACAAGCGTCATCGCGGGCAATGTGGGGAGTAGGACTGGCCGTTTTCATGGTAACGATCGGAACATTAGCGGTCATTTTAACATTCGGTCCGAATCTATCTTCAAGTTTTTTGTATCCGGTTTACGATTTGAGTCGGTACATATCCGTCATGGAGTTCATTCAAAATGTAGATATTTTGATAGTGATTATTTGGTTTTTTAGTATTTTTGTTAAACTGGCGTTATACATGTTTATCGCTTGTTATGGAACAGCACAAATATTTCATTTAAAGGATTGGCGAAAAGTAGCTTTGGTTCTTGCTCCTATTTCGTTCATCATAGCTGTATCAGTTAAAAATATCCAAACATTTACTCATTATTACTACCTATTTTTTGTGATTCCAGTTGCATTTCCGGTTTACATGTTTGGAATTCCCTTTCTGTTATTGGTGGTTGGGAAAATTCGAAGGAAATATGCATAAACCTAATCTGGTAATGTGTTCGAATGAAGGTATGTATAGCTTTTTGACTAAAATAAAAAGAGAACGAGCCTACTCACCAGCGTAGGCTTTTTTATTTGTATATTACGTTATAAGAGATATCTTATTTTCTCCGGAATGTCCTTTTTAGAAATGTATGCAACAGAGTCCTTATAGTAAGAGTAGCTTATTTGGGATAATCAAAAAAACGTATATTGCAATATAAAAACTTAGTTTAATCCTAAAGGATACCCTACAACGATTCCTATAAATTGTTCTCAATAATTGAAAATAAAATCAATCCAGATTATTATATTGTTATTGTAAATTTATTTTATTGAAGGAGGATACATAAATGAAAAACTCAAAAGGCTCTATTGAATCAGAGATAAGCAAAGCAATTACGCACTGGGAAAAGGACTACCTAGGACGCGGGTCTATATCCGTTAAGACAGATATATTACGAGATATGATTATCGTAAATTTACAAGGTATTTTAACACCGGCTGAGTATACTGTTTGCGAAACGAAAGACGGTATGCTAACGATAAAGAAAAATCGTTCGGAGCTAGTTGAATCTGGAATTGACGATTTGAAAGAGATTATACTAGAATTAACTGGAGAAGAAGTAAAAAGTTTTCATACGGATATAAGTTCTCGTACTGGTGAACGAGTAATGATTTTTAAATTGTTCCATAATCTTGAGGAGAAATTTTAAAAATTAAAACCACCGTAGTGTTAGTGGGAGATAATTAAGAAACCTAAAAGTTTTGCACTTTATTTATATTTATTAACATGATAATAATTAAAAACTTGAAATTATTTACGTATAATGAATTTTGATTGAAATAACGCTTGAAAAAATGGATAAATAAATTGACAAACTGCTTAATATGGTTTATCTTATAATTGTTTTAAAAATTAATAGATGCTTATTTTAACTGTTTGCTATAATTAAGGCTTTAGCATTTTTTTAATATGTAATATTGACTAAATGAAAAAGTTTCTTAATGAAAAGATAGCGCATAACATAAATTGATATATTGATTGCATAATCTAGGAGACCAGAGATATACTGTTATTTTTCATAGGAGTAATACATACATTATTATCCTCTATAAAATGGGAGCTCTTCAAAAAACTTTATTGAAGTTAGTTGAAGGGAAACCGACAATCTCCATAATTCAATGATGATATAAAATCATTGAATTATGGAAGTTGTCGGTTTTTTTTATGGAAAAAAACGATGTACGAAAAAGAGTGAATGAAAATTAAAATTAAAAAAATTATCGTAATGAAAAGGAATTCTTACAGTTTATTTTCGTTTAGAAGGGAGTATTTACATGTTAATTTCGCTAAGTTCATCAACACTGTTAACATTATTTTTTATCGCGCTTAGTGCTTCTTGGCTAAGTGGATTATTGTTTTTACATGCAAGGATGCCTTTACGTTTTGTTCATATCCATATTGGTATCGCTGCTTTGCCTTCATTGGTTTCTTTACTTGCACTTGTTAATCACAATGGAGATAGAGTTGTAGGGCCTTGGCATCTAGATACTTTAGCTTGGTTCATGGCTTTCTTCGTTCTTACAATTGGTTTAATCATTCAGCGTTTCTCTGTACGTTACTTAATGGGAGATCGCTCATATCGAAAGTACTTTGCACTTTTTACATTTACTACAGGTGTATCTTCGGTCGCATGGTTAAGTAATGATCTTCGTTTCATGATTATTTGTTGGGGAGCAACTCTTATAGGGTTGGTTTTACTCATAGGTCTAAATAAAGGGTGGAAAGTAGTTAGTGAAGCAACAAAAATCTCAGGCTATTTATTTACAATAAGTTGGATTGCCTTGCTAGCAGCTATCATTTGGCTGTTTCAAATAACTGGACAGTGGCAGTTAACATCAGTTGTAACGAATGAAAATGTAGCTCAATTTGGAACATTGGAGAAAACAGGAATTAACTTATTGATTATAGTAGCTGTGATGATTCCAGCAGCACAATGGCCTTTCCAAAGATGGTTAATTGAATCAGCTGTTGCTCCGACGCCTGTTTCGGCTATTATGCATGCGGGTTTAGTAAATGCTGGTGGTATCATGTTAACTAGATTTTCACCTCTTTTTCATGATGATATTGCACAAATCATTTTACTCATTTTCTCTAGTATTTCTGTCTTAATAGGAACAGGAATTAGTTTAGTCCAAGTTGATTATAAACGTCAGCTAGTAGGATCCACTATTGCACAAATGGGGTTTATGCTGATTCAATGCGCATTAGGAGCGTATTTAGCAGCTGTTATACATTTAATGTTACATGGTTTATTTAAAGCCACACTGTTTTTACAAGCTGGTTCTTCCGTACAACGTTTTGAGGGAGTGAAGCAATCTAATGAAAAGATGTCCAATTTATGGATGATAGTCGGACGTGTTTTCGGATTATTTATAGCAATTGCTTTCTGGTTTATGACTTCTGGAGAGGGGTATCAATTCGTTAGTGCGTTCATCTTAGGTTGGTCATTATACGTTTCATGGAAACAGCTTGTTGTTTTTGGAGAGGGAAGAATGGGAAGAATTGCTGGCTTAATTGTTTTGAGTGGATTTTCTCTCATTTACTTTACCGTTCATAACTCTCTTTATAAATGGTTGCATACTGACATGTATCAAAATGTTCAACCTTCAGCTCCAGCAGTTATTTTTGTTATAAGTCTCTTATTATTTGGTAGTGTTATTAGTACTCTCGTTACTCGTAATCAATCTTCTACAATATTTGCTGTAATGTATCTTTGGTTCGTTCGAGTAGGTGAAGCGAGACAAAAGTCAGTAGAAAGTCATCCAAGCTATCTGAAACATGATGTATCAAAGGGAGGTAATCAGTGATGAGCATACAGTCAATCGTAACGAAAGAAACTTTAAAAAAGAAAGATACAAAAATTGAAATACAAGAAAAGAATATGAATGATTTAGTTGAATCTGCTAGCCGAGTGATTGCACCACTTTGGCCTATCTCAACCTTTGCAGCTCATCACCCTTGGATGGGACTTGAAAAACAATCATTTGAACAAGTTGCAGATTGGTTAAAAGAAGCTCGTAATGTAGATATATATCCTAGTGCCTCCATGATTCATTCGGCAAAGGTGAAAGGGGAGATTGAGGAATCATTTTTACAAATAGGCTTGTCTCGTTGGCTTGATTCACAATCTTTTCATATGCCGCGAGAGACAGCAGAGCGTTTTTGCCAAGAAGCTTTAAAGTTAGAGAGATTACCTTCTAGTTTATTATCATCGCCAGAATTAAATAAATTAGCAGAAGAAATAAGTTATATAAATACAGGGAGTATGGAAGACTCTTCTATGCAACCAATCAGTTCACTTATAGAGAATCAAAAGGGTGACAACCTATCAGATGTTCTTAATTACCATATTATTAAATGGTGTAAATTATATCTTGATGACTCCGGATCAAGTTGGACGATGCCAAACCGAGAGAAAGGTTTGTATCGTGCGTGGCACCACCTTATTACATTTGATCCAGCGCTCAGTAAAAATGAGCGTAAAGTTTTAAAAGATTGGCCAGAAGATGCCCTTATAGCTTTAACAAAAGCATTATCTGAACTAGGAATTTCTGAATCTAACAGGCAAGCTTACCTTGAAGGGCACTTACTTTCTTTGCCTGGATGGGCAGGAATGATACGATGGCGCTCGCAACAATCAATTGAGGAACAGGAACTTCTCATACAATATTTAGCAGTTCGAATTTCTATGGAGCTAGCCATTGTAAAACCGTATTTACCTTTAAAAAATCAAAAGGTTGAGAAAAAAGTTGAGGTTGTCCCACTTATAGCTTCTTGGATCTATTGGGGGGATATTTCAATACGGGAATGGTTACAAATGTCTGCCACTGAACAAAGCGAATTATTAGCATTTGCTTATCGTTTTGATGAAAATATTCGCAGGAAACTTTGGCTGGAAGCTTGGGAACAGACGCATGCTGAGCAATTAAGGGAGAAGATCGCTTCTAAACAACATGCAACGAATGATAAAAAACATGTATTAGCTCAATTAGCATTTTGTATTGATGTACGTTCAGAACCGTTTCGTCGCCACCTTGAAAAATTAGGTCCGTTTGAAACGTTTGGAATAGCTGGTTTCTTTGGGTTACCAATTGCGACTACTGAACTAGGCAGTAATAACAGCCATCCTTCTTTGCCAGTTATATTAAAACCGAAACATCAAATAAAAGAACTCGCGGATGAAAATGAATATAAATCTTATGAGCAACGTAAGAAGATAGACAGCTCAGTAAGTTATACGTTTAAGACGATGAAAAAAAATGTACTGACAAGTATGCTATTACCTGAGGTAAGTGGCCCTTTACTTGGTTTACAAATGATAACAAGGAGTTTTGTGCCAAGAAGAGTAGGCGGCTTCATTCGTAACCTTCGTAAAAATATGTTACAAAAACCTAATACAACATTCTCACTTAATCATGTCCATGATACAAAATGTGAGATACCTATCGGTTTTACGAAAGAAGAAAAAGTGAACTATGTACGTCAAGCTTTAAAAATGGTGGGACTGACAGAAAAATTTGCTCCTTTAGTTGTAATGTGCGGACATAGTAGTCAAAGTACGAACAATCCTTATGCTGCAGCGCTTGAGTGTGGTGCTTGTGGCGGAGCAGCGGGAGGGTTTAATGCAAAAGTTTTCGCTACTTTATGTAATCTTCCAGAAGTAAGAGAGGCGTTGTCTGCCGAAGGTATTAACATTCCTGAGGACACCATTTTTGCAGCAGCTGAACATAAAACAACCGTGGATGAATTGGAATGGATTTACGTCCCAGAACTTTCGGAAGCTGCGCAAGAAGCATTTGATTGTATTGAGTCGATTATGCCAAATGTGAGCCAAGAAGCAAATAGAGAGCGTTTAACGCAATTACCTAATTTTAAAACGGAAATAAAAAATCCGAGTAAAGAGGCACATCGATTTGCAGAAGATTGGAGTGAAATACGTCCGGAATGGGGATTAGCTCGTAATGCATCTTTTATTATCGGGCAGCGTGAATTGACTCAGGATTGTAATTTAGAAGGTAGGGCTTTCCTTCATAATTATGATTGGAAACAGGATGAAAATGGCGATATATTAGCTAGCATCATAGCGGGACCAGGAACAGTAGCGCAGTGGATCAATCTCCAATATTACGCTTCAACTGTAGCTCCTCATTATTATGGTAGTGGAAACAAAACAACACAAACCGTTACGGCAGGTCTCGGTGTTATGCAAGGAAATGCAAGTGATTTGTTATCAGGCTTACCTTGGCAATCCGTTATGCAGTCAGATAGTGAGACGTATCACTCACCACTTCGTTTACTCATTGTAATTCAAGCGCCTACTAAATATATAGAACGCTTGCTAAATAAGGATTTCACATTTCGAGAAAAAGTTCAAAATGGATGGGTCAGACTTGCAAGTATTGATCCAGAGGGACGCTGGAAAAACTGGTAGCAATCATGTAATGCATATCAACTATTGTTACTAGCTTAAAAGTTTCATAAATACAATCATGAAGAAGGAGTGCTATATATGAGTTCAAAGCATAAAAAGGTTTTATTGTTAACAGAGATGGAACAAGGAATAGAGCCTATTATCCAACAAGTAACTAACATTCAACAAGAAAACATGTTGACTATACACAGCTACGATTCCGTAATTGTACATCCTTTTGGAGATATAATGAGATCTATTATTATTGCTATTTATGAAGAAAATGTGGAAGAAATTTTTGTTGTCGGAATAGAGGATAAAGAAACTAATGTAGTTAATCTGCAAATTCAACGTGATTCTATAAAAAATAACAAGGAACTAGACTATCTCTTTGAAAATTGTATGCCTGAATTTTCAAGTGGTAGCCTTGAGGAATGGCTAAGTGGAAAAGGAAATGTTAGTGAAAATATTGAGAAGAGTATAGATATGATTCGTCATCATCCGTTAGTGCCTTCTAATGTTAAAGTTCATGGCTTCATGATTGATAAAACAGGTGAAAAAGAAACGGTTGTTAAAGTTTCAGCTAATAAAGTAGTTGAACAAGTTAACTAATTTATGAAAGACAAATTAATTCTTATGTATAAATCGCTGTTGTATAATAAATTTTATTATGTTTTAAGAATCAGAAGAGGTAGCCATGCAAAATAAAATCATCGTTATGTTTCAAAAAGATTTTCGTTTATATGATAACCCAGCTCTATTTGAAGCGGCTCAGTCCGGTGAGGTTGTTCCGGTATATGTACATGATGAAACTTTTTCAATAGGAAGTGCGTCAAAGTGGTGGCTACACCATACTATAATAGATGTAAAGAGGCAACTTGAGGCATTGGGATCTAATTTAATAATCCGCAAAGGAAATACACTGGAAGAAATACTTTCTCTCATAAAACAGTTAGGTATAACGGCTGTATATTGGAATATTTGTTATGATCCGGAAAGATTACAATTTAATCAAAAAATGAAAATGATGTTAGAAGATAAAGGTATTACCTGTAAGGAATTTAATTCGCATTTATTATTAGAACCGTGGATTATTAAAAAGAAAGATAACACTGAATATAAGGTTTTTACGCCTTTTTATAATGCATTTCAAAAGCAGGTAATATCTAAACCTATTAGTAAAGTGCAGAGTATAAAATGGGGAAGTTCTTTACCAGCAAGTTTATCTGTTTCAGAATTACACTTGTTGCCGACTATACCGTGGACATCTCATATGGAATCAATATGGGAGCCTACAGAAGAAGGGGCATACAAAACATTCAAGAAATTTTTCTCTAGCAAATTAGTCTCTTATAGTGAAGGAAGGGATTTTCCAAATCAAAATGCTCATTCGATGTTGGCACCGTACCTTTCATTTGGTCAAATATCAGTAAAGCTAATGTATCATTACTTAATAAATAAAAGTAATGAAAAACAATGTAGTCTTTTTGAACAACAAGTGAATAGTTTTATACGTCAATTCATTTGGAGAGAGTTTTCTTATTACTTGCTATATCATTATCCATTTACAGTATATAAACCTCTTAATAAGAACTTTGAACATTTTCCGTGGAATAATGAAGAGGAGTTATTAAGAGTATGGCAGAAGGGCGAAACTGGTTATCCGTTTATTGATGCAGGAATGCGGGAACTATGGCAAACAGGTTTTATGCATAACCGAGCGAGAATGGCTGTGGCTTCTTTTCTTGTAAAGCATTTGTTAATTCCGTGGCAAGAAGGGGCCAAATGGTTTATGGATACACTATTAGATGCTGATATTGCAAATAATACAATGGGGTGGCAATGGGTTGCTGGAAGTGGGGCAGATGCATCACCGTACTTTCGTATTTTTAACCCGATCACACAAGGTGAAAAGTTTGATAAAGATGGGGAGTATATAAGAAAATGGGTACCAGAATTAAGAGATATGCCTAATAAATATATACATAAACCGTGGGAAGCACCTGAGCATATTTTACAAAAAGCCAATATAAAGCTAGGAGATACATACCCTTTGCCAGTTGTTGATCATAAGGCAGCACGAGAGAGAGCCCTTTGTGCATATAAAAGTATGAAAGAATTTATATAAAATACACGAGTCAATATGAATTTGATATGTACAGGTTATAATGTCTATTTACGTATTAAAGTTGTATTCATTGAAAGAGCATACGAATCATATAGAGTTTCTAAAACCTTCTATTAAAAAGGAGAATGTTTATGAAAAAATCTAGTATTATAGTATTTTTACTAACATATGGTTTGTTTTATGTTTCTAGTGTTTTATTTCCTATTGATCGTACTTGGTATGATGCGTTAGAAAAGCCGTCTTGGACACCTCCTGGTATGACAATCGGAATGATATGGGCTGTATTATTTGGACTTATTGCATTATCAGTTACAATTATTTACAACAACTATGGATTCAAGCCAAAAACATTTTGGTTTTTATTCCTTTTAAATTATATATTCAATCAAGCGTTCAGCTATTTTCAATTTAGCCAAAAGAATTTGTTTTTAGCAACAGTAGATTGTTTACTAGTCGCTATTACTACGTTACTTCTCATTATGTTTTCTTCCAATTTATCTAAAGTATCGGCATGGTTGCTAATCCCGTATTTTTTATGGACTACATTTGCTACATATTTATCTTGGACCATTTATAGTATGAATTAAAGACGTAAATGAAAACTTGAGCATAATAAAAATGCTCGAGTTTTTATGTGTATGAATGGTAATCTAAAATATAGAATATATACATCTTAGGGAGGTCATCTTTGTGAAGAAATGGATGAAAATTATTCTGTACTCTTTACTAGGTATTTTACTTATAGGAAGTATTAGTTTTTTTGTTTGGTCTCAGTTTAGTTACAAACCGACGAAAGAGGCTTTGTCGTTAGTGGATGATAAAAAAGATGAAGATTATATAGCTTTTGGAGAGAAAGATGCGAAAATAGGTGTTATTTTTTATCAAGGAGCGAAAGTAGAAGCCGAGGCTTATAGTTATTTAGGAGAAGCTCTTGCGAAAGATGGACATTTTGTAGTAATGCCTAAATTACCATTAAACTTAGCGATACTTGGAATCAATGAGGTAGATAGTGTAATTGAAAAGTATCCGGAAGTTCAAAAATGGTATGTTGCGGGGCATTCAATGGGCGGAGCTATGATTTCTAAGTATGCCTTTCAACATGAAGAAAAGGTAGATGGGATTATTTTCTTAGGTTCGTATCCTGCAGATGACTTTTCTACGAAATCGATCCCGATGTTATCAATTTATGGAGAAGTAGATGCGTTAGCAACTGTAGAAAAAATAGAGAACAATAAAAAGTTTATGTCAAAGAATACAACTATGCACATGATAAAAGGGGGCAATCATGCTCATTTTGGCATGTATGGCGAGCAAAAAGGTGATAATGCGAGTTTAATTACGCCAAAAGCACAACGAGATGAAACAGTGAAAGTAATGGAAGAATGGCTATTGAAACAATGATAATCAGTTTAATAAATCGATGGAGATTATATAAAAAAGACTCTTACATAGTAAGAATCTTTTTTTAGTAATTGCTAGCATTTTTGATGTATATCCAAATCTTGAATGGATCAATTCGCATGAAATAACCTTATTTGGGTATAAATATTAAAAAATGGAAGGAGTTTAATATGAAAAAAATGATAGTGGTTTTGTTTACTTGTAGCTTTCTTTTACTAAGTGTACAAGGGATGGCAAATGCAGAGGATTCTTCAAAAGAGATTTCCTATACAGAAAACAATGCAAGTAAAATCTTTGAAAATCCAAAAGTTTTTTATAGTAAGGTTAAAAATCATACGTATCGTTCTTTTTATGTCCCTTTTCATGACGCTGAAAATCATATACAGAAAACAGTTCTATATAAAGATTTACAATCGACTATGAAATCCGAAATAGGACCGTGGATAAGTAAGACAGCGGGTACACAAGAAAATCCTAAAATTAATCCGAATAGACAAATTTACTTAATAGCATCATGGACAGAAACAGAAAAAAATTCCGAGTAAAATATCTTATCGCTGATGCTGAAACAAAGACGAGTCTTTGGACTGGAGAAGATAAGGGAATGAAAAAAATAAGCCGATAAAAAATCAGCTTATTTTTTATTTGTTTACTATTTTTAATTGATCTCTTATTTTCTCCGGAATATCCTTTTCTGCAATAATATCGTAAGAATAAACATATTTTCCTTTTACATGAATCTTTAAGAAAGTTTTTCTAATAAAATCATTAGGGGTGTTCGTTCCAACTTTATATTCTTTTTCATTGTTTAACTCATCAACACCTTTTAGGGCGTACATAGCTCGTCCTTTATGATGATAATCCGGAACACCATATCCTTTTGCAACCGCATATACATTTTTTTCTTCAGCAATCGGATTAAATCTGTCTAAATCCCCGCGTAATATGAAAGGTAGTAAGTATATAGGAAGACCTATTCCTATTATGCAAATTACAAATTTCTTCATGATCGTTTCTCCTCTTGTTAAATTACTTATTTTAAGTATAGGAAAAAATTCTTATGAATTTAGAAGTGAATTTCTTAAGTTTTTCTTAAATAGGTGTTTAAAGGAGGGATAACAGTGTATGGTTATTCTTTCATGCAAATCGTATTATTTTTTATCCCGCGAAAATGTTTTTTTCATTAGATAATTACTTTACCAAGAATCGGGATGTTTGCGGATACATTTATTTTTGGGATACATAATTATATTTAGAGAATACCCAGTTACAGTATTTGAACTTTTAATAAGAAGGGATGCGAAGGAATGAACTCACAGAGACAAGGCTATGCAGGCTGGTGGCAAGGCGGACATGGTGGTTGGCCG
>NZ_MACE01000081.1 GCF_001883995.1 Bacillus paranthracis | reverse complement strand
CATGGTGGTTGGCAAGGCGGACACGGCGGTTGGCAAGGCGGACATGGTGGTTGGCCGGGCGGACACGGTGGTTGGCAAGGCGGACATGGTGGCTGGCAAGGCGGACATGGATATTAAAAAGATACTATAAAATCATTTTTTTATGCAAAGTTTGTATATTTAGTATGATTGTATATTTTCATTTGTATAGTAAGGATATAATGAAAACAGCAAAAAAATCCTGTGAAGTAAGGATTCTATACGTAAAATGAAAGCAGTGGAAATGTCAAAAGAACAAAAGACACCGCTTTTTATTATTCAAGGAGAACGAGACTATCAAGTTCAATCGAAAATCGAAATCCCTCTTTGGAAAGAACAACTAAAAGAACGAGGTAACGTTGATTATCGACTATATCCAAAGTTAAATCATTTCTTTACAGAGGGTGATGGGGAAATAAGTAAACCAGATGAATATTATGTCCTGCTAATATCCCCGAGTATGTTATAAATGATATTGCTGCTTGGGTGCAAGGAAGATTGCAATAAAATTAGCAACCATATGTTTTAATAAAGACTTTCTTTCTGCGATTAAAATAGAAACATTACTATTAGGTTATATTTTTTAAAAACACTCTTTGAAAAGGAGTGTTTTTTATTTTTCTAAATAGAAATTTTCTATAAAATAAGGGACATGCCTTTTACACAAATCGTTATTTGTAACACTGCTATCAAAGGAAAGTGCTCGTGACATCTCTTTAATATTCAAAAACATTAATAATCAATCGTGTGAAATTTTTTGAAAATTTAGGTTTAACATCTTTAAAATAGGTGTATTACAT
This sequence comes from Bacillus paranthracis, assembly GCF_001883995.1. Classification (GTDB taxonomy): domain Bacteria; phylum Bacillota; class Bacilli; order Bacillales; family Bacillaceae_G; genus Bacillus_A; species Bacillus_A paranthracis. The sequence goes on along the minus strand of NZ_MACE01000081.1, from coordinate 91,028 downwards.
ATTACATAACAACTAAATAAAAAATCTAAAGGAGGAAAAATACGATGCATAAGAATGAAAGAAAACCGGTGGTTCATGAATATGATAATGAACAGGAAGTAGTTATGAAAGTAAAAGAGCTAGAATTGCAAGGGATTCACCAAGATGACATTTACGTCTTAACACATGAAAAACATATAACAAAAAAGATTGCGGATGATACAAATATAAATACGATTGGAGTAAAAGAACAAGGATTGGGCACAAGTATTATCAACTTTTTCTCCAAAAAAGGGGACGAGCTCCGAAATCAAATGGAAGAAATGGGGTTGTCGAAGGAGGAAGCTAACTTATATGAAGAAAAACTAGATCAAGGGAGAATTTTACTCCTAGTAACAGATGAAACACTAACGGCGAGTGATAGGCAACCGCAAAACTATCATTCTCTCTAATAGATTGCAATAGGTAAGGTAATTATTTTAGCTTGTAGCATGGAAGAAAATAAAAGTGGAGAAGGGTGAGAAAAAATGAAACATACAATATTTAAATACGCTATGATTGGGATTACGACTGGAGTTATAGTCTCCTTATTAAAAAAGGAAAATCGGAAAGCGATACAAACAAAAGGAAAAAGCGTAAAAGAAAAATTGCAAGAAGGAAACATAAAGGAAACATTGGAGAAGGTAACCGAAACAAGTAAACAATTCTCTGTAACTGCAGCTAATGTTGCAAAACAAACATTACCACAACTGCTTACAGCCACACCAGTTGTCATTTCTACCATTAAAGACTTAACAGAAAACGAAACGAACAAAAAGAAAACAGATGAAAAGGATAACGAAATAAATCAAAACAGTAAGGACATAGACGGAGAAAAAACGAAAAATGAAAAGAAATATAGGAAAGAAGAGAGTGCTTAAATTTAATTCTAAAAAGAGAAAGTGAGGAAGAAAGTATGAAATCTCTGTATGCAATTGATGTAGGAATTGGTTTTACTAAGCGGGCATATCGACAGGATGTAGATTCTGAGGTGACGATTAAGAGTGAAGCTTCCACACTAGCCCCTGTACCTAATCATGATGAAAGTGAAGATTTAACAAAGGTAAGTTTTATAGATTTAGACTTTGCATACTATATGGGAAATGAAGCGCATCAATCTGACGCTTCATTGCTTCCTCCATTTGACGAAGAAATAGAAAATTATTATGAAAGCGAACGGTTTAAACAACAAATATTTGGTTGCATTGCAAAGGATTATAAAGAAAATGTCGTGTTACCTTTAGTTGTTACTGGGCTTCCCGTTACTTGTTTTGGTAGTCAGCATGAGCAATTACAACGTGCACTAAAAAAAGAAACTTCTGTGCAAATTGATGGAAAATTTATTACTATTACGGTGGAAAATGCTTTGATTCTTCAGCAACCGGTCGCTTTACATGCTTATTTCTTAAAAGAGGGAATCATTCAGGAGCGAGATCGTATTTTAATTATTGATGGTGGATTTCGTACATTAGAAATGACAGATATGAAACAGAATGTCATTTTAAATCATTATGAGACAGAGCTAGGATGTAGCAAGCCTTTGAAAAATATTAAGAATATCGTGCAGAATCATGCGGGGGAAAGTAATCAATTGCATATTAACGATATGCCAAACATATTAGAAAAAGGATATGGAGGTCGAGAAGAAGATCCTCAGACAAGTCAGGTTCATACTTTAATTCAAAAAGAGTTGGATGCACACTTCCAAGACGTTATGCGTGTATTACAAGAACAATTTAAATTAGAACAGTACGATACTATTATTTGGACAGGAGGAATAGTAGATCTCCACAAAAAACGAATTGAAAAAATACAAGGTGAAATTTCTTCTTTCCGTATGGTAGACGCTTCGAAAGAGGCTGCACTTCATGGATATTATATGATTGGAAGTCAAGTATTTGACGACATCACTAATCAATCTGTATATGAATCTAAGTTATAATAACGACCGAAATGGAGTTCTTTGAATAGACGTGCCAAATTATGTAGCTTCTTTTCCACATATAAAAATGCTTTATAAGAAAAGATAAAAAGTGCTTATATAGAGGAAATGTTTAAAATTGCGAATAAAAATAGCTAATATATAGGGGGTCTTCCTTTTAATAGAATAAGACCTCCTATGCCATTTATCCCGCTTTAATGGGCAGTAAGACCCCCACCTCAAAATTCAGCGAAAGCAAAGAATTTAGGTGGGGGTCGGGCTCCCATAAAAGTCCGATTGGTGAGGGCTAATAATCAGTGGGGCATGAAGAAAACCCCCACTGATTAAAGTTTCACTTTATTTTGTAATTTAGTTGATCTAAAAACTTTTCCTCCAAGACATGAATACCTACATACAAATTTCATATTACGGATATGATTCGATCAAACATAAAACTATTTAGAAAGGAAGAATAATATGGAATGCATAAAAATGCCGAAATGGAGTTGGTATCATGTGAAAACTAGTGAGCTTGAAAAACTTTCTTCTATAATTCCTCGTGATGTAACATCTTATTTCTCTCAATTTGTAAAGAAAATAAGTTCTCCTTGTGAAAATGGATTATATGTTTATACGTTATCATCAAGTCAAACTTGTGTATATGGTTCGTTTTTATATGATCAAGATAAAAAGGACGCCAAAATTCAAAAATTTCTTCATTATTTCGTAGCTCATGGAATACTCATAACGGTTCAGGAAAAAGAGGAAGGGGACTTTCAGAAATTAATACATAAGGCCTCTTTTAGTGCGAAAAATTGTAATAGTTCCGCTGAAGGATTATGTGCTATTTTATCAATGTTTATATCTCACTACTTGCGAAAGGTTGACTATTTCGAAAACAATTTCAGAAATGTATTATGGGATTTTTATCATCATAATAACATAGCAGTTTTAGAAAGAATTTATCATATTCGTCATGAATTATTTATGAACACACATGTGTTTCGCTTAATACAAGAAGTGTTACAAGGCCTGAAAGAAGCTTGGTTAGAAAACTTAACAAACACTCTTTGTTATAAGCAAACAAACGTAAAATTAGAGCGTGGATTACAACTTGTTAAAGAGTACCAAGAAGAATTGGACACGATGATTCATTTACAAGAAGTTGTTTCTTCACATCGTGGGAATGAGATTATGAAAGCTCTTACTGTATTAACTGCTGTAAGTACGCCTTTGACGGCCTTAGGAGCATTGTGGGGGATGAATTTTAAATATATGCCTGAACTAGAATGGAAATATAGCTATTTAATCGCTCTCTTATTTATCATTTTTACAACAGGTGGTATGTATTTGTATATGAGAGTGAAAGGATGGACAGGTGATTTATTACGAGTAAAGAAAAAGAAATCTTTTTTTAAATCTAATTAATCTTGTTTATAAAATATATGATAGATATATAGTTAGTAATATTTATTAATTGGGATAGTATCATTTCGATTTTACAATAGAGATATCGCTGCTTTCAGCAAAACAGACTTCAGAGGCGATTTAGCCAAGATTAATATACCTACCCTTGTTATTGATGATGATTCAGATGCAACTGTACCATTTGAATATAGTGGGAAATTAACACATGAAGCATTCCTATTATTCTTAAAGGACTGATTAAAACTATATCATTGTTAATTGATACATGATAAATAATTTGCAATTCCATCATATTTTTTCTAATAAATGGAAATACCTAAAGGTGAATAATTTTGAGGAGGTTTTCAATTATGGAAGAAAACCAGGACATGAATTCTCTAGAGGAACAAGACATGAAACGTGAGACATTGACAACACGACAGGGGCACCCTGTGAAGGATAATCAAAATATCCGAACAATTGGGAATCGTGGTCCAGCAACACTTGAAAATTATCACTTCATCGAAAAAATTTCTCATTTTGATCGAGAAGAGGTTCCGGAACGTGTAGTACATGCGCGAGGAGCTGGAGCATTTGGGTATTTTGAAACGTATGGAAAAGTTGGAGATGAGCCGGTAGAAAAATATACTCGTGCGAAAGTATTTTCAGGGGCTGGTAAAAAAACGCCGTTAATGGTTCGTTTTTCTACAGTAGCTGGAGCTAAGGACTCACCAGAAACAGCAAGGGATCCACGAGGCTTTGCAGTGAAAATGTATACGGAAGATGGTAACTGGGATTTAGTAGGGAATAATTTAAAAATTTTCTTTATTCGTGATGCGATGAAGTTCCCAGATATGATTCATGCGTTTAAGGTTGATCCGGTTTCGAATGTGGCGAATCCTCAGAGAATGTTTGATTTTGTTTCTCGTACCCCGGAGGCAACGCATATGATTACATTTTTATTTTCTCCATGGGGTATTCCAGCAACATATCGCCATATGCAGGGATCTGGTGTAAACACTTATAAATGGGTAAATGAAAAAGGCGAAGCGGTATTGGTGAAATATCACTGGGAGCCGAAGCAGGGAATTCGAAATTTAACACAAGAAGATGCAAACAGTATTCAAGCAATGAATGTTAGTCATGCAACACAAGATTTATATGAAGCAATTGAGCGCAAAGATTATCCAGAGTGGGAGCTATTTGTACAAATTATGGAGGATGATTATCATCCAGAACTCGATTTTGATCCTCTTGATGATACGAAGCTTTGGCCAGAGGAGCAGTTCCCATGGTTACCAGTAGGACGTATGGTTCTTGATCGTAATCCAGTTGATTACAATTCAGAGATTGAACAAGCTGCTTTTGGTACAGGAGTACTTGTTGATGGCATGGACTTCTCAGACGATAAAATGCTACAAGGTCGTACTTTCTCTTATTCAGATACGCAACGTTACCGCGTTGGTGCAAACTATCTACAATTACCTGTTAATGCACCTAAAGCACCTGTTCGTACAAATCAACATCGTGGTCAAATGGATATGCGTAATCCGAAAGAGTCTGGAGAAAATCCGCATATTAACTATGAGCCATCTATGCTGGGTGGTTATAAAGATGCAAAACAAGAAAAGCACCATCCACACCAACCAACTTACAATGCGGCTGCTATGAGTGCACCAATCGATCGTCCTAATAATTATGGTCAAGCAGGTCACACGTATCGTAGTTTTGAGGAGTGGGAACGAAATGAGTTGGTTAAAAATCTATCTGAAGCACTTGCAGTATGTGACAAAAGAATTCAGAATGCGATGATTGAACACTTCACACAAGCTGATGAAGATTATGGCCGTCGTGTTAAAGAAGGTATTGAAAAGAAAATGAAAGAAGCTAAAACGGAAAACAAACTTCCAGGCCGCGAAGTAAGTAAATCAAAATATGGCCAAGGTTCATTAGCTGCAAACGAAGCAACAAAAGATGCAGTAAAGAAAAGCCATGAATCCGATCCTTATTAATTGAAGTGAGCACAGTAGAATACCTAGAGCTTCCGTGAAAATAGTTAGGTAGCCTTCCATATGATTGTTAAAATGTTTTTTTTATATGAGAAGTACTAAATATCATAAGATAGTTCATAAACAAATAAAAAATAAAGTTTCAAAAAGATGCTCTTGGATAAATCCAGGAGCATCTTTTTGAATGCGGCGTAGTGCACCACTGTAACCAATTTAAAGAATCGAAATCTTCCATAACGAAATTTTTATTCATTTTTAAATGGTGATATTGAGTTAAGTTTATAAATATCCATTCGTTTCGAATTGAATATTCTTCTTAACAGCTAAAATTTATGGATTAGAGTTTTTTAGGTTTCTTAGGTGGATTGCTATATTACTATCAAGATAATGTTTTGAATAATTCTCAAAACAAAGAAATGTACATGTTCTTGTTTGTGTAGTGAAGTTTCTTAAGTTGAGAGAGGGCCTTTATATCCTAATCCAAAAGTGTAGACTACCACCTACGAATAATCATCTCCTCTTAAAATTGTTGTTTTACATCTTCAAATTTTTGAAGAAGAAGTGTTTTGTTGGGAAATGATAAAATCTTATTAATTTTTATAATTAGTAGAATTTTTATAGAAATAATCCTCTTAATATATTAAAATAACATTGTATTATGTAAGATTTTAATTAGGGGAGAGAAATTTTATGTTGAAAAAAATCATTCCAGTTGCTTTAGCAATAAGTACAGTTACTTTTACTAGTGTATTCGCTGTACCTTCAGCCCAAGCAAGTACAGAACCAAACCGCTACATAGATGTACAAATGCTCGGGATTAACGATTTTCATGGGCAACTAGACACAGTAAAAAAATTAACAATAAAGATGCAGGGGGAATCGAGTACTTAGGGGCTTATTTACGTGATCGTGAAAAACAAAATCCGAATACATTAAAAGTACATGCTGGCGATGTTGTTGGAGCAAGTACTCCTGTTTCAGCATTATTACAAGACGAACCTACCATTGAATTTCTAAATGATTTAAAATTCGATGTTGGAACGATAGGAAATCATGAATTTGATGAAGGTGTTGAAGAAATGAACCGCCTTATTTATGGTGGATACCATGAGAAAACAGGGAAATTTAAAGGAGCAAAATTCCCATATGTTGCCGCAAATTTCTATAATAAATCCACCGGTCGTTTATTTTTACCACCATTCACTATAAAAAAGGTACAAGGAGTTCCTGTTGGATTTATCGGAGTCGTAACAACGGATGTGCCTAATCTTGTTATGCCTACTATGCTAAAAAATGTAGAAATTACAGATGAAGTTGAAGCTATTAACAAATCCGTAAAGCAATTAAAAAAACTAGGTGTTAAATCTATCGTTGTTCTTGCACATAACGGGGGGACAACAGATGGGAACGGCGTAACAAATGGTGATATCGTCCGATTAGCAAATGAGACTGATCCAGAAGTCGATGTTATTTTTGGTGGGCATAGCCACACTTATGTAAATGGAACTGTTAATAATAAACTTGTCGTACAAGCAAATTCTTACGGTATGGCTTTTGCTGATGTTGATGTAAAGATTGATCGTAAAACACAAGATATTGTTGAGAAAAAAGCAGAAATTGTTACAACTTACCATGAAGGCATGGAGCCTGATAAAAAAATAAAGAAGAAGATGGAGAAATATCAAGCAAAAATCGCACCTCTTGTTAATGAAGTTGTAGGTAAGTCTATTGCTCCGCTAGATCGCAAACTAAATACGGCTGGTGAATCTACTCTTGGAAATTTAGTTGCTGATGCCCAGCGTGCAACAATGCAATCTCAAATTGCACTTATGAATCCTGGTGGTATTCGTAATGACTTAGATGCTGGTGATATTACATGGGGAGAGATATATGGTATTCAACCATTCGGAAATCAATTAATAAAAGTAAATTTAACGGGTCAAGATATTCGTGATATTTTAAATCAACAATGGCAAAAAGACATAACAAGAATGCTTCAAATTTCAGGGATCCAATACACTTGGGATGCAAACAAACCTAATGGAGAAAAAGTAACAAGTATTCGCCTAACAAATGGAGAAGAAATTATTCCTTCTAAAACTTACAGCGTCGTTGCGAACGCATTTTTAGCTTCAGGTGGAGATGGATTTGTATCCTTTAAAAACGGTAAAGATGCTGAAACAGGACCAACTGATTTTGAAGCATTAGTAGATTACATAAAAAAATCAAAAGAACCAATTCAGTCTATTATTGATGGAAGAATTCAAAAAATAAATTAGGTTTTTATTAATCTCAAAAAAATAGATTACCTATGCACTATACTTTTTTGTGTGCAGGTAATCTATTTTTTTGATTTGAAATAGAGTTTTACCGTGGCTAATAGGTATACCGTCTAGATGTAGAATGCCGAAAAAAATGAAATTCGTATAATTGCTAATTCATCCGTAACTATCATTGTTTTGTTTGATAGCAATGGAGTACGGCCACACATCCATCAACTTAAGAGTTGGGACTATTCTAGAGATTAAAAGCACGTTAGCATTTTCTTAATTAATGGGAAAGAGTGACATACTTTTTAGGAATATGCATAAAAAACAAGGGGTGTCATTATTTGCCGAAGATTTATCTCAATAAAAGTCTCCCAATACACTTAATCAATTCACTAAATTAGAGTTGAGTTTTTGGTAAGAAGGGAGCCATATGTTTCGAAAGAAATGTAGAAATTTCTATAATAGTTTCCTTCAGTTCCTTATCTAGCTTGAGTGCATCTGGGAGTAGTATCGCCTATCAAATTAAGACCATAGACAAGATGAACTTTCGTCTATTAGAACTGAAATATTCTTAATATAGAGGCATACCAGATTATGATGTTTTTCCGTAACAAATATAGTTAAAAATTTCAGGTTTAGAGAGAATTATAAAGGGTATACATACAATATAAAGAGTTGATTGGAGATGAATTTTATGGTGAATGAGTCTATAAAATTTGTATTCTTACTTTAAATAAAAAGGGGGCTAGTATACATGAATAAATGGTTAATAAATAAAAAAATCCTATTTATTTTGTAAACGAGGGACGTGTGGAAAATGAAAAATATGAAACGCAAGCTAGGAACCTTTGCACTCACAATGACTGGGATTGGCTCGATTTTAGGGTCTGGCTGGTTATTTGGTGCATGGAAGGCTGCTAAAATATCAGGAGGGGCCGCTATCTTTTCTTGGTTCTTAGGAATGATTGTAATATTATTTATTGCCTTACCATATAGCGAGTTAGGAGCTATGATTCCGGAGGCTGGCGGAATGGTAAAATATACTCAATACTCACATGGAGATTTCGTAGGATTTATTGCTGCATGGGCGAATTGGATAGCCATCGTCTCAGTTATTCCAGTTGAAGCTATAGCCTCAATACAATATATGAGTTCATGGCCTTGGGAGTGGGCAAGTTGGGCCAAGGATTTAGTAGACAATGGGATGTTGACTTCAAAAGGTCTTGCAGCTGCTTCTTTACTTATTATTATATATTTCTTTTTAAACTATTGGACTGTTAGTCTATTTGCAAAAGTAAATTCTCTAATTACTATATTTAAAATCATAATTCCTGGTCTTACAATTGGTGCATTGCTATTCGTTGGATTTCATGGAGAAAACTTTACTAGTCATCAGGACTTTCATGTATCTAATTGGTCAAATGTATTAACTGCTATGGCAACATCCGGTGTTATTTTTGCATTCAATGGTTTTCAGAGTCCAATTAATATGGCTGGTGAAGCAAAGAACCCAGGGAAATCCATTCCTCGGGCAGTTGTAGGATCTATTTTAATTTCAACTATAATATATGTATTATTACAAATTGCGTTTATCGGCGCTGTAAATCCTAATATGATAATTAACGGATGGTCAAATTTAAATTTCAATTCACCATTTGCTGATTTAGCAATAGCACTAAATATTAATTGGTTAGTTATTGTATTATATTTAGATGCTTTTGTATCTCCTTCGGGGACAGGTACTACTTATATGGCAACCACATCACGCATGCTGTACGGAATGGAGAAGAATGGATATTTCCCTAAAGTTTTTGGGAAATTACATCCTACATATGGTGTGCCTAGATTTGCCATGATGTTTAATTTAATGATTTGTTTTGTTTTTTTATTTTTATTTAAAGGATGGGGTGTTTTAGCTGAAGTGATTTCAGTAGCTACATTAATTTCATATGTTACTGGACCAATAACAGTAATGACTCTGAGAAAAACTGCACCTAATTTTCATCGTCCTTTCTATATAAAGGGATTAAACATTATCGCACCTTTAGGGTTCATTTTTGCATCATTAACATTATATTGGGCAAGGTGGCCATTAACAGGAGAAGTAATGTTTATTATACTTATGGGCTTACCTATATATTTTTATTATCAATTAAAAATAAAATGGGTTGGATTTAAGAAGAATTTTTTAGCTGGATTATGGATTGTGGGGTATTTATTATTTATGATTTGTATATCGTACATTGGAAGTGAAAAATTTGGTGGGTTAAATATTATAACTTATGGATGGGATATGGTACTTATTTCAATTGTTTCATTTCTATTTTATAGATGGGCTATAAATAGTGGATTTAAAACAAAAGATCTACAGGTAGCACAGAAGATTAATGGTAGAATTAGTTGAATAATATACATAAATTAGAAAAAATGATTTATTTGAGGAATAAAGAATTTGTATGTATTTAGAAAGTATAGTTAAATGATTTCTTTAAGTAACAGGAGCAGCTAGCAAAGGCTAACTGCTCAACTCTCGACCAAGGGAGCTAGAGTTGGGAAAATATTCAAAGCTGACTTTTTAAAGTCTTATATAGTATCGAGAAAACGTGGGTCGTATTTGTATGAAACATAAAAGAGTAGTTAATAAAAGTTAATTGCTAAGCCTTCGAGTAAGAAGGGAAAACAAAAACTGTATTTGCATTACTAACGGAATGTTGCGTTTTATTCATAGAGAAAATGCATGAAATTCTATATTGCATGGGATAAGCGATGTAGCTCTGTTGGAAGACAGAGTGAATGAATCCAAAAAAATCTAGACAACTTTCTGAACAAACGTTTATCCCGCTTTAATGGGGAGTGGGCTGCCCATTAAAGTCCGATTGGTTCAACTAATAATCAGTGGGGGATGAAGAAAATCCCCACTGATTAAAGTTTCACTTTATTAGCGCTTCAAGTACTTTAACGGAATTTGAAATAAAAATTATGGGTTAATGGTATGAATGTATACCAAAAACTATTACGTGAAAAGTATGTATTAAATGGTGAAGGTAAATTAAATGAAAATGTATCTTGAACAGAAGACACTATATAGTGTAATACTTATAAAAAAACAGTTCATTTAACTAAAAAGGACAGTTAAATGAAATATAACCGTTCCTAATTATAGGAACGGTTATAAATTTATCATGTGCTGGAGGTCAATCCGAATGGCATGGACTACCGTTGCTAAATAGTATGGACATGGAATTTAATGAGTATACGTAATAATAGCAAACAATAATAGTGGAAGCCGTAACGAATTATTAGTTCGTGATGCTGAAAGTGCAATCGATCAAATGAAATATAAAATCGCACAAAATTTCAATATATAACTTGATGGTCGATTCACTCGCTAATTATATAGTGTATGGATTAGAAGGAGGGATTATAATCTCTCCTTTTTTAATGGGAAAAATCTATGCTCAAATAGTTTTCAAGGAATTTTAAGTAAAAGTACAAACTACTCTTCTAGATAGAAAGAACTGAGCTAATAGTTAAAAATTCATTATTTTGATGAGAACATATTTAATAATAAAAAGTAGTTAGCAAAAGCTAACTACTCGGTAACCAATTTGTTCTAAAACAGGTTAGTTATATTTTGGACACATCTTTAAAAAAATATACAACATAAGTGAAAACAGTAATCTATGTTAATTGCTCTAACAAATAAAGCAAAAAGGGTCTAATATTAATTATTAAGTATTCACGATGTTAAAAACATAACAAAAGACATGTTTTATACCAATTTCGCTTCCTAATTGTTTATTACATTTAATAATATAAATAATTTTATTAAAATAAATGATGCAACGCAAATTAATTTAACTGCCGTAGATGTTGAAGAGTTAACTTGAAGGGGTAGGGAAGCTGTTTACTATTGCTTAGAAGAAATATCAGAATAGGTTTTTATAAGGGAAAAGCTTCATTTCGTTTATATCAAAATTTTTGGGGGAAAGAGATAAATGGTAGAAAGAATGAATAGATAAACAAATTCTCAAAAATCATTATTACGTAGGGGGAAATCTATGGATAAGATAATAACGTTAATTTAAAAATTTCTTTTTTTATTTTTAACGTATTATTCTCGGAATAACATAATTCCTCCAAATAAAAGGAGAAATCAAATGTGAAATCATCGATAGATAGTATTCAAAAAAGTAAAAAATTAAAAAATCAAGAAAAGGGAGAGAGAGCAACATGGAAATCAATGTCTATGTTTCTAGTTCCCTTGCTTTTAAGTAACATATTACAATCAGTTGGACAATTATTTGGTATGGTGGTAGTTGGACGATGGCTTGGTGTGAATGAATTAGCTGCCATTTCAGCATTTTTTCCATTATTCTTTTTACTTGTTTCGTTTGTAATTGGGATTGGATCGGGTAGTTCGATTTTAATTGGTCAGGCATTTGGAGCCCGTAATGAAGATCGTTTAAAAGCCATTGTTGGTACGACGTTAACATTTACCTTTATAATAGGCGTTATTTTGGCAATAGCGGGAAATGTATTTGCTCTGAACATTATGCGTTTTATGGGTACGCCAGAGAATATAATTGATATGAGTGTGCATTATGCGCGTATTTTATTTATTTCTATGCCAGTTTTATTTCTATATTTCTCCTATACAACGTTTATACGAGGTACAGGAGATTCTAAGACACCGTTTTATTTCTTAATTGTTAGTACAGTCTTAAATATAATTCTATTACCTATTCTAATTTTTGGTTGGCTAGGAATACCCAAACTTGGTGTGTACGGAGCTGCCTATGCTTCTGTTATCTCGACCGTTGTAACATTTATTGTTATGCTTATGTATTTGAAGAAGAAGAATCATCCACTGCAATTAGATGAGACTGTACGGAAATATCTTCGTATGGATTGGGATTTATTAAAACTATTATTACGCCTTGGAATTCCAGCGAGTATTAATATGATTCTCGTTTCGTTATCTGAGATTGCGGTAATCGCATTTGTGAATCGTTTCGGTTCTGATGCGACTGCTGCATATGGGGTTGTAAACCAGGTTGCAAGTTATGTTCAGATGCCTGCGGTTAGTCTTGGAATTACGGTATCTATTTTTGCTGCGCAATCTATTGGTGGGAAACAATTTAACCGATTAGAGGAAGTTATTCGTGCTGGAATTATTATGAATTATATAATTGGTGGTATATTAATTGCTTTTATTTACTTGTTTTCAAGAGAAATCTTATCATTATTCTTAACGAACACGAATACAGTTGAAATTGCGCATAGTTTGGTGATGATTACACTTTGGAGTTACTTAATTTTCGGTCATGCTCAAATTATTGGTGCGACAATGCGAGCAAGTGGAACTGTATTATGGCCCACTATTATCGGTGTCGTATCAATATGGCTTGTAGAAGTCCCTGTTGCTTATTATCTTTCTTATCATACAAATCTTGGTATAAAAGGAATATGGATTGGATATCCAGCAGCATTTATTGCAAGTTTACTTTTGCAATATGGATATTATAAACTTTCATGGAAGAAGAAACGAATTTCAAGACTTGTTAGTTAGAATGGAAGGTGAAAAATGATATTCTCTTATAAGTTGTCAGTTTTAGGAGTATGACTATAACATCATCAAACGAATAAAACCGAGTTACCCTCAAACGGGAGTATGTTGGTTGTAATTGTAAATTCAATTTCATCCTTTCATAGTTATCTTTAGAAGTTCAACTCAATTTTTCATGTTGGGGAAGAATATATTTCTTGAATTAATAGGAATAGGACAGATTATATTTCGATTTGAGATTACGGACAATAAGGAGTTAAAAAAGTCAAAACAGCTACATGCTATGTAGCTGTTTTGGCTTACATAAATTTAATTAGTAACCAGAGTCTTCTGAAGTAAGGTTATCTATCATTTTATAATCGTATTTTTGTAATGGTTTCTCAGCAGGCCCTTCAAGTACTTCTCCTGTATATGAGAATCGCGAACCATGGCACGGACAATCCCAAGAACGTTCTCCATTGTTCCATTCAACTTCACATCCAATATGGGTACAAGTTGTATCTACAATATGAAGCTTACCTTCTGCATCTTTATAAGCTCCTTTTCTATGTCCATCAATATCAACGACAGCCCCTTCATCGTTAGATAAATCACGAATACATTTTTGTGGAATCTCTAACTTTCCTTTAATTAAGTGACCAACAACATTGGCATTTTCGACTAAGAAGTTCTTTAAACTTGGATTCATATGGAAACGGGAGGGAGTATATAATTCCCGAAATTTGTTCTTTTCTTTTAATATGATATCTCGGAATAAAAGAGCAGCTGCAGTTCCATTAGTCATACCCCATTTTCTGTATCCAGTGGCAATTAATATGTTTTTTTGATCAGATGTGATTTCACCGATATAAGGAATTTTGTCTAGTGTAATTAAATCTTGTGCTGACCAACGATATGGGATATTTTCAAGGCCGAAAACTTGTTGTCCGAATATTTCTAGTGCTTCATAATGTTTTAATGTTTCGCCGCCTTGTCCCGTTTTATGACTTTCTCCAGAGATAAGAATGAATTCTTCTCCATTAATTGTTGTGGAACGGAGAGAACGTGTCGGTTCATCTACACTAATATACATACCACCTGGATAATTTGTTCTTGTCTTAGCAGCAATTATATAAGATCGGTCTGCATGCATTCTTGTAGAGTAAAGTCCTGCACCTTCATAAAAAGGGAAATGGGAACAAGAGAGAATATACTTCCCTGTAATTTGAGCTCCTCCACGGGTAAGAACCACAGGTTGCTCGCCTGTTTTTATATTTACTGCTGTGGTATTTTCAAAGATGTATCCACCTTTTTCTGTAATTATATTTGAAAGATGGGCTAAATATTTAAGTGGATGGAATTGTGCCTGATTTCTCATAACAAGTGCATTATGTATTTTTAAATCAATAGGAAGTTTGTTTACAAGCTCGCCTTCAATATGAAGCTCTTTATAAGCTTCTGCTTCTTTTTCTAACTTATATGCATATTCTTCTGTTGTGGCATACAGATAAGCATCTTGTTGAGTGAAATCGCAATCGATTTGATGTTTATTAATTGTAGTTTGAATGAATTTTAAAGCATCGATGTTTGCTTCGTAATACAATCTTGCGGTAGTTCTTCCGGTATATTTGATAAGCTCTTCATAAATCATATCATGTTGAGCAGTAATTTTAGCTGTCGTATGTCCAGTCGTTCCATTTAATAATTTGTCTGCCTCTATAACAGCGACTTTTAGACCTTCATTTACTAAAAGATAGGCAGAAGTAATGCCAGTAATTCCTCCTCCTACAATAATAACATCGACCTGCATGTCATTTTCTAAGGAAGGGTATTTTGGTAAATCGATACTGCTCGTTCAATAAGATTCGACATTATGGGGTAATATTCCATCGTAATTATTGTTATTTGTCAATATAAATCCTCCATCCAATGGTTTATAGATCTATTATTTCCATTTATTAGAGAGGTAAACTTTGAGTTTAGAAAACAGCAAATTGTGGTTGGATGGCATGTTCAATTTAGATGTAATTTTGTGTGAATAAAAGTAATTTGTCTATAGCAAATATCTTTAATTAATTATCATGTTCAGAAGGATAAAAAGTAGAAGATCTACATGGTGAAACAAGATAATTCTTGTGTTTGCTTTATAACTCGGAGGGTATTTCTTCTCTATTCTAGACATTGTGTTGCCCTTAAATAAAGTTTAATCCAATTCATACTACATAATCTTGATAAACAATCATAGAAAAGAGTGTGTTTTGAAAAAGGTAAATCAAAACACGCTCTTAATACTTTCAGTTGTTTTATTCTTTTATAAAAAAGTTTGATCATTTCCTATCTGCATGACTACACTATTAGATTCTTTTCTTTAATAAGTTTAAAAGTTAATGTGGAGAATTCAAATGCTCATAAAGAATACTTAGCTAACTGTTCACCCCAAGATGATAATTCAGTTTCAATAAATCCTACTTTTTTATATAAAAATTTAGCTGTAAAGTTTTCAGGAGCATATCCAATCATTATTATAGAAATGTTTGCGTTATTATTTCTTCTTATCTCATCAATAACTAGATGTATAGCTTGCTTACCTATACCTTTCCCTTGAAAATTTTTATCAATCATAAGTCTATAAATCCAATAATTATTATCATCAGAATCTATCCCAAACATAGTAAATCCTATCATTGTTTCATCAAGATAAATACCTTTTGCATAGAAATCATCTAGAAATTGAACTTCTGCGATAGAATAAAGGTTGGATGCAATCAATGTTTGTTGTTCTTTTTTAACAGATAATCTAATTGCTTCTTCCCAATTATTTTTGTCAATTGGCTTTAAATAAATTTTTTTCAATCTGATACTCTCCTTCTAATATTAAAGGGGAACCACGTAGTTTATGGGCTATTGGAACGTTATCCCCTTATTTTTTCGCCCAATCAAATAGAAATAATTTCTCATCGACAACGCCTCCTTAAAGGTATAGTTAAAAACACTATACTCAATATAATTATATTCTTTCCTCTATATTTTTTTGAAGACCTTATTATCCATATCCAATTTCACTGTTAACTTAGTAACGGTTATTCCATTAAATGGCTCTTTAACGGAATAGTTTATTGTCATTTAACGGTTCCTTAATTGCTCTTTCACTATCAGAAGATGTTTTTTTCATTATAAATATGCCCTTTATATCATCAAAAAGGGGAGATAAGGTACAATCATAATTCTAAATAACTGTTAATATAGCGATATTTGATACATTTTGACACATTTAAAATGATTAAGGTTTCTTCAAAAAAGTGCTCTTTTTAACTTTTAAACCTTATCTCAAGCTTAAAATTGTTTTGGATTATGAAAAATGTATCTTTAATAGCAACATGTTTTTATATTAGTTAATTGCGTTTGATATACTGCTTTGGCTCAGTGCAACGGATAATGGATTCAATTAAAGGGTATTATCAAAAAGAATACTATAAAACAAAACAATTTCAGAAATAGATAAGGGGTGAACAAGTGGTGAAAAACATGATAAATGAGGATAACTTTGGTTTACAAAGGCAACCTTCTCAAAAAACGGTTGGTCAATATTTATTCGATTGTTTAAAATTGGAGGGCATTACCGAGATTTTTGGTATTGCAGGGGACTATAATTTTACACTTCTTGATACTTTAGAGTGTTATAAAGGTATCCGCTTTATAGAAGGGCGGAACGAACTAAACGCGGGCTATTCTGCAGATGGCTATGCAAGAATTAAAGGGATGTCCGCACTTATTACAACTTTTGGAGTTGGAGAACTCAGCGCTTGTAATGCTATAGCTGGGGCTAATAGTGAGCATGTACCAATCATTCATATAGTGGGTGCGCCTCCCGAAAATGATCAAAAAGAGCATAAGCTGATGCATCACACTTTAATGGATGGGAATTTTGATGTTTTTCGCAACATGTATGAGCAAATTACTGCATACAGCGCGGTGCTTACGCCTGAAAACGCTAAAATTGAAATTCCAGCCGCAATTCAAATTGCTAAAGAAAAGAAAAAGCCTGTATATCTTGTTGTGGCCGATGATTTAGTGACCAAGCCGATTAAAAATCGTGTAGAGCTAACACAAAAGCGCCCAACATCTAATTTGAAAACCCTTCATGCTGCGGTCAATCATGTCCATAAGCTACTAGATCGTGCACATCGACCAGTTATACTGGTGGATGTAAAAACCATGCGTTTCGGTCTTCAAGCGGCTGTTCAACAACTGGCAGACACCATGAATGTTCCTGTTGCAACGATGATGTACGGAAAGGGAGGATTCGACGAAAACCATCCAAATTATGTGGGAATGTACTTGGGATCTTTTGGAGATTCTGAAGTTCAAAGTAAGGTAGAAAATGCAGATTGTATCATCGCAATTGGTATGGTATTAGCGGATACTAATACTGCAAGTTTTACTGCAAAACTAAACCAGCTGATAACCGTCAATATTCAACCGGATATGGTTAAAATTGCTGAGGCAGAGTATCTGAATGTTTTTGCAACTGACATGTTACTCGCACTACAGAATGTGGGTTATAAGGGACAAGGTTTGGTAGAAAAAATGTCATTCCCTTACGACCAATTAAATACTAACACCGATGCCCCTCTAATAGCAGCGAACTATTATCCACGTTTTCAGCAGATGCTGAAAGAGGAAGACATTGTAGTTGTCGAGACCGGTACATTCTATTACGGAATGGCAGAGGTGAGACTACCGAGTGATGTAGTATATATTGGGCAAGGTGGTTGGCAGTCCATCGGTTACGCAACCCCCTCGGCGTTCGGTGCTATTATGGCTGTGCCTGAACGCCGAGTGTTTCTGTTTACAGGGGATGGAGCCTTACAACTGACAGCTCAAGAAATCAGCACCATGCTTTATTATGGATGCAAGCCTATAATTTTTGTCTTAAACAATGATGGTTATACGATTGAAAAATATTTGAATGTAAAAACAAAAAATCAAAAGTACAACAAAATTCCTCAATGGTCTTATACTAAGCTAGCGGAAGTTTTTGGAGGCGATGCGCTTACAGCTACAGTCCGTACCTATGGAGAGCTTGATCAGGCAATAAAACAAGCTGAAATAGAAAGTGCTGAAAAACTTTGTATTATTGAAATGATTGTAAAAGATCCAATGGATGCATCTAGATATATGAAAAAGATGCGCAATTATATGGAAAAGCAGGAAATGCAGCGTACTCAGCCAATAGTCTTGAATAGACCGGGAAGATAAGTCTAATTTTTTGATAGGAATTATGCAGTAGATAACTCGTTTCCTCACGAATATACAATTCTATTTTTGGGATTTGTTTTTCATTTTGTTTGTTCGGAAAAAGACTGGATGCGTATGGACTATATTTACATTCTGTGTAGCTATTTCTCGTATCTGAGTAGGAGTTCATTATCCTTTCGATGGCGTAACAGGAGTTCTAATAGGGATTTTTTCAGCACTATTTTCGTATTGGGTAACATCCAAAATTACACTTATTAAACAATTGTTTAATCTGTACGGAAAAATAGAGCAGAATGTAATATCCTCTAAAAACAAATGGAAAAACTTTTGATTATGCAACACAATAAAAAAGATTACATATACTAATGAATATTCTGTTTCAATATCGTCTATATTAAAGAGCGCTTTTAAAAGCGCTCTTTAATTCTTAAATAAGAATTTTGTTTAATTTTATTAGTTGACCAAGAAATATAGACAAATTTATCAGGAGTGTTAGTGTAAATGTACTTGAAGAGATGATGTTCTAAAAGATGTTAACAATAATTGGGATTTTTTAGTGGTGATTTATTTATTGATTCTGTTTATATAAAAATTACATAACAGTAGCTGAAATAAAGCCATTAAATAAGACTAAAGGATTAAGGATTGGATTAAGTATGGCTGGAATCCATATAAAGGTTTATGGCCAACCATGAATAAATAGTTGGCCATAATAATCTTAAAGATCCATATCTTTTAATCCAGGACTATGCTCATTTGGCATTTCAGGAAGTTCTGGTACAGGAAAACCTTTTGGCGGGTCAGTTACTGCTAATGTTCCTTTGTTTCTACTTGGTGATTCACCTTGGAATATTTCTCCCATTCTTGTTGGATCTAAGCTGAAATTAAATTGTGCGTTATGGAATCCCATGTCTACATACTTTCTGCACTCTGGGTATTTATTAATATCATAGTTCGGCACAGGGAAGAGTTTCCCCCATTCAACACCCAATGTCTCTAAAGCTTTTGCGAAAGCATTTTGATGTGCATTATCACGTACAATTAAAAATGCAAGTGTTTCTCTAAAAGTTTGATTGGAACTCATTTCATAAATTCTAGTTTTTTGAAGTACACCTGTAGATTCAAGTACTACGTTATCTAATAAATCGCTAATTAAATTCCCATGACTATATACCCAAGATCCATTCCATGGGTTGCCAGCTGCATCAACAGGTAATGAACTTTGTGCCCCTACAATAAAGTGATGAGGATTTGCATGTTTAACCGCTTCGTCAAGTGGTGCTGTGTCAATACCGGCATTTCCAGGCGTAGGTTCACCAGATCCAGTTAATAGTTGATTAATTGTATGTTGTACAAGTTCTACATGGCTTATTTCCTCTAAAAAAACACCTCGAAGTAAATCACGATATTGCTTCTCTTTACCTCTAAAATTTGAGCTTTGGAAAAAGTATTGCATCATTGTACGCATTTCACCGTAATGCCCACCTAATATTTCTTGTAAAACTTTTGCAGCAGCTGGATCTGGTTTGTCCGGCTTGATAATATTAATCAGTTCTTCTTTATAATAAAACATGAAGTACACCTCTTTTAAGTTAGTTAACATTGTTATCGTGTCCGCTATTTGGTTACTTAATACTTTAATTCATGTTTTTACCAATTGATTATTACCTCAAAATACAAAGTTTTTGAAAATAACTATTTTCGATGTGAGATGAAAATGGGGGAGATACTTAGTGTTTTAATAAAAAAGATAAGATTACGAAATGTAATCTTATCTTTTCATTAAGAATGATGAATTATATGTTCAAGGCTTTAAAATGACTTTTATACAATCATCTTCACGATTATTAAAAATTTGATAACCGTAGCTTGCTTCTTCAAGGGGAATTTTGTGTGTAATAATCTCTTTTGGATCGAATTCTTTGTTTGTTATTTTCTTAAATAATTCCGGCATAAAATGGATGACAGGTGCTTGTCCCATTTTTAGATTAATATTTCTAACCCAAAATGCCCCGAGTGGAAAGGCATTATAATTACCGCCATAAACACCAGTCATTTGAACTGTTCCATATTTTCTTACGGCTTTCGTAGCGATTTGAATAGGGCCGAGAGTTCCGCCTTGTAATTTTAATTTTTGTTCCAGAAATTCTAGGGGAGATTTTTTCCCATCCATGCCTACACAATCAATAACTACATCCGCACCGCCATGCGTAATTTCCTTTAAATGTTCTCCCATATCAGGAAATTTTGTAAACTCAAATACCTCAACATTGTTAATCTTTTTTGCATAATGTATTCGATAATCTAAGTAATCCACTGCAATTACACGTTTAGCACCTTGCATCCAAGCGAATTTTTGTGTCATTAATCCAACAGGGCCACAACCAAGTACGATAACAGTATCGCCTCGCTTAACACCTGCATTTTTTACACTCCAATAGGCTGTTGGCAAAACATCAGATAAAAAGAGTAGGGATTCATCTTCCAGTTCGCATGATTCTGGTATAACAAATGGAGTGAAATTTCCAAAAGGAACTTTTAAATATTCAGCTTGTCCACCTGGATGGTTACCAAATTTCTCTGTGTAACCAAAGTATCCACCAGAATCAAAATGAGGATTCGAGTTATCACATTGGCTTTCCATTTCATGTTGGCAATAAAAACAATGTCCACATGCAACATTAAAAGGGACAACAACACGATCGCCTTTCTTTACTTTAGTAACATCTGGACCAACTTCTTCAACAATTCCCATTGGTTCATGACCAATAATGTACCCTGGAGGTAAAGGCATGTTGCCTTGATATAAATGTAAATCAGAACCGCAAATAGCGGTTGAAGTAATTTTTACAATAATATCATCTTTTTTCTCTAACTTTGCATCATCCACTTGTTTAACTTGTACTTTGTTTGGTCCTTGATAGGTTACAGCTTTCATCTCATATCTCCTTAGGAATCATTTTTCATAATTTATATGTATCCTCTTGGCAACACAGAAATCTTTAGTAAAGAGGAATCTATACATAGTGTTGTTATGACAGTATGTTATAGTAACTCTTCTTTCTTATGTCTTCTGCCCTATTTTAAGAAGAAACTCAATATTTATTCACGATCTAATTCCCATAAAAAGGATAATTATTATTTCATAACTTGAAGCATATTAAAAACATCGGAGGTGAAATAATATGGCAAACAATAATAGTGGAAGTCGTAATGAATTGTTAGTTCGAGGTGCTGAACAAGCTCTTGATCAAATGAAATATGAAATTGCACAAGAGTTTGGTGTACAACTTGGTGCGGATACAACAGCTCGTTCAAACGGATCTGTTGGTGGTGAAATTACAAAACGTTTAGTAGCAATGGCTGAACAACAACTTGGTGGTAGAACTAACCGTTAAGTGAATTGACATAAAATATAGTAGATATGTAAATCAATTTCTTTTGTATATGTATAAAAAACAAACCCTTATAGTAAATGAATTCTCACTCAAAGATTATTGATAATCTTCTTTCATAATCTTTGGGTATTTTATTTGTAAACTACTTTCCTAAACAATAAACACGCAGTGTTGGAAAGGTGTTTTCCATGCATAGTAGAAAAGCTTTTGCAGGAAAAAGCATACTTAAAAATTTGATTTTAATATTGAAATCAATATTTATTATTATCTTTTCGAAAGGGAGGAATTTAAAAATGGGTATATTAAGTGGAAATCCTCAAAATGAACCGTTACATTACGGAGAAGTATTTGATATTTGGAGTTATCTTCTTGCTGCACAGGGTGCGATTGCAAGTCATCAAGTATTTATGAATCATACAGGTGATGAAGACTTGAAGAAGTTTTTAGAAAGCTTAATTGAAAATGATATGAATTCGGAAATAGAAGAGTTAAAAACTCTTTTAAAGGTTAATGGTGTAGCTTTACCGCCTGCTCCTCCAGAACGACCAGTTGCATCTATCGAAGACATTCCTCCTGGAGCACGTATTAATGATGCAGAAATTGCTGCTGCTGTTTCAACAGGATTAGCAGCTGGACTTGTCACATGTAGTCAAGTAATGGGAAAATGCCTTCGAGAAGATGTAGGTATGTTATTTGGACAATTTCATATGAAAAAAGCGCAGGCAGGTGTAACGTTGCTACGTTTAAGTAAGAAAAAAGGGTGGGTAGTTCCACCTCCGTTACATGTAAGAAATTCAGATCAAGCTTAATAAACAAAAATAAAAAAGTGGCGTTGGCCACTTTTTTATTTTTTAGATGTATCCTCAAGCTTGGATTTATTTATTGTGGAAGAATCTATATATTCATCTGACATTTCCATAGCATATTTATCATGACGAATATGATTGTGATTTCTTAAATTATCATCGTTACGCAGTACTAGCTTCTTCATATAAATGTGGAAGAAAATTTCTGTTCCACCAATAATTAAAGCGGCTATAAATGAAGAAAGTCCAATATTACGAGTAGCATCTAAATCAGTAAACAAGGATGTTAGTAACCAAGTGCCAAAGAAGCTTAAGCCTAAATCTGCTATTGTAGCAATCATATTTCCGTACTTAGGTAAAATGAAGAGATCTCCGATTAAATAGGCAGCTCCTGTAAGGAAAAGAGAAATGAGTAATACTTTAGGAATTGAAATGCCTTTAAAGATACTAAGTATAATTAGTAATACTGCAGTTATCAATGTGTATTTAATTAATAAAGCAACAATATGTTTCATTATTTTCCTCCATTGTCTAAACGTATATGGAATAAAATATTTCATTAAAAACGGGTTATGCTGTTAAATAGCTTAACCCGTTTTATGTTGTAATGGAGGTCTATTTATGATATCCCATGGCACGTAAGATGTATTTCGTTCTCCTATACATGATTATTTTTAGTTTAAAGAAGATTAACTATACCTTTGAATTCACGGTCGTAATTACCAATTAATTAGCTATATATTTTAGCATGTAATTTAACATATTAAAGAAAGAAGGAGGTGAATGAACATGTCAAACAATAACAGTGGAAGCAGTAATCAATTATTAGTACGTGGCGCTGAACAAGCTCTTGATCAAATGAAATATGAAATTGCTCAAGAATTTGGCGTACAACTTGGTGCAGATGCAACAGCTCGTGCAAACGGATCTGTTGGTGGTGAAATTACGAAACGTCTTGTATCATTAGCTGAGCAACAACTTGGCGGTGGCGTTACTCGTTAATTTTATATATGAAATGGATATAGAGGAGAGGCATGCCGTCTCTCCTTTCTCATACATTTTTTTAATAAATAAGCTTAGTAGCGTTACAATCGTTTCGACTTTATTTGTTTAACTTTTAGACTCTCGAGGTTTTACATACATAATGAATTTTTGTGAAATAAAGGATAAAAGATAAGAGATTATATTTGATGCGAAAGGGGCAGAGAAAATGAAATATGAAGCGTTATTTACAGTTGAGATTTCTGTAGGAAGTGAACTAGTAGCAAACCATAAAATAAAGGCTCATAATGTCACTGATGTTATTGAAAAGCTTGCCGAGAAGTATTTAAGTGATCATGAGGGACATTCTCGAAATGAATAAAGGAGAATAGTAATATGACCTGTCATGATGTTAATAATGAAACGAAAGAAAAAAAAGATTTAAAATGGTGGCAGCTCTCACTTATTGGGATTGGTTGTACGATAGGAACCGGCTTCTTTTTAGGATCCAGTATAGGAATTAAAATAGGTGGTTCGTCAATTATTCTTATTCTTATTTTAACTGGATTTACTACTTATATTGTATTTGAAGCATTGGCAAAAATGGCTGTAGAAGATCCACAAAAAGGATCTTTTCGCATATACTCAAAAAAAGCTTTTGGAAATTGGGCAGGTTTTAGTCATGGATGGACATACTGGTGTTCTGAACTGCTTATTATGGGCAGCCAGTTAAGTGCGTTAGGAATCTTTTCACGCTACTGGTTTCCTAAAATACCATTATGGATATTTGCTGCTATATACGGAGTAGCAGCTATATTAATTATTTTTATAGGGGTAAAGATATTTGAACGCCTAGAAAAATGGATGGCTATTATAAAAATTGCGGCTATTATAGGATTCATCGTAATTGCTATTTTAGTTATTTTAGGATTTATAAAGGGTGGTTTATATAAAGCGCAAATCCCGCGTAATTTTAAAGACTGGTTCCCAAATGGATTAAAAGGCACTTGGTCCTCTCTAATTTATGCATTTTATGCATTTGGAGGAATCGAAATTATGGGGTTAATGACAATAAGACTGAAAGACCCTAAAGATGCACAAAAATCAGGAAGAGTAATGTTAATGATTTTAACGATTATTTACGTAGTCTCTTTAGGGTTGGCAATTATGATGGTTCCATTAAACCAGTTTAATACGAAAGAAAGCCCTTTTGTAATAGCATTACAAGACTATAATTTGCCGTATGTGCCATTTATTTTAAATGTAGTGTTAATTTTAGCGGGTTTTTCAACATTAGTTGGTTCATTATTTGCAGTGACAAGTGTACTAATGAACTTAGCTGAAGAAGGTGATGCACCTGCAATGTTTGCGAAAAAAAATAAGAAAAATATCTCTTTTCCAGCCCTAATTCTTATTATAATTGGACTTGGTGCTTCTATCCTTAGTGCTTTATTACTACCAAAAAATATATATGAATATGTAACAACTGCAGCTGGATTAATGTTGTTATATACATGGAGTCTCATTCTTCTTTCATTTTGGAGATTAATGAATCCAAAAGGTTGGATGCAGATAAAAAGTATTATTGGTCTTATTATGATTGCACTAGCTGTTAGTGGAACACTATTGCAAAAAACAACGCGTTTTGGTTTCCTTGTGAGCTTGTTGTTTTTAGGAATAGTTATTATTGTTACTATAATTGTTCATTTTGTCTCAAGGAAAAGGAATACAGCTATATGAAGAATCTATTTTTACACAATATGAGTAGTATGTAACAACTAAATAATAGAAGCTATTGAAAAATGATTTGGTAAGTTTGAAAACCAAAATATAATCCATAAATAATAAGTGATATTCCAGATATTACTGTTATAAGAGATAATATACGCGTATTTAAAATTTTACGAAATATACTAGAAGTACTTGCCATCGTAATATCCCAAATAAAAATACCTAAAATAGTACCAAAGCTATATAACAAAAGCTGCTCTTTATTATAGGAAGAAGCGGCTTTTGCTAATATAGAGCCGAAAATGCCAAGCCAAAATAGAATTGTTAATGGATTCGATAAAGACATAAAAAAACCAGAAAAAAAGCTTTTAATAATTGAATCGTCATTTCTAGTATTACTAATGCTAATTTGATTCGCATTTTTTACACTTTCAATGCCTGTATAGATTAAAACAAAAGCGCCGAAAGACCATAAGAAAAGTTTGATAATATCTTTTTCGAGGAAATGAATGACACCTAAATAAATAAGTGCCATGTAGATAACATCTGCAAGTAAGGCTCCTATACCAAGGATCCAAGCATGAAAAAACCCACTCCTAATACCTTTTTCTAGCTGCGCAGCATTTATAGGTCCCATTGGAGCAGATAATGATAAACCTAAAAAAACATAGCTTAAAAATATGCCCACGTATGATATGCTCCTCCCACTAAATTTAATTTATATTAAATCTATTCAGTGGTTAAAGTTTGTACAACTAAATAATAAAAAGTAGAGTGGATTACTTATTTTTATGCAAGTATTTTATGATTCGAGAAAACGGACACTTAGATGGAATTGTTTCATCATCACGTAAAAAATATTGTTGCCATTCATAATTATCTTTTTCACCATAATCTTTAAGAGAAGGGTGAATAGGGGCTTTGTCATAAGCGGCTAGACGTTGACGTATTAAGTTTTTTAGTTTTCTACTGCGTTTCTCAGAATTCATAATTCCCTGTAAAACCCACCTAGGAGTTAAAGCAAGCATCATACATGAAAAATGTCTACTTTGTCTATTGACATGGGCAGGTGTAGCACAGTAGACGAAATATGATTCATTATGAAAGCAAAATTCCCAAGTATTTTCCATAGGGTCATTGGGGATATGCGTAGGCCATTCCATCTCGTCCAAACGACTAGTTGTATTAAGTAGAGACCAATACATATGTTCAAAATCTTTAACTGTAGTTTCTCTCATTAAATCTATTGGTGTATGAATAAAAACAATAAGTGAGGCATATTGACCTGTATCTCTAGAACATTCAGTATATTCTTTAAGTAATGTAGCAAAGTCCTCGCTAGTATTCGTATCTCTAGGATCACCAATGAATCCGTACCGGAGGTGATTCGCTGTAAAGCCGTGTTGAGCCGGGATACAAGGAAAAGGTTTATTTTTATCTGTCATTTTTAATTTAAAAGAACAGAAAGCTTCTTGTTGCCAATGTGGAAGGTTAATAATATGTTTTTGTAAAGAGTCTTTATCATAAAGTATAGTCATCTTTTTATCCCTCCTAGGTCATAATATATAACCTATTAATTATTTAAGAATAGGTGACTAACACGGATAGAATAATTATTTTTTAATCTATAAAAATAAAATGATTTAATAAAGAATCCCCTTCAATGTAGTTACTTTAATAGTTGATCTTTAATAACGTATAAATTTTAAGTAGCTATAAAATTTGAAAAATATATAAGGAATATGTAGGTACAATGTTCACATTTATATTTTCTAACTAATATGGTTTATAACGAAACAAGAAGGGATGTATTATGATGGAGATTTTTAAGGAAGAAAAAATTAAATTTATAGATTGTAAAGGCGAGGAAGTCATTTTGAAAATCAAAATTAAGGATATAAAAAATTAGGGAAGAGGAATTAAGGATACTTTATTGTGATTAACATAGAAGGATGCAAAGTAATCATGAATTAGATTGAAATGAATTCATGTAGTATAGGCCCTTTTTGAATTTTTTTGCATAATGTAGCATGAGTGAATATTAAGGGGGAACATACATGTCTTATCCTAATCAGTTAGCTTGGCATGAAACATTGGATTTACATGAATTAGTAGCATTCCAAGCGAACGGCTTAATCAAATTAAAAAAGTCAGTTAGAAATGTACCTGATCAAGCACTTCAATCGTTATATATTAAAGCTATAAATGTCATCCAAAACAATCTGCAAGAGTTAGTACAGTTTTATCCGTATGCTCCTGGATTTCAATCGCAGCAGCATCGTGATGACACTGGATTTTACGCTGGAGATTTACTTGGATTAGCAAAGACATCTGTTCGAAATTATGCAATCGCGATTACCGAAACTGCAACACCCCGACTGAGAGAAGTTTTAACTCGTCAAATAAATGGTGCTATACAATTACATGCGCAGGTTTTTAACTTTATGTACGAACGTGGTTACTATCCAGCTTACGATTTAAAACAACTATTAAAAAATGATATTCAAAATGTGCAAAAGGCAATACAAATGCAATATTAAAATGAAGATATGGAAATTATCTTTAATAGTTAAGACTAAATGG
Source organism: Bacillus paranthracis (assembly GCF_001883995.1). Lineage (GTDB taxonomy): Bacteria > Bacillota > Bacilli > Bacillales > Bacillaceae_G > Bacillus_A > Bacillus_A paranthracis. Next base: position 63,097 of record NZ_MACE01000081.1, on the reverse strand, counting down.
TAATTTCCATTGTTAATAAATTGATTAAAAGCTAAAAATATAGATTGATTCGAAAATATTAAAGAAAATATACTAACGCTACTTTAGAATCTGTGAACCCCTTAAAGTTATTTTAGTGAGTTGTCATCAAATATTAAATATGCTTAGAGAATAAGTATCTATATAATATTTCTAACTGAACATTAGTTTCCTTTGGCGCTAAGTATGTTTAGCACTTTTTTCTTTTGGGGAAAATAATAATATACATTAGTGGAAAGGATGGGGTTTAATGGTAAACAAAACTGAAAATACAAGCTATTTAACCTCTTCTGTTTATTTGACCCGTAATCTATGGTCAGGTATCTTGTTTGGACTAGGATTAGTAGCTTTTATAGATGAAACTATTTTTCATCAACTGCTGCATTGGCACCATTTCTATGATAAATCTACAACAGATATTGGACTCATTTCAGATGGTCTTTTTCATGCTTTTAGTTGGTTTGCAACGATTGGTTCCTTGTTCATAGTTGCTGATCTTCGTCGTAGAGATGCATTTTGGTTGAAAAGGTGGTGGAGCGGATTAATGCTTGGTAGTGGTGGGTTTCAATTATATGACGGTATAATTCAACATAAACTAATGAAAATACACCAGATTCGATATGTAGAGAATGTTCTTATCTACGATGTAATATGGAATATAATTGCGACTGTAATGCTCTTATTTGGCATTCTGCTAGTTTTTCAGACAAGAACTGATGAAAGATTATTGAGAGGTAAAAGCTTAAATGAACAATAACCATCTTCATCATGAAATATGGAATGCACTGGATATTTTACTATTCGTATTCATTTTAATTATGTTAATCATTTATATAGTAGCCACGATTTTATCAAATCGCCATTACAAACGATGGCCGTTATATCGAATTGTCTTCTGGGTTTTAGGGCTTATTTGTGCGGCAATAGCAGTTGTTGGGCCATTAGCTTATCGTGCTCATAATGACTTCACAATACATATGCTTGTGCATTTACTCCTTGGGATGCTTGCTCCAATTTTTATAGCATTAGCAGCTCCGATGACTCTTTTTTTACGAACGCTCAATGTGAAAGCAGCGCGACGTCTTTCAAGTGTATTAAAGAGTAAGCCGCTACAAATCCTTACTCATCCCATTATCGCAACCTTGCTTAATCTAGGAGGGCTATGGATTCTCTATACTACTAATTTATACTCGATGATGCACAAAAGTATACTTCTTCATTTGTTCATACATTTCCACGTTTTTATTGCAGGATATCTGTTTACCACATCAATGATTTATATTGATCCAATATCCCATAGATATAGTTACAAATACCGATCAATTATTTTAATAGTTGCATCAGCTGGTCATGGGATATTATCAAAATACATATATGCTCATCCGCCTGCTGGTGTAGTCACTGAACAAGCTGAAATCGGGGGCGTGCTGATGTATTATGGTGGGGATTGCGTTGATATCGTTCTTATTTTTATACTTTGTTTGCAATGGTCTAGGGGCAGCAGATCGAGAACAAAAGGTAATAATGTATTAAGTTCATGGTAATTATTAGATTTTTTGAAATTAAAAACTTTGAAATGCAATTTGGTCATACTGTACTTAAAAGAAACTTTGATAAAAATCAGTATTTTATTTTCATTTTTAAAATTTATAAATAAAAAGCAGCTAGCAAAAGCTAACTGCAGCGAGAAAATTACATCCATGAATTTAAGGAGTATAACTATATCATGGTTAAATATAGTATGAACAAAAAATGTAAGCTTATACTATGAAATTAAAAAGAGCAGTTATTTATTATGACTGCTCTTTAATGGTAAGAAATAAAGCCTGGGTAAGAAGCAGACTTTATTATAAATAGTGTGTGTGAAAGATCGATTTTTATTCCAAAAGGGTAGTTCTATTCTTAGGATAGAGATGTTAATTAAGTACAGTGTATTTTCATATTAAACGTAATATTTTTTGACGTGTTAATTTTGTATCATATGTTAATTCTTTAATATAAAAACCAAAGTTTTTGTGCTTAATGTATCTTTTTATCTACATATTTTCCGTAATCAGGTACAGCAATTTTATCAAATTCTTGAACGAGTGTTTTAAGGCTTGTTGATAGCAATTCACCTGACATTGGTATTCCGTGTCCAGTAACAGTGACTAGAGGCTTTAATTTTTCTAATTTAATAACGGATTCTTTAGCAGCGTTCCAGTCTGTTGTTAAATAACGAGGCGGACCGCTTATTTCCTGTTCTTGAGTAATTACCTTATATAGATATTCCTGTTTCACTGTAACAAAAGCGTCCCCTGCAATTAATGTTCGGTCTTTTTCTCGGAATAATGAAATATGACCTGGAGTGTGTCCTGGTGTATGCACCCATCTAAACTCTGGCATATGAGGAACAGTTCCATCTGCAGGTAGTACTTTTACGTTATTTCCTAAATCAATCGGTTCATTAGGGAACAGAGGTGACATTTTCGCTACCATACCACCTTCAACTGTTGGATCTGGTTCAGGATAGCTTTGTAGTCCAGTCAGGAAAGGTATTTCCAATTGATGGGCATAGACTGGAACATCCCAATACTTGATAAGTTCAATTATTCCCCCAACATGATCAAAATGCCCATGAGTTAAAATAATTGCTTTTGGGCGACTATTTGTACCAAATCGCTTCTCAGTGACAGAGATAATTTCATTTGCACATTTAGGCATTCCAGCATCAACTAAAATAAAATCATTGGTATGCGGATGTCCAACAAAACAAATGTTGACGATTTGAATCGTGTAACAAAATAAATCAGGCAATACTTCGAGGCCATGACCACTTTCAATTGAAGTTGCCGGAATAAACTTGTAATCACTTCCATAATTCATTTCATTGTCCAATTTTTCTCCCCCTTAATTTATTCCAATATGACATTATAGTTCCCTAATTTTGAAAATCCATTTTGGAGCATTTGAGAAAAGAATGAGTGGGGGATTACAAAAAACAATAACTTAGTCTTAGAATTAAGGGAGAGATATGTCAATTTATATAAAATGTAAACAAAGAATATTGATTTTAAAGTCGTAGTTTATATTATTTTTTTGAGTTTAAGTGTATATCTTTTAAGAGGACATACCAAGTTCTTTTGTTTTGATAATTACTTGAAACTTGAACGGGAAAAACATGATCAAGCGCCCATTCTAATTTGTTTATTTCATTTTCAAGTCCTGTTGGATAGAGTAAAAGGATCTTAAAATTATTTTTAACAATATTTGTTAAAACGGTTTGTAATTCAAGCGCTTCAGTCAAGCTTCCGCCCCATCTAACAAATAAAATGGATTGTGAATTATGCATTCTTTCGTAAAGGTTATCAATTCTTTGATCTAATTTTTGTTTAAAATCATGGTATGTGATGAACCAATCTTCATTCGGAATAACAGGGAAATCATGATAAGATGTTACGTTATATTTTGTATCTTTTATAATATGAGAAAAAACAGGTTGTATCACGCCATCATTAAACACAATATTTTGCTCCGGCATTGCTTGCATGTTTTTTAAATCCATAAAGTCTACGAAATTATTTTTCAATAATGTGTTGATAGAAGAAAGATTCGGTGATACAAACCAATCTAGAGGACCTGAATATTTCCGCAGCTTATATTTTTTTAGATGAATAGCAGTATAACAATTTTCCCCTAAACTAATAACATCATCATACATTCCTTGAAGCTTTTTCATTTCCAATACAATCATCCTTTTTTAGAAAAATTAGAAGGTATATATAAATTCTAAAAAGCGTTATTATGACACAAAATATGCTTTTGAAAAATAGGAGAACGGGTTAATTATAAATAATATATGTATGTATAAAACCTCCTGTGAAAAGGCTCACAGGAGGTTAAACTAAGGCGTATTTCGAGTTATGTACCATTTGTTGAGGTAAGAATTGTGAGTGATAATTCATGGCGTTCCTATAATAAAGGGGGAAAACAGAAATACATTGAAGTTAGTTGTGAACAAATTGTAATTTAAAATTGAGAGGAAATAAGAAGCCCTAGTTGCTTCATTATGCAACTAGGGCATTATTTAATCTCTTCCTAACTTAATTATATCATGTAAATCAAATTCGAAATAGACTGTTTCTTCTCATTTACTCCTGCTACAATCAAGAACACATGCATAGTAAGGAGAGATGTTATATGAGTTCTTTCGTTCTCGATTTTCAGGAAATAGAAAAGGGGCAGCTTTCACTCGTCGGCGGAAAAGGGTTGAATTTAGGGGAGTTATCTAACATTCAAGGTATACAGGTGCCAGAAGGATTTTGTGTGACAACGGTAGCATATGAAAAGGCCATCGAGCAAAATGAAGAGCTTCAAACTTTGTTGCAGCAGCTGACCAAGTTGAAACTTGAAGACCGAGCTCAAATTGGTGAAATGAGTAAGGAAATTAGAGAAGTCATTATGGCAGTACAAATCCCTACTGATGTAGTGGAAGCAGTAACTCAGTATCTCTCACGTTTTGGAAATGAACACGCGTATGCCGTGCGTTCTAGTGCTACGGCTGAAGATTTACCGTATGCCTCGTTTGCAGGTCAACAAGATACGTATTTAAATATTATCGGAAAAGAAGCGATTTTACAGCATGTAAGAAAGTGCTGGGCTTCTTTATTTACAGAGCGAGCAGTCATGTACCGTATGCAAAATGGTTTTGAACATAATCAAGTTTCTATATGTGTTGTCGTTCAAAAAATGGTTTTCCCGCAGGCTTCGGGAATTTTATTTACGGCTGATCCGGTTACTTCTAACCGAAAGGTGCTATCAATTGATGCCAGTTTTGGACTTGGTGAGGCGTTAGTATCAGGACTGGTCTCTGCCGATAATTATAAAGTAAAAGAAGGTAAAATTACTGAAACGATGATAGCGACTAAAAAATTAGCTATTTATGCTGTAAAAGAGGGCGGAACAGAGACGAAACAAATTGATTCAGCTCAGCAAAAGATTCAAACATTGTCTGAACGACAAATATTACAACTAGAACAGATCGGAAGACAGATAGAAGCTTATTTTGGCTGTCCGCAAGATATTGAATGGTGTTTAGCCCGTAATACATTTTATATTGTTCAAAGCAGGCCGATAACGACTTTATATCCAATTCCGGAAGAAAATGATGGGGGAAATCATGTATATATATCAGTTGGTCACCAACAAATGATGACCGATGCGATGAAACCATTAGGGTTATCTTTTTTCCTGTTAACGACAAGTGCCCCAATGCGCAAAGCGGGAGGACGGCTGTTTGTTGATGCTACGCAACAATTAGCTTCACCTGCTAGCAGAGATTACTTAATAAATACGTTAGGAAAATCAGATCCGCTCATAAGAGATGCATTAACGACTGTAGTCGAGCGAGATAATTTTATTACATTGTTACCGGATGAAGAAACGGAAAAGAGTGCTAGTAAAAGTAAGCCACCAGTAAGTTCGCGACCAGAAATCGAAAATGATCCAGCAATCGTTACGGAATTAATAAAGAATAGTGAAGCATCACTTGAAGAGTTAAAAGAAACTATGCAACTGAAATCAGGAGTGGACGTACTTGATTTTATTTTGGAAGATATTCAGCAATTAAAGAAAGTATTGTTTAATCCGCAAAGTATAGCAGTTATTATGGCAGGTATGAATGCTTCAACATGGATCAATGAAAAAATGGAGCAATGGCTGGGTGAAAAGAATGCAGCGGACACTCTTTCTCAATCGGTGCAAAATAATATTACGTCGGAAATGGGTTTAGCATTAATGGAAGTTGCTGATGTGATTCGGCCGTACGAAGAAGTTATTGCGTATTTACAACATGTAGAAAATGATAGCTTTTTAGATGAACTCGTTCAGTTTAAAGGCGGAGAAAAAGCTCGAGAGGCAATAGATGCTTTTCTAAATAAATACGGAATGAGATGTAGCGGAGAAATCGACATTACGAAAACGCGCTGGAGTGAGAAGCCAACAACCATTATCCCGATGATTTTAAATAATATAAGAGATTTTGAATATGGTGCAAGTAAACGGAAATTTGAAGAAGGACTGCAAGAAGCTTTGAAAAAAGAAGAAGAGTTAGTAGATCGATTGCAGCAATTGCCGGATGGAAAACAAAAAGTAGAAGAAACGAAGCGAATGATTCGCAATATCCGTAATTTTATCGGCTATCGTGAATATCCGAAATACGGTATGATTAATCGTTATTTCATATATAAGCAGGCGTTACTAAAAGAAGCTGAGCAACTTGTGCAGAGCGGTGTCATTCGTGAGGTCGATGATATATACTATTTAACTTTTGAAGAACTTCACGAAGTTGTTCGCACGAATAAACTAGATTACAAGCTTATCCAAAAACAAAAAAATGATTATAAATTATATAAAAAATTAACACCTCCTCGTATAATGACGTCTGATGGAGAAATCATTACAGGTAAATATAAACGAGAAAACCTCCCAGCTGACGCGATTGCAGGTCTGCCTGTTTCTTCTGGAGTAGTTGAGGGGAGAGCTCGCGTTATTTTAAACATGGAAGAAGCGAATTTAGAAGAGGGAGATATATTAGTTACAGCTTTTACTGACCCTGGCTGGACGCCATTATTTGTATCTATAAAAGGACTAGTCACTGAAGTCGGCGGACTTATGACTCACGGGGCGGTTATTGCACGGGAATATGGATTACCGGCAGTCGTTGGAGTAGAGAACGCTACGAAATTAATAAAAGATGGGCAACGAATACGAGTACATGGAACAGAAGGGTATATTGAAGTGTTGTAATGAAGTAAAAGATCATCCGCTATAAATAGTGGATGATCTTTTTATTTTGCAATAACTCACTTCTTTAAGCCAGCTGCATAAAAAGGTCCATGAACTGCGATTGTTGATAAAATACGAGCAATTTCCTCTGGTGTTTCTTTTTGGCCACTATTTAACCATTGCTGAATGACACCAATATGAGCAGATGCCATATAAGAAGCTAAATATTGGCTTGGTGCGGTAAGTATCGTTATTATTTTAGCGACTGCTTTAAAACGTAGTGCAGTAAAGGGACATAAAACGGAATTACAGGCATAAAAGATAAAAACGTTTCACTATGAGTGAAGCGTTTTTTTGTTTAGATGTAAGCTAAGTAGCATAGAAGAGATATTTAAAAGTAGGAATTAATGGTGTTATATAATGAATGTATAACACAAAAACGAAAATATAGAGGAAAGGAGAAAATAAATGAAAAGAGGAATTACGGTAGATATTCTAGATGGACATGTAAATGACAATCTACTTTGGAAAGTGTTAAAGCCAATCAATATTGCTTCATTTAATTGGCGAGTGGGGAATGAGGAGTCCTACTTAATAGCGCGTGGTGGATTGGATGAGGCATTATTTCCAGAGGAACCAAGTGTAGTGGAAGGATTAGAGTTAAAAAGGTTAGTTAAAGATAACATATATTATCTTATTTTTGCAGATTTAAAAGCATATCCCAAAGGAGAAATAGTACTAGATATTGAAACATATGAAGAGTTTATGGAAAGTAAGTGTGAGATAGTCGTATTAGTGGCGGACGGTCAATACATACAAATTTATGCGAAAGACCAAAAAGCGATTGAACTGATGTATGAAAACGCACGAAATCAGGGGTTTTATGTAGAATATGTTACAGACGAAAATGACGGTAGAACACGTTTGTCAGTATAGTAGGAATTTGAAAGGGGAAACGCAATATGGAGAGAACTATAAGTAAAGAATATACAATTCGAACCGCTACTGAAGAGGAAAGCGATAACATTATTACTCTATTAAAAGAAGTAGCACAATGGCTACAACATAAAGAAGTGGACCAGTGGCAGTACCTTTTAGGAGGAGAAGCTACGGCTGAAATATTAGAAGGTATAAGAGAGAAATATACATATGTGGTTACGAAAGAAGATGAAATTATCGGTACAGTCACAGTATCTCCTAAACAAAATGAATGGGATGAATATATTTTTGGTAAAGAGGAAGTTTCTAATTCATTATATATTCATAGATTTGCGGTGAATCGGAAGTATAAGGGGAACGGAATCGGAGAATGGATGTTACGGTGGATAGAAGAGAATGTACAACATGACAAAGAGTTTTTAAAACTAGATTGTGTAGGGCATAATGTTACGTTGAATGATTTCTATAAGCGATGTGGTTTTGAATATGTCGGTAGTACGCATGGACATAGTATGTTTCAGAAGAGCATAATATAGTTGAAAAGAAATAAGAAAAAGCGTAGGGATTTCTACGCTTTTTCTTATTTCTTCTCACTGTCTTTTAAAACTTGATTTATTTTTAAGTTAACTACTTGGGCAGCTAGATATCCAAGACCTCTAGCAGCTTGCAGTTGAGTTTTTTTTACAATTTTTCTTTTGAGCAATGTTTTTTCATGATTAATATTTATTTTTTTCATAGTTTATATGCCCCTTTGAAATAGCCTTATTATGGTTATTTTAATTGATTTATTCAGATAAAACAATCTGTGTCTAAAATCTGTTTACATATTTGAATATGAAAGAAGGAATTCAATATAATTATACAGAATATTTAGATAAATAGGAGGTGTCGAATTTTGAGTGAAATTGAAGTAAAAAGGAATGTAATTAAGACAGGGAGTGAGAAGAGCATCATTCTTCGGTTTATACTTGCTAGTCTCGTTGGGGTGTTTATGTTTTTCGTACCGGTTACGATAAACGGTGCTTCTTCCATAATGATTGATCATATCGTGTCGTGGATTAGAGCTTCGGTCCCGAGCGCCGTACCTTATTACGCACTACTCGTTATGGTAATGGGTGCAATTTATCCGTTTTATACGAAAAAATGGAATACATCTATCGTAGATATTTGCTTTTCGATTTTAAAAGTGGTTGGCGTCGTTTTCGGTGTATTATATTGTTTGAAAGTAGGGCCAGCTTGGTTCTTTGCGCCAGATGTTGGGCCGTTTTTGTATGAGAAACTAGTAATATCGGTAAGTTTACTCGTTCCGATTGGTTCGGCTTTTTTAGCATTATTAGTCGGGTATGGATTACTTGAATTTATCGGTACGTTTTGCCGTCCGATTATGAGGCCGTTATGGAAAACACCTGGACGATCAGCAATTGATGCGGTTGCGTCCTTTGTGGGAAGTTATTCACTGGCTTTATTAATTACGAATCGCGTATATAAAGAAGGAAAATATACGACAAAAGAAGCGGCCATTATCGCTACAGGATTTTCTACAGTATCCGCAACATTTATGATCATCATCGCAAAAACATTAGATATTATGCATTTATGGAATGTTTATTTTTGGACGACTCTCGTTGTAACATTCATCGTAACTGCTATCACCGTAAGACTTCCACCCCTTAGTAGAAAACCAGATACATATGTAACGGAAGAAGGGTTCCCAGAGCCTGTTTATAAGGAGAAAATGTTAGAACGCGCTTGGGAAGACGCGTTAGAAGTATCGAAATCTGCACCGAGTATTATAAAAAATATTGCAGTGAACTTAAAAGATGGTTTTATTATGACGATGGGAATTTTACCATCTATTATGTCTGTAGGGTTAATTGGTATTGTCTTAGCGAAGTTCACACCAATATTTGATTGGGTCAGCTATATTTTTTATCCTTTTACATGGGCTTTACAACTGCCAGAAGCAGACTTAGCTGCTAAAGCGGCATCCGTCGGTATTGCGGAAATGTTTTTACCATCATTATTAGTAGTTAGTGCACCACTTGTGACAAAGTTTGTCATTGCGGTTGTTTCGGTATCATCTATATTGTTTTTCTCAGCATCCATCCCATGTATTTTATCGACAGATATTCCGTTAAAAGTATCAGAACTTATTATTCTGTACGTACAAAGAACGATATTAACATTGCTTATCATTACGCCGATTGCTTATTTGTTACTTTAAAAAGGGGAAAAGTATAAAAAAGAATCCTTCTATAAAAGGAAGGATTCTTTTGTTTAGTGTTTTTATCAAGTAAATACTTTAAAATGTACACTGTTTTGATGTTTTATTTGTTTTTCGAATATGACGTAATACTTCTTAAGAAAATTCCTAATCCTGCAAAAAAGAATCCTAAGCATAATAAGCTGCCTGGTGTTCCCCAAGTAATTTGATCTAGCATTTTTATATCCTCCCATTTACCCCATATGAATTAACTGTAAAACTTTCACTTTATTATTATATAGTATTTTTCGGTTGTAATCCAAAATTATCCATACTACCAAATTGAAAAAATAATCTTTTTGTAGAAATAATAGCGTTTTTGGTGTGCAAATCTTTCAATAATGCACACTAGACCTTTAGAAAAAGAAAAACCTTACATGAAATGAAACCAATATAAATGTAGCTTGATATAATGGGATGGACACGGTATTTGTTACAGGCTTTTACGGATTATTATGTAAGAAGGTATTAAAACTTGAATTTTAAGTGCATTTAAAAGTTAGTGTTAATGTTTTAATATCTATATAATTAAATGTTTATTTCTGTGATATAGTAAGAAAAAGGGGGCTTACAAATGGAAATCATTCACGAAAGAGCAAAGCTACGGTTAATGGATGGTAATGATGTCGAAACTTTGTTTTCGATTGTAGAAGGAAATCGGGAAATTTGGGCGTATTTAATCTCTAAAATGGATAGTGTGCAAGATATGCAGCAATATGTTCAAAAAGCGATACAAGGTTATGGAAAAGGTACGCAAATACCTTTCGTTGTAGTGGATCAACAGACGAATAAGATTGTAGGAAGTACACGTCTATATAATATTTCGGTAGAAGATAAAACAGTCGAGTTAGGACAAACGTGGTATCATCCAAGTGTCCAGCGTACGAGTATAAATACAGAGTGTAAGTATATGCTTCTCCAGTATGCTTTTGAAAAACTCCATATGCTCAGGGTACAAATTAAGACGGATGCAAGAAATGAAAAAGCACAACGAGCAATTGAAAGGTTAGGCGCAGTAAAAGAGGGTGTGCTTAGAAATGAAAGAAAATTACCGAATGGTTATGTGAGAGATGCAGTTGTGTACAGTATTATCTCAAGTGAATGGCCAGACGTGAAAGAACAATTGTTAGAAAAATTAGAGTTGTATAAAGAAAAGCTATAATTCGTGTTTTGAAAGGTATATTGTTCGTAAGGCATGAAAAATATACCTTTTTTCTTACAAAATGCTACTTTATTTTAATTCCTTTTGTTTCATCGTTCCCTTCTGAGAAAAAATTCGTTACAATGTAGTTGTATGGTAATAAACTTATGAATTTAAAACATGTAATGAAAACCGCAAATGAAAATGAATTGATAATCCTCAATTTTAAATGAAAACCCTTTTATACATAAATAACAAGTAAAGTTCCTTCTTTTAAATAAACTCAAACAAAACGATTTGATATAAATGTTTTTTTATAGAAGTATGGATGATGTACGGAGGCAATTACAAATGAAAGAAAATAAGAAGAGTAAGAAAAGACGAATCTTTCAAGTATTTTTACTAATGATTTGTTCTGCTATTTTATATGTAAGTTATGCAGCTTACGATATTTGGAGTTATCGTTTTAAAACAGATGATAGCGTGAAAACGGATGCTGGTATCGTACTAGGAGCAGCTTCTTGGAACGGAAAACCATCTCCTGTATTTAAAGAAAGAATTAATCATGCGATTTCTTTATATAAGAACGGAAATATTAAAAAGATTATTTTTACAGGTGGTACAAAGTTCGAGGCAGAGCTTGAGGAAGCGCGTACTGCAAGAGTATATGCAATGAAACAAGGTGTAAAAGACGAAGATATTTTAATTGAAACAAAATCCCTTTTCACTGAAGAAAATTTAAAGAATGCGAAGGAAGTTGGAATAGAGAACGGAATACGCACATACACGATTGTAAGTGATCCACTTCATATGAAACGCGCAATGAGAATCGCAAAACATATTAATATTGAAGCGTATGCTTCACCAACGCCGACATCAGCATATAAAACGTTAGATACAGAAATACCATTCTTCTTTAAAGAATTATTCTCGTATATTGGATATGTAACCTCGTTGCCATTAAAGGCATTGAAGGGAGACTAATAAGAAAAGAACCTATCTTTAAATAGGAACTTTTCTTATTAGTCAAAAACATTGTATTTTTATCGGAATAGTGAAACAATAGAGAGGTAGCTTCATATAATCATAATGACAAAATGAACGGTTTATGAATCGAACATAAAGGAGATTATAGTATGGCACTCTCATTTGTTGAAACAGAAAAACAATCTTTCATTATTGAACAAATAAATAAATTGATTCCGAAGTTCATGGAAAGGGAGCATCAACTAAGTGAATTAGGATCATTTCCGTATGAAAATATAAATGATTTGAAACATATCGGATATACGAAATTAACGTTACCGAAGGAATTTGGTGGTAGTGCGATTTCTTTATATGACTTCGTTTTATTTCAAGAGAAAATTGCGGAAGGCTGTGGAGCTACTGCATTATCGATTGGTTGGCATCTTGGTATTGTGAAAGAGCTGGCGGAAAATCGTTCTTGGAATGATGAGATGTTCAAATGGTTTTGCGAAGAAGTTCGTAATGGAGCGCTCTTTAACAGGGCAGCAACAGAACCGAAAACAGGGAGCCCGACGCGTGGCGGTAAACCAGAAACAATAGCGGTTCAACAAGGCGAGAAGTGGGTTATAAATGGAAGGAAAACTTTTACAACGATGGCGCCAGTACTTGATTATTTTATTATTTCAGCAAGTATGGAAGGCCAAGAAGAAGTTGGTGAGTTTGTCATTCCAAGAAATACACTCGGTGTATCCATTGAAGAAACGTGGGATAGCGTTGCAATGCGAGGGACTGCTAGCCACGACCTTGTCTTACAAAATGTAGAGATAGACAACCGCTTTTTTACGGATGTAAAAGGCGGGAAAGTGAAACAAAAGGGTATTGGCTGGTTGCTACATATACCAGCATGTTATTTAGGAATTGCACAATCAGCAAGAAATTATGCAGTTCAGTTTGCGGGATCATACAAACCAAATAGTTTAAACCATTCTATTAGTTTATTACCGAATGTTAGAAGATTAGTTGGAGAATTAGAACTCGAGCTTATGCAAGCTCGCGTCTTTTTATATCAAATTGCGAAAAAATACGATGAGGCAGAAGATAAACTGTCACTGCAAGCAGAATTAGCGGCAGTGAAATACGCCGTAACAAATGCGGCGATATCGATAGTGGATAAATCAATGCGCATCGTAGGAGCAAAAAGTTTATCAGAAAAAAATCCGCTTCATCGTTACTATTTAAACGTAAGAGCAGGATTACACAATCCGCCGATGGACGATGCAACACTGTCTATGCTTGCGGATGCGGCGTTTCGATCGTAGGTTTTTTAACTTGAATTTTATTGTTTATGTACAATATAGTTGTTTTGAAAGCACGTGTTTGATTAGTAATCGAACACGTGCTTTTTATGTGTGGGAACTTACCAGGTGGAGATGTAGGTTTTTAATATAAATGGTTATCATGGTTTTGTGATTGTTTCTTGTTGAAAGATTCTTATCGAAATGCCAGTTTGGAAAATTTGTAAATAATTACTAAATTTAATCCCAAATCAATGGTCTTTCTAAATTTACCATTCGTAAATATTGTAAAAATTGACCTGCATGGACCGCATCATGATAGGCAATTCGTAATAGCATATCGCCTAAATATCGTTGATAGCCAACATCGCTTCGATCAATAAGTCTTGAATCTAGCTCTGCTATGCTTATTGATTGAACATATTCTATGAAATCGGCAAAACATGATTGTGCTAATTCAATTTCTTTTTTAACACAAGTAATTGGCTCATCATCATCATACGGGATATGTATGTCGTTTATTGAGCCGTTGTTTTTTAAAATCATATGATAGTAAAAAGTTGAGGTCCATACGTGACGAATCATTTCACCAAAGGACATAGCCTCGTGATCAGGCTTCCAATTAAGAAAATTATCGGGAAGAGAATTCCATAATTTTTCTGAGCGCCTTCTCGTTTCTTTTAAATTTAATATACTAAGATCAATTGCATTCATAATACATTCTCCTTTACTGTTAAATTTAAAATAATTGTATCAATTTAATAGTTAGGGTATCATCGAAATATGAATGTATATCCGAATATCTCATATATAGCTAAACTTATTGCTGAACCTACAAGAGCAATCATCTTAGATTGTTTAATGAATAATCAAGCACTACCTGCTAGCGAATTAGCTTATATGGCAAAGGTGTCACATCCAACAATTAGTTCTCATCTTTCTAAATTAGTAGAGGGGAATCTACTGACAGTTGAACAACATGGTAGACATCGTTACTATCGACTTGCTAATCAAGAGGTAGCAGAGGTTCTTGAAAAGTTAGGAACAATCGCACCAACAGTTCAAGTTCGGTCTTTAAAACAATCAGATCAACTAAAACAAATTCGTTATGCTCGAACTTGTTACGATCATCTTGCAGGTAGACTCGGTGTAGAGATAACCGAAAAATTATTAGATAAGGAATTTATCATTTTAGAGAAAGGAGAATACATTGTAACGGAACAAGGTAAGCGGTGGTTTCTGAATTTTGGAATAAATATTGAAACGGCAAATATAAAGAGAAGAATATTTGCAAAACCTTGTCTTGATTGGAGTGAACGACGCTACCATATTTCTGGTTGGTTAGGATCTGCAATAGCAAAACTATTTTTTGAACAGGAATGGATTACAAAAACGGATAAGAATCGGGCTGTCCATCTTACAAGAAAAGGTATGAAGTTCTTGAAAGACGAATTAGGCATTGACATGGACAATAAAGAGATGAAATAACCTGAGTCTATACAAATGTAGACTCAGGTTATTTCATTTCTTTTAAAAATCTTTAGTGATATTTGCGCACGACAAATTAACCTCACTTGCTTTACGGAAAGAGATTAGCTGAAAAAATAGTAGTTGAGACGATTCTATTAAATTAGTAATCATATTCATTGAAAATTATGCGTAAGAATATAGTAAATGAAGGGAGATATAAAATGAATAAAGTGAAACTGAAAGTATTTAATATAAAGTATGTCATGATATGTCTTTTATTCACAATTATATGTATTCTCACTTCATTCTTCATTTCTAGTAATTCGAACGTATTTAAATCTTATTATATTAATCAATTATTAGGAACGAATTCTACGAAAGGCCTTATGTATATGATAGGCAGTGAAAATCGTTATTTTGCCGAAGAATTTCATAAAGAAAAAGGACGAGCGTCTTTGGAATCTTTTTTACTTTCACTTTCTACAAATATTAATGTAAATGACCTCCGGAGCTTATTAACTCGAGAACTTCCAAATATGAATCAATTTTATTCAGAAATATTAATTGCCGGGGAAGGAACAGATTATACGAACATTCCTGAAGAATCCAGCATTCCTTTAGAGAATATTCAAGATAAAGGTACTGCTGTTAAACACCCAAAGAGTGAGAAAGAAAACAATTCAAATACACAAAATAACGGTGAAAATAAAGTTTTTATTTATCATACACATAGTTGGGAGTCGTTTATTCCTCTCATTCCAGGTGCTACTAAACCTGATGATGCCTCTAGTACAAATAATGAAGTGAATATTACGTTTGTTGGAAATTATTTAAAACAAAAGTTAGAAGAAAAAGGAATAGGTGTTTCACATGATACGACAAATATGAGGGACTTTCTACGAAATAAAAATTTAAACTGGGCCCAATCTTACAAAGGGTCCCGTCAAATATTACAAGATAAATTAGCACAAGATAAAAATATTATGTTTCCCATTGATCTTCATAGGGACGATGCACGAAAAAATATTACGAAGAAAACGATTAATGGAAAGGATTATGCACGACTCTATTTTATTTTAGGTCGAGAAAATCCTAACTATGAAAAAAATAAAAAAATAGTAACAGCAATCAATTCATATTTAGACGAGAAGTATTACGGTTTAAGCCGAGGCATTTTTATTAAAGATCGTAAAAGCGGGAATGGAGTATATAATCAAGACCTTTCTCCAAATGCATTACTTATTGAAATGGGAGGGGTAGATAATACTCCAGAAGAACTGTATGCTTCCGTAGACGCATTAGTAGAAGCATTTAGCCATTATTATAATGAAGTAACAAAGAAAAATAACTAAATATAGCGGAGAAATTTAGTGTTTTTGTAAAATGAAAAGGAGTGACACCTAGTTAGGCGTTATAGGGGGTTACTCCTTTTTTGTAGAATATGAAAAATATAAGATTACCAATACACGTTATCAATTGAAAAAATCTTTCTTTTCATTCTTCTTTTTATCGTTTTATAGGAGAATGCTATGCTTCTTATTTCACCTACTGTATAATAAGAAAAAAGCACGAAAAGAGGTTATCTCATGCTAGAGGTTATTGCAACATGTTTAGAAGATGTAAAACGAATTGAACGAGCTGGCGGAAAACGAATCGAATTAATTTCATCTTATACAGAAGGCGGTTTAACGCCGAGTTATGCATTTATTAAAAAAGCGGTAGAAGCAGTACATATACCAATTCACGTTATGATTCGTCCGCATGCGAAGTCTTTTACATATACGGAAGAAGAAATTGAAATGATGAAAGAAGATATTGTAGTTGCTCAGAAATTAGGAGTAGCTGGTGTTGTATTAGGTGTATTAAATGAAAAGAATGAAGTGGATGAAGAGAAACTAGCGAATTTATTATCTGTGGTAGATGGGATAAATGTCACATATCATCGTGCAATAGACGACACGGAAAATCCAGTAGAAGCAATGAGAACGTTAAAGAAGTTTCATAAAGTGACTCACGTCTTAACTTCAGGTGGACAAGGGAATATAGTTGATAATATTCCGGTGCTTACAGATATGCAAAAGGTAAGCGATGGTCAAATTCAGCTTGTAGCTGGAGCTGGTGTGACGAAAGAAAATATAAAACGATTGCTAGATGAAACTGGAATTTCGCAAGCTCATGTCGGTACAGCTGTAAGAGAAGGGAAATCATGTTTTGCTGAAATTGATCCTAATTTCGTACAAGAATTAGTTCAAATCATACAATAAACAATTAAGAAAGAGGAGAAACGATGAAGGAAAATACGAAGAAAGAATTATTCTCATGGGCGAAAACGATAGGATTTACCCTTGTATTAATCGCAATTATTCGCGGTGTTTTATTTACACCGTCATTAGTACAAGGCGAATCGATGATGCCCACTTTAGAAAATAACGAACGAGTTCTCGTGAACAAGATTGGTTACAGTATAAGTGGATTAGAACGTTTTGATATTATCGTCTTTCATGGAAAAGAAGGATACGATTTAGTAAAACGAGTAATTGGTTTACCAGGTGATACAGTTGAGTATAAAAATGATGTTTTATATGTAAACGGAAAAGCGATGGAAGAACCATATTTAAAAGAGTTTAAAGAAAAAGCAGCAGGCCGTGTATTAACTCCAGACTTTACGTTAGAACAAATCACAGGAAAAACGAAAGTGCCAGAAGGCCAAGTATTTGTTTTAGGGGATAATCGTGAAGTTTCTAAAGACGGTCGTATGTTTGGGTTTATTTCAGAAGATGAAATTGTCGGAAAAGGACAAGCTGTTTTCTGGCCGTTGAAACAAGTAAGAGCGTTATAAAGAAAAAGTATGGGGGAATATATATTCTTCCATACTTTTTTTATGCCTATTTAAACGTTTGGTTCTGCTATAACTTGAGCTTTTGAAAGAGAACCATCATTATTTCTAAATTTTATTTTGTATTGACCTTACATAAAGGTTAAGTAGCTGAAAAATATATTGATAGAATTGAAAGAATATTTTATAATTTTTAATTATATGTTTGTTTCAGAAAATGGAATTTAAGTTCCGAAATTCGGAATAAGAGGGAGAGAGAATGACTATAAATAAAACGGCAGTTAAGACAATGGATATTTTACAGTTGTTTTATGAGCATGAAGAGCTAAGTTTAACAGAAATGGTTCAGCTTACAAGTATGCCGAAAACATCTGTTTATCGTTTAATTGGTTCGTTAGAAGAAATGGAATTTTTACAAAAAAATGAGAAGGGGAAATATCGTCTAGGAGTCGTTTTTTTACGGTTTGGTCAACTTGTTTCACAAAGACTATCCGTAAGAAATATTGCGATTCCATATATGAAAGAGCTTAGAGATAGTTTAGGGCAGGCAGTTAATTTAATTATTCAAGATGGTAATGATGCGATTTATGTGGAAAAGATGGAAGGCGTTCAGCCTGTACGTGTGTATACGGCGGTTGGAAGAAGAGCGCCACTTTATGCTGGTGCATGTCCGAGAATTTTACTATCGTATTTTTCTGAGGAAAAGAAACGGAAATACATAGAGGAAACGAATTTAAAACAATTTGCAGATGGAACAATCGTAGATAAGAAACAATTACTAGAAGTGTTACAAATGGCGAAAAAGGAAGGACACACCATTAGCTATTCTGAGTTAGAAAATCATACAGCAGCTATAGCAGCGCCCATTTTCGCAAATGATGGAACGGTTGTAGCAGGCATTAGCATTTCAGGATTAGCAATTGAGTACAGCGAAAGTAACATTTCATATTTTATCGCGAAGGTGAAAGAGACAGCGAATCGCATTTCGAAAGAACTTGGCTTTTTGGCATAGAAAGAGGGAGTAGGATGAAATTTTCTGCGTTAGGGGATCAAGCAATTATTGTTACATTTGGTGCAGAAATCGGGATGGATGTATACGAAAAAGTACAACGACTATTTCAAGCGTTGCAGCAACATCCGTTTGTAGGGATGGTTGAATGTGTTCCGTCGTTTACTTCATTAGCCGTTTACTACAATTTGTATGAAGTATGGAAGGGAAATGATAGAAAGATAAGACCATATGATTGCGTATGCCAATACATAGCTAGAATGTTAGATACGTATAAGGAAGAGCTGAAACGAGATGTGAAACATATTTCTATACCCGTTTGTTACGGGGGAGAATATGGACCTGATTTAGAAGAGGTGGCATATTATCACGGTTTACAAGTAGAAGATGTGATCCGAATACATAGTGAAACAACGTATTTTGTGTATATGTTAGGCTTTACACCAGGATTCCCGTATTTAGGAGGACTATCAAAAAAACTAGAAACGCCTAGAAAAGAAATACCACGGTTACAAATCTCTCCTGGTTCAGTAGGAATCGGCGGAAATCAAACAGGTATTTATCCGCTTGAAACACCGGGTGGATGGAATATTATTGGCCGAACACCAATCTCCTTATTTAATCCGGAAGAAGAAACACCAACCTTTATTCAAAGCGGCATGTATTTACGATTTATCCCAATAACGAAGGAAGAGTACGTATCACTTGAGGGGGCTAAAGAATGGATGTAGAGGTTTTGCATGCAGGGATGTTTACAACAGTCCAAGATTTAGGACGATCTCATTATCAACAATACGGTGTGCCAGTTGGCGGGGCGATGGATCAAAGTGCACTTCGGACGATCAATATGTTAGTTGGTAATGAAGAGAATGAAGCGGCACTCGAAATGACGATTATGGGACCGAAATTGTTAATAAAGAAAACGACGTTACTTGCGATTGGCGGTGCGGATATGGAACCGTTACTAAATGGGGAGCGTATACCATTATGGCGTCCCATTTTAGCGGAAGAAGGTAGTATGCTTTGCTTTGGAAAAGTGAAAAGTGGTTGCAGAACGTATGTGACTTTTGCAGGTGGTATCCATATTGATCGTACGATGGGAAGCAAAAGTACTTACATACGTGCTGCGATTGGAGGTATAGAAGGAAGAATGTTGAAAAAGGGTGACTACTTCCAAATTGGTGTACAGCCAGAAATGGCGAATCGTTTCGTTCAAGACTTACAAAAAGATAAGAGAATAAAAACGAAATGGGCAATTAGCAACAGCGTACTACCAAAGTATAAGAAACATCCTAAGCTTCGTGTCATAGCTGACTTTGAATATAATCAATTTACAGAAGAAAGCAAAAAGGCATTTTTTACGAAAGAGTATAAAGTATCTAATTACGCTGACCGTATGGGTTATAGGGTTGAAGGAGAAATTTTAAATAGAGCCGTTGAAAAAGAGATTTTATCGAGTCCTGTTACATTTGGAACCATTCAAGTTCCTAATGGTGGACAGCCGATTATATTAATGGCAGATAGGCAAACGACAGGTGGCTATCCGAGAATGGGAAATATCATTTCAGTAGATTTACCTCTTCTTGCCCAGCTAAAGCCGGGGGACTATGTTTCTTTTGAGAAAATTTCGCTTGAAGAAGCGGAACAATTGTACATAGAACAAGAAGTAAATATGAATCTATTAAAGAAATTCATTGCTTTACGAAGCTGAAATTAGGAGGGAAACAGTGTGACTACAATTGATTTAAATTGTGATTTAGGAGAAAGTTTTGGCGCTTATAAAATGGGGAATGATGATGAAATTCTCCCGTTCGTTTCCTCAATAAACGTTGCTTGTGGTTTTCATGCGGGTGATCCGTCCGTTATGCGACAAACAGTTGAAAAGGCAATGCAACATAACGTTGCGATAGGGGCACATCCCGGATTTCCGGATTTAATTGGATTTGGTAGAAGGAACATGAACGTTCCAGCAAGTGAAGTATACGATTATGTTCTATATCAAATTGGTGCATTAGATGGTTTTGTAAAAGCAGCTGGCGGGAAGATGCATCATGTGAAACCACACGGTGCTCTATATAATATGGCGGCAACTAATCCGGAAATTGCAGATGCAATTGCAAAGGCAATATATCATATAAATCCAAGTCTATTACTTTACGGATTAGCAAATAGCGAGGCGTTTATACAGGCTGCGGAAAAATACAATATAACTCTCGTACAAGAAGCTTTCGCAGATCGTACGTATAAGCAAGATGGAACATTAACGAGTCGTACGGAAGAAAATGCGCTTATAAAAAATGAAGAAGAAGCGATAAAGCAAGTGCTTCAAATGGTGAAAGAAGGCTATGTAAATTCGGTGAACGGCCAGAAAGTAGCCGTTCAGGCGCAGACGATTTGTTTACACGGTGATGGAGAGAAAGCTGTACAATTTGCGAGAAGAATATACAGAACATTCGAAAATAATGAGATTTCTATATGCACACCGAAATAAAATAATGAGGGGAAGTGTTGGAATTGGTGAAATTAATCGGGATATTACTTGTTGCAGTGGGCTTTTTATTTAGATTAAATACACTATTAGTCGTTATGGTTGCAGGTATTGTTACTGGTATGGTTTCAGGATTAAGCTTTTATGATGTCATTAGCATGTTCGGTAAATTTTTCATAGAGAATAGATATATGTCTATGCCTATCATACTAACTTTACCGGTAATCGGAATTTTAGAGCGTTACGGTTTGAAAGAAAGAGCAGAAGCACTTATAACGAAATCAAAAGGTGCAACAACTGGAAGAGTATTAATGTCATATTTTACGATAAGAGAATCATCAGCAGCACTTGGACTGAATATTGGAGGTCATGCGCAAACGGTAAGACCACTCGTTGCACCGATGGCAGAAGGGGCTGCGCAAGGTAAATACGGTAAGCTCCCTGAAAAATTAAGAGAAAAGATTAAAGCAAATGCAGCGGCTGCGGAAAATACAGCTTGGTTTTTCGGAGAAGATATTTTTATCGCAACTGGTGCGATTTTATTAATGAAAGGATTCTTCGATTCGGTAGGTATGCATGTCGGTGTGTGGGATATGGCGCTTTGGGGTATTCCAACTGCAATATCAGCGCTTATCGTGAGCTGGATCAGATTTAGAAGGTTTGATAAATATATAGCAAAAACGATGACATCAAAAGAAAAAGAAGAGAAGGAGGCAATATAAAATGAACATCATCACAATGGATACAATCTACTATGTATTAGGTATAATCGTTGCCTTTATCGCTGTTCGTATTGCGTTTGATCGTGAGCATCCAAACCGATTTGGTTCTAGTTTATTTTGGGCGTTGTTTGCAGTTACATTTTTATTTGGGAATGTAATCCCTTCGTTTTACGTTGGCTGTATTGTACTCGCTATGGTTGTATTAGCTTCACTAAATAAAGTAACAAAATCAGAGGAGAAAGAAGTTCCAGTACAAGAACGTGTGAAACATGCTGAGAAATTAAAAAACAAAATTTTTATGCCTGCACTTTTAATACCTATTTTTACAATTATCGGTACGTTAACGTTAGGAAAAATTAAATGGGGAAATGTTTCTCTTGTTGATCCGGATAAAGTAACGCTAGTAGCATTAGCATTAGGAGCATTACTTGCATTCGTTGCGGCAATGCGTATTACAAAATCGAAAATAACAACGCCTGTACAAGAAGGAAGCAGACTATTACAAGCTGTCGGCTGGGCTGTTATTTTACCACAAATGTTAGCAGCACTTGGTGGTATTTTCGCGAAATCTGGCGTTGGACAAGTCGTTTCTGATTTAGTCGGACAAGTGTTACCGACAGAGTATCCGTTCGTTGCTGTTATGGCGTACTGTTTAGGAATGATGCTTTTCACAGTTGTAATGGGAAATGCTTTCGCAGCGTTTGCCGTTATTACTGGCGGAATTGGTTTACCTTTAATCGTGCAAATGCACGGCGGAAACCCAGCGATTATGGCAGCGCTTGGTATGTTTGCTGGATATTGCGGAACGCTGCTTACGCCAATGGCAGCAAACTTTAATATCGTACCGGCAATGCTTTTAGAACTGAAAGATAAAAATGCCGTTATTAAAGCACAGGTACCAATTGCTCTTTCAATCTTCATCATAAATATGTTTATCATGTACGGCCTAGTATATCGTTTCTAATTAGGAGGAGAAAACAATGAAAACAGTATTATTAACAGGATTTGATCCGTTCGGTGGAGAAAGTATCAATCCAGCTGGGGAAGTCGCAAAAAGTTTGCATGAAAAAACAATCGGAGAATACAAGATTATTAGTAAACAAGTACCCACTGTATTTCATAAATCAATCAGCGTATTAAAAGAGTATATAGAAGAACTAGCACCGGAATTTATTATATGCATTGGACAAGCTGGGGGTAGACCAGATATTACGATAGAGCGTGTCGCAATTAATATTGATGATGCAAGAATTGCTGACAATGAAGGGAACCAACCGGTAGATGTACCGGTTGTAGAAGAAGGACCAGCTGCTTATTGGTCTACACTTCCGATGAAAGCAATTGTAAAAAAACTTCAAGAAGAAGGTATACCGGCTTCCGTTTCACAAACAGCAGGTACGTTCGTTTGTAATCATTTATTCTATGGTCTCATGCATGAACTAGAAAAACATGATACAAAAATGAAAGGCGGATTTATTCATATTCCGTTTTTACCAGAGCAAGCGAGTAATTATCCAGGGCAACCGAGTATGTCACTTTCTACTATTCGTAAAGGGATAGAGTTGGCAGTTGAAGTAACGACGACCGTTGAGGTAGATATTGTAGAGGTTGGTGGCACGACGCATTAAGTAGAATGAATTGCACGACACCTCCTGTAAACAACTGGTATAATAAGTATAGCAATATACATAGAGGTGATTTTTGTGCAACAATTTGAAGAAGTACGTTTGATTTTAGAAAAAGCGAAGAAAATGACAGTATTAACAGGCGCTGGTGCAAGTACGGAAAGTGGTATCCCAGATTTTCGTTCAGCAAATGGATTATATGCTGATGCGAATGTCGAGATGTATTTATCAAGAGGGTACTATAACCGAAGTCCGAAAGAATTTTGGAAGCATTATAAAGAAATCTTTCAAATCAATACGTTTCATCAATATAAACCAAATCGTGGGCATCGCTTTTTAGCGGAGCTAGAAGAGCAAGGGAAAGATATTACGATTTTAACGCAAAATATTGACGGTTTACATCAATTAGGTGGTAGTAAACATGTTATTGATTTACACGGCACACTGCAAACAGCACATTGTCCGAAGTGTAAAACGGGATATGATTTGCAGTATATGATTGATCATGAGGTGCCGCGCTGTCAGAAGTGTAATTTCATTTTAAATCCAGACGTTGTTTTATACGGAGATACATTGCCGCAATATCAAAATGCGGTCAAACGTTTATATGAAACAGATGTGCTTATCGTTATGGGGACGTCACTCAAAGTACAACCTGTTGCTTCATTCCCGCAAATCGCAAAGAGGGAAGTAGGAGCAACAACGATTTTAGTAAATGAAGAGTTAACAGGACAAGAATATAACTTTGATTATGTTTTTCAAAATAAGATTGGTGAATTTGTTGACGGATTGTCTTCAAGGAAATAAGTTATCGAAAAAACTGAGGTATCCGCCTCAGTTTTTTATTTGAGTAATCGTTATACTAAGCAGCGTGAAAACATGTCGATAATGTAGTAACAACATCTCTATAATTAATAAAAAAGTGTTTCGTAGGTAAAATAGCAGAGTAAGAAGTAGTATTATTTTTAACGAATACACAATCGTCATAAAGTAAGCTAATATGTAGCTGTTGTAAAGGTTTTATTTGGTGTTGTTTTATATATAAAACTAAGTCTTCGTAAAGTTGTCTACTAAAATCACTTACAGACCATTCTAATGAAAGCTGACCTGCTATGCTAGTCCACCATACTTTAAAACTACATATTAATTCTTTGAATAATTCTTTATTACATAAATGATTATCAAAAAGATTCTCATAAAAGATATGGTTTTCATCATAAAAAAATTGCGAATCATACTTGTCATTAGCCATTTGTTTGCGAAGTGAATGCCATAATTCTTTGAAATTTGCTTCAAAGTTAGTAGAAAAATTGAATTGTCTTGCTATGTAAGGAAATTTTAAATTTTCCTTTTTCTCTTTTTGGTTGAGATAAATATTTTGAATATAAATCATAAAGTTTAAACAATGGGGCGCATTAGTATGTATTGTAAATGAATCTGTCATTTTCGTTCTCTCCTTAAGTAATGTCTTTTATGAATTTATTTCTTTAGTATACAAATAAATGTAAACTAATGGTATAAAAATAAATTTGTACCAGTTTTCTTTTAGAATAATATTCATGTTATTGTGTATTAAGGGAATGGTAATAAATAGGATATAAAATAAAAAAACTGAAAATTAAATCTTTTATTTCTTTTATAATTAATATAAAATTCTATATATATCATATAAATAAATTTGATACATAATGGTTCCATGTAGAAATGTTAATAGAATGAAGCGAGGGAGCGAAATGAGACAGAAAAAGGAGCAGAAGAAACAATCGAAAAAGAAAAAGACTCATATTCCTTTTCGGTTAAATGTACTATTTTTTATCGTCTTTCTTTTATTTTCAGCTATTATAATTCAATTAGGTAAAGTACAAATCATTGATGGAGAAACGTATAGAAATGAAGTGAACAAAAAGGAAGATGTAACGGTAAGTACACCTGTTCCTAGAGGGAAAATGTTTGATCGACAAGGTCAGGTGATTGTAAATAACAAACCACTACGAACCGTTACATATACGAAAATGAAAGGAGTAGATTCGAAAGAAGTTTTACAAGTAGCAAGACAGTTAGCCCAGTTAATTGAAATGTCGCCAGAGGATATAGACAAGTTAACAGAAACAGATAAAAAGGATTTTTGGATGCAGTTAAATGAAAAGCGGGCAGCAGAAAAAGTAACGAAAGAAGATGAGAATAAATTTAGGAAGCAGGAGATAGAAGGAAAAGAATTAGATAAAAAAGTGGAAGAGTTACGTAGGGAAAGAATTACACAAGAAGAATTAAGCGAACTTTCAAAAGAAGACCTAGAAGTACTAGCTATTAAAAGCAAAATGAATGCGGGATATAAAATGACGCCGCAAATCGTTAAAAAAGATGTAAGTCAAAATGAATATGCAGTCGTAAGTGAAAGATTGGCAAGCTTGCCCGGAGTAGATACGACAGTAGACTGGGAACGTGAATACCCAAATGATAAAATACTTCGTTCTATTCTTGGTAGCGTTTCTACTGAAAATGAAGGATTGCCAAGGGAACAATTAGATTATTATTTAGTGCGTGATTATAACCGAAATGACCGCATTGGTAAGAGTTACATCGAAAAGCAATATGAAGACGCATTACATGGAACGAAAGAGCAATCTAGAAGCATTACAGATAAAGCAGGAAATATAATCCGGACAGAAAAAGTGACCGAAGGAAAAAGTGGAAATAATTTAATGTTAACAGTGGATATGGAGTTACAGAAAAAAGTAGAGGAAAGTCTTGAAAAGAATTTACGAGCATTTCATTCTGCAGAGCCGATGATGGATCGTGCATTCGTTGTAATGATGAACCCGAAAAACGGTCAAATTTTATCGATGGCAGGAAAGAAAATTGTAAATAAAGATGGCGGGATGCAAATAGAAGACTACGCTTTAGGAACGATGACAAGTTCTTATGAGTTAGGGTCCACTGTGAAAGGGGCTACATTATTAGCTGGTTATCAAACTGACACAATTAAGCCGTATACGCATTTCTTTGATGCACCTATGTATTTTAAAGGAAGCTCTAAGCCGAAGAAATCGTGGAAAGACTTTGGTGATATTGATGATTTAAGAGCTTTACAAGTTTCATCAAACGTATATATGTTTAATACAGCATTAAAGATGGCAGGTATAAATTATGTGCCAAACAATCCATTAGACATTAAACAAGAGACATTTAATAAAATGCGCTACTATTTTAGACAATTTGGTTTAGGTGTACCGACTGGTATTGACTTGCCGAATGAATCGATTGGTCAAATGGGTAGAACGGATAACGTACCTGGTTTTTTACTTGATTATGCGATTGGACAGTACGATACATATACGCCGCTTCAACTTGCTCAATATATTTCAACCATTGCAAACGGTGGTTACAGAATGAAACCGCAAATTGTGCAAGAAGTGAGAGAACAACCACATAGACCAGAGGATGTTGGAAAAGTTATTCGATCTATTGAACCAGTTATTTTAAATCGAGTGGATATGAACACTTCATACATTAATCATGTAAAAGAAGGATTTAGAAGGGTTTTTCAAGAGAATGACGGAACAGGTACTGCAACGTTTAAAGGATTACCGTATAAACCAGCTGGAAAAACAGGGACAGCTGAAACTGTGTATGGTGGAGAAAGTGAAATTGGAAGAGATGAAAACAATAATCGAAAAAAATGTTATAATTTAACTCTTGCCGGTTATGCGCCGTATGATGCTGATCCGGAAGTAGCTTTTTCAGTTGTTGTACCATGGGTAAATGATGACAAATCAGGAATTAATTCCGCGATTGGTAAAGAGATTTTGGATGCGTATTTTGAATTGAAAGCGAAAAGAGCAGGTGGAAATCCAGTCCCAGTAGAGCAGCCGAACAAGGCCCAGTAAAAATAATATCACTGCATTGAGACATATGGTGCAGTGATATATTTTTTGATTTAAAAAGCGTTTGAATAAGGTGGGAATGGATATGAAACAGGAGATTAAAAGAGGTTGGGGGAAATACATACTCTTCGTGTTTGTTTTGGTAATAGCCTATCATTCTTTTACTTTATGTAAAGTGGAAGGGAAATCGATGCAACCGACTTTATATGAAGAAGACTACGTATTTGTAAATAAAGCGGCAGTACATTTTTCCGATTTAGAGCATGGAGAAATTGTCATTATAAAGGAAGAGGATGAATCGAAATATTATGTAAAACGAGTAATAGGACTTCCTGGTGACGTAATTAACATAACGAATGGATCTGTATATGTGAATGATAAAAAACAAGAAGAACCGTATACAAATAAAGATTTATTCAATAATACGCAAGTGTTTTATAACTTTCAAAAGACAAAAATCCCACCAAATAAATTATTTGTAATGGGAGATAATCGTGAACTTAGTAGAGATAGTCGAAACGGTTTAGGATATATTGAAGAAGATAATATAATAGGCAAAGTGGAATTTGTATATTATCCTTTTTCAAAAATGAAGATCATAGAATAAGTGGGGGTTTCTCTATCCCCACTTATTAACGTTTCACTTTATCTTCTTTAAAAAACCTTTTGGGTTAAACGATATGAAAAACTTATGCTTAGATTCATCGATTATGAAATTGTTGTTTGTAGCTAAAAACTCTTCAACAGCTTCCATTGGGCCAGGTCCCCAATCAGGAGAAATAGGATTTCCATTAATAGATGTATCTTCTACTATAATATAACTGCCTTTAGTAACGATAGATTTATAAAGCAACAATTCTTTTGCTACATGCTCTTTACTATGATCAGAATCTAAAATAACTAAAATCACATCATCAGGTTTGCGCATACTTAATATTGTTTGCACAGCGGTTACTGAAACAGAAGAAGCTGTTAAATACGTAATACGATCATGGGATGGACGATTTGGTTGTGGAAATATATCAATAGTAAGAACATGACCTTTTCCAATTAAATCTAAAATGGAAGCTAAATACAGTGCGCTACCACCATAACAAGTGCCACATTCAATAATTAAATCGGGTTTTAATTCGTAAATCATTTCTTGATACAAAAAAAGATCAGAAGGAAGTTTGAGAATGGGGACTCCAAGCCAATGTGTATCATATAACCAGACGCGACTATCGTAAAATTGTTTTAAAAATTCGCTGCTTATGTTATCGATTTTGAACACTCCTTTCTGGAAACGAAAGTTGTACAATATATTATGTGAGATATGATTGTAAGGAGAATGTTTTTGAATAAAAATGAGCAAAATACCTCATTAAAAAACCAGTTGTTTGTATAATAAGAATTTTTTTATGCAGCAAGTCTAATCAAAATGCTGTTTAAATTTTTAGATGAGGGGAAAAAGAAAGGAAAGAAACGTATGTATAAGTACACAATTTGTTTCATTAGAAAAGGAAATAAAATACTCTTATTGAATAGAAATAAAAAGCCAAATATGGGAATGTGGAATGGTGTTGGTGGAAAAATTGAAGATAATGAAACGCCATATGAAGGAATAATTAGAGAAACGCTTGAAGAAACAGGCATAGATCTTCCAAGTGTAACGTATAAAGGGAATGTCGTTTTTAAAAGTAAGGACGAGTCTCAGGGGCGTGAAGGAATGTATGTATTCCTTGCTGATCTGCCAGATGGGGTACATATGGACACGCCAGTAAGTATGGCGGAAGGATTATTAGAATGGAAAGAAATTGATTGGATATTAAATAAGGATAATAGAGGTGTAGTGAGCAATTTACCAAAATACTTACCAATAGTATTAACAGAAGAAAATAAGTTAGAGCATATATTCATATATGATAACCGGAATATTATTACTTACACAACTTCATTTTTGACAGAAGATGATGCGAACAAACGGTATGAAAAACAACTCGTTTCTCAATAGAAAAAATATGACAACAATCACTCTTATAATCTAGTAGAGAATATTTTAATAGAGCAATCAGCATTTTTATGTTGATTGCTCTATTAAAATATGTGAGGTGATGATATGTTCCAGAAATGCAATTCATTGACCATAATCGTCATATGTACGATGTTCCTTTTTGTAGCCTGTTCTAAAAGTGATACAGAACTTAAAGACATTCAAAAAGCAGATTACCTCGTATCCTATTCAAATGCCATGAAAGCCGGTAGTTACATATATGCATATGATAAGAAAGGAAATACGATTAGTAAAATGGAAGTAGATGGTCAAAGTATGATAAGCAATGCAAAAGATGAAAAGGGATACTACTTCTCATCAAATAGAAATAACAATCATTATGCAATTGATAAGACTGGTAAGATGCAAGAAATCAGTAGACCGAAACAATTACAAGATGTAAACGCAGGGGCATATTTTATACATGCAGAGCAAGGTTATAAATTTTATGATGTGAACATTGGGCTGGTAGACGAAAAGAAAGGATATACAAGTGAACTCGTATATTGGAAAGAGAATGATAAAAGGCAAGAAAGTGTAGAACTAAAGGGAACGATTCAAGGTGCGCATATTATTGAGAATCATATATACGCATTTTCACAAACGCTAGACAAAGTATATATTTCAGAAATAGATTTGGTCACAAATAAAAAAACAAACGAATTTGAAATTCCTAATGAAAATGTATATTTTGCAACAACTCCTCAAAAAGTAATTTTTCAAAAGTATAAAGATAAATTATTGTTCGTACTAAGTGATAATGTAAATCAAAAGTTACCACCTAAATTAATTATGGTAAATACAAAGACTAGAGTAGTAGAAAAAGAAATAATATTAGACGAAAAGCAATTCATACCTGTTCTAGTGCAGGTGATTGAAGATAAGGTGTATATTTTAAATAATGATGAAAAAGTGAAAGAGCTAGATGAGAACTTGAACATCATACGTACATATTCATTACAAAGTGACAAAAATACAAAAATCACTAGAGAGGACAAAGGGATTTCTGATATACAAGTACATGGTAATAAGTTATACATCTTATACAAAGATATGAATCCAAAGAGTAAAAAGAAACAATTGGTAGCTGAGATTGAAGGATATGATTTGTTAACAGGGGCTAGTATTGAAAAGACTACTTTACAATTAGATAAGAAGTGGGATGATATAACTTTTCTTATTATGAAAGAGTAGAGAACATACGTAAACGGAGCAAAAAGGAGGGGCTTTGCCACCTCCTTTTTGTTAGCTGTGAATCGCCTTAATGATAAATCGATGTTGCTTCACATCAAAATATCCTTTTTGCAAGATGATTTCATGTATACGATATAGTTCCTCATAATACCTTTCGACAGTAAAATCAGGAATTTGCCACGGAATCGCTTTTAAATAATAGACAATAGCGCCAATATCATAAAAGCGTTGGAAAGGGAATTCTTCTTTTGCATCTAAGATAGTAAATTCATTTTCCTCTAACTCACTACATGCCGCTTCAAGCGACCAACTTGCAAATTCGCTATTTAGTGGTGAGCCGAACTGCTCATTCAGTACCGCGCAATCAAGACCACCAACTTGCTGTGTAAGAAAAACTCCATTTGGAGAAAGAATTCGTTTTACCTCAGAGGCAGCATAGGATTCATGTTGATTTATAATGAAATCAAACTGCCCATCTTGAAATGGTAATACAGTATCATTAATCACTTCGACGACTGTAACTCCTAAAGGCTCTAATTTCTTCCGAGCAATTGGCACATTTGGAGCATAACCTTCAGTCGCATAAATAGTTGACGGGAAAGGTTGTAACATAGATAAAAACTCTCCGCCGCCAGTCCCCATATCGAGCATTGATTCTGCATGCTGCATAAGCTGGAAAGCAGTGCTGCCGTATGACCACGATAAGGGCTCGCTCTTCATTCGGCCCGTTTCTGAAATGAAAGAAAAATCCCAGCCACTAAAATTTGTATTGGCACTTTCTAATAAAGTTGAAAATAATGGATCACGTTTCATAATTATGTCCTCCTATTTCGTAAATGAATGATATGATGAGAAAAGAAAAAGGGAGGACCTCTTATGAAAGAGAAGCAGTTTTACGTTTCGTGTTCGAATAGATTCATATAGATTCGCTCCTTGTGAGAATGGTTATTTGTATATTCGGGATAAGTAAGTGAAAGTCCTTTGAATTTGTGAGGGAAAGTTTTGCTGGTCAATAATCGGGCCATAAAATGGGATAGCGCAATACATATTGATTATATGCATTTTCTACATTTTGAATTTTCTTGAATTACCTCTTGAACCTCTAGTTACTTTAGGTTTTAAAATGGGTTTATACTTTTAATAGGGGGATTTACATGAATACGAATAAAAAGTTTTCTATTGGAGAATTCTCGAAAAAAACGGGAATACCAATTCCTACTTTGCACTATTATGATGAAATCGGGTTATTACAACCAGAAAAGAATCCTTCTTCAGGGCACCGCATTTATAAATATCAAGATATTATAACCTTACAAAAAATTATAAGTTTAAAATTTCTAGGCTATAGTCTAGATAAAGTCGCTAATTTGTTACATGAATCAAGCTTTAGCGTTGATCTGAATGAAAGCTTGTCTCTCCATTTGCAAGTGTTAGAAAGAGAACAAGAACAAATTGAGCAATCAATGCAAGTAATTAAAAGAGTAATGAAGTTAGTCGAAGAGGAAGAAGAGGTAGATAGTACTGTATTATTTAGTCTTATTTACGGTATGAATACTGAACATACACACAAAGAATGGACGGAACGCCATAAGTTAACGGATATCGTGGAAGAAATATCAAAGAAATCAGAAGAAGATAAAATTGCTTTGGATAAAACGTTTATTCACTTGTCTAAAAAGGTTAAGCAATTATATGGTAAACCAGTCGAGGATTCGAAAGTACAAGAGATGATTAAGGAATATATTGAAGAGTCTTTTTCATTTCTTAATGAGGATCTGATACAAAAGTTAGCTAATACTAGTGTGGAAGAACTGGATATGCAAGAACTTGAAAATATGATACCTTCGCCTTTCGCAGAAGATGAACAAAAATGGCTTAATGAAGCGATGGAATATTATATGAAGCAAGTAGAAATGGAATAGGGATAGATTTTATGAGCAATGGTAGGTGGTTTAGCTTTATCGAAATAATGCTATAGACCTTTCATTGAAGAAGTGGAATGTTGGAAAAATACGTTTGTTATTGCTGTATTTAAAAGAAAGAAATGCGTATGCTTTATTTTTGAAGCATACGCGTTTTTGTTTAAAATACTCAAAAATAAAAATCTTTTGGTAAAGTATCATTTTTTATTACCGTTCTTAACCCATGTTTTATAATCCAAGGATTAACTGGATGCTGTTTATCACGTAATTGCTGCAACCATTGAAAAACGAATTCTTTATCTTCTTTCGTAATATCGTTAATATGATTGGCTACAGATTTTTGAACATATTTAGAAGGGTCATTCATTAAAGGCTCAAGAAGCTGTAAATTGTACTGAAAGTCACCTTTCAGAGCTCCT
The DNA here is from genome assembly GCF_001883995.1 of Bacillus paranthracis. Lineage (GTDB taxonomy): Bacteria > Bacillota > Bacilli > Bacillales > Bacillaceae_G > Bacillus_A > Bacillus_A paranthracis. The sequence continues at coordinate 30,109 of NZ_MACE01000081.1, read as the reverse complement.
ATTTTTTTAGCCCAAGGAAGTCTAGGTCTCGTACCTTCAGAAACTAATCTTCTAATGTGACTGTTTTCATCATGAATCCACTTTTGTAATATGTTTAGTGTGTCTTCATGGTATGTTTGAAGAAAAGGCCGAATGGCATATTCAGCAGTATTCCTTTTCGTTATTTCATACATGGCGTTGAATGAGGTTTCAAAATCGTTAAGTCCATATTTTTCAACGTATTTTGCAATAGGCATGTACATATATCCGTTTGTAAATGTGCCTACTTCTGTTGTATTTTCTGGTCCTAATGTTTTCAGTAATATATGTATTGCTTCATTAAAATCTTTTTGTAAAGCATTGTGTAATTCATCTGCCATTACTTCAATACGCTGCTTTAACTCTAAATTTTCAACTTTACATGTTACGGAAGACACAAAGTTTCTTTTAGAGAAAGTAGGATCGTGTTTACAAATAGAATCAGCCATTTTTTCTGCCAATTCTTCGTTAAATAAAAATTTTAATGGAACATATTTACTCATTTTTTCACCTCGGTGGTCAGTTAAAAGCATTTTTATTTTTTAATCGACAATCCATAAACTAAAGTCTCACTCGGAGTCGTAATACTAAAACCTGTCGTTTTATAATCAAGCTTCACCGTATCACCAGTGTAGTCTTTCGTAAATGAATCCATTTGTACGATAAGGTCTGCATCTTCATATACAACATCATCTGCAACATATGTATCCCAAATTAAATCGACATCAACGAAAATACTACAAGAGTTTGTCATTGTCCCTCTAATGCGAATGATTTTTTTATCTTCACGTTCTAATCTATGTATAGCTGCTATTGCTTCATCAGTAATGCGAATGTTCATTGTATCCCAACCTTTATTTATATTTCCTTTATTATTGCAAAAACAGAAGAAATAGGGAAGCAAAGAGGTTTGCAATAAAAAACGAGCAAACAAATTTGTTTGCTCGTCTCCCTTTATTTCAGTTCACATTTATCAAGTGGAATGACTTTTGTTTTTTTCGTAAATTTGTATCCTAACCAAAGTACTAAGAAGAGTGGTAAACCGATGTAAGAAACGAGTACGCCGTTCCAATCGATTGATTCACCCATAAATGCGCCGTAGTTTTGACCTAAAATTACGATGACGCAAAGTGCAAATGCGAAGATTGGTCCGAATGGGAACCATTTTGCTCTATAAGGTAAGTCATTTAAATCTTTTCCTTGTGCGATATATGCTTTACGGAAACGGTAATGACTAATTGCGATTCCAACCCATGCGATAAAGCCAGACATTCCTGATGCATTTAATAACCAAATGTATACAACACCGTCACCGAATAAAGAAGCAATGAAAGCGATACTACCGACAATCGATGTTACGATTAATGCGTTAACAGGTACGCCGCGGCTATCTAATTTACCAAGAAACTTCGGTGCTTTCCCTTGGCGAGCTAAATCCCAAAGCATACGAGTTGATGCATACATACCAGAGTTACCAGCAGATAGTACTGCCGTTAAAATAACAGCGTTCATAACAGAAGCAGCGAAGGCAACGCCCGCTTTTTCAAAAATAAGTGTAAATGGACTTACTGTTACATCACTTGCGGCAAGACTTTCAGTTGTATAAGGAATTAATAAACCGATAACGAGAATCGCAAGGATATAGAATAAAAGGATACGCCAAAAGATCGAACGAATTGCTTTTGGAATATTACGCTCTGGATCAGATGTTTCACCAGCAGCTACACCTAATAATTCAGTACCTTGGAATGAGAAACCAGCTGCCATAAATACACCGATAATTGCCATGATGCCGCCATTAAATGGTGCATCTGCAACAGTGAAGTTTTTAAATCCAACAGTTTCGCCGCCCATAATTCCGAAAATCATCATGAACCCGACAATTAAAAAGATAATAATTGTAGCTACTTTAATAAGTGCAAACCAATATTCAGATTCACCAAATCCTTTAACAGATAAGTAGTTTAAAAGGAAAATAATAGCTAAACATAATCCGCTCCAAATGAGGGAAGGAGTATCAGGAAACCAAAATTTCATAATTAATGTTACTGCAGCTAGTTCAGCAGCAATTGTAATGGCCCAGTTATACCAATAGTTCCAACCAAGTGCAAAGCCAAGTGATGGATCAACAAATTTTGTTGCGTACGTGCTAAAAGATCCAGTAACAGGCATGTAAGCAGCGAGTTCAGCTAAGCTTGTCATTAAGAAGTAAACCATAATTCCAATTGCGGCGTATGCAATTAATGCCCCGCCAGGTCCAGCTGAGTGGATGACACCACCGCTGGCAAGAAATAGTCCGGTACCAATTGTACCGCCGAGAGAAATCATCGTAAGGTGCCTTGATTTTAGACCGCGTCTTAATTCACCTTTTCCTTTTGTAGCTTCTGTTTTAGAGGTAGCTTGATTCGTTGCGCTATTCATGTTCAACACTCCTTTTCTTGTAAGATAGGAAGGAGCGGGGGAGAAAAATACAAAAAACCGCCAAAGGAATTTGGCGGAACGTTTCACAAATAACCACCCCATCATACCCTTCCGTTAAGATAGCACCCCACGTTTACACGGTAATTTTGTAAACGTGACAGTTCTGTTCCTTTCGGAGACAGCCCCAGCTCATATTTCCAGAGAAGAAATATAAACTTCGGCAACTTTTCCTTTCAAACGGAGTCGGTGACTTTCTCTGTGTCTCGTCCGTTTTACTCTTAAAAGTCGCAACCTCTACCTCATCGGATTGATGAGGATTTGATATATTGCTAAGATTTTTAATATATGGCAATTGTAATGAGTTTCTGAATATATTGCAAGATATTTTGTAGGAAAAAATCAAAAAATATCGGTTATTGTATAGGAAACGCTTGCAAAACTCCACCCGAACCTAATATTATGTAACAATAAGCAAAGAAAAAATTGTTATACAAATGTTTCGCAAAAAATATTGAAAAACCCTTCAAAAATTAAAAGAAAATTCAGAAAATATAATTCGACATTCATAATCAGGTCATATTTTTTGATATAATTAGAGTAACGTGTAAGCAAAAAAGGGGAAATCAAAATGAAATTAGAAACAGAAAGGCTCTATATAGTGCCGTGTACAGAAGAGAGTATTCACGTTGCTAACGAGCAAGGATATAATAGTGGCCCACATATTGTAGGGCATGTAGAAAATGTAAAACAAAATAAGGATGTATTACCTTGGGGCGCGTGGTATGTCATTCGAAAAGAAGATGACATCGTTCTAGGTGATATAGGTTTTAAAGGGAAACCAAATGAGGAACATACAGTAGAAGTTGGTTACGGATTTATTGAGAAATACTGGAATAAAGGGTATGCGACAGAAGCTGTACAAGAACTAATAGATTGGGCTTTTCAGACAGGAGAGGTAGAAACGATTATTGCAGAGACGCTCCTTGATAATTATGGTTCGATTCGTGTGTTAGAGAAGTTACATATGAAAAGGGTAGATTCGACAGAAACAATGATGAATTGGAAAATAGAAAAAAACCGCTCGAAGTAAGTTGAGCGGTTTTTAGTAATTAAGGTAGCATCTGTTTTTGATCATTCGGATATTGGGCTGTTGATGCGTTAGAACGATTGGAATGATTGCGAACAGCAATGAAAATAGAAATAATAACGACAAGACCAATTGCCACGTAAGAAAGTGAAATAATAGTTGGATCCACTTTAAATGTAGTAAGTAGTGTACGAATGTTTGTAAAGATAATAAGGCCACCAACTAATACGCCAAGTAAATGAGAAGGGACGATGCGCACTAACCACGCAGCGATTGGTGCTGCGACAATACCACCAAGCATTAACGCAAATACCCAAACCCAGCTTACTTGTTCCCAGCCAAGTGAGATGAAGAAGCCAATTGTTGCAGCGAGTGAAACAGGAAATTCACTCGTATCTACAGATCCAATAACTTTTCTCGCTTCATTTCCTCTTGCTAGAAGAACAGGTGTCGTAATCGGTCCCCAGCCACCGCCACCAGTTGAATCAACGAATCCAGCGAATAAGCCAAGTGGCACAAGTTGTTTAGCTGACATACGTTTATTTGAAGTAACAATCTGTTTTTGAATAATGAATCGTAATAAAATATAAACTCCTAAAGTAAATAAAAATAAGGAAATGTACGGTTTAATGACATCGCCAGGTAAATTACTTAAAAAACATGCGCCAACAAATGCACCAATTGCTCCTGGTAATGTAAGCCTGGAAACGGTGTATTTATCAACGTTCCCAAATTTGAGGTGAGATGCACCAGAAGCGGCGGTTGTAACAACTTCAGCTAAATGAACAGATGCGGAAGCTACAGCCGGTGCGATACCAAACATTAGTAAAAGTGAGGTAGACGTTACCCCGTACGCCATTCCAAGCGCTCCATCGATTAATTGAGCGAAAAATCCAATAATAGCAAAGACAATTAATTTCTGCATAAAAAATCCCCCTGTAATAGTAAATGAAAAAGGCACTTTTCCCGTGTGAGAAAAGTGCCTTTGGTTTTTCCAATCAGCAATATTGAAATTTGTTTCATTATAATACATATTAATCGTATAAATCAACTAGGTTTTAAAGTTTTTTGAATTGAATGAAAGAAAAATAAAATATACAATAAAAGGATGGAGAGAAAGGGGAGAAAGACATGTTACGATTTGATCATCTCGTTCACGCAGTTCATGGCACACCGGAGGAAGCGGCAAAACAAATGCAGGAACTTGGATTTCATACGGCACTAGGCGGAGAGCATACTACTTGGGGTACTTGGAATAGTTTAAGTTATTTTGATTTATCATACATAGAATTTTTAGCAGTTCAACATGAAGAAAAAGCGAAAGAAGCAGAAAATCCGTTAGTACAAGAAACGGTAGTGAAATTACAAGATGGTGAAGGGATGCTGCAAATCGCAATTCGAACAGATACCATTGAAGAATTAGCAGATAAGTTTAGTAAATACGGTTTACAAACAATAGGACCATTTGAAGGGAAACGTATGAGAAAAGATGGCCGCCTTTTAGAATGGAAAATGTTATTTGTAAAGCAAGAAGAGAATGGGCCGAAATTACCTTTCTTTATACAGTGGAATGAAACGGACGAAGAAAGAAGAAATGATTTACGTAACATTGGCACGATCACTGAACATAAAAACAAAGTACAACAAATTGAAACGATTCATTACGCAGTGAAAAATGTTCGAGAAACAGTACGGAAATGGAAAGCAGTCATGGAGCTAACTGCAACTCCAGTCATGAAAAATGAAGAATGGAATGCGGAGTGTCAAAGTGTATCGTTTGGTGACATTCAAGTACAGTTTTGTGAACCGATTGGAGAAGGTCTAGTACAAGAATACATAAAGAATTATGGTGAATATCCATTTGCAGTAGAATTTAAAGGGGAAAATAAACGAGAGTATGAAGTGTTAGGTAGTTTGTACATATATTGATAGAGGTGAACGCTTTGGAAGAAATACTTAGAGAGATAGAGAGAAAACTAGAATGGCCTCGTATTGTAAAGTGTACAGCTATTTCAAAAGGTTTTTCACATGAAGAGAAATATAAAATAAAATTAGAAAATAGAGTAACATATTTTGTAAAAGTATGTGATGCTGTTTATTTTGAACGTAAACAAGAAGAATATACGTATATGAAACAATTAGAGTTATTACATATTCCAACGCCGAAGTTAATTCATTTCATAAAACTTGAGGAATTAAATAAATGTGTTCAAGTATTTGAATGGGTCCAAGGTGTAAATGGTGAAGAGGGCTTAAGTAAGCTATCGGCGGAAGAACAGTATCATGCAGGAAGAAAAGCAGGAGAAGTATTAAAGAGGATTCACTCGATAGAAAAAGAAAGTGCAAGTAATAAATGGAAAACATCTAGATGGAATAAATACGAAAGATACATAGAGGCATTAGCCAATTACGAAGTGAATTTTCTAGATTTGAAGCCAGTATTAACCTTTGTAGACAATCATAAAGACTTATTAAAAAATCGTCCAATCACATTTTTACACGATGACTTCCATCCAGCAAATAGTATGATTCATAATAAGGAATTTATCGTTATCGATTTTGGTGGATATGATTTTGGCGATCCTATACACGATTTTTATAACGTAGCGATTTTTACTACAAGAATAAGCAAACCATTTGCGGTTGGACAAGTCCATGGTTATTGCGGAGGGGAACCATCACTTCATTTTTGGAAACTGTACTCATTATATGCAGCAATGACATTCCCAGCTGATATCGTATGGACAAACCGAAGCACGCCGCATTTAGTAGATAATATGAAGGAAAGATTGAACCAAATTTTAGAAGATCATAATCAATTTTCATCCTATATTCCAAAATGGTATCAATCAAGTGAATTTAATAAATAACGGAGGAATTTATATGGAAAAAATAGCAGTAATTTCAGATATACATGGTAATATTCCAGCTTTAGAATCTGTACTACAAGACATTAAATTGAGAGGAATCAAACGCATAATTTGTCTTGGAGATTTAGTAGGGAAAGGTCCTCATTCTAGCGAAGTAATTGAAATCATTCGTAAAGAATGTGAAGTAGTCGTAATGGGAAACTGGGATGATTTTATTACAAAGCCGACTGAATTTGAAGCATTAAAATGGCATCAAAAACAACTATCGGAAGAACAAAATGACTATTTAAGAAGCTTGCCATTTTCAATCGAGTTTTATATGAGTGGAAAACTCATTCGAATGTTTCACGCTTCACCGAGAAGTTTATATGAAAGAATACAACCACACGCTTCAAGAGAAGAGCGTATTAGTATGTTCGAAAACAGTGAGCTCGCGGAGAATATAGAAGAAGAAAGAAAACCAGATGTCGTTTGCTACGGTGACGTTCACCAAGCATTCGTTCAAAATTTCAGAGGGAAAACGTTATGTAATGCTGGTAGCGTAGGAAATCCGCTTGAAATTACACAAGCTTCCTATTTAATATTCGAAGGGATTTACAATGAAAAAGAAGCAGCGAGCTTTTCCATACAACTCGTACGTGTACCGTACGATATTGAATTAGCTATCAGGCTGGCAGAAGAGCTCGATATGCCAGAAATTGAAGAATACAAACAAGAGTTACGGACTGCTGTATATCGAGGGTTTAAGGGGAAGTAAGCTAATCAAAATATATCAACGATTTTTCAAATATATCTATCGTAACTTAAAATATATCAACGATTTTTTCGATTTATCGACGATTCGACATAGGATATCGACTTACCGACAAATAGTGACATATAAAGTTAATTATAATTTTGTTATGTAAACTAAATGAAGGGGGAAATATCATGAGCCGAAAACAACAAATTAAAGAAATTGTAGATCATATTTTAAAATTAAACTTAACTCACCCAACAAGAGTTGGAGTAAGCGGTATTACAGCATCAGGAAAAACAACATTTGCAAACGAAGTAGCGGAAGAAATACACAATCAAAAGTATATGTATAGCCTTTTATTAATAGTTATAATTCTCGTATAATTATATTAGCTTTAGAAAGTGAAAAACGGGGGATAAGGCAATAAGAAACGCAAAAAGGGGAGAAAAAATAGAATGAATGAAGTACTAGAATTAAAAGAAGAATTACTACAAATTAAAAATAATAATTATGCTGTACCAGAAGACGTAGATGCTTATCCATATGCGCAGTGGATGCTAGATTATATCGGATCACCAGATGCTGAATTACGCGATGATTTAATTTATAGTACGCTTCACACATGGATTACAAATGATGTATTTAGACAAAAAGAATTACGGGGATTAATGCTACAAGCAATTAGTCCTGATTATTTATTTTATAAAATTGGTGAAAAGGGAACAGACTCTGTTTTTAAACGTGCATTCTCTGTATTAATTCCACCACTTATTTTATCTGTTCATGAAAGAGAACCGTTGTTATCAGAAGAACAACTATACAGCGTAGCAGAACAAGTGCTGGAATATGTATATTTAGAAGAAGATGTAAGAGGTTATGTAGAAGGAAAAGGATGGGCACACTCTACTGCACATGCAGCAGATGCGCTCGATGCGTTAGCACGTACAATACAAAATCGTGAGTTTTCATATGCGATTCTTGCAGCTGTTCGTCAGAAAGTTCGCCTAAATGACTATGTTTACATACACTTTGAGGATGAGAGATTAGTAACGCCAATTATGTCGTTACGTAATCAAAATCTTTTAACAGAAGAAGAGTGGAGCAACTGGTTACATAGTATAGCAATTGTTGAAGACATCCCGCATCCTCAGTATGATATTTTAGTACAAAATATTAGAGCTTTCTTAAGAAGTTTATATTTTAGAGTTTTAGAGACAGAGGGTAGTACAGCCTTTACAGATGATATTTTGGAAACTTTGAAGGATTTGCGTAGGTATTAAAAATCCATTTTGCTAAAAGGAAATTACATAAAACCAGCACCTCCCAACCATACTAATAAAATGTGTTGGAGGTGAGTTTAATGGACAAAAAAGATTTTGAAAAAGTGTATAATGATTATTTATATCAAGGAGAAGAACAAGCTCAATTCGAAGTAGACCATGAAGTTAATACAGGAGCAGAACAAATAGTTGCAGTTCGTAAAAATGATGATGGGGATTTAATTGCTTTTAAAACAAGTAGCGGGAGAGAGTTAGATTATATGACTGCTCTTAGTGAAGCAAAATCAGGGAAGTTAGCTCATGTGGACGTATTTCATAAGTATGGCAGAGATATTATACGTAGCGAACCTGATGGAATAAAAGAAAATAACTTAGATAATTTACCTTCATTTTAAACGGGTAAACCCCAAGAAGAGAATGTTCATTTGGATATTCTCTTCTTTATTTTACGAAGTTTTTCTTGCAAATAGACGGTTCATTTTTAACGTGCGATAAAACTTTTAAAGAGTGCTCTAAATTTTTCTTTATCTTCTGCTGTAAATGGTTTCGGTCCCTTTGTACGTTTACCACTTTTTCGAACCATTGCACTTAAATATCGTGTTTGTAACAATTGTTCAATGTTATCATTCGTATACTTATAGCCTTTATGGTGTAGTACGATACAACCTTTTGCTAAAGCAAGCGAAGCAAGACCGTAATCTTGTGTTATGATTAAATCTTCTTTTTGGGCTAACTGCATAATTCGGTAATCCGCAGCATCTGCTCCAGAATCAACATAAATTGTTTCCACGCCTTTTGGTTGCTCTGCATTAGAATAATGAGAAAAGCTTGTAACGAGGGTAACAGGAATTTCTGCCTTCGTAGCTTCAAAAATAATTACATCTTTTACAGGGCAAGCATCTGCATCAACATAGATTTTCATTGGTATCACTCCTATAACTAGGTTCGTGTTGATGATAATGGTAGATTTAGGTTTTGTCAAACGAGGGTTTGTATCTAAAGTTACTTTTCACAAACCAAAATAGCCTCACGCAAGCGAGAAATACCTTCCTCAATTTGATCAATATCCACTTTTCCATAAGATAAACGTATATAACCATCTTTCGCGCCGAAAATACTACCAGGCATAAAAGCAATTTCTTGTTTTAAGCTTTGCATAATGAGTTGTTTTTCGTTGATCGGTTCTTTTAATTTCCCCCATATGTATATACCACCGGTCGGATTTGAAAAAGAGATTTTATCGTGAAGTTGCTCGTTTAGAGCGCGGACGATAACGTCTCTTTTTTCTGCTAGTTGTTTTCGTAACGGTACGATATGAGACTGAAATGGTACGGTTTCAAAAAACTGCTGCATAAGCCACTGCGGGAAAATGCTCATCCCTAATTCCATTTGGTGTCTTGCATCGGATAACCTTTCTACTACAGACTGCGGAGCGACAAGCCAACCAACTCGTAATCCTGGTGCAATCATTTTTGATAAAGAATGCACGTAAATGACAGTTCCATTTTCATCAATCGATTTCAAAGTAGGGCAAGGTTGTTTCTTTTCTAACGTAAGTAAACTAGACGGATCATCTTCAACAATCGCAATTCGTAAGTCTGCACAAAGCGATAATAGTTTTTTTCTACGGTTTGGATGCAGCATTGTGCCCGTAGGATTTTGGAAATTTGGATTTAAAAAGATCATTTTAATACGATGCTTTCTATATAGCTCTTGCACATCATCCGGATTAATACCGTGTTCATCGACAGGTAATGGGAAAATACGAATACCCGCTGATTGGAATAAAGGTAAGGAATAACAGTGTGAAGGACTTTCGAAAGCGACAGCATCACCCGGATTTAATAAACATTGTACGATAAGGTGAAGTGCTTGCTGTGCACCAGATGTAATCATTATGGATTGCTCAGTCGCTTCAACTTTTAAATGTTCTTTCATATATTTTACTACCGCTTGTCTAAGCGGGAGATAGCCTTGCGGATGATCGTAACTTAATGAATGTGTTAACGGTTGTTCCCGTAAAATCGTTTGTAGTTGATCGTGAGGATAAAGATTACAACCGAGTTCTCCGTTTGCAAAATCAATAATGTTTTCATTTTGTTGTACTTCTGCCCGAATATGGCGAAGTAACGGCAAGTTTGGTAAGAACGTACCGCCTTCTACGAAATTTCTCCAGTTCGGCGTTAATGTTGGAGAAACGCCCCACATATGTGTACTCACACGTGTTCCTTTACCAGTCGTACTTTCTACAATTCCCATAGCACGTAGTTCATTATAAGCAGTCGTTACTGTACTACGGTTTACATTTAACTGTGTAGCTAATTTCCGTTCGGAAGGTAGGAAGCTACCTGGAGGAAGTTCTCCGTATGTAATACGTTTTTCAATAAAGTCAACAACTTGCTGATAAATAGGGATTTTACTGTCACTATCTAGCTTCCATTCCATAAAAAACGCCTCCGTATCTCTTATATACATCCAGTATAGCAAATTGGCTGGGTAAAAAAACAGCCAATTGGACGGTGTTTTATCCAGCCAATTTTACTATGCTAAATATGGAAGGGGAGATTCGGATGAAACGATGGCAAATGGAATGGCTCCTAGTATCAGTTGCATTAGTATGGGGAGCAAATTATACAATAGGAAAGTATGGTGTGGCATTTATGTCATCCATTCAATTTAATAGTTTACGATTTTTAGTAGCATCACCAGTATTATTACTTATTACTTTTATGATGGAACGCTCATTACGTATTGAAAGAAAAGATTGGCTACGATTAGTAGCAGTCGGCATCGTTGGAACGACAATGTATCAAACGATGTTTATGCTATCTGTGAAATATACTTCAGCAACGAACGCCTCATTATTAATTGCGATGTCACCTATATTTACAGGGATATTAGCAGTATTACACAAACAAGAACGTTTTTCGATGAAAGTACAAATTGGTTCAATAGTAGCGTTTATTGGTGCAGCATTCGTTTTATTAACAGGACATACAGGAGGAGCTACTTACGAGTATGCGTGGCTTGGAAATGTAATTGGATTAGTCGCAGCAATTGCTTGGGGATGGTATCCAATATTAGCACAACCTCTTATTACAAAATACTCCGCAATGAGAGTCACATCTTGGTCTACTTTAATTGGAATTGTACCTCTCGTTATATATTGTTTATTCAACGTAAATACATTAACGTGGCCAGTAGATACGCCAAGCTGGGGATCACTAGCATATTCAATTGTCTTTGCGACCATCTTCGGACTTGCAATGTGGTATGTCGGTATTAGTCAAATAGGCTCAACGAAAGTAATGGTTTATATGTATCTTGTACCGTTGTTCGCAGTTATTTTTGCGGCAGTAACAATAGGAGAGCAAATCAATATGATGCAACTGGTTGGCGGACTTATTATCTTTGTGGGTCTATATGTTGTAAAAAAAGGTGGAATCAAAAAGCCAGCTCTCAATTTGAAAAAGGTAAGCTAACAGTAAAAATGATCTCTTTCATATAGAAGGAGATCATTTTTCATTTCGTAATAAAAGTGCTTGTTCAATCGCCCATTTTTGATGATCGTGAAGTAAATATTCTATAGCATGTAATGGAGACATCCACCTTAAAACATGATCCTCCTCACAGTTTCCAGTTCGTTTCTGCACCATGTTCGCAATATAAAAGAACCCATTATTTAAATAATATGTATCTTCCTTTTCCGCATAAAAATATCGCGCTGCATTACCGATATATTGATCAATTTCAATTGCCCAACCTAATTCCTCTAGTAGTTCGCGATGTAAACATTCATCTTTTGTTTCGTTACCTTCCATACCGCCGCCAGGTAAAAAATAACGGTCTCCTTTTTGGATAACAGCAATTTTTGAAGAAGTAGAGTTAAAAATAATTGCATAACAACTAGGGCGTAATACATATTGCTCAGTAGGCTTTTTATAACCAAAAGTAAGTTTAGATATCATAAAACACGTCACCTCTCTATAAAATACATAAAAGGAATAATAAGGTAAGGTTAGAATTATATAAGTACAATCTTAATAGATTGGAGTGATAACAAAATGATAAATCGAAAGTGTACTCGCTGTAAAGAAATTACAGGTACATTGCACGGTGGTAAAAAAATTAAGGAAGAATTTCTATGTGAGGACTGTTTGCAAAAAGGAATTGCGAGTGGAGAAATCGAATTATCACAAGTGGAAGAAAAACAAACTTCATATCTTTCTATAAAAATATTAAAAATAATGAGTGTGATTTATTTAATAGGATCTATTTTAATGGCTTTTTCAACTGGTCCATTTATACATAATCTTGGGTTTGATGAAATATCCATTTCAGGATCAGAATTAGGTTTAATAAGTATTGTTATGTTAGGTTCTATATTTCAGTCAGTTCTTGTATTTTGCGGGATATGGGTACTTATCCTTTTAGTAGAAACAGTCATTAAAATTTATGAAAAAATGAAGTGAGTGAGAGGGAGAAACATATGCGAGTAAGAAACATCCAAGGGGAAGATTATGTAAAGATTCATTCTGTTTTAAATGATTGGTGGGGCGGGAGAGACATGGCTGCCATGTTGCCAAAATTGTTTTTCGTTCACTTTCAAGAAACGAGTTTTATCATTGAAGAAGATGGCGAAACGTTAGGTTTCTTATGCGGATTCTTTTCGCAAACGCATAAAGAGGAAGCGTACGTTCATTTTATCGGGGTAAATCCGAAGTATAGAAGAAGAGGAATTGCATCGACATTGTATTCGTATTTCTTTGATGTCGCACGTGCAAATAATCGTAAAGTTGTAAAAGCAATTACGTCACCAGTTAATAAAAAATCGATACAGTTTCATCAAGAAATCGGTTTTCGAATTGAGGCTGGGGATGATGAGGTAGAGGGTGTATCGGTACATACAAATTATGATGGGAACGGCGGGAGTAGAGTTTTATTTTTGAAACATGTGTAAAAGTAGGCTAGCACAAAGTTAGCCTTTTTGTTGTGAGGAGATAACAAGTATGGAGAATAAACAAAGTAGAAATGAGTATGTAAGACGCATACATAAGGTTCAAGATTATATAGAATCCAACATCGATAGTTCACTATCTATTGAAGAGCTAGCCGATGTAGCAGGATTTTCAAAGTATCATTTTCATAGAATTTTTAAAGGGATAGTAGATGAACCATTATCTCGGTATGTAAACCGATTGAAACTGGAAAGGGCAACAAACCTTCTTACATACCGTTCGGATATGACGATTACTGACATCGCTTACCATTTTGGTTTCACAGATTCGGCAGTTTTCTCCCGTACATTTAAAAATTATTACGGAGTAAGTCCGTCTCAATATCGAAACTATAATAGCAAGAATTGCAAAGACGTAAGAAGAACTTCTCAATACAATGAATGTAAGAAGGTTCGAGGAAATGTTGAAATTGTAACAGCGGACGATATAAACGTTGCATACATAAGACATATCGGTACATATAGGGAGTTAACTATAGCTTTTCCAAAAATGATAGAGAAATTATTTCATTACGCAGCTAAGCAAAACTATCATGTATTTGAGGATACGAAAGTATTAACCATTTACCACGATCATCATGAATTTACAGAGGACTATCAGTTAAGGACTAGTTTATGTATAACAATTCCGGATGAATCCGCAGTAGAAACGAACAACATTGGAATAATGGTAATACCTTCTGGAAAGTATGCGGTAAGTCATTTTGAAATACAACAAGATGAATATAAAGGAGCATGGGATTTTTTATACGGTGAATGGCTACCAAATAGCGGATATAAACCGAGAGATGCGTATCCTTTTGAAATGTATAAAAATGACCCAAGGCAGCACCCAGAAAATAAACATATAGTTGATATATATGTATCTATCGAACCTTTTTAATTATAGGTTAAAGGGGAAGGGATAATGAAAACTGCTGAAAAGTTAGATCAGATTATACAAGAAGAATATAAAAACATGAATGGTATGTTAGTAGTGCAGAAAGGTAATGTTATTTTTGAAAAATATTATAACGGTCATGGTCCAGATGATGCATTTCATGTAGCGTCAGTCACAAAAACGATAATCTCGGCCCTAATTGGGATATGTATAGATAAAGGCTATATAAAAAGCGTTGATCAAAAAGTAATAGAGTTTTTTCCTGAATATAAACGTAAGGAATCTGAAATAACAGTGCGACACTTACTTACAATGACAGCTCCATATCCTTTTGTAGACTGGCAGGAACCGTTAGAAGAATTATGTACACAACCAGACTGGGTACAGTATACACTTCATAGAATGGGGAACGGCGGAGAGATTGGAACTTTTAAATATTCATCTGCAGGAGCGCATGTACTATCAGCAATTATCACGAGTGCAACAGGAAAAAGTGCGCGTGAATTTGCGAATGAACAGCTATTTCAGCCACTCGACATGAGAGAAATTCCAAACTACAATATGAAAGCGTTTGGATTTGATGACTTATTCGGAAAAGATGTAAAAGGATGGGTTCATGATCCAAATGGTATTTCGACAGGCGGCTGGGGACTAACGTTAACAGTTAAAGATATGGCTAAGTTTGGACAGATGTATTTGAATGAAGGTATTCATAATGGAAAACAAATTTTATCAAAATCATGGATAAAAGAATCGACAACAATGAACCAAAATCAATATGGTTACTTATGGTGGTTACGAGAAGAGGATGGAATCTTTTTATACTGTGCAATGGGTGATGGTGGGAATGTGATTTGTTGTATTCCGAAGCAGGATTTGGTTGTAGTAATTGCTTCTGAAGTTATACCAAATGCACGGGATAGATGGGAATTAATTGTGAAATGTATTCTTCCTTGTATACGGTCAAATAAATAATTTTAGTAAAAAGATGGTGTGAATTGGAGTTTCATACCATCTTTTTGTTTTATGACGAAAAGTTCAGGGGAATGTAAGAGAAATATTAAATAATGTAAATATTAGGTTTTATAGGTATGAGGTTATTTTTTTTATGTATAATGAGGACAAGGCCTAAAAATACTTAAATATTTAAGTGAATATTTTAAAAAGGGAGATTAAGGATATATGAAAAGCTTACTTCAAAAAACTTTAGCTGTTACAGGACTAACTGCTTCTTTATTAGGTATGGTTTCTTCCGTTTCATTTGCTTCGATTAGTTGGGATAATAGTGCAAGGTGGTCAGGAAGCGGAGCAAAAGCTAAGGCAACTGCCTATACTGCGAAAAAGAACGAACCTCATTTTTACAAGATGACTGTAAGAGCTAGCTTTGATGATGGGACTTCTAAAGAGTTAGCATTGTATGATGCTAAAACTTCAGATCGTATAAACGTTAGCGTTGCATCCAAAGGACCGGTGACCAGAGGTTATTCGGGTCATGAATGGAGAATGGTAGGGGATAGTGCGTACACTTCTAAGGAAATGGTAATTAAATAAAAATCAACAAAAACCGTGAAAAAGGATAAATACCATTTTCACGGTTTTTAAAATGAGGAGGATATATGAATCTAGTATTAAAAGAAATAGTGGTGAACAAAACAATATTCATTATGTTATTTATTGGATTTGTATTGACAATATGGCCAATCCTGATTGCAATATCGACGCGAGATTATTATGATGAGAAATTTTATGATAGTAAGAATGGTTATTTTAATTATTACTATTCTGTTCGACTTACTAATATGGGGGAAATCAATTTCGAACAATTTCAGACGTTAGTAGAATCTGATTTTAAAAACGCTAGTGTGATTACAAATGATATTCGTATTACTATTCCGGATATCGGCCACGTAATAATGAATGGTCTCCTTAATAAAAATTGGTCTCCACCTTTACTAAAAGGTTCTCAGATAGGACAAGATGAAAAAAATAGTGTAATAGTGGGGAAGAAAATTTATAAGGATATGGAAACAATAAAATTATTTAATAAGGAATATACAGTTAAAGGCGTAGCTGGAGAAAATACTGGATATGAGTATAATATTAAAATTTACGTCTCTCTAAATGACATGCCAGATGAAGTGAAACAGATGATACAAAAAGATAATACATTCCAAATGATTGTTCGTTCTAACGAAAACCCTATCAAGGAAATAGAAACTTTCATACAGCATATGAAACAGAACAATAAAGATATAAATGCTAAAGTGATTAGTGAAAAAGAGAACTATGAGAAGGAAAAAAACTCAAGTGAAGCCGTAGAAGAGTTACTCAGTTTTCCATATAGGCTTTTATGTATAGCTTTCATTACTAGTATCATAGTAAGTTATTATTGGATTTATACGAAGAAAAAAAGTTTGTCGTTAAGGAAAGCTTTGGGAGCAAGTAATGTAAATCTTTTTATTTTTATATTTAGTCAATTATTTTTATGTGCAATCACTGCATCAGCCTGTGCAATATGCATACAATGGATTTTTAGCATTTTGAGTGAAAATATTATAGAGTTTACAAGCTATAATATTAGTTTACAGTCTACTCATATTGTAATGTGTGTATTTCTTTCACTTACTATAGCTTTCATTCTCTCTGTAATACCATTTGTATATGTGCTTAAAAGTGAACCTGCTAAAGCATTAAAGGAGTAAAAACGATGAGAATAAAAAGTGCGTTCATAGCATTAAAAAAGAGGTTTCTATTTTCCGTACTTCTTCTAATACAGATTACATTTGGATTAGCAACTATAACGAGTTCAATTAATGTGTTTTATAATTTAAACTACCTAAACGATAAATCCAGCTCGGTATTAAATGGGGATAAAACATATTTAGTTACTTTTGAAATGACGACAGATAGATTACAAAGCAATCAATTTAATAAAGAGAAAATTCAAGCGGTTTATAATACAATTCATCAAAATAAAGATGTGATTTCGTATGGTACATACGAGGAGCGAGTTATTGAAATAGAGTCAAGTAATAGACCATTTCAAAACAGTATGATTACGGATTTGAAACATAAAACGTTTCACGACGAAAGACCTACTATTAAAACAATTTTTGTAGATGAAAATTACTATAAAATGTTACATTTACCTTTAAAACCTGAAGAAGGTTTCTCCTATGATGACTTTCAAAAAAATAGTGAAGAAAAAACAAAAGTTTTAATGGGTTCTTACTTTAAGAAATATTTTCAAGTTGGGGATACAATTAATAATCAATATACAATTACAGGGTTTTTGCCAGAAAATAAATTTATCGTAAATAATAATACGACGAACACATATTTGAAGTTGGATTACGCAATGATAATGCCTATGTCATTTGATAGATTTGAAAAATATGAAGCAATGTTTTTAAGACTGCATCAAAGTACAGTTTTATATTTACAAAAAGGTGCAGATGTAAAGAAACTAGAAGAATCAATTCAACTTAAAGGAAACGGCGGTACGTTTCATTTGAAAAGTTTAGGTGATGAAATAAATGAAGATGTTACTCTTAACGGCTATTCTGAAATACCTCAACTTATAGTAGGAATCTTATTCATTGTATTCTCGATTGTCGGAATTGTAGTAACGACCATTGTTTCTATCTTGATGAGAAAGCGGGAATTTGGTATAAAAATAGCTTTTGGCGAAAGTAAATTTGGTATGTTTATTCAAATTGTTTTAGAGAACATTATTGTAGCAATAACTGGCTTAGGAATGTCAATAGCTTACTTTTCATGGAGGTATGGGGTTCTATTACAAATGTCGAAGGATTTAAAGGAAGCAACGGTATTAGACTTTAAATTGGATATGCCTATATTGTTTTTAGTATTTCTTTTCTTATTATTGATTATCATTGTCTCGAATGTAACTGTCTTCTTGTTTATTAGAAAGCTTGAACCGAAAACATTAATAGGTGGGATGGAATAATGGGGTTAATTGAACTAAAAGATATTAAGAAGGTGTATAGTAATAAGAATCACAATACGTTCGCGTTAAACGGTATAAATTTAACGATATATAAGGGCGAAATTATAGCGGTAATGGGGCGATCAGGCTCAGGGAAGAGTACATTACTAAATGTTATCGGGTTAATTGATATGCCAAATGAGGGTGAATATACGTTAAATGGAAAATCATTAACTGAAATTAGAGCAAATAAAGTTCATAAAACAAGAAATGAAATGATCGGATTTATTTTTCAATATTTTGCATTGTTAAAAGAACATACTGTACTGGATAATGTAGTGCTACCACTCACATATAGAAAGCTAAAGCAACGAGAAAGAGAAAATAAGGCGAAGTTCTATTTAGAAAAAGTAGGTTTAAAAGAACATATGTATAAAACACCCGACGAGCTATCAGGTGGACAACAGCAGCGCGTCGCAATTGCAAGAGCGTTAGTAGGTGAACCAGAATTAATATTGGCAGATGAACCGACCGGAAATTTAGATAGAAAAACAGGAGAAGAAATTATGAATTTGCTATTACAATTGAATGAAGAAGGACGAACAATTATTATTGTAACGCATGATATGGAAGTAGCGAATAAGTGTAATAGAATTATTGAGTTAGTTGATGGGGAAATTGTGCAGAGTTAACAATTAAACTAAGATACATCAAAAAAATTGCTTTTTATTTAAGAATCCATGTTGATTGATTTTTCAAAATGGATTCTATTTTTGTTTCTAGAATTAAAGTTAAATAACAAATCCACCGTAACTTTTTACGACTGAAATTCGTTTAACAAAAGAAAGGATTTTTCAATGATGAATGGGGGAGAACCATGAAAATTTTAATACTAGGTGGTACACGTTTTTTAGGGAGAGCTTTTGTAGAAGAGGCTTTACAGAGAGGGCATGAAGTTACATCATTTAACCGCGGAACAAACAAAGAAATTTTTCCTGAAGTGGAGCAGCTTATCGGTGACAGAAATGGTGATGTATCAAGTTTAGAAAATCGTAAATGGGACGTTGTCATAGATACATGTGGATTTTCTCCACATCACATAAGAAATGTTGGAGAAGTACTTAAAGATAATATTGAACACTATATATTCATCTCAAGCCTTTCCGTATATAAAGATTGGATTCCGCATCATATAAAAGAAGACTATATATTACAACCTGAACCGACGGGTGAGCAAATAAAGGCTGTAGAAAATGGTGAAATATCTCCTTATGAGTATTACGGTGCGCTGAAAGTATTATGTGAAAAAGAAGCAGAGAAGTATTGGCCTCGGCGTGTTTTACACGTAAGAGCAGGACTTCTTTCAGGAATGTTTGATTATACAGATCGGCTTCCATATTGGATTCAGCGTGTAGCAAAAGGAGATAAGGTGTTAGTTCCAGGAAGAAAAGACCGTCCAGTGCAGATAGTTGATATAAAAGACGTCGCAAATTGGGGACTAAACATGGCAGAAAACAAAAATGCAGGTATATTCAATGTAACAGGTCCAAATTATGATTTGACGATGGAAGAACTATTAAATACGTGTAAAAAGATTACGTATAGTGATGCTGAATTCGTTTGGGTAGACGAATCGTTTATGAGTGAACATAATGTGCAGCCTTGGACAGAGATGCCTTTATGGATTCCAGAAACTTTTTCATTAGAAGGTGAAACGAAGCCGTGGAAAGGTGGTTTTTCTATTAGTATAGATAGTGCTGTGAAAGAAGGGCTTACTTTTAAAAGGTTAGAACATACAGTTACAGACGTGTATGAGTGGATGAAGAGTGTGGACGAATGGGAATTAAAAGCAGGTATTTCAGGCGAGAGGGAGAAAGAGTTGTTAGAAAAGTGGTATCAATAAATTTAGATGAGCTCTTTGAATATACTTGATTGCACATAAGGAGGAGAAAAGGTGATGTGGAAAAACACCATTCACAGTATCTCACCAAACTTAAGTTTGAAACAACCAGCTATGACGGATGAACTAACTGATATACAAAACTGTTTACATGTGGAGTTGCCGAATGATTTACATCAATTATTACAGGAAACAAACGGTGTAGAAGGTGAATACGGGGACTTTATATGGTCTGCTTCAAAAATTAAAACTGAAAATATAAATATGAGAAATATAGTTGATTTCAAGGATTTATATATGCCTTTTGACTGTTTATTATTTTTTGCTGATGGCGGAAATGGTGATTTGTTTGGTTATTCTATTTTGAACGGAATCGTGCAAAGAGATGATATATATGTATGGAATCATGAAAATGATAGCAGAACGTGGGTTGCGCCTTCTTTAAAGATTTTTATGGTGTGGTGGGAGAGTGGAAAGATAACAATTTAAACATAGTATCAAGAAAAAATGCCTTGTTAATAAAGAAACAAGGCGTTTTTCGTATATAAATCTACCACTCAATCGGTTTTTCTCCATACATTTCCCATAGCATAGGAAACATCTTTTTCAATCCTTCCTCGTCATCTTCATACCAGTCTAACTTGATATCAACTTCCTCAGAATGTTCTTCTGTTTCAAACTCTTTTGCTTTCACAATACCAACTGTGCCAATTTCTCCGTAAAACACAACGTAGTCTTTATACCACATTAGATAGCAGTAAGACATCCATCCACCTCAAAATCGAGCAAATACGAGGAAGACCCGTAAAAATAAGTTGTATGAATTACATTTATTATTAGATTGTGTTTGCGACTATATTTTGGAAATTTTCTGTTGATTTACAATGTACGATAGTATATATTGTATATAAAGTATATATACAATATTTTTAAAAAGAGGTATTTGCATGCAAATCACTATTACGAACACTTCAAAGGAACCTATTTATGAACAAATTAGTGCCCAAATAAAAAAGCTTATTTTACTAGGTGATTTAAAACAAGGAGATGCTCTTCCTTCAATGCGTCAGTTAGCAAAAGATTTACGAGTAAGTATTATTACAACGAAAAGAGCATATGAAGAACTGGAAAAAGACGGTTTTATTAATTCAATTGTCGGAAGAGGGTCCTTTGTAGCAGAACAAAACATTGAAACTATGAAAGAAGAAAAATTAAAAACAGTTGAAGAAAAGTTATGTGAAGCGATTCAAAATGCTAAGCAAATGGATGTTTCTTTAAATGAGCTAAAAGAAATGCTTACAATTTTATACGAGGAGGAAAACTCTTGGAAAACGTAATAGAACTTCAAAATGTCAGTAAATCTTTTAAAGGGTTTCAAATAAACAATTTTTCGATGGAAGTAAAAAAAGGATTTGTTACGGGTTTTATTGGAGGAAATGGATCAGGTAAATCTACAACAATTAAAATGATTATGAATCTAATAAACCCGGATAGTGGAAACGTCTCCTTATTTGGCATGAACTATTCGACTGATGCGAAACGAATTAAAGAAAGAATTGGCTTCGTTTATGACGATAATGTGTTTTATGATGAACTCACATTAAAGGAAATTACTAAAATTATTGCACCTGCTTATAAAAAATGGGATTTTAACCAATTTACATATTATAAAGAGCTGTTCGAATTACCATTAAACAAAAAAATGAAAACATTCTCCAAAGGAATGAAAATGAAAGCCTCTCTCGCAATTGCCCTTTCACATCATGCTGAACTAATTATTATGGATGAACCTACATCTGGACTTGATCCTGTATTCAGAAGAGAATTATTGGATGTTCTACAAAATATTATGCAGGATGGAGAGAAAACTATCTTTTTCTCATCACATATTACAACGGATTTAGACCGCATTGCCGATTATATTACATTTATTCAAAATGGGAAGCATATTTTCACAAAAGATATTTATGCCATTGCAGAGGATTATGTTTTAGTCAAAGGACCACTAGATTTGTTAAAGTTTGATACTGAGCGTGAATTTATTTCTGTACGTAAGGCAAATACAGGTTTCGAGGGATTGATTGAAAATGCACATTCTATCGAAAATTTATTTGATAAGGATGTGGTGATTGAAAAACCGAGTTTAGAGGATATTATGTATTTCATGAAAAAGAGGGATTCAAGATGCTTAATTTAATTAAAAAGGATTTGATTTTACAAAAAACTTTCTTGCCTGCTTATCTCTTATTTCTAGTTACCTATTTGTGGGCCGGCATGGATGTAGCATATGTCATAATCATTTGTAGTGCCGTTTTTGTAATTAACACATATCAATCTGATGATAAAGATAATGCTAATATTTTAGTAAACTCATTACCGTATACTAGGAAGGAAATTATAAGTTCAAAATACGTTGGAACTTTACTTTTTACAATAGTAATCATCCCATTTTGTTTAGTTGGAAAATATTTCATTTTAGACAGCATGGAATTTCAACTTTCCATAGAAAGTTACATACTAGGCTTCTTGGCAGTCATGCTGATAACAGCATTTTACATCCCATTTTTTGTTGCATTTAAAGTGAAAACACTTGTACCAGTTTTTATATTTTTATCTATTGGAGTTATATATTTAATGAAAAATACTCCATATTTATTAAATAAATATGCTAATGGCGTACTGACCTTTTTAAAAGAGATTTCAGATTTGAAATTATTTCTTTTATTTGCTGTCATAGCAGTGGGGTGCTATGGGGTTTCATGGATATTATCTATTCGTATCTATCAGAACAAGGCTCTTTAATAGCAAGTTCTAAAAGGAGGATGGTTTAAATGAAATTAAAAAAAGAGCGTCCTAGTCGAATACGAAATTGGCTGAAAACTATTGGAGCATTTTTCGTTATGCAACTAATTTTTATCATCCTTGACATGAATTCGTGGATACCGAACTTCAAGGAAGGAGGAGTTGGGGATCGTCTCGTTAATTCAGAGTTCTTTACGGAATGGTTCGCTCCTTATAAAACAAAGCAATTTAATGTACTAACGGCAGTTATGGCTATTTTATTATTCCTAAATGTAGTAACAAGTGCAATAAAAGACGCTTTTTCTAGAAAAAGAATTAATTAGCACATAAGTTGACCTTGCGTCTTTTTAATAATGTCTTAACTATATTTAAAAACAACAGGAAAAAGATAAAAACTCCACTTATTGATGTTTCACTTTATCTTTTACAATGATTTCTTGAAAATTATTTGATTCTTCAATTTTGTATATTGATAGAGATAGATGCATTCGTCCCCCATACTGCTTCCAAAGTGTGCGCAGTAATTGTGACATATGTATTTATACTTGTGATGACAAATGATGTGTATAATTTTTGGAAAGTTCGAAAATTATTGAACGAACTAGAAAAATTTAGTAATCTTATTTGTACGATACATACATAATAGTTTTATAGCGATTTTTAAATGAAGTATAGGGGACAATCGTTGTGGATCTTACGTTCAAAGTTGAGAAAACATGTTTTAACTACCGCGGCGGAGCAATTTGTAAACATGATAATAAAATACTTATTCTGCAAGGTGACAGTGAAGATTTTTGGTACGTACCAGGCGGTAGAGTGAAAATGCTAGAAAATAGAGAAGATGCATTAAAACGAGAGCTTGCGGAAGAGATAGGTGTTCCTATTAAAAGGAAAAGATTAATATGGTCAGTAGAAAATTTCTTTACACTTTCTGAGCGAAAGTTTCATGAGATTAGTTTTTATTATGAAGTAGAGCTACATGAATTACCTGCAAATGGAGCGGATCAATATATTTTGGAAGAAGAGGGTAGAACGTATTTGTTTAGATGGGTGCCAGTAGAAGAACTGCATACATATAACTTACAGCCTGCATTTATAAAAGAGAAAGTAAAGGATGTATCAGTTCACACAGAACATATCGTACTACAAAAGTAAATGTATTCGGAGGGAGAAACGATGAAGGGGACTAAAAAAGAGGTACATATAAATGACAAAGTAATTCGTTACACACATATCGAAAAAGGTTCCAGTACGGTTTGCTTTATGTTCTCAGGTTCAGGATATAATTACGATAAGCCGTTATTTTATTACGCGACGATGCTTATGCTTGAACATCAAATTGATGTTGTACATATTCATTACTCTTACGACGAACAGGTAATGAATAAACCAATAGAAGAACTAACGAAAGTAATGATGAATGATATTAATCCTATAATGAATGAAGTATTAAAAGATGAGCAATACAACGAGACGATGTTTTTAGGGAAGTCACTCGGAACAATTCCGATTGCAAATGATTTAATGAGAAGAGACAATTTTTTAAAGTCGAAAATGATAGTACTTACACCTTTACTAACTTTTGAATCTATTTTTGAATCTATTTTACATAGTAGTCACGAAGGGCTTTTAGTTATTGGGGATAAAGATCACCATTATAATGCAAATCAAATTGATCAGTTATATAAAACGAATTTGAAAATCGATGCCATCAAAAACGCAAACCATTCTTTAAATGTTGGAGGATTTGAAACAGAGAATTCAATTGAAGCGATAGCGAAAGTAATAGAAAAACTTAAAGAAATTGTTAGGGAAAACTAACTTATCAATACATGCAAAAAGAGGTGCGAATTGCACCTCTTTTATTTTAATAAGCCTTCAACACATGAAGCAAATAATCTTTCCGGTTCAGCGGATTATAATCAACACGTTTTCGAGTAGGGAAGGGAGGTTTCAGTTTTGTGAAACCAGCTGGCTTCGTTGTAAATATGCCTTCTCCTTCAGTGAATGAATGAAGCATTCGCTGAAAATTCTCTGTTTTCGCAACAGGTAACGATCCTGTTAAATGGTATGAGTCATTATTGAATATCGGCTCGCTAAAAGTTGCTGGAATAGCAGCGAGCTTATACATTGCGGTACTAATTGCCTGCTCCGGTACAGTTAATTCAAACGCATTTACTGGTTCATATACATATGTTTCAGCTTTCTTTAAAGCATCCATTAAAACGAGTGGCGTTACGTTTCTAAAGTCACTCGCTGTTGTAACAGGGCTTGCATAACCTGTATGCGTTAACGTGACAGAAATATCCGTAACTTCCCAACCGTATAAACCTTGTTTTAACGTTTGAAATACAGTATCTTCAATCGCTTTATGAAATGCTAAAGGTAGTGAGCCAAGTTCAACGCCTAATTTATATGTTATGCCAGAATTAAGTTCACCACGTTCGACTTTGAATCCAACTGTTGCGTAAAATGGATTCGTTTTTTCGCCCATTACTTCAACGGAAATCCCAATGCCAATTGGCTTCTCAATACATACAACTCGCGTATTTGAAAAAGTAACCTGCAAATTATATTTCTCAAAAAGAGTCGTTTCAATTACTTCTTTTTGTACTTGACCGAAAAGGCGAATGTATAGTTCATTATGAACATCATCTTTCCACACTTTAATGAGTGGATCTTCTTCACATAGTTCCATAAGAGCAGCGTATAAATCATGAATTCGTTCTTTAGGTACTGCATCGATGGCAGCTTCCATTTGTGGTTCGGCAAAGTGAATATCTTTTATATAATCAGTCCGTGCACCGATAATATCACCAATTTTAATATCACTTAGTCCCCACACTTTGCAAAATTCTCCGCTAGGAACGGTAGAAGTTTGAACAGCATCTCCATTATGAAACATGCACATTTTTTTAATCTTTTCCTTATGTGGTAGAGACTGATCGCGCTGTATATCAACATATTTTCTAACGTGTAAGTTACCAGAAAAAACTCTTACATATGCAATCTTTTCTCCAGAAGGTTCACGTTCAATTTTAAAAACAATACCGGACAATTTTTCGTCTTGAGACAGATTATTAGCTGGAAGTAAGGTTGAAATATTTTCAAGTAGTTCAGATACTCCTATACCCGTCATTGCGGAACCGAAGAAAATCGGATACACATTTGCTTGCGCTATTTGTTTAATGAGTTCTTCTCTTAACATTGTGTCCGTTACGATTTCGTTATTTACATATGACTCAAGTAACGATTCATTATATGGTGCTAATCGTTCTATACAATCATCATATGATTTATATTCAATAATACGAGCTTCCTTTGTTCCTTCGTTTAGGACAGAGTAAAAGGGGAATGCTTCATTTGAAAGAATCGTTTTTATTTGCTTTACAACTTTTTCACTATTTGCACCACGACGATCAATTTTATTTACAAATAAAATAGTCGGTATGTTTAGTTTCTGTAACGTTCGCATTAAAATCTTCGTTTGTGCTTGCACACCTTCAACGGCAGAAATAACTAAGATTGCACCGTCTAAAACGCGGAATGATCGCTCCACTTCAGCGATAAAATCAGCGTGTCCCGGTGTATCGATGACATTTACTTTTAAGTCATCAATAAAGAAAGAAACGACGGATGCTTTAATCGTAATTCCGCGCTGCCTTTCTAATTCCATTGAGTCTGTTTGCGTACTTCCGCCATCAACTCGGCCAATTTCTTTAATCACATTCGTTTCATAAAGAATACGTTCAGTCAAACTCGTCTTGCCAGCGTCTACGTGCGCGACAATCCCTATATTTATTGTTGTCATATATCAATATCCTCATTTCATTTTCCATTTTCATTTCCTCATTTCTATTTGTGTATTGCCGCATTACAATCACTCTCCAGTCATTTAAATTATTACTATTATAATGTAATTTACATTTTTTGTAACGCTACAAAGCGCCTTAATTTGGAAAAAATAAAATGAAAACAAAATGCTTGCATTCTAAATCGATATAGATTATATTAATTGACGTATCAACTATTGATATATCAAATGATTTTTAAAATTGGATGTAAAGGAGGGGTAATTTGACAAGTTCATGCTCAAAAGAAGCGATTATTTTATATAAATTACACTTTCTAAACAAGGAAGTAAGTTCGAAGTTTGAAGGGTGTACGGGTATGAGCCAATCTCGTTTAGAGCTTATACTTCAGTTATTTGAAGTAGGTGAAATTAGTCAAAAAGCACTTCAGCAAGAAGTGAACATTGATAATGCGGCGATTACGAGGCATTTAAAGCAGCTTGAGGCTAATGAAATGATTGTAAGACGTAAAAATCCAGACGATAACAGAATTACGTTAGTTTCTCTTACTGAAGAGGGACGAAATAAAATTCAGGCGTTTCAAGAGGAAAAAGAACGTTTTGCAGCATCTGCATTTAAAGGATTAAGTGAGGAAGAACGCGATAATCTTTTAAATATGTTAATTCACATTCAAGAAAATATAAAAGAACTTTAAAAAAGGGAGAATACAGCTATGACTAACTCAGTAAAAACAAATGATTTTAACGAAATTTTAACAGGACGTCGTTCAATTCGTAAGTACGACCCTTCAGTGAAAATTAGCAAAGAAGAAATGACAGAAATTCTTACAGAAGCAACACTTGCACCATCTTCAGTAAATATGCAACCATGGAGATTCGTAGTGATTGAAAGTGACGAAGCGAAAGCAACACTTGCGCCACTTGCGAAATTCAATCAATCTCAAGTAGAAACATCTTCAGCAATGATCGCTTTATTTGGTGATTTAAACAACTTTGATAACGCAGAAGAAATTTACGGTACAGCAGTAGAGCGCGGTTTCATGCCAGCAGAAGTAAAAGAAGACCAGATGAAAAAACTTTCAGCTTACTTCTCAATGGTTACACCAGAAGTAATGAAAGATACTGTACTTATTGATGGTGGTCTTGTAGCAATGCAATTTATGCTAGCAGCTCGTGCTCACGGTTATGATACTTGTCCAATTGGTGGTTTTGAAAAAGACCAAATCGCTGAAGCGTTCGGATTAGATAAAGAACGTTACGTACCAGTTATGTTAATTTCAGTCGGAAAAGCGGCTGACAGTGGTTACCAATCAGTACGTCTTCCAATTGAAAAAGTTGCAGAGTGGAAGTAATTTTAAAGAAATAAGTGAAATATGAGAGGGGAAACACCATGATTATTATTCACGCAATATTTCAAGTAGATCCAGCGAAACAACAATCATTTTTAGAAGAAATTCATCCGCTAATTCATAGTTCAAGAGAAGAAAGTGGAAATGTGTCTTATGATTTATATAAAGATACAGAAAAAGAAAATGTGTATACGATGGTAGAAGTATGGAAAGATGAAGTAGCGGTTGCGAGTCATAATACGAGTGAACACTTCACATCTTTCGTTAGCAAAGCAAAACAGTATTTAACTGCTCCTCTTGATATAAAAGCTTATAATGGAGAGTTAGTGAAATAATAAGGTAGAAAAAGATGACTTTAGCGAATGGCTGAGGTCATCTTTTTTTTGTATAAGTAGAATCCACTTTGGATCCAGTTATATTGATAGGTAAGTGTTGCTCGTATCCTCAGGAACAGTGGTTAATTGTTTATTAAATTCGAACATTCGGTTTATTAGAATATTTTTCCATGGTATAATTTTCTTGAAAATATAAGGTAGAGGGGAGTAAGTGATGGGAGAATTTCAAAGTAATTTGCATAGAGCAACGCAACTTGCAACGAAAATGAGAAATGCTTCAGATAGAATGCAAAGTGCTACTAGTCGCTCTATAAATAAGGCAACGCGTACGACACTATCTGTGAACTTCAAAGCACAAGAAGCAAATCAACAAAATTTACAGATCACGAAACAATTTTGCGTTGCTTTTCAACAAACAATTGATAATATCCATTCCGTAGCAAATGAATTTGAGAAAATGGATACCGGACTTCAAAAGACTTTTCAATAATGTAACAACCTACGTAAAGGGGAAAAGGTAGGGAGAAAAGATGAGTCAAGAAATTGAAACGAGAATCAGTCAATGTAATCAAAAATTACGAATTATATTTGAAGAACAAAATGAAAACCGAATCGCGCTGCAAAATCAAGAACGAGCTGAGGTTAGTTTTCATGAATGGAAAAATAGAAATAATCGTTTATTTAACCGAATACTAGAAACTTGGTATGGTGACAAAGATGCATTTCACCTTTTTACGAATATGCGGCAAGAGATCGGACAGTATGAAAGAAAACTTACATTCGAATTAGAAAACGAAAAAGAGACGTTGCTTAAAGAAAAACGGCATCTCAGTGAGAAAGAAAACGACCTTTCCTATGAACAGCAGCAACTACAAAGGGAGGTCAATACATGAGTTTAAACATGTATTTGGGAGAAGTACAAAGTCAAACTCAAAGTATGAACGCTATATGTAATGCTACGATTCAAAGTATGGAACAAGCCATTCAATCTATTGATGCCTTTGCGATAGACACAGTATTACAAGGACAAACATACAGTAGTGCAAAAGCCTACCTTGTCCAAACATTTCGGCCATTAGCGCAAGGGATTATATGCTTATGTGAAGAATTAATTCGCCAAAACGAAGCATTCCCAAACGATTTCCAAGCAAAAGTTGCTTCAACAGATGTTATCGAACATGAAATAAGACAACAAATACAAGAAATCAATCAATCCATTGCAAGTATAGAAGCAATCGAAGTACTTACACCAATGCCTGGAGTAGACGCAATTATTGCAGTCTTAATTGCAATGAGAAAAAAACTAGAAGAAAAACTAGAGCGTCTATATGAATTCAATCATTCATCCAGCAACAACTACAGCACCGCCCTCCAATTAGCAGCTAGCATCACAGCCGGACTCGCTGAAGTGCAAAGCGGGAAAGGATTTAGTCCTGTGAGTGGTACGTTTAGTACACAACGGTTGAATATGGATTGGGTGAGTTCGATTCAGGGGATTATAGAAGAAACAGCTCGAAAAAACGAGATGAAAGAAATTACTTTGCAAAAACAAGAAATGAACTTACAAGAGCAGGAAGATAATAGATCATGGCATGAAAAAACAGCCATTTATGCGCAAACATTTTTGCATGGAGTTATCGAATTTTTTCAA
>NZ_MACE01000080.1 GCF_001883995.1 Bacillus paranthracis | reverse complement strand
TCACGTTGTTTGTTTCGTTCAGTTTTCAAAGAACTACTTGGTCGCTCATTTGCGACTTCCTTATGTTAACATCTTCGTTTTTCAATGTCAACTAAGTTTTTCAATTTCTTTTTGTCGTTTTTTGCGTTTCCGCATCAGCGACGGTTATTAATTTATCATATAATATCTATCGACGTCAACACTTTTTAATAAAAAGTTCTTTTTCTTACATAACGAATACATTCTTCTGCATTAGCGACTCTTCGAAACAAACAAAAAATGATTTTATATCTTTCTTCCATTGCCTTTTTTACAACGTCATGAATACGTTCATCTTCAAAATCAAATAAAAGTTCTTCTAACTCTCTCTTCAATATGTATTCCATTTCTTTTTTCTCTTCTTTCGTTAACATAAACCCAAGCAAATCATCACCTCAATCATTTCTTCCAGAGCAATAAAAATTAAGCCCATTTCCATTTAACAAAATCCTACCATCCATTATATCCACTACTTACGATATTAATCCCTTGTTCTCTTTTTTATATTTACAGCATATATGTAACTGAAAAGGATTGGACAAAGGGGCGTAATATTATGTTTTTCTTTTTTATTACGAGTAAAAGAAACTTTAAACACATTAGCTTAATAGTGATACTTTCCTTATTTACAGCATGGCTACTCTTTTTGAAAACATATTCACACGAGTCTGCTTTTTCAACCGCTACAGGACCTAAAGTTATTTACAAAGGCGACACCTCTAAAAAACAAGTTGCATTCACGTTTGATATTAGTTGGGGAGACAAAAAAGCAATTCCAATCCTTGATACACTTAAAGAAAGAAATATTAAGAATGCAACCTTCTTCCTTTCTGCTGCATGGGCAGAAAGACACCCTGATGTTGTTGAACGCATCATAAAAGATGGACATGAAATCGGTAGTATGGGTTATAATTACACGTCCTACACTTCTCTAGAGGCAAATGAAATACGAAGAGATCTTCTGCGAGCACAAGATGTTTTTACAAAACTCGGTGTGAAACAAATTAAACTATTACGTCCACCTAGTGGAGACTTTAACAAGGCAACACTTAAAATAGCAGAATCACTCGGATACACTGTCGTTCATTGGAGTAATAACTCAAACGATTGGAAAAACCCTGGCGTAAACAATATCGTTTCCACCGTCTCTAATAATTTAAAAGGTGGAGATATCGTCTTATTACATGCATCCGATTCTGCTCTTCAAACAAATAAAGCTTTACCACTGCTTCTACAGAAATTAAAGAGTGACGGCTATGAGCAAATATCCGTATCACAACTTATTTCCAACACAAGTACGAAAAGTAAAGATGTCCAATAATTTTTTACACATAAAAAGCTCTACTACCTTTCGTTCAGGTAATAGAGCTTTTTTTATCCCGATATTTTCATTCGTACAACTACCCTGCGTAAAAACTCTCTTAATTAGGCCGACTTACTCGTCTTTCCAATTAAACGATGTAATATAAGTAACTGATATGCATTACATAATAAAAGTGGTATCACCATTAAATATAACCAATCTGTATCATTAAT
Source organism: Bacillus paranthracis (assembly GCF_001883995.1). Taxonomy (GTDB): domain Bacteria; phylum Bacillota; class Bacilli; order Bacillales; family Bacillaceae_G; genus Bacillus_A; species Bacillus_A paranthracis. The sequence continues at coordinate 56,758 of NZ_MACE01000080.1, read as the reverse complement.
TCGAAGTGCTGGTACCCACTCAAGAATTGTTACAACCACCATAAAGAACAAAGCTGGCACAAATGCCTTTTTATTCGTTTCCTTACTTTTTATATAAGCAACGATGGCACCAAACATAAATAACACACCAGCAACCAGTATGTTATTCCCTAATGAAATTTCCCCATTTGCAATCAATACCGATCTTAAATACACAAAATCAAATAAAACGAATGCAATGAAGAAGAGCTGGACTATATTCCATAAAGAAGGTGACCTGAACATCCCTAATCCAAAACGATGGATTGTTAAATAGGCAAAGAACCCCATTTGACTTATCACACTAAAAATAAATCCTACACCCATCAACCAGAAGGAAACTGCCAAAATTTCCTTTCCGTCGAAATTTTGAAAAAATTTAACATACTTGTCCCACTCTAAAACAAATCCAATAATGACTGTACTAACCCCACCAAGAAACAACGTCGTAAAAAATAGTCGAACCCACTTGCGGCTATTCACAACACATCCCCCATTATCCTTATATTTCTAATTAAATTGTATCAATGACAATTTCAAAAAGCTAGCCATGTTCATGTATAAATTCCTTAAAGATATTTATATTAAAAAGAGAGAACTGTGCTGAAAGGAGTTCCAACTTATGAAACGGATGCTGCTCGTTTTGACTTCTTCTTTTCTATTTCTTGTACTTGTAGCATGTGCACAAGAAAAAGAAGCAAAGTCCGAACTTGATTATGATCAAACGAAGAAAATGATTGTTGATATTTTAAAAACCGATCAAGGTAAGAAAGCCATTCAAGATGTGTTAACTGATGAAAAAATGAAACAAGCACTCATACTAGATGAAACAGTAGTAAAGAAAACGATTGAAGATGCAATGGTATCCGATAAAGGGCAACAATTCTGGGAAAAGCTCTTTAAAGACCCTGAGTTCTCATCGAAATTCGCTAAAAGTATGGGAAAAGAACAAACAGCCTTAATGAAAACATTACTAAAAGACCCTGAATACCAAGCAGGCGTTATAGAAATTATGAAAAACCCTGAAGTAGAAAAAATGATGTTACAAACAATGAAGAGCAAAGAATACCGTCAATATTTACAACAAGTATTAACAGAAACTGCTGAAAGCCCACTCTTCCAAGCTAAGATGATTGATATTATTAGTAAAGGTGTCCAAAAAGCCGAAAAAAGTGGTTCTGATAAAAAGGAAGCCGGCGGTGAAGGTGGTTCCCAAGAAGGTAAAAAGGAACAGCAGTAAAAATAATAACGATAATAATGAGTGGACAATACATGTATCATCCACTCATTATTATTTTATTTTTGCGCAACAGTTGTTTTATCAATTACCGCTTCAGCTATTGTGCGATAAATAAGACCTGTCGTATGCGTATCTTCATATACTGACGGCGCAAAATCTTCTTTATTCCAATCAGGTTGTTGAAGCGGGATTCGGCCAAGTACTTCTGTTTGAAGTTCTGTAGCTAATTTATCTCCACCACCTCTTCCAAACACATATTCTTTTTCGCCAGTTGTTTTACTTTCAAAATAAGCCATATTTTCAACAACACCAAGAATGCTATGTTCTGTACGTAAAGCCATTGCTCCAGCACGTGCTGCTACAAATGCCGCTGTTGGATGCGGTGTTGTGACAATAATCTCTTTACAAGCCGGCAACATCGAATGTAAGTCTAGCGCAACATCACCTGTACCTGGTGGTAAATCTAAAACTAAATAATCTAAATCGCCCCACTCTACTTCCGTAAAGAAGTGATTTAACATTTTCCCGAGCATAGGCCCTCTCCAAATAACCGGTGCATTATCTTCTACAAAGAATCCCATTGAGATTACCTTTACACCTAGACGCTCCACTGGAATGATTTTATCTCCTCTTACTACAGGGCGTTTTTCTATCCCCATCATATCAGGTACGCTAAAACCATAAATATCAGCATCAATGATACCAACTTTTTTCCCTAGACGAGCTAAAGCAATAGCAAGGTTAACAGAAACTGTTGATTTCCCTACTCCACCTTTTCCACTCGCCACTGCTAAAAATGTCGTTTTCGAATTTGGTGACAATAAAGATTCAGTTTGCTCTTCTTCTTGTTCTGGTGCAAACTGAGCTAATTCCTCTTCTGTAAATTCTGCAAAGCGAAGCCCTACTGTTGCTGCTCCTAGTTCTTTTACTAACTTTACAATTCCAGATTGCAATTGCATTTGTTCCGCGGTACCAGTTTTTACGATTGCAATTTTAACACTTACATGTTCCTTCTCAGGCTTGACTGTTACCTCTTTAATTGCCCCTGTTTCTTTTAACGTTTTATGTAAAAACGGATCTACAATCCCTTCTAACGCTTCCACTACTTGCTCTTTCGTTACCATAATTAGCCCAGCCCCCTGTATGAAAAATAACATAATGTTAATTAAATATATCTCTCTTTACTTTTGAAATAAATGCGTTTACATTTCCAGTATAACATATTTTCGGAAAACTTCGTTAACGAGAGAAACGCAAAAAAATCCTCCTTATTCTGGAGGATTTCCTTTTTCCGTGAAATAACGTAATATACCACGATATACAGCAGCTGCTACCTTTTGCTGATATTTCTCCGAATTTAACATATACCTTTCATTTACATTCGATAAAAAGCCAGCTTCAATTAAAGCACCTGGGTTTTTCGCATACTTTAATAAATACACATGAGAAATTGTTTTAGCAGAACGATTTGTATTCTCTAAACTCGTTCTCAACTCAGCTTGTATAAATTTCGCAGCACGTTCATTTTCAATTGAAGAACGGTAATAGAACGTTTGTGCGCCTTTTGATCCACTACTAGTTAAAGCATTTAAATGGATACTTGCAAAAAAATCTACATCGGGTTTATTAATAATCTCTACACGTTTTTTTAAATCTTCTGCTTTACGTCTACTATATGACTTTGTATCTTTCTGGGCTAAATCATAATCTCCCTCACGCGTTAAAATAACTAGTGCACCTTGCTCTTGTAAATAATCTTGCACCTTCTTTGTAATCTCAAGCGTAATATCTTTTTCTACAATATCCTTACCACCAACAGCCCCTCCGTCTGGTCCACCATGCCCAGCATCTAATACGATTACTTTCCCTGATAAGGGTAAATTCCAAGCTCGCCACGATTTTGTAATTTGAAATTCTTGTTTGACTAAAAAAAACAAAATAACCGCAGCGAGTGCAAAAGAGATAATTCGAATTCTCTTCATACCTTTCCTCCTCCAGCTAGTCCCTCTAATTACTTATATGGGACAAGAGGAAAGTTTATGCTTGTCTTAATGAAGCTTTAATCGATATCTTCTTTCACCTTTTTCATATCCTTCCTGCCACCATAAGCCGATAAACTGCTGGCAAGATTCAAAAAGTAATTCCTCATCTTGTAACTTAATCTCCCGCATAGTCATGCTCGTTAAAAATTGAAATAGTGTTTCCGTTAATTGTTGCTCTTCTTCTAAGGCCCTATATTTCACATCAAAGAACGATTCGCCATAATAACCAAATTTGCTATATCTCGCTCCTAATAAATACGATTCTATCCCTAATTCAATGCAGTAATCTTCATACTGACGATGAAGTTCCTGCATCTGAAAGGCATCTCTAATATTTGAACGTAATGTTTTTAATGATAATTCCCGCAGCATCTTCCGCTCATATTTCAACTGCTTTTCTTTTTGTTTTTCTTGTAAGCTGACAATGACATTCATAGTACTTATAAACCTCCCTAATACGTATTAGTCTAAACTTCTAAAGAAGAAGCATACGCGAGAGGATAGCACTAAAATATTCCAAACTACAAAAATTTCAAAAGAGGAATGAAACATAAAAAACCCCAACCAAAATGGTTGGGGTTTGTAGTTCGCAAAAATTAACGTTTTGAGAACTGAGGTGCACGACGTGCGCCTTTAAGACCGTATTTTTTACGCTCTTTCATACGTGCGTCACGAGTTAATAGACCTGCACGTTTTAGTGTTAGACGGTATTCTGGATCAGCTTTTAATAAAGCGCGAGAAATACCGTGACGAATAGCACCAGCTTGACCAGTGTATCCACCACCATTTACGTTTACAAGTACATCGTAGTTACCTAAAGTTTCTGTTGCAACTAGAGGTTGTTTCACTACTTCACGTAATGCAGCAAATGGGATATAGTTTTCAAAATCACGACCGTTAATGATAACGCGTCCTTCGCCTGGAACTAGGCGTACGCGCGCTACTGAACTCTTACGACGTCCAGTGCCATAGTATTGAACCTGTGCCAAAGTAAGCCCTCCTTTAATTGATTATCCGCGAAGTTCGTAAACTTCTGGTTTTTGTGCTTGGTGTGGATGCTCTGCTCCAGCATACACGTTTAGTTTCTTAGAAACTTGACGGCCTAAGCGTCCTTTTGGAAGCATGCCTTTAATTGCAAGCTCTAACATTTGTACAGGGTAGTTTGTACGCATTTCAAGAGCTGTTCTTTGTTTAAGTCCACCTGGGTGGTTAGTGTGACGGTAGTAAATTTTATCGTTTAATTTATTACCTGTTAAATGAATTTTCTCAGCGTTAATAATAATTACATGATCACCCGTGTCAACGTGTGGTGTAAATGTAGGTTTGTTTTTACCACGTAAAATGGATGCTACTTCACTAGCAAGGCGACCTAAAGTTTGACCTTCAGCATCAACCACATACCATTTACGCTCAACTTCGTTAGCTTTTGCCATAAAAGTCGTACGCATGTGTTTCCCTCCTCGTTATCTTTTCCATAGAAAAAATCTATTGTTTATCTTAAACACGATTTCCTTCCGGGGCTAATCGTGGTTTTAGAAACAATACCATATGTTATGATATACTTTTGAGTTTCTAATGTCAAGCAAATGTTACACCAGGATTAGTTGTTATAGTTTACCTGCCACAAATAAAGCCCATGACCAGGAGCCATCTTTCCAGCAAACTGACGATTTTGTTTCGCTAAAATCTCTGGAATGCTATCCGGATCAAGCTTTCCTTGCCCTATGCTCAGTAACGTACCAACAATAATCCTGACCATATTATATAAAAATCCATTACCTACAAAACGAAAAATTAATTCGTCGTCCTGCTCAATTAGCTCGATTTCATAAATTGTTCTCACTTTATCTTTTTTGTCAGTTTTTGCCGAACAAAAAGAAGTGAAATCATGCGTCCCAATAAAATAAGGGATCGCTTTTCTTATAGCATTTATTTCGAGCGGATATGGATATTGATATACGTAATTTCTACGGAATACATCCGCAGTCTTTGATAATAATACACGATAACGATATTCTTTTCTCTCGACACCGTAACGTGCGTGAAATTCTTCTGTTTTTTTCTCTACCTGTGTGATAACAATATCATCTGGTAACATAGTGTTTAATGCATTGCTCCATTGCCACTCTTCAAGAGACAACGGTGTATCAAAGTGTATCACTTGTCCTTTAGCATGAACAGTAGAATCTGTTCTGCCCGATGCCTGAACACGAACAAGTTCCCCTTTATGCAATTTCTGCAAAGCTTTCTCTATCTCTTGTTGAACAGTACGATGCTGCGGTTGAATTTGATAACCACAAAAATGCATGCCATCATATGCAACCGTACATTTTATTCTATCCATTTCTTTATTCTCCATTACGATCGCACCCATGCCAAAATACAAGCTAAACAAAGTAAGCTTATAATCGTTACTGTATCGCTTGTTTTCCAGCGTAGTTGCCTAAATTTAGTACGTCCTTCGCCACTTTGATATCCACGGGCTTCCATAGCAATTGCTAAGTCTTCTGCACGCTTAAAAGCACTGATAAATAGAGGAACGAGTAGTGAAATGATAGCTTTCATCCTATCTTTTATCGGTCCCCCTGCAAAATCAATACCACGTGACGATTGTGCCTTCATTATTTTACTCGTTTCATCCATTAATGTCGGGATAAAACGAAGAGAAATTGACATCATTAATGCGATTTCATGAACAGGAACTTTTATACGCTTCAACGGCTTTAATAACGTCTCCAAACCATCTGTAATCTCAATGGGTGTCGTCGTTAACGTTAATAATGTTGTCATTAAAATAATAACGAAGAATCGTATAGAAATGTATATTCCTTGCTCTAATCCTTTTTCATGTATCGAAAACCAACCAAGCTGGAATAGTACTTCCCCTTCTTTATTTGTTAAAATATGCAGGAAAAATGTAAAAAGAAAAATCCATAGAATTGGTTTTAAGCCCGAAAGTACATAACGAATCGGCACTTTTGCAAAAAATAAAGCAATGAGTGCATATAAAAATAAAAATCCATATGAAATCGCATTATTTGCTAAGAAAACAACAAATACATATAAAAAGACAATCAGCAGCTTCGTACGTGGATCAAGTTGATGAATAAGAGAATTCCCTGGAATATATCTTCCAATAATCAACTGCTGCATGATTCATGACCACCTTTTCGTAACACCTGCACAACTTCATGAGTAAGATCCTCTAAAGATAAGGTAGCCTTTGGGATTGAAATGCCAAACTTCTCTTCAATTGCACGTTTATACTTTAAAGACATAGGAAGATCCACACCAATTTTCTCTAGTTCATCAGCATGTGAAAATACTTCCTCTGCACTTCCTTGCAAAAAGACCGTTCCTTTATGCATGACTACAATCTGCTCGGCATATTTAGCAGCATCCTCCATATTATGCGTTACAAGGATAACTGTAAGGCCTTTCTCCTTATGTAGCTTATAAAACATCTCCATAAGTTCATTTTGCCCTTTTGGATCTAGTCCTGCTGTAGGTTCATCTAATACAAGCACTTCGGGTTCCATCGCTAATACGCCTGCTATCGCAACACGCCTCATTTGCCCACCACTTAACTCAAATGGTGAACGTACTAACAGTTCTGGTTCTAACCCTACAAGTTGAATTGCCTCTCTTGCCTTTTGCTTCGCTTCTTCTACAGATACACCAAAATTAGTAGGTCCGAAGCAAATATCTTTCTCCACAGTCTCTTCAAACAACTGATGTTCTGGGAATTGAAAGACAACACCTACCTTTTTACGTAGTGGCTTTAGCTTTTTTTCTTTCTTTCCTGCCGAAATGAAATGTTCACCAATTTGAACTGTGCCATTTGTCGGCTGCAATAAACCATTTAAATGTTGAATCATCGTCGACTTACCTGAACCAGTATGACCGATAATGGCATAATAGCCCCCACTTGGAAACGACACGTCTACATCATAAAGTGCGCGTCTTTCAAATGGAGTTTTATATTGATAACGATGTTCTACTTTTTGGAATGTAATCTCCAAAGTTCGTTCACCAAGCTTTCCATTGTAAGATGCGTATTTTGCAAGAGAATTTCATTTCTTTTTAATAATTCTGCTATTTTCACTGAAAATGGTACATCTAATCCAATTTCTTGGAGCATATGAGAGGACTTGAAAATTTGTTCTGGAGTCCCTTCCTCTAATATCTCTCCCTTATTTAAAATAATGACACGGTCTGACTGTGCCGCTTCTTCTAAATCGTGCGTAATTGATAACACAGTAATACCTTTTTCATTAACAAGTTGTCTAACCGTTTCTACCACTTCACGTCTCCCTTGAGGGTCTAGCATTGACGTTGCTTCATCTAATATCAAAATAGACGGCTGAAGTGCTAAAACGCCTGCTATTGCTACTCGCTGCTTTTGCCCACCAGATAACGAATGTGGCTCATCATTAAGAAAATCTTCCATACGGACTAGTCGTAAGGCCTGATCTAATCTTTCTACCATTTGCTCTCTTGGCATTCCGATATTCTCTAAACCAAAGACAACGTCATCTTGCACTGTCGTTCCAACAAATTGATTATCTGGATTTTGAAATACCATCCCAATTTGTTTTCGAACATCCCATACCGTTTCCTCTGACAAAACCATTGTATCATTTACTGTAATTGTCCCTGCTTCCGGCAAAAACAAACCATTCAATAATTTTGCAAGTGTAGACTTCCCAGAACCGTTTTGTCCAATAACAGATACCCATTCTCCTTCATATAAGGAGAATGAAACATCTTTTAATGCATAAGTGGCTGCACCAGGATATTGAAATGATATATTTTCTGTCCGAAGTTTCTCTTTTTTCAATACAAGGCACCCTTTCCTTCGCCAAGTAAGCCTATTTTTATATTTAAAAAAAAGGGCCATGACCAGTTTCTTGAAAAGAACTGTCCTGCCCTTTTAATTATCATTATACTAACTCGATAATTACCATTGGTGCTGCGTCTCCGCGACGTGGACCAATTTTTGCAATACGAGTGTATCCGCCTTGGCGCTCAGCATAGCGTGGAGCTACATCAGCGAATAGTTTTTGAAGTGCATCTTGACCAGTCTCAGCGTTAGCTACTTCATTGCGAATGAAAGCTGCTGCTTGACGACGAGCATGAAGATCTCCGCGTTTACCTAAAGTGATCATTTTTTCCACTACAGAACGAAGTTCTTTTGCACGAGTTTCTGTCGTTTGGATGCGCTCGTTGATAATTAAATCAGTAGCTAAGTCACGTAACATAGCTTTACGTTGCGCACTTGTACGGCCTAATTTTCTGTATGCCATTCGTAGTTCCCTCCTTTGTTGATGGGTTTAAATCCTCAGTCGTCTTTACGTAAACCTAAACCTAATTCCTCAAGTTTATGTTTAACTTCTTCTAAGGATTTACGTCCTAAGTTACGAACTTTCATCATATCTTCTTCTGTTTTGTTCGCAAGCTCTTGTACAGTATTAATTCCTGCACGTTTTAGGCAATTATAAGAACGAACAGAAAGGTCTAGTTCTTCGATAGTCATCTCAAGAACTTTCTCTTTTTGATCTTCTTCCTTCTCGACCATAATCTCAGCATTTTGTGCTTCATCAGTTAAACCAACAAAGATATTTAAATGCTCAGTTAAGATTTTGGCACCTAAAGAGATAGCTTCTTTTGGCCCGATGCTTCCATCCGTCCATACATCAAGCGTAAGCTTATCATAATTAGCCACTTGTCCGACACGTGTCTTTTCCACTTGGTAAGTCACACGTGATACTGGAGTATAAATAGAATCAATAGGAATTACTCCTATTGGTTGATCTTCGCTTTTATTTGCATCAGCTGGCGTATACCCACGGCCACGCTTTGCAGTTAAACGCACGCGGAAATGCGCATCTTTTGCTAACGTTGCAATGTGTAAATCTGGATTTAAGATTTCTACATCACTATCGTGAGTAATATCAGCAGCTGTGACAATACCTTCGCCCTGCACATCAATTTCCAACGTCTTCTCTTCTTCAGAGTAGATTTTAAGAGCTAACTTTTTCAAGTTTAAGATGATCGTTGTAACGTCTTCTACTACGCCCTCAACTGTTGAAAATTCATGTAATACGCCATCGATTTGGATAGCAGTAACAGCGGCACCAGGGAGTGAAGATAAAAGAATACGACGTAAGGAGTTACCCAACGTAGTACCATATCCACGCTCAAGCGGTTCAATTACGAATTTACCATATTTAGCATCTTCGTTAAGTTCAACCGTTTCGATTTTCGGCTTTTCGATTTCAATCATTAACTAAACCCTCCTTCAAAACGTCGAAACCCCGGTTAAACAAAGGTATAACCCCTGTCTAACCGAAAGTCCCCCTTAGGCAGTTCCCGATTGTGCACAACAAGCGATGTTTCTGTACGAAATTTCTCGATAATGCATCATATCCATTATAGACAAAAGGGAAAATTCTATACAGAAAAATTACACACGACGACGTTTTGGTGGACGACATCCATTATGAGGAACTGGAGTAACATCTCTAATTGCTGTTACTTCTAGACCTGCAGCTTGAAGAGCACGAATTGCAGCTTCACGACCAGCACCAGGACCTTTAACAGTAACCTCTAAAGTTTTTAAACCGTGCTCCATTGCAGCTTTAGCAGCAGTTTCAGCAGCCATTTGCGCAGCGAATGGAGTAGATTTACGAGATCCACGGAAACCAAGTGCACCAGCACTAGACCAAGAAAGCGCGTTACCGTGAGTATCTGTAAGTGTTACGATTGTGTTGTTGAAAGTAGAACGAATATGAGCTACACCAGCTTCAATATTCTTTTTCACACGTTTTTTACGAGTGTTTGTTTTACGTGCCATTGTTAGTTCAACCTCCTTTACTTATTATTTCTTTTTATTTGCTACTGTACGACGTGGACCTTTACGTGTACGAGCATTGTTTTTAGAGTTTTGACCACGAACTGGTAAACCACGACGGTGACGAAGACCACGGTAAGAACCGATCTCCATTAGACGTTTGATGTTAAGAGATACTTCACGACGAAGGTCTCCCTCAACTTTAATACGATCGATGATATCACGGATACGTCCTAATTCGTCTTCCGTTAAATCACGAACTCGTGTTTCTTCAGAAACACCAGCTTCAGCAAGAATTTTTTCAGCAGTTGTGCGACCAATGCCGAATACGTAAGTTAAAGAAATAACAACGCGTTTGTCACGAGGAATATCTACACCTGCGATACGTGCCATTCCGAATGCACCTCCTTCTGATTAACCTTGTTTTTGTTTATGTTTAGGGTTTTCACAAATAACCATTACTTTTCCACGTCTACGAATAACTTTACATTTTTCGCAGATTGGTTTAACTGACGGTCTTACTTTCATGTCTCGAACCTCCTTAAAGATTACGGAGTGCTATATTATTTAAAACGGTACGTAATACGACCACGATTTAAATCGTACGGAGATAATTCTACCGTAACTTTGTCTCCTGGTAAAATACGAATGAAGTTCATACGGATTTTACCAGAAACGTGAGCCAATACGACATGCCCATTCTCTAATTCTACTTTGAACATAGCATTTGGCAACGTTTCAAGAACGGTACCTTCGACTTCAATTACATCATCTTTAGCCATTCAATAGTTCTCCCTTCTTCAAATCAGTAACATTTTACACTGCTCTGAAATCCCGGAGAGCCAGCTACTTATAAAGTGGTAAGGATTTCGTATCCTGCTTCTGTAAGAGCAATCGTGTGCTCAAAATGGGCACACCATTTACCATCTACCGTTACCACTGTCCAGTCATCAGATAGTGTTTTTACATATCGTCTTCCTTGATTCACCATCGGCTCAACACAGATGACCATTCCCGGCTTTAATCTAGGGCCTCTATTTGGTGGACCATAGTGCGGGATTTGAGGGTCCTCATGTAAGTCTTGCCCGATTCCGTGACCAACATACTCCCTAACGATCGAGAATCCATTCTCTTCAGCATGGGTTTGAACCGCATGTGAGATATTTGATAATCTCTCGCCTGGTTTTACTTGTTCTAGACCAAGATACAACGATTTTTCTGTGACATCAAGTAGCTTTTGAACAGATTCAGAAATGTTTCCAACTGGATACGTCCATGCAGAATCTCCATGGTACCCATTGTATTTCGCACCAATATCGATACTGATGATATCGCCCTCTTTGAGCTTGCGCTTCCCTGGAATTCCGTGTACAAGCTCTTCATTTACAGAAGCACATATGCTCCCCGGAAATCCGTTGTATCCTTTAAAAGATGGCGTAGCACCATATTTTTGAATCGTCTTTTCCGCTATTTGATCGAGCTCTTTCGTTGTAATTCCTGGAGTAATGTGCTGTTTTAACTCTTGATGAGTCAAAGCAACGATCCTGCCCGCTTCTCGCATGATTTCTATCTCGCGAGGAGTTTTGCAGATTATCATTACGCTAAGCCTCCGATGAGAACATCGATATCAGCAAATACTTTATTGATATCTTGCTCACCATTAATGCTTTGTAAGTAACCAAGCTCCTCGTAGAAATCAAGCAAAGGTTTAGTTTGCTTAATATTTACATCTAAGCGATTTGCTACAGTTTCTTCATTGTCATCAGAGCGTTGATATAACTCGCCACCACATTTATCGCACACGTCAGCTTTTGCTGGCGGATTGAATTCTAAGTGGTAAGTCGCACCGCACTCTTTACAAATGCGACGGCCTGTAAGGCGTTTTAATAACAATCCTGAATCCACATTAATGTTTAAAACATAGTCGATTTTTTTGCCAAGATCTTTCATAATCTCTTCAAGAGCTGATGCTTGTGCAACAGTTCGTGGGAAACCGTCTAATAAGAAGCCTCTTACGCAGTCTTCTTGACTTAAACGTTCACGAACGATTCCGATTGTAACTTCATCTGGAACAAGTGCACCTTTATCAATAAAGGATTTTGCTTGTAAACCCATTTCAGTTTCAGCCTTCATAGCTGCACGGAACATATCTCCTGTTGAGATGTGAGGGATGTTATACTTGGCAACAATCTGTTCGGCTTGTGTACCTTTACCAGCACCAGGAAGCCCCATTAAAATTAAGTTCATCCTTGTTCCCCCTCAGAGTACATGAGCATGTAGGGAAGACAATACTTCCCACTTACTCACTGCTTGATAAACCCTTTGTAATGGCGTTTTACCAGTTGGCTTTCTAGTTGCTTCATTGTTTCTAAAGCAACGCCGACAACGATTAACATACTCGTTCCACCGATCTGTGCAGATGGAGGAAGATTTCCCAGCTTCGTAAAGATAACTGGTAAGATTGCAATCGCTGCTAGGAAAATTGATCCTACAAAGGTCAAACGATACAAGATTTTTGTTAGATATTGTTCTGTATTCTTACCCGGACGAATACCTGGAACATATCCACCTTGTTTGTTTAGATTCTCTGACATTTGCTCTGGATTAACCTGAACAAACGCATAGAAATATGTGAAGGCTACAATGAGCGCAACATATATGATCATTCCCACTGGGTGAGAATAGTTAAAGTTTGCAATAATCCACTGCGATACATCATGTTTCGGGAAGAACTGCGCAATAGTCGGAGGAGTAATTAAGAATGAAACAGCAAAAATTACTGGAATAACACCAGCACTATTTACCTTAAGCGGTAAATGTGTGTTTTGTGCTCCAGCATAACCACCATTTCCTCCTGTTACACGCTTCGCATATTGAATTGGGATCTTTCTAACAGCCTGTTGAATGAAAATAACACCCACAATAACTGCTAACACAGCTAGTAAAATCAATGCAACTTTAACGATACTCATGAACAATTGATCTCCGATATTTTGAAACTGTTGCTGATACACTTGAGATATAACACTTGGGATCGCTGCGGCAATACCACCAAAGATTAGGATGGAAATACCATTACCTACACCTTTAGCTGTAATCTGTTCACCTAACCACATTAAAAATGCAGTACCAGCAGTCAGTACCGTAGCAATGTATAAATAAGTGCTCCAACCAGGATTCAAAATTAATTGTCCACCTACCATACCGTTAAAACCGATTGACATACCAAACCCCTGAATAAACGCAAGAACAATTGTAAAATAACGCGTGAATTGCGTTAATTTACGACGGCCCATTTCACCTTGCTTCGCCCATTCCGAAAATTTAGGAACAACATCCATCTGCAATAATTGCACGATGATGGATGCTGTAATATACGGCATGATTCCCATCGCAAAGATGGAGAAGTTTTTCAAGGCTCCACCGCCAAATGTATTTAGAATACCTAAAGCATTTAATTGATCTTGTGCCTTCAGTACGTCTCCATTTGTAAATGGCACGGGGATAAACGTGCCAATCCTGAATACGATTAACATCGCTAAAGTGAATAATATTTTACGTCTTATCTCAGCAACGCGCATAAAGTTGGAGATTGTACGAAACATTAGATCACCTCAACTGATCCGCCAGCTGCTTCAATTGCTTCTTTAGCACTTGAAGAGAACTTGTGCGCTTTAACAGTTAGTTTTTTCTCTACTGCGCCGCTTGCAAGAATTTTAACACCGTCGTTTAATTTGCTGATAACGCCAGTTTCCAGCAATAATTCAGGTGTTACTTCTGTACCATCTTCAAAACGATTTAACGTTGATAAGTTTACAATAGCAAACTCTTTACGGTTAATGTTTGTGAAGCCGCGTTTTGGTAAACGACGGAATAATGGAGTTTGACCACCTTCGAAGCCAAGACGAACACCGCCGCCAGAACGTGCGTTTTGTCCTTTATGACCTTTACCAGCAGTTTTACCGTTACCAGAACCGATACCACGACCGACACGGTTACGTACTTTACGAGAACCTTCTGCAGGTTTTAATTCATGAAGTTTCATTCCCAGGCACCTCCTTATATTAATGAGTTATCCTTAAGCTTCTTTTACAGTTACAAGGTGAGAAACTTTGTTGATCATACCAAGAATAGCAGGAGTTTCTTCCTTAACTACAGTTGAATTCAACTTTTTAAGACCTAAAGCTTCTACCGTCGCACGTTGATCTTGTGGACGACCAATTACACTACGAGTGAGGGTAATTTCTAACTTTTTCGCCATTTGTTTTCCCTCCTTAACCTAGTAGCTCTTCTACAGATTTACCGCGTAATTTTGCAACATCTTCAGCGCGCTTAAGTTCGCTTAATCCGTTCACAGTAGCGCGAATCATGTTGATTGGTGTGTTAGAACCAAGAGATTTCGAAAGAATATCTTGTACACCTGCTAATTCAAGGACCGCACGAACAGGTCCACCAGCAATAACACCAGTACCCTCAGCAGCAGGCTTTAAGAATACTTCACCAGCTCCAAAATGACCGTTGATTGTGTGTGGAATTGTTGTACCAACTAATGGTACAGCGATTAAGTTTTTCTTAGCGTCTTCGATAGCTTTGCGGATTGCGTCTGGTACCTCTTGTGCTTTACCAGTACCGAATCCAACATGACCGTTTTTATCGCCAACTACAACTAGTGCAGCAAAGCGGAAACGACGACCACCCTTAACAACTTTCGCGACACGATTTATCGTAACTACACGTTCTTCAAGTTCTAATTTACTTGGGTCAATGCGATGCATCAATTTTCCCTCCTTTGACCATTAAAATTGTAATCCAGCCTCACGAGCAGCTTCAGCTAGAGCTTTAACACGGCCATGGTATAAGTAACCACCGCGATCAAATACTACTTCTTTAACGCCTTTCTCTACAGCACGCTTAGCAACTGATTCTCCAACTTTCGTAGCAGCTTCAATATTGCTAGTACCGTTAAGAGCAAGGTCTTTATCAAGAGTAGATGCACTTACTAACGTTACACCATTTACATCATCAATAACTTGAGCGTAAATATGTTGGTTAGAACGGAACACGTTTAAACGTGGACGTTCTGCAGTACCAGTAAGTTTAGCACGTACACGCGCATGTCTTTTCTTACGAGTCGCATTTTTATCAGCTTTAGTGATCATTCTTGTCACTCCTTTCTCTCACCTAACGGGTTTACTTAGCAGTTTTACCTTCTTTACGACGAACAACTTCGCCTTCGTAACGAATACCTTTACCTTTGTAAGGCTCAGGAGCACGTACAGCGCGGATGTTAGCAGCGAATTCGCCAACACGTTGCTTGTCGATACCTTTGATTACGATCTTAGTTGGTGCAGGTACTTCAACTTCAAGACCTGCTTCCGGAGTCATTTCTACTGGATGAGAATAACCTACGCTTAATACAAGTTTATCACCTTGTTTTTGAGCACGGTAACCAACACCGACTAATTCAAGTCCGCGTGCGAAACCTTCAGTTACACCTTCAACCATGTTTCCGATTAAAGCACGAGTTGTACCGTGTAATGCACGGTGTTCCTTCTGTTCAGATGGACGCTCAACTGTTAATGTATTCTCTTCAATTTTGATAAGCATATCAGCATTGAAAGTACGAGTTAATTCACCTTTAGGGCCTTTTACTGTTACAGTATTGTCTTCTGCAACTGTAATAGTAACACCTGCAGGGATTTCAAGAATCTTTTTACCAATACGAGACATGTGGTCACACCTCCGTTCGTTTTAAATATATATTACCAAACGTATGCTACTACTTCTCCACCAGTTTGTAATTGACGAGCGTCTTTGTCTGTCATTACTCCCTTAGATGTAGAAACAAGAGCGATACCTAATCCGTTAAGTACACGTGGTACTTCGTCAGCTTTAGCGTAAACGCGTAAGCCAGGTTTACTGATACGTTTTAATCCAGTGATTACACGTTCGTTGTTTGCACCATATTTCAGGAAAATACGAAGGATACCTTGTTTGTTATCCTCGATGTATTCTACATCACGAATGAAACCTTCACGTTTTAAAAGTTCAGCGATCTCTTTTTTGATTTTAGAAGCAGGAACCTCTAATTTCTCATGACGTACCATGTTCGCATTACGGATGCGAGTAAGCATGTCTGCAATTGGATCTGTCATCACCATGTGTTTTACCTCCTTCCCATTTGTGGGTTTTACCAACTAGCTTTTTTAACACCAGGAATTTGACCTTTATATGCAAGTTCACGGAAACAAATACGGCAAAGTTTAAATTTGCGGTATACAGAATGCGGACGACCGCAGCGTTCGCAACGTGTATACTCTTGTACTTTAAACTTAGGAGTACGCTTTTGTTTCGCAATCATAGATTTTTTAGCCACGTTTTCGCCTCCTCTACTTAGCGTTGGCTTCCATTATTTTTGGAATGGCATACCGAATTGTGTTAAAAGTTCACGAGCTTCTTCATCAGTGTTCGCTGTAGTAACGATTACGATGTCCATACCGCGGACTTTGCTTACTTTATCATAATCAATCTCAGGGAAAATAAGTTGCTCTTTAACACCTAATGTATAGTTTCCACGACCATCGAATGATTTCTTAGAAACACCACGGAAATCACGTACACGTGGTAAAGAAACTGATACTAATTTATCGAAGAACTCATACATTTGCTCGCCGCGTAAAGTTACTTTCGCACCGATTGGCATACCTTCACGAAGACGGAAACCAGCGATTGATTTTTTAGCACGAGTTACAACAGGTTTTTGACCTGCGATTTGTGTTAATTCTTCTACTGCGTTGTCTAAAGCTTTTGAGTTAGATACCGCGTCACCAACACCAGTGTTGATTACGATCTTTTCGATTTTTGGTACCTGCATTACAGATTTATAGTTAAACTTGCTCATTAGAGCAGGAGTAATTTCCTTTTGGAACTTCTCTTTAAGGCGATTCAATGAAGTGACCTCCTTTCTTAAGAAAATTATTTATCTAATAATTCACCAGATTTTTTTGCAATACGAACTTTTTTACCATCTTCTACCTTGAAGCCTACGCGAGTAGGTTCACCTGTTTTCGGATCTAAAATCATAACGTTAGAAACGTGAATAGGTGCCTCTTTAGTAATAATTCCACCTTGTGGATTTAATTGAGATGGCTTAGAGTGCTTCTTAACGATGTTAACACCCTCAACGATAACACGGTTTTGCTTTGGGAAAGCCACAAGGATAACGCCTTGTTTTCCTTTGTCTTTACCAGTGATTACCTGTACTTTATCACCTTTTTTTACATGCATCTTAATTCTGCACCTCCTTAGCAAGGCAATACCTTAAATTATAGAACTTCTGGAGCTAAAGAAACGATCTTCATGAAGTTGCTATCACGTAATTCACGAGCTACTGGTCCGAAGATACGAGTACCACGTGGGCTCTTATCGTCTTTAATGATAACCGCTGCGTTTTCATCAAATTTGATGTAAGAACCATCCGGACGACGAGCACCGCTCTTCGTACGTACTACTACTGCTTTAACAACGTCACCTTTTTTAACAACGCCACCTGGTGTTGCTTGTTTTACCGTAGCAACGATAATGTCACCAATGTTAGCATATTTACGACCAGAGCCGCCTAATACTTTAATTGTTAAAAGTTCACGTGCACCAGAGTTGTCAGCAACTTTCAAACGAGATTCTTGTTGGATCATGTTATGAAACCTCCCTTCGGACTAAAAATTCCGATTCGTCTATTTAGATAATAACCGCTTCTTCAACGATTTCAACTAAACGGAAACGCTTAGTAGCAGAAAGCGGGCGAGTTTCCATGATTTTTACGATATCGCCAAGTTTCGCTTGGTTTTGCTCATCATGGGCTTTGTACTTCTTAGAATACTTAACACGTTTTCCGTACAAGGAATGAGTTTTGTAAGTTTCAACTAAAACTGTAATCGTTTTGTCCATTTTGTCAGACACTACACGACCAGTATAAACTTTGCGTTGGTTACGTTCGCTCACTATGCAAACCTCCCCTCAATTTATCGATTAATTCCGATCTCTCTTTCACGAACTACAGTTTTCATACGAGCAATTGCCTTACGCACTTCACGAATGCGAGTTGGATTCTCTAATTGTCCTGTAGCAAGTTGGAAGCGAAGATTAAACAACTCTTCCTTTAAAGCTTTAACTTTTGTTTCGATTTCGGCAGTGGTTAATTCACGAATATCATTAGTTTTCATTAGATTCACCACCATTTTCTTCACGTTTTACGAATTTACATTTCACAGGTAACTTGTGAGCTGCAAGACGTAATGCTTCGCGTGCTACCTCTTCAGATACACCCGCGATTTCGAACATAATTTTCCCAGGTTTTACTACTGCTACCCAGCCTTCTGGTGCCCCTTTACCGGAACCCATACGTACTTCTAGAGGTTTTGCAGTGTAAGGTTTAGAAGGGAAAATTTTAATCCATACTTTACCGCCACGTTTCATGTAACGAGTCATTGCACGACGAGCAGCTTCGATTTGACGGTTTGTAATCCATGAAGCAGCTTGTGCTTGTAAACCGAATTCACCGAAAGCTACTTCAGTTCCACCTTTAGCACGACCACGCATTTTACCACGATGCTCTCTACGATATTTTACGCGTTTTGGCATTAACATATTATTTTCCTCCTTCCTCAGAAGCTTTCTTTTTTGTAGGAAGGACTTCTCCACGGTAGATCCATACTTTTACGCCTAATTTACCGTATGTTGTATCAGCTTCAACTGCTGCATAGTCAATATCAGCGCGAAGTGTATGAAGTGGAACAGTTCCTTCACTGTAAGATTCTGCACGAGCGATATCAGCTCCGCCAAGACGACCAGAAACCTGTGTTTTAATACCTTTAGCACCTGCACGCATAGCACGTTGAATAACTTGCTTTTGTGCACGACGGAATGATACACGGTTTTCTAATTGACGAGCGATGTTTTCGCCTACTAATTTAGCGTTAAGATCAGCTCTCTTAACTTCTAAAATGTTGATGTGTACACGCTTGCCTGTTAATTGGTTAAGAGCTTTACGAAGTGCTTCAACTTCAGTACCACCTTTACCAATTACCATACCAGGTTTTGCAGTGTGAATTGTAACATTTACACGATTTGCTGCACGTTCGATTTCTACTTTAGCAACAGCAGAATCTTTTAAGCGTACATTAATGTACTCACGGATTTTGATGTCTTCATGTAATAATGTAGCGTAATCTTTCTCAGCGAACCAACGAGATTCCCAGTCACGGATAACGCCGACACGAAGACCAATTGGATTAACCTTTTGACCCATCGATTATCCCTCCTTCTTTTCTGATACCACAACTGTGATGTGGCTTGTGCGTTTGTTAATTTGGCTTGCACGACCCATTGCACGTGGACGGAAACGTTTTAACGTTGGACCTTCGTCAACGAAAACTTTCTCAACAACTAGGTTGTTAATGTCCATTTCATAATTGTGCTCTGCATTTGCGATTGCAGATTTTAAAACTTTTTCTACAACTGGAGAAGCAGTTTTTGGTGTGTGGTTAAGGATAGCAATCGCTTCACCCACTTGCTTACCTCGGATTAAGTCTACAACTAAACGAACTTTACGAGGAGCAATACGAACTGTTCTCGCTACTGCTTTAGCTTGCATTGAAGTGCCTCCTCTCATTATCTTCTAGTTTTCTTATCGTCAGCATCATGACCTTTATACGTACGAGTTGGTGCGAATTCACCTAACTTGTGGCCTACCATGTCTTCAGTAACATATACAGGTACATGTTTACGACCGTCATATACAGCGATTGTGTGACCGATGAACTGAGGGAAGATCGTTGAACGACGAGACCAAGTTTTAACAACTTGCTTTTGCTCAGTTTCATTTAGCTTTGCAATTTTACTCATTAAATGATCATCGACAAATGGTCCTTTTTTCAAGCTACGAGCCATTTTGGTGCCTCCCTTCGTGATTGCCGTACGGTTCTCAAAGTGAACCGTACTACAATCCCATTATTTTTTACGACGACGAACGATGAATTTGTCAGACGCTTTGTTTTTCTTACGAGTTTTGAATCCAAGAGTTGGTTTACCCCATGGAGACATTGGAGACTTACGTCCGATTGGTGAACGTCCTTCACCACCACCGTGTGGGTGATCAACTGGGTTCATTACAGAACCACGAACAGTTGGGCGCTTACCTAACCAGCGAGAGCGACCAGCTTTACCGATCTTGATAAGTTCGTGTGACTCGTTACCAACTTGACCTACAGTTGCACGGCAAGCAGATAATACAAGACGCACTTCACCAGAAGTTAAACGTACAAGAACGTATTTACCTTCTTTACCAAGTACTTGTGCAGATGTACCAGCAGAACGAACTAATTGTCCACCACGACCTGGTTTAAGCTCGATGTTATGAACAACAGTACCTACTGGAATGTTGATTAATGGTAATGCGTTACCGATTTTAATGTCAGCTTCAGCGCCAGACATAATTTCCATACCTACTTCTAAGTTCTTAGGAGCAAGAATGTAACGTTTTTCACCGTCAACGTAGTTAATTAATGCGATATTCGCAGAGCGGTTTGGATCGTATTCGATCGTAGCAACGCGTCCTGGAATTCCATCTTTGTTACGTTTGAAGTCGATGATACGGTATTGACGCTTATGTCCGCCACCTTGATGACGTACAGTGATTTTACCTTGGTTATTACGACCAGCCTTTTTGCTTAAAGGAGCAAGTAAAGACTTTTCGGGTCTGTCAGTCGTGATTTCAGCGAAATCATTCGTAGTCATGTTACGACGACCGTTAGTAGTTGGATTATACTTTTTAATTCCCATCTCAATTTCCCTCCTTCTTTAGTAAGAATTAAACGCCTTGGAAGATTTCGATTTCTTTGCTGTCAGCAGTTAGCTTAACGATTGCTTTACGACGACGGCTAGTAAAACCAGCGTGACGACCAACGCGTTTTGCTTTCGGCTTGTAGTTCATGATGTTCACTTTTTCTACTTTAACACCAAAGATCGCTTCTAGAGCATCTTTAACTTCTGTTTTATTAGATTTAACGTCCACATCGAACGTGTATTTTTTTTCAGCCATCATTTCCATAGAACGTTCAGTGATAACTGGGCGCTTAATGATATCACGAGGATCTCTCATTATGCAAGCACCTCCTCTACTTTTTCCACTGCCGCTTTTGTCATGATTAGCTTATCATGATGAAGCACGTCTAAAACGTTTACGCCATCAGCAGTGATTACTGTTACTCCAGGGATATTGCGAGCAGATAACTCTACAGATTCGTTTGCATCAGCAGTTACGATAAGAGCTTTCTTCTCAACAGTTAATCCTTTAAGTACTGCTAGCATATCTTTTGTTTTTGGTGCATTTAACACTAGGTCTTCAAGAACTACAATGTTGTTCTCAACTACTTTAGTAGCTAATGCAGATTTGATTGCTAAACGACGAACTTTCTTAGGAAGTTTGTACGCATAGCTTCTTGGTGTAGGTCCGAATACCGTACCACCACCACGCCATTGAGGAGAGCGGATAGACCCTTGACGAGCACGTCCAGTTCCTTTTTGACGCCATGGTTTACGACCACCACCGCGAACTTCAGAGCGAGTTTTTACTTTATGTGTACCTTGACGTAAAGATGCACGTTGCATCATTACAGCTTCGAAAAGTACAGCTTCATTTGGTTCGATACCGAAAATAGCTTCAGCTAATTCGATTTCACCAACCTGTGAACCAGTTTGGTTATATACAGTAACTTTTGGCATTGGAATTCCTCCTTCCTATTGTGAATTATTTGCTAACCTTCACAGCGCCTTGAACAACTACAAGAGATTTCTTAGCACCTGGAACGTTACCTTTTACTAGTAATAAGTTGCGCTCAGTGTCAACTTGAACGATTTCTAAGTTTTGGATAGTAACTTGGTCTCCACCCATACGTCCAGCAAGTTTTTTGCCTTTGAATACACGGTTCGGAGCAACTGGGCCCATTGAACCTGGACGACGGTGATAGCGAGAACCATGAGACATAGGTCCGCGAGATTGTCCGTGGCGTTTGATAACACCTTGGAAACCTTTACCTTTAGAAATTCCTGTTACATCAACGATTTCACCTGTAGCGAATACGTCAACTTTTACCTCTTGACCAACCTCTAATCCGTCCACGTCTGCATCGCGGATTTCGCGAATGAAGCGCTTAGGAGTTGTAGATGCTTTAGCAGTGTGGCCTTGTTCAGGTTTGTTAGTTAACTTTTCACGCTTATCTTCAAATCCTAACTGAATTGCGTTGTAGCCATCAGTTTCAGTTGTTTTCTTTTGAAGAACAACGTTTGGATTAGCAGCGATAACTGTTACTGGGATTAACTCACCGTTCTCAGCAAATACTTGAGTCATACCGATCTTTCTTCCTAAGATTCCTTTGGTCATGAGTTACACCTCCTACATTTTTAAGTTATATAAATTATAGTTTGATTTCGATATCTACACCAGATGGTAAGTCTAAACGCATTAATGAATCTACTGTTTGTGGAGTAGGACTCACGATGTCGATTAGACGTTTGTGCGTGCGCATTTCGAATTGCTCACGAGAATCTTTGTACTTATGAACAGCACGAAGAATTGTGTAAACAGTTTTTTCAGTTGGTAATGGGATCGGACCAGAAACTGTTGCCCCAGAACGCTTAGCTGTTTCTACAATTTTCTCAGCTGACTGATCAAGAATACGGTGATCGTAAGCTTTTAAACGGATACGAATTTTTTCTTTTGCCATTATTTTCCCTCCTTCGTTCGCCTATTTCTAAAATAGACCTTCTCCATGGAAATTTCCTCACACCATGCCATGGCAAAGCGGCCGGGTGTGTCAGCAACCTTCCACTTCATCGCAGTCAAAGACCAACATTGTCTATTATACAATGTTATTCGTCTAGATGCAAGCATCTTTTTGTTTGCATCTGCTTTTCTCTACTTTTGCTATTATACATGGCACTTTAAAGAATTTCAAGTTTTCATCTAGCAGAATTCATTTTACAGTTTCTGGATTTCAGTTTTAATGATTTCACATTATTATAGAAGAAACTCGTCAAAACATGAAACAATCATTTTGTTCATTATATAAATGCAAACAAAAACCCCAAGGGAAAATCCCTCGGGGTTTTTTATATCAGTTAAGATTACTCAACGATAGTAGCAACTACGCCGTAACCTACTGTACGTCCACCTTCACGAATAGAGAATTTAGTTCCCTCTTCGATAGCGATTGGAGCGATAAGTTCGATAGTCATTTCTACGTTGTCACCAGGCATTACCATTTCAGTACCTTCTGGTAATTGGATGATACCAGTTACGTCAGTTGTACGGAAGTAGAACTGTGGACGGTAGTTAGCGAAGAATGGAGTGTGACGTCCACCTTCTTCTTTAGATAATACGAAAACTTCAGCTTTGAATTTAGCGTGAGCTTTTACAGAACCGCTTTTTGCAAGTACTTGTCCACGTTGGATGTCTTCACGAGCAACCCCACGAAGTAAAGCACCGATGTTGTCACCAGCTTGAGCTTGGTCAAGAAGTTTACGGAACATTTCTACACCAGTTACAGTTGTAGAAGCATTTTCTTCAGCAAGACCGATGATTTCTACAACGTCACCAACTTTAACGATACCGCGCTCAACACGACCAGTAGCAACTGTACCACGACCTGTGATAGAGAATACATCCTCTACAGGCATTAAGAATGGTTTGTCAGTTTCACGTTCTGGAGTTGGGATGTAAGCATCAACTTCAGCCATTAATTCAATGATTTTTGCTTCCCAATCAGCTTCTCCTTGAAGAGCTTTAAGAGCAGAACCTTTGATTACAGGAATGTCATCGCCTGGGAATCCGTATTCAGATAATAGGTCGCGAACTTCCATTTCTACTAATTCTAATAATTCTTCGTCGTCTACCATGTCGCATTTGTTTAAGAATACAACGATGTAAGGTACACCTACTTGACGAGAAAGAAGGATGTGCTCACGAGTTTGAGGCATTGGGCCATCAGCAGCAGATACTACTAAGATACCGCCGTCCATTTGAGCAGCACCAGTGATCATGTTTTTAACATAGTCAGCGTGACCTGGGCAGTCAACGTGTGCATAGTGACGAGTTTCAGTTTCGTACTCAACGTGTGCAGTTGAGATTGTGATACCGCGCTCTCTTTCTTCTGGAGCAGCATCGATTTGATCGTATCCGCGTGCTTCAGCACCACCAGCTTTTGCAAGTACTGTAGTGATCGCAGCAGTTAATGTAGTTTTACCATGGTCAACGTGGCCGATTGTACCGATGTTAACATGGGGTTTAGAACGTTCGAATTTAGCTTTAGCCATTCTAAATTCCTCCTTAGTTTATATAGGTTATTTTATATTTAGGCTAGAAAGCGAAACTTGCGTCCCACTTTCTAAGCTTACATAAGTAGTTATACGTGAAGAATCGATAAAAATCAATTATTCACCTTTATTTTTTTTGATAATTTCTTCAGAAACAGACTTTGGTACTTCTTCATAGTGATCAAACACCATAGAGAATGTTCCGCGTCCTTGAGTGTTAGAACGTAATGACGTTGCATAACCGAACATTTCAGAAAGTGGAACCATAGCGCGAACAACTTGAGCGTTACCGCGAGCTTCCATACCTTCTACACGTCCACGACGAGATGTTACGTCACCCATAATGTCACCCATGTACTCTTCAGGAATTACAACTTCAACTTTCATCATTGGCTCAAGAATTACTGGGTTACATTTAGAAACCGCAGCTTTAAGTGCCATAGATGCAGCGATTTTGAACGCCATCTCAGATGAATCGACATCATGGTAAGATCCGTCAACTAATGCAGCTTTAATGTCTACTACTGGATATCCAGCAAGTACACCATTTTTAAGTGCATCTTCAAGACCTGCGCCTACAGCTGGGATGTATTCACGTGGAACAACACCACCGACGATCTTGTTTTCGAATTCGAATCCTTTACCTTCTTCATTAGGTTCAAACTCAATCCAAACGTGACCGAATTGTCCACGTCCACCAGATTGACGAGCGAACTTACCTTCAACTTTCGCAGCAGAGCGGAAAGTCTCACGGTATGCTACCTGAGGAGCACCAACGTTTGCTTCAACTTTGAACTCACGGCGCATACGGTCAACGATGATATCAAGGTGAAGTTCACCCATACCAGCGATGATTGTTTGGCCAGTTTCTTGGTCAGTGTGAGCACGGAATGTTGGATCTTCTTCAGAAAGCTTAGATAATGCTGTACCCATTTTATCTTGGTCAGCTTTTGATTTTGGTTCGATAGCTACAGAGATAACTGGCTCTGGGAATTCCATAGACTCAAGGATAACAAGGCTCTTCTCGTCACAAAGAGTATCACCAGTAGTAGTATCTTTTAAACCTACAGCAGCAGCGATATCACCAGCGTAAACTGTTGAGATCTCTTCACGGCTGTTAGCGTGCATTTGTAGGATACGACCTACACGCTCACGCTTACCTTTAGTTGAGTTTTTCACGTATGATCCAGAGTTTAACACACCAGAGTACACACGGAAGAATGTTAACTTACCAACATAAGGGTCAGTCATGATTTTGAATGCTAGAGCTGAGAAAGGCTCTTCATCGCTAGACTTACGTTCTACTTCTTCATCTGTATCCGGAAGAGTACCTTTGATTGCAGGTACATCTAATGGAGATGGTAGGTAGTCGATAACTGCGTCTAACAGAATTTGAACACCTTTGTTTTTGAATGCAGAACCACAGATTACTGGGAAGAATTCTACAGAAGTTGTAGCCTTACGGATACCAGCTTTAAGCTCTTCTACAGTGATTTCTTCACCTTCTAGGTACTTCATCATCATTTCTTCATCAAGCTCAGCTACCGCTTCAATAAGTTTTCCACGGTATTCTTCAGCTAGTTCTTTATGCTCTTCAGGAATTTCAACACGTTGAATGTCTGTTCCTAAATCGTTACCGTACATGTAAGCACATTCTTCAACAAGGTCAATGATACCATTGAACTCATCTTCAGCACCGATTGGTAACTGAATTGGGTGTGCGTTTGCTTGTAAACGATCGTGGATTGTTCCTACAGAGTATAAGAAATCTGCACCGATTTTATCCATTTTGTTAACGAATACGATACGAGGTACGCCGTAAGTAGTAGCCTGACGCCAAACAGTTTCTGTTTGTGGTTCTACACCAGATTGTGCATCAAGTACTGCTACTGCGCCATCAAGTACGCGTAAAGAACGTTCTACTTCTACTGTGAAATCTACGTGACCTGGAGTGTCAATGATGTTTACACGGTGACCTTTCCATTGTGCTGTAGTTGCAGCAGAAGTAATTGTGATACCACGCTCTTGCTCTTGCTCCATCCAGTCCATCTGAGATGCACCTTCGTGAGTTTCACCGATTTTGTGAATACGTCCTGTGTAGTACAGAATACGCTCAGTAGCTGTTGTTTTACCAGCATCGATGTGAGCCATGATACCAATATTACGAGTGTTTTCTAAAGAGAACTCTCTTGCCATTTGGTGTCTTGCTCCTTCCATATATGGATTGGATTTTTTATTTTAAGTAGCAAAAAAGCCACTTTATATTGTTACACATGTCAGTATGTCCAGTACCCTCATTATGTAAAACGAGCGCCCAACGAAAGGGAGAGGCATTCTCCCTCTCCACACTTCCATAAGCGACAAATAAAGCGGTTTATGCTTACATTTATTTTACGTTGAATCCTACCAACGGTAATGAGCAAATGCTTTGTTAGCTTCTGCCATTTTATGAGTGTCTTCACGTTTCTTAACAGATGCACCAGCGTTGTTAGCTGCATCTAAGATTTCGTTAGCAAGACGCTCTTCCATAGTTTTTTCACCACGAAGACGAGCGTAGTTTACTAACCAACGAAGACCTAAAGTTGTACGGCGTTCTGGACGAACCTCAACTGGAACTTGGTAGTTAGCACCACCAACACGACGAGCGCGTACTTCAAGAACAGGCATAATGTTCTTAAGAGCTTGCTCGAATACTTCCATTGGCTCTTTACCAGTACGTTCGCTTACGATATCGAACGCATTATAAAGAATTGTTTGAGATTTACCTTTTTTACCGTCAACCATCATTTTGTTGATAAGGCGTGTTACTAGCTTCGAATTGTACATTGGATCTGGTAACACGTCACGTTTTGCAACAGGTCCTTTACGAGGCATATTGAGTTCCTCCTTTCATTAAAAAGTTATTATTTCTTAGCCGCTTTAGGCTTTTTAGTACCGTATTTAGAACGGCCTTGCATACGCTTGTCAACACCAGCTGTATCAAGCGCACCACGAACGATGTGGTAACGTACCCCTGGTAAGTCTTTTACACGACCACCGCGAATTAATACTACGCTGTGCTCTTGTAAGTTGTGACCGATACCTGGGATGTATGCTGTTACCTCAATACCATTTGTTAAACGAACACGAGCATATTTACGTAACGCTGAGTTAGGTTTCTTTGGAGTCATTGTACCAACACGAGTACATACACCACGTTTTTGAGGTGCAGAGATATCAGTTGATTTTTTCTTTAAAGAGTTAAAACCTTTGTTTAACGCAGGTGATTTAGATTTCCATACTTTATCAGTACGACCATTTCTCACTAATTGGTTAATAGTAGGCATTTGATTATCCTCCCTTCGCATGTTTGTATGACCACATATCCAGGTGGTTCATTATTAGTTGAAAACAAAGTTTTTGCAAGGGAGAGCAAATGCTCTCTCCTCACAAAAACAGTTTTAACTTATTATTCCTATTGCTGAAGCTCCCACTTGAATCCCCGCAACTTTTCCAAGTTTACGAACTGATTCAACTTTGGTTATGGGTATGTTATGTTGCAATGCAGTGCGAATGATAACATGGGTTAACCGCATATCAGCATCTTCTGCAATGACAACTTCTTTAACTATACCATTTTTGATTGCTTCCAATGTACGTTTATGACCAACGACTACATTTTCAGCATTTGACACTTTTTGATAAGACATATAAATATCCTCCAAAGCATCGTTCAGGAGCAACCTTGCTTATAGTAACATTTTGACTCATACAATGTCAACTAGGATTAACTGTTTTTATACAAAATTTACGACGGAAAATTTTACTGTTCCACATAAACTTCATCGTTTTCTACATTCATGTCATCTTGTGTTGTTTTAACAAGATCCACTTTGCGATAACGATTCATACCTGTTCCAGCAGGAACAAGTTTACCGATAATAACATTTTCTTTCAATCCTAGAAGCTCATCGCGTTTACCCTTAATCGCTGCATCAGTTAAGACACGAGTTGTTTCTTGGAACGATGCTGCAGATAAGAATGAATCTGTTTCAAGTGAAGCTTTTGTAATACCAAGTAGAACTGGTCTAGCTGTTGCTGGTTGTTTACCTTGCAGTAACACCTTCGCATTCGCATCAGTAAACTGATGGATATCTAGTAATGTTCCTGGTAATACATCTGTTTCACCTGCATCACTCACACGTACTTTACGTAACATTTGGCGTACCATTACTTCTACGTGTTTGTCACCAATTTCTACCCCTTGCATACGGTATACTTTTTGAACTTCACGTAATAAGTATTCTTGAACTGCCGTAATGTCCGTTACTTTTAGTAATTCTTTCGGATCGATAGAACCTTCTGTTAACTCTTTACCGTGGCTAATTTTCTGTCCTGGAATTACTTTCAGACGAGCACCGTAAGGAATAGCATACGTACGAGCTTCAACTTCACCCTGTACAACTACTTCTTGGCGATCTTTAACATCGTTGATCGCTGCGATAACACCGTCGATTTCACTGATAACAGCCTGACCTTTCGGATTACGAGCTTCGAAGATCTCTTGGATACGAGGTAAACCTTGAGTGATATCATCTCCGGCAACCCCACCTGTATGGAACGTACGCATCGTTAACTGTGTACCTGGCTCACCGATAGATTGAGCTGCGATAATACCTACCGCTTCCCCTACTTCTACGTCTGTTCCAGTTGCTAAGTTACGACCGTAACACTTCTTACATACACCATGGCGAGTGTTACACGTAAACGCTGAACGAATGTTTACAGTTTCAACACCCGAATTTTCAACGATATGAGCGATATCTTCAGTAATTAATTGATTTTCAGCAACTAATACTTCACCTGTTTCAGGATGTTTTACAGTTTTTCTTGCAAAACGTCCAACAAGACGATCATATAATGACTCAATAACTTCATTACCCTCTTTAATCGCACCAATTAATAAACCGCGATCTGTTCCACAATCATCTTCACGAACGATTACATCTTGTGCAACGTCAACAAGACGACGTGTTAAGTAACCAGAATCGGCAGTTTTCAGTGCTGTATCGGCAAGACCTTTACGCGCACCATGCGTAGAGATGAAGTACTCAAGTACTGTTAAACCTTCACGGAAACTTGATTTGATTGGAAGTTCGATGATACGACCAGATGGATTGGCCATCAGACCACGCATACCAGCAAGCTGAGTAAAGTTCGATGCGTTACCACGGGCACCGGAATCACTCATCATGAAGATTGGGTTGCGTTTATTCAAGGACTTCATCAGTTTTCCTTGGATAACATCTTTTGCATTACTCCAAATAGAGATAACGCGATCGTAACGTTCTTCTTCCGTGATTAAACCGCGACGGAATTGTTTAATTACATTATCTACTTTTGCTTGTGCTTCGTGGAGAATTTCATCTTTTTCACCTAATACAAGAATGTCAGATACCCCAACTGTAATACCAGCTTTTGTAGAGTACTTGAATCCTAAGTTTTTCATACGGTCAAGCATGCGAGACGTTTCTGTAATTTTGAAACGTTTAAACACTTCCGCAATGATGTTACCAAGGATTTTCTTGCTGAATGGCGCCACTTCTTCGCGACTAGCAATAATCTCTTTAATGTTCGCACCTTTTTCAACGAAATATTTCGCTGGTGTTTCTTTTTCAAGGTTTGAATTTGTTGGTTCATTAATATAAGGGAACGACTCTGGTAAGATTTCGTTAAATATTAATTTACCAACTGTTGTTAATAGAAGCATACTCTTTTGCTCTTCAGTAAATGTTGCGTTGTTTACTGCACTTGCAGCTACTGCAACACGCGTATGAAGATGTACATATCCATTTTGATATGCAAGTAATGCTTCGTTCGCATCTTTGAAGACCATACCTTCACCGATTGCACCTTCACGCTCAAGTGTTAAGTAGTAGTTACCTAATACCATATCCTGAGATGGAGTAACAACTGGTTTACCGTCTTTCGGGTTCAAGATGTTTTGTGCCGCTAACATAAGAAGACGAGCTTCTGCTTGTGCTTCTGATGATAAAGGTACGTGAACGGCCATTTGGTCACCGTCAAAGTCCGCGTTGTATGCAGTACATACAAGTGGGTGAAGACGGATTGCGCGACCTTCTACTAATGTAGGTTCAAACGCCTGAATACCAAGACGGTGAAGTGTTGGTGCGCGGTTTAGAAGTACTGGATGTTCTTTAATCACAGATTCTAAAACGTCCCAAACTTCAGGTTGTACACGCTCGATTTTACGTTTCGCACTCTTAATGTTGTGTGCTAATCCTTTTTCAACTAACTCTTTCATTACGAAAGGTTTGAACAGTTCAAGCGCCATCTCTTTCGGTAATCCACATTGATACATCTTTAAGTTCGGTCCTACAACGATTACAGAACGACCAGAGTAGTCAACACGTTTACCTAATAAGTTTTGACGGAAACGTCCTTGTTTACCTTTAAGCATGTGAGATAGAGATTTTAATGGACGGTTACCTGGTCCAGTAACTGGACGGCCACGACGACCATTATCGATTAATGCGTCTACAGCTTCTTGTAACATACGTTTTTCGTTTTGAACGATAATGCTTGGTGCACCTAAGTCCAATAGACGTTTTAAACGGTTATTACGGTTAATTACACGACGGTATAAGTCGTTTAAGTCAGAAGTAGCAAAACGTCCACCATCTAACTGTACCATTGGGCGTAGTTCTGGTGGGATTACTGGTAGAACATCTAAGATCATCCAAGATGGCTCATTTCCAGAGTTACGGAATGCTTCTAATACTTCTAGACGTTTAATAGCACGAGTACGGCGTTGTCCTTGTGCTGTTTTTAATTCTTCTTTTAAGAAGTCTACTTCTTTATCTAAATCGATGTCTTGTAATAGCTTTTTAATCGCTTCTGCACCCATAGCAGCTTGGAATGTGCTACCATATCGATCACGATATGCACGGTATTCTTTTTCAGAAAGTAATTGCTTCTTATCAAGTGGTGTATCTCCACTTTCTGTTACAACATAAGAAGCGAAATAAATTACTTCTTCAAGCGCGCGAGGGGACATGTCTAAGACAAGTCCCATGCGGCTCGGGATACCTTTGAAATACCAAATATGAGATACAGGAGCAGCTAATTCGATATGACCCATACGTTCACGACGTACTTTCGCACGCGTTACTTCAACGCCACATCGATCACAAACTACACCTTTATAACGTACACGTTTGTATTTTCCGCAATGACATTCCCAGTCCTTTTGTGGTCCGAAAATACGCTCACAGAACAAGCCATCTTTTTCAGGCTTTAACGTACGATAGTTAATTGTTTCTGGTTTCTTAACTTCACCGTATGACCAAGAACGAATCTTGTCAGGTGAAGCAAGTCCAATCTTCATATATTCAAAGTTATTTACATCTATCAAGGGGCCTACCTCCCTTTTAGTCTACAGGTTATCCCAATTATTCCTTAGTTGTCTCAACTTCGACATTCAATTTGTCTGCTGATTGATGATCATCGTCATCTTCCGTATCACGCATTTCAATTTCTGTATCGTCGCTAGACATCATTTTAACGTCCATACCTAAACTTTGCAGCTCTTTAATCAATACTTTGAATGATTCAGGAACGCCTGGTTCTGGAACATTTTCGCCTTTAACAATTGCTTCATACGTCTTAACACGTCCAACAACATCATCAGACTTCACTGTTAAGATTTCTTGAAGAGTATAAGCAGCACCGTAAGCTTCAAGTGCCCAAACCTCCATCTCACCGAAACGCTGTCCACCGAACTGAGCTTTACCTCCAAGAGGCTGCTGCGTTACAAGTGAGTATGGTCCAGTAGAACGAGCATGAAGTTTATCGTCAACCATGTGCGCAAGTTTGATCATATACATGACACCAACAGATACACGGTTATCGAATGGTTCACCAGTACGTCCGTCATACAGGATTGTTTTCGCGTCATTTGCCATACCAGCTTCTTCAATTGTGCCCCAAACATCTTCCTCACGAGCACCATCGAATACTGGTGTTGCAATGTGAATGCCAAGGTATCTTGCTGCCATACCAAGATGAAGCTCTAATACCTGACCGATATTCATACGAGATGGTACCCCTAATGGGTTTAACATGATATCGATTGGCGTACCGTCTGGTAAGTAAGGCATATCTTCTTCTGGTAAAATACGAGAGATAACACCTTTGTTACCGTGACGTCCGGCCATCTTGTCACCTTCAGAGATTTTACGTTTTTGAACGATATATGCACGCACAAGTTGATTCACGCCTGGTGGCAATTCGTCGCCATCTTCACGGTTGAATACTTTTACGTCTAAGATAATACCGCCACCACCGTGTGGTACACGTAGTGATGTATCACGTACTTCACGCGCTTTTTCTCCAAAGATAGCATGTAATAGACGTTCTTCAGCTGTTAATTCTGTTACACCTTTAGGTGTTACTTTACCAACAAGTAAATCTCCATCTTTTACTTCCGCACCAACGCGAATGATACCGCGCTCGTCAAGGTTACGTAATGCATCTTCCCCAACGTTTGGAATATCACGTGTGATTTCTTCTGGTCCAAGCTTCGTATCACGAGCTTCTGACTCATATTCTTCAATATGAATAGAAGTATACACATCATCTTTTACAAGGCGCTCACTCATAATGATCGCATCCTCGTAGTTATAACCGTCCCAAGTCATGAAGCCAACAAGCACGTTACGTCCAAGTGCTAGTTCACCTAATTCCATAGAAGGACCATCCGCAAGGATTTCACCTTTTACAACTTCATTTCCAACACTTACGATTGGACGTTGGTTGTAGCAAGTTCCTTGGTTAGAACGAATGAATTTTTGCATTTTGTAGCGATCTAAGTCGCCTTTTACTGTTTGACCGTCAACTTCTACATAGCGACGTACCCAAACTTCACGTGCTTCTACGCGCTCAACAATACCAGGGTGTTTACAGATTACTGCAGCACCTGAGTCTTTTGCTGATACGTACTCCATACCTGTACCTACAATCGGTGATTCCGGATTCATTAACGGAACCGCCTGACGTTGCATGTTCGCTCCCATAAGTGCGCGGTTAGAGTCATCGTTTTCTAAGAACGGAATACAAGCTGTCGCTGCCGACACTACTTGTTTTGGTGATACATCCATGTAGTCGATGCGTTCTTTATTTGTGACAATGTTTTCACCACGGAAACGAGCTACGATATCTTCATCAAGGAATTCTCCTTCTTCAGATAATTTCATATTCGCTTGGGCTACAACATAATTATCTTCTTCATCTGCTGTTAAATAATCAACATGCCCTGTTACAAGACCAGTTTCTGGGTCAACACGACGGTATGGTGTTTCAATGAAACCAAACTCATTTACTTTCGCGAATGAAGATAATGAGTTAATCAAACCGATGTTTGGTCCCTCTGGTGTTTCAATCGGACACATACGACCATAGTGAGAGTAGTGAACGTCACGTACTTCAAAGCCTGCGCGCTCACGCGTTAAACCACCAGGTCCTAATGCAGATAGTCTTCGTTTGTGAGTTAACTCTGCTAATGGGTTTGTTTGGTCCATGAACTGAGATAACTGAGAACTTCCGAAGAACTCTTTAATAGATGCAATAACAGGACGAATATTAATTAATGCCTGTGGTGTAATTGCATTTGTATCTTGGATCGACATTCTCTCACGAACAACACGTTCCATACGAGAAAGACCGATACGGAATTGATTTTGTAATAGTTCTCCAACAGAACGCAGACGACGGTTTCCTAAGTGGTCGATATCATCTGTATCCCCTACTTTGTATAGTAGGTTGAAGAAGTAACTGATAGAAGCAAGGATATCACCTGGTGTGATGTGTTTTACATCGCGAGTAATATTTGCATTACCAATTACGTTAATTACGCGCTCGCCTTCTGACTCAGGAGCATAAATCTTAATAGATTGCAGCTCAACATCGCCTTCTACCACTCCACCCATTGGTTTCGCTGTTTTGAATCCAATGTTTTTCTCTAAGTAAGGTAAAATGCGATCAAGTGTACGACGATCTAAGATTGTTCCTTCTGCCGCTAAAATTTCACCAGTTTCTGGATCCACTAATGTTTCAGCTAAACGTTGATTAAACAATCTGTTTTTAATGTGTAACTTTTTGTTGATCTTGTAGCGACCTACATTTGCTAAATCGTAGCGCTTTGGATCAAAGAAACGAGACACAAGTAAGCTCTTAGCATTTTCTACTGTTGGTGGCTCACCAGGACGTAGACGCTCATAAATTTCAAGCAATGCTTTTTCTGTGCTATCTGTGTTGTCTTTTTCTAATGTGTTGCTTAAGTATTCGTTATCACCTAAAAGCTCGGTGATTTCTTGATCAGAGCCAAACCCTAATGCGCGTAACAAAACAGTTACAGGAAGTTTACGCGTACGGTCAATACGCACATATACAACATCCTTAGCATCTGTCTCATACTCTAACCAAGCTCCGCGGTTTGGAATTACAGTAGCAGTAAAACCACGTTTTCCGTTTTTATCCACTTTGCCACTATAGTATACGCTTGGAGAGCGAACTAACTGGGAAACGATAACACGTTCTGCACCGTTAATTACGAATGTTCCAGTCTCTGTCATGAGTGGGAAATCTCCCATGAACACATCTTGTTCTTTTACTTCACCAGTTTCCTTGTTGATTAGACGCACTTTTACACGAAGTGGTGCTGCATACGTCACATCACGCTCTTTGCATTCGTCTACAGAGTATTTAGGTTCACCTAAGCTGTAGTCGATAAATTCAAGCGATAGATTTCCCGTAAAGTCTTCAATCGGAGAAATGTCTTGGAACATTTCTCGCAAACCCTCATCAAGAAACCACTGATAAGAAGAGGTTTGAATTTCGATAAGATTTGGTAACTCTAATACTTCACTAATACGGGCATAACTTCTTCGTTGGCGGTGGCGTCCGTATTGAACTAGTTGACCTGTCAACTGCTTCACCCCTCAAATCATGAGTATTATAAATGCACAAAAAAATTTGTGCAAAATCACAAATAAATACAACTACTGCTATTTAGCGTAGTCTTTTTCTCTTAAAGATAAATACGTTGAGTCTTTCTACCTGTTCAAAAAAGAAAAATGGCTTCTATAAGAAAACCATCATTCTGTTTCATAATCTGCTGATTTTACTATCTTTTCCAAGAGAAACAAAAATATACATCTTTCTCAACGCAGAAAATCATATATTGGCATTGTATAATGTTAACATAGCCAAAAATAACCGTCAACGTTTTTTTGATTTTATGATATAATATCCTTTTTTCTTTTCTACAACTTCGACTTCAGAAAATACTTCTTCTAGTTTCTTCAGCGCAGATGGTGCACCTTGTTTCTTTTGAATAACAATCCACAACTCCCCACCTGGAACTAAATGTTCTATAGCTTTTTCTAAAATCTCATGCACGATATCTTTACCTGCACGAATTGGAGGATTAGATAGAATAGCAGCATACATACCATCTACATTTTCATAGACGCTACTTTGAAAAATGTGCACATTTCCAATTCTATTGTTAGCGGCATTTTCTTTCGCAAGCTCAAGTGCCCTTTCATTCACATCCACCATGTGAACTTTACGGTCTTGAAACTCTTTCGCCAACGATAAACCAATTGGTCCATATCCACAACCTACGTCTAATATGTCACCTTTAATATCTGGCACTTGAAACGCTTCAATTAAAAGACGAGAACCAAAGTCCACTTCGTTTTTCGAGAACACCCCACGGTCAGATAAGAAAGTAAATTGAGATCCACGAAGCATAAATTCCCATCGCTTACGATCACTTTTACTAGAAGGGTCATTAGAAAAATAATGGTCTGCCATATGGCCACCTCTTTTCTTTACAGTTAAAAAAAAAGCTCGCATGAGAGCGAGCTTTTTTTAAAGCATCAAAAGTTAATTACTTAACTTCTACAGCAGCGCCAACTTCTTCAAGTTTAGCTTTGATTTCTTCAGCTTCTTCTTTAGCAGCAGCTTCTTTGATTACTTTTGGAGTGTTGTCAACTAATTCTTTAGCTTCTTTTAAGCCAAGACCAGTGATTTCACGAACAACTTTGATAACTTTGATTTTTTGTGCACCAGCGCTAGTTAGTTCCACATCAAATTCAGTTTTCTCAGCAGCAGCTTCTCCAGCGCCACCAGCAACAGCTACAGGAGCAGCAGCAGTTACGCCGAATTCTTCCTCGATAGCTTTTACTAAGTCGTTAAGTTCTAATACAGTCATAGATTTAACTGCTTCAATGATTTGTTCTTTAGTCATTGTAAATATCCTCCCTTAAATAGGTTTGTATTGTTTTATCGATAATACGTAATTATCTTTTAAAAAATTAAGCGCCTTGCTCTTCCTTTTGGTCTGCAACTGCTTTAGTAGCAAGTGCAAGGTTACGGATTGGAGCTTGAAGAACGCTAAGAAGCATAGAAAGTAAGCCTTCACGTGATGGAAGAGTAGCGATAGCTTTAACCTCATCAAGTGTTACAAGTTTACCTTCGATTACGCCTGCTTTAATTTCTAAAGCTTCATGATCTTTAGCGAAGTCGTTTAATACTTTCGCAGGAGCAACTACATCCTCGTTACTGAACGCGATTGCGTTTGGTCCTGTTAAGAATTCATTTAACTCAGCCATTTCAGCAGATTCTGCAGCACGACGAGTTAGAGAGTTTTTGTAAACTTTGAACTCAACGCCAGCTTCACGTAATTGCTTACGTAATTCTGTTGCTTCAGAAACTGTTAAACCACGGTAGTCAACAACGATTGTAGATTTACTAGCGCGAAGTTTGTCCGCGATTTCAGTTACAACTTGTTGTTTAGTTTCGATTACTTTGCTCATGTTATTACACCTCCTGTAGATTATATAGAAGATGTACCGAAAGTGCACTAAAAACCTCCATGCCCAACTTGTAGACATGGAGGCATATAGTCACAGAAAAAAATTCCGCTTCGTATATTAACACCTAGGTAGGAAATTAAGTCTATTGACACCTACTGTCTACGGTACACTAATTAAATTCACAACATAAATGATTATATTAAAACTTCTTTATGAAGTCAACTTCCAAAATTTACGCTAATGTAGAAACGTCTACACGTACGCCAGGTCCCATTGTAGAAGCAACTGTTACGTTCTTCATGTAAGTACCTTTTGCAGCAGCTGGCTTAACTTTTTGTAAAGTGTCAGCGATTGTTCTGAAGTTTTCTACTAATTTAGCATCTTCGAAAGATACTTTACCGATTGGAACGTGGATGTTACCAGCTTTATCAACGCGGTATTCAACTTTACCAGCTTTGATTTCGTTAACAGCTTTAGTTACATCGAAAGTAACTGTTCCAGTTTTAGGGTTTGGCATTAAACCTTTAGGTCCTAATACGCGACCAAGTTTACCAACTTCACCCATCATGTCAGGAGTTGCTACTACTACATCGAAATCGAACCAACCTTGTTGGATTTTACCGATGTAATCAGCATCGCCTACGAAGTCAGCTCCAGCAGCTTCAGCTTCTTTAGCTTTTTCACCTTTAGCGAACACTAATACACGTTGTACTTTACCAGTACCGTGTGGAAGAACAACTGCACCACGGATTTGTTGGTCAGCTTTCTTAGGGTCAACACCTAAACGGAATGCAGCTTCTACAGTTGCATCAAATTTAGCTGTGTTTGTTTTCTTTACTAATTCTACTGCTTCTGTTGCAGAGTAAGCAGCTGCACGATCAACAAGCTTTGCAGCTTCTACGTACTTTTTACCTCTTTTAGCCATTTTTATTTCCTCCTCGAATGTGGTTTTAGCGGAATAACCTCCCACGTTTACGCTTATTTTCAGGTATAACCTGAGGATGCGCGCCACCCATTTATTTAAAAACGATAATCATTTACGATAATAAAGGTTGCGAATTGGAATTCCAGACCCGCAACCTTTTTTAAAAAACAAATCGAATTAGTCTTCGATAACGATGCCCATACTGCGTGCAGTACCTTCAACCATACGCATTGCAGCTTCTACGCTAGCAGCGTTTAGGTCAGGCATTTTAGTTTCAGCGATTTCGCGTACTTTATCACGCTTAACAGTTGCCACTTTATTACGGTTTGGTTCACCAGAACCAGACTCAATACCAGCTACTTTCTTAAGAAGAACAGCAGCAGGAGGAGTTTTAGTAATGAAAGTGAATGAACGGTCCTCAAATACCGTAATTTCAACAGGGATGATAAGACCAGCTTGATCTGCTGTACGAGCGTTAAACTCTTTACAGAAGCCCATGATGTTAACACCTGCTTGTCCTAATGCTGGACCAACTGGTGGAGCTGGGTTAGCTTTACCTGCAGGAATTTGAAGCTTTACCATTTTAATTACCTTTTTAGCCACGAGACACACCTCCTTAAGTCCGTGATGTGGTCAATTGGACAGTGATTTGCCCTCCCACGTCATATTTTATCTCTAAGGATAAAATCTTTCAAAAAACGTCTCCGATAACGAAGACGTACTGACTTAAAAGATATTATCACTTTTTACAATTCATTTCAAGTTTCATTTTATAATTTTTCAATTTGATGGAAGTCAAGTTCAACTGGAGTCTCGCGACCAAACATGTCCACAAGCACGCTAACCTTCTTCTTCTCCACATCAATTTCTTCGATAGCACCTGTATAATCTGCGAATGGTCCCTCATTTACACGTACTGTCTCATGAAGTTCAAAGTCGAAATCAACCACTTCGTTGTCCATTCCCATATGTTTCATAATGGTAACAACTTCCTCTTCTAATAGAGGTGATGGTTTAGATCCAGAACCAGAAGAACCAACGAACCCAGTTACACCTGGCGTGTTACGTACAACATACCAAGAGTCATCAGTCATGATTAATTCTACTAATACATAACCTGGGAACACTTTTCTTTTCATTAATTTTTCTTTACCGTTTTTCATTTCTACTTCTACTTCTTCCGGGACAACAACACGGAAAATTTTATCTTGCATACCCATTGATTCTACACGTTTCTCTAGGTTTGCTTTTACTTTATTTTCATATCCAGAATAAGTATGGACAACATACCAACTTTTTTCCATTCATTTAGGACGAGCGTCCTTCCCTCCCTGACGTACATTTTTTTGCGCAAATGAAAAAACCCGTTCACCGGGCTTTTACACAGTTCTTATAAATAACATTATATCATGGATAAGTGCTTCTTATTCAAGAATTAACCAAGAATTAACCGAATTAAAGAAGAAATGCCCATATCAACTACTGCGAAGAAAATCGCAAAGAAGACAACTGTAGCGATAACAGTCGCTGTTGAACGGAGTAATTCATCTTTTTTAGGCCAACTTACTTTTTTCATTTCGCGACCTACATCGCCGAAAAAGTTCGTTAAACGCATCTACGGGACCTCCAGTGTATTATTTCAATTATTTATTTTGTTTCCTTGTGAACTGTATGCTGATTGCATGTTTTACAAAATTTCTTTATTTCAAGTCGCTCTACTGAGCTCGTATCTTTCATCGTAGAGTAGTTTCGATTTTTACACTCTTCACATGAGAGTACAACTTTTTTCCTCATTAGTTACACCAACCTTGTAACATTATGTCCCTAAAAATGTATCATACAATAAAAGACAATGTCAATGACATGCCTTTTGTACTCGCTACAAAAAGAAAACAGGTGATTTTTTACACCTGTAGCTCTTGTTATTAATTTGAAGTGATACTCTCTCTCATTTCCATATATCGTTCCAATTTCCGCTTCACTCTCTGTAAAGCGTTATCAATAGATTTCACATGTCTATTTAACTGTTCCGAAATCTCTTGATAAGAACGACCGTCTAGATACAAAGAAAGCACTTTTCTTTCTAAATCGCTTAATAATTCAGATATTTTAGATTCTATGTCGGTATATTCTTCCTGACTTATAATCATTTCTTCAGGATCAGTTACCTTCGCTTCCGAAATAACATCTAATAATGTCCGATCAGATTCCTCGTCATAAATCGGTTTATCTAAAGACACATATGAATTTAACGGAATATGTTTTTGCCTGGTTGCTGTTTTAATAGCGGTAATAATTTGTCGAGTGATACACAGTTCAGCAAATGCTTTGAATGAAGACAGCTTGTCCTCTTTATAATCACGAATCGCTTTAAACAATCCAATCATACCTTCTTGAACAATATCTTCTCGATCGGCACCCACTAAGAAATAAGATCTCGATTTCGCGCGAACAAAGTTCTTATATTTGTGAATCAAATATTCTAGAGCGTCAGTATTACCTTTTCGAACTAACTCAACGATTGCCTCATCTTCTAAATCACGAAATGTAACGTCGCCTACACTTAC
Source organism: Bacillus paranthracis (assembly GCF_001883995.1). Taxonomy (GTDB): domain Bacteria; phylum Bacillota; class Bacilli; order Bacillales; family Bacillaceae_G; genus Bacillus_A; species Bacillus_A paranthracis. The sequence continues at coordinate 15,862 of NZ_MACE01000080.1, read as the reverse complement.
GAAGCCTGCTTCCACCTTGATCCCTCCGACCGCTATTTATTTAGAAATATTATACAGTAAAAAGACAAAGAGCGTCAATGCTTCAACGCTCTCCTCTTCTTAATTTTTCTAACTTTTCTGTAATATCTTTACTAAATATCTTTCGCATAGCAGGTTGCTTTTCTTTTGTGTCTTGTGTACGCCTTCTTACTTGTTGCTCCATCGCTTGTACTTCCAACTCTAATTCCCGCGCAGATTTCCGGAGCGCACCTTGAGCAAATATAACCCATTGTTCCGTATAATCAGAAGTCGCAACATATATTTGCGTATTTATATTTCTAAGCTCAATTGCAAGTTGCTCTATCTTTTCATCTGCAGTTTGATTCTTCCTCGTGAATATAACTTCCACACGTGATTGTTTCATCTTTTTTTCAATACCGTGGACTGTATAAGCATCAAAAACGATCATTACCTTTGTACCTGTGTAACCTTGGTAATCCGCCATCTTATCAATCAGTGCATCTCTTGATGATTGCAAATCTACATCCCGTAGTTTTTTCAAGTCTCCCCAAGCTCCAATAATGTTGTAACCGTCAACGATTAAAATATCGTTCATTTTTTATTTACCAATTTCGTTACGTTTACGATATACCTCATACATTAACAAACTTGCGGCCACTGAAGCATTTAAGGATGTAACTTTACCAACCATCGGTAAAGTAATTAAGAAATCACATTTTTCACCAATAATACGACTCATACCTTTTCCTTCACTTCCAATTACTAATCCAATTGGCATTTTACCATCTAAATTACGGTAATCCGTTTTTCCTTTTGCATCTGTACCAGCAATCCAAAGTCCACGTTCTTTTAATTCATCGATTGTACGAGATAAATTCGTTACACGTGCAACAGGAATATATTCAATTGCCCCAGTAGATGCTTTCGCAACTGATGCAGTAAGTCCCACAGCTCTTCTTTTCGGAATTATAATTCCATGAGCTCCTGTCGCGTCCGCAGTACGCATAATAGAACCGAGGTTATGCGGGTCTTCAATTTCATCTAAAATTAAGAAGAATGGATCTTCATTACGCTTCTCTGCTACTTTGAATAGATCTTCTAGCTCAGCATATTGATATGCGGCCACTTGAGCAATTACACCTTGATGGTTCCCCTCAACTAATTGATCTAACTTCTTTTTTGGTGCATGTTGCAAAATAATTTTATTTTCTTTCGCTAGTGCTAGTACAATTTGTACTTGTCCTTTGGCAGCACCTTCTGCAATCCAAATTTTATTAATATCTCTCCCTGATCGTAACGCTTCAATTACAGGGTTACGTCCGATAATATATTCACTACTCATGATGATGTGCCCCCTTCCTTTTCTTCTAGAACAGCAATTGCCTTATATACAATTTCGTCTAATCTTTCACGATTATTTAATAAGTGATGATAGCCAATTAACGCTTCAAAGGCTGTACTATGTCGATATGTTTGTACATCTGTATTTTTCGGAACAGTACCTGAATTTGCATTACGTCCTCTTCTTAGTACTGCCTCTTCTTCCTCAGTTAAAAACGCTGTCTCTAATAAATGATAAACAACTTTCGCCTGTGCTTTTGCCGAAACAAAGCTTGTCCCTAATCGATGCAACTGATTAGGACGAACCTTCCCTTTTTGAAGTAGGTGATAGCGGATATATTGTTCATATACCGCATCACCCATATATGCTAACGCTAAGCTGTTTAATTGCTTTGCATCAATCATTCTTATCCTCTTTTCCATCTTGTACCTTGAGCGGTATCTTCTAAAATAATATTACGATCTTTTAAATCATCGCGAATTTGATCTGATAATGCAAAATCACGATTTTTACGAGCTTCAATACGTTTTTGAATAAGCGCTTCAATTTCTTCATCTAGTAACTCTTCTTGCGCTAATTCTAACCCTAGAATATCAAATAATGTTTCAAGTTGTTTTACGTATGCTTCAATTACCACTGTAGACGTATGTTCTTCCAGTAAATATTGATTTGCATGATTTGCTACATTATATAACTCAGTGATTGCATTGGCAGTATTGAAGTCATCATTCATCGCTTCTTCAAATGCAGTTTGGAATTTTTTCAGGTCAGCTAACCACTTCTCATCATGATCTGTTAAATCCGTACTACTTTCCATACGGTGTTTTAAATTACCGTAAGCTGTTTTAATTCTTTCCAGTCCGTTATTTGTGCTTCGTAATAACTCTTCACTGAAATTAATTGGGTGACGGTAGTGTACTGATAGCATAAAGAATCTAATTAACTGCGGATCATATTGCTTAATGATATCGTGAACTAAAATGAAGTTCCCAAGTGACTTAGACATTTTCTCATTATTAATATTAATATATCCATTGTGCATCCAATAACGTGCAAATGTTTTTCCTGTTAACGCCTCAGACTGCGCGATTTCATTCTCGTGATGAGGAAATGCCAAGTCTTGACCACCAGCGTGAATATCAATTGTATCCCCTAAGTATTTACGCGCCATTGCCGAGCACTCGATATGCCAGCCTGGGCGACCTTGACCCCAAGGGCTTTCCCAGAAGATTTCTCCTTCTTTCGCAGCTTTCCATAGTGCAAAATCAAGAGGGTCTTGTTTCTTTTCTCCTACTTCAATACGCGCACCGTGACGTAAGTCCGCAATCGGTTGATGTGATAACTTACCGTACCCTTCGAATTCCTTCGTTCTAAAGTACACATCCCCTTCTGATTCATATGCATATCCTTTATTCACAAGTTCTTGAATAAATTCAATAATGATATCCATATTTTCTGTTACACGCGGATGAACTGTTGCATGTTTGCAACCTAGTGCCGTTACATCTTCAAAGTACGCTTCCACGAAACGGTCCGCAATTGTCGGCACATCTTCGCCTAACTCATTTGCCGCTTTAATTAATTTATCATCTACGTCAGTAAAGTTAGATACATACTGCACATCGTATCCTTTATATTCTAAATAACGGCGCACTGTATCAAATACCATAGGTGGTCTTGCGTTCCCGATGTGAATATAGTTATAAACTGTAGGTCCGCATACATACATCTTTACCTTATTTTCTTCTAATGGAATAAACTCTTCCTTTTGACGTGTTAACGTATTATAAATGTGAATAGTCATTTTTATCCTTCCTTTCTACCTTTACTTCAAGTTGTTTTTTCAATTTATCAAGTTCTACTTCCATGACCTTTAATTTATCAAAAATTGGATCTGGAAGATCGGAATGATTCAATTCTTGACCAATCTTTACGCCATTTTGAATAACGACTCGGCCTGGTATACCTACAACTGTAGAATGTGCAGGGACTTCTTTTAATACGACAGAACCTGCTCCAATTTTAGAATTCTCTCCAACTGTAATAGAACCCAGTACTTTAGCACCTGTGGCAATTAATACATTATCCTGAATTGTAGGGTGCCTCTTTCCCTTTTCTTTACCCGTACCACCTAATGTAACTCCTTGATAGATCGTTACATTATCACCAATTTCGCACGTTTCTCCAATTACAACTCCCATTCCATGGTCAATGAAAAAACGACGACCAATTGTTGCTCCTGGATGAATCTCAATGCCAGTAAAGAAACGACTAACTTGTGAGATCCAACGTGCAATAAAGAAGAAATTCTTTTTATAAAAAGCATGTGCAATTCGATGGGCCCAAACTGCATGTAATCCAGAGTAAGTCAAAATGACTTCGAAATAACTTCTTGCCGCTGGATCCTGTTCAAAAACGACTTCAATATCTTCCCGAAGCCTCTTAAACATCGACGTTCCCTCCCCTTTATGGGCTGCTTTTTCGAGTGAACTAACTCCCTACTTATCCCCCTAAATCTTTATACACGTGGATAAAACTTATACTCATACCCAATTTTACGGTATAAAAAAAGGCGTCTCTGTCATATTGACAGAGACGCCTTATAAGCGCGGTTCCACTCTGTTTAGGCTAAAAAAAGCCTCAAACTCATCTCTGATAACGGTGTACACCGCTTCTGCTTACTTTACGTCCTAAGACGTTTCGCAAAACAATTTGCTGTTCAGCAGAAGACTCGAAGGGGCATTTCAAAAATCCGCTTATAAACCACTTCCAGCCTAAGGTGGTTCTCTCTGTAAAAAGCCTGATTTTCTACTTCTCCTTCTCGTCGCTTTTCCTTATTAGGTTTTAAGTATATTTATTATATTTCTAAACCTAGAAAATGTTAACCAATTACTTTTTGAAGACGATTTAAAACTTTTTCTTTTCCAAGAAGTGCAATAGCATTAGGAAGCTCTGGACCGTGTGTTTGACCAGTAGTTGCAACACGGATTGGCATAAATAAGTTTTTACCTTTATGACCTGTTTCCTTTTGAACTGCTTTAATAGCCGCCTTAATTGCTGCCGGTTCCATAGCTTCTAGTGCTTCTACTTGACCAGCAAATGCACGAAGTACTTCTGGTACTTGTTCACCTTTTAATACTTCTTGTCCTTCTTCTTCATAATCAACATGATCTTTGAAGAACATTTCAGAAAGCTCTACAATTTCAGCTCCAAAGCTCATTTGTTCATGATATAACGCAATTACATCACGAATCCAAGCTTGTTCTTGTTCACTTAAAGTTTCACCTATACGTCCAGCCTTCACTAAATGCGGTAAGCTTAATTCTACCACCGTATCTAAATCTTGCTTTTTCATATATTGGTTGTTCATCCATTTTAGTTTTTGAGAATCAAATAATGCAGGTGATTTTGATAAACGAGCTGCATCAAACATTTTGATAAACTCTTCTTGAGAGAAGATTTCTTCTTCTCCTACTGGCGACCAACCTAGTAGTGCAATAAAGTTAAAGATTGCTTCTGGAAGATATCCAAGCTCTTTATATTGCTCAATAAATTGAATAATAGATTCATCACGCTTACTTAATTTTTTACGGCTTTCATTTACAATTAAAGTCATATGACCGAATTGCGGAATATCCCAACCGAAAGCTTCATAAATCATCATTTGTTTTGGCGTGTTTGAAATATGGTCATCACCACGAAGTACGTGTGTAATTTCCATTAAGTGATCATCTACTGCTACTGCAAAGTTATAAGTTGGAATTCCATCTTTTTTCACGATAACGAAATCACCGAAATCATTTGAATGGAATGCAACTTCATCTTTTACAATATCTTTAAATGTGTAATCACGGTCAGCTGGTACGCGGAAACGAATACTTGGAATACGTCCCTCAGCTTCAAATTCTTTCACTTGCGCTTCAGTTAAATCACGGTGGTTACCTGCGTAACGAGGTGTTTCACCACGAGCAATTTGCCCTTCGCGTTCTGCTTCTAGCTCTTCTTCTGTCATATAACATTTGTAAGCTAAACCACGCTCTAATAAATCTTCATATAACTTTTTATAAATATCTAAACGCTCTGTTTGACGATATGGTCCAAATTCACCACCAACATCAACACCTTCATCCCAGTCCATACCGAGCCATTTCAAGTATTTTAATTGGCTTTCTTCTCCACCAGCAACATTACGTTTTACATCAGTATCTTCAATACGAATAATAAACTTACCATCTTGATGACGAGCAAATAAATAATTAAATAATGCCGTACGCGCATTTCCGATATGTAAGTGTCCTGTTGGACTTGGCGCATAGCGCACTCTCACTTGCTTTTCCATAATTGGTACACCTTCCATTCTTAATGTCAACACATTCTATAATTGTACACCAAAAAAATGTGATTATCCATCTTACGAATTAAAAACCATTATTTTTTCTGTAATAAAACAACTGCTTGAGAAGCAATTCCTTCTTCTCTACCTGTAAATCCTAATTTTTCTGTTGTTGTTGCCTTTACATTGATATTATCGATAGACGTTTCTAATAGCTCACTAATGCGTTTGCGCATACTTTCAATATGTGGTGCCATTTTTGGCTTTTGAGCAATAATTGTACAATCTAAATTCCCTAATTCATAACCTTGTTCACGCACAAACTCCCAAACCTTTTGCAATAATACAGCTGAATCAGCATCTTTAAAGGCAGGGTCTGTATCAGGAAAATGTTTCCCAATATCTCCTGCTGCAATTGCACCTAAACACGCATCCGCGATTGTATGTAACAATACATCTGCATCAGAGTGACCGATTAATCCTTTCTCATGTGGAATTGTAATTCCGCCAATAATTAACGGTCTACCTTCCGCGAATTCATGCACATCAAAACCTTGTCCAATTCGAAACATTTTTTACATCCTCCTCGAGCTAAACTACTGAGCTTTATGATTCTATATTATATCGCTATCCTTATAAAGAAAAGCCCGGCCTTTGCCGAGCTTCTCTTCGCTATAATCATTGCTATCATTTCTTTTGAACGTGAAGAAAACTTTCAGCAATTAGTAAATCCTCTGGGGTCGTCACTTTAATATTATAGTAACTCCCCTCTACTACACCTACTTGCTTCCCGATACGTTCTACGAGACTTGCATCATCTGTACCAAGGAAACAACTCTGCTTCGCACTTCTATGAGCTTCTAACAAAAGAGAAACAGAGAACCCTTGCGGTGTTTGAACAGCTTTAAGTTGAGATCTTTCTACCGTTTCGACAACAACACCCTGCTCTACTTTCTTAACAGTATCTTTCACTGGCACCGCACAAATGGAAGCTCCATATTTTTCTGCTGCAGTTAATACATCTTGGATCACTTTGTTCGTTACGAACGGGCGCGCACCGTCATGTACAAGAACATACTCAACATCACTCGTATGCTGAATCGCATTATATACACTATCTTGTCTTTCAGCTCCACCTTGAATAAATTGTACTGGCTTTGCAACCGGATACTTTTGCATTAACTCTTCAAAATACGGACGCTCTTCTTCGTTAATTGCCATAATAATATTTTTACATGCTTTATCCTGTTCGAAAGCACGTAACGTATGCACAATAATCGGTACTTCATTAATAAGTAAGAACAACTTATTTTTGCCAGCACCCATCCGCTTTCCTTGACCAGCTGCTGGAATAATTAATGTATACATATTAATAATCCTCTACTTATAATGCTTTTTCTAATAATTTACGTTTGGCAAAAATCATGCGCCCAGCCGACGTTTGTAACACACTCGTAACGAGTACATCGAGTTGTGAGCCTACATATTCTCTACCATCTTCTACTACAATCATCGTGCCGTCATCTAAATATGCTACACCTTGATTTTGTTCTTTTCCATCTTTTACAACATACACACTTAATTCTTCACCTGGGAGTACAACAGGTTTAATTGCATTAGCTAAATCATTAATGTTTAACACCGTTACCCCTTGTAATTCAGAGACTTTGTTTAAGTTGAAGTCATTCGTTACTACCGTTCCACCAGTGATTTTCGCCAACTTTACAAGTTTGCTATCCACTTCCTGAATATCATCGAAATCGCCTTCATAAATTTCTACCGGGATCGGCATCTCTTTTTGAATACGATTTAAAATATCTAATCCTCTGCGACCACGATTACGTTTTAAAGCATCAGAAGAATCGGCAATGTGCTGAAGTTCTTCTAACACGAATTGCGGAATGACAATTGTTCCTTCTAAAAACTTTGTTTGGCAAATATCAGCAATACGTCCATCGATAATTACACTTGTATCGAGAATTTTCCAATGCGCTAAAGATTCTTCTACCTCATTTTCTGGTTCTTCATTCTCACTATTATTATTTTTCTTCTTCCCACGTTGTGGTAATGTAAATAATCCTAGCAATTCATTCCTCTTTTTAAACCCTACTTGGAATCCTAAATATCCTAGTAAAAGAGTAAAGAACACTTGCAACACTGTACTAATAACTGGAATTGTAAATTCACGAATTGGTATTAAAATTAAATACGCAACAATAAGCCCAGAGATTAAACCTAATGTACCAAACAAAACATCTGCTACAGGCGCTTTTACAAGAGCCTCTTCAATATGCTTAATAAGTTGAACAATATAATCTACAAGCCAAAATGTTGTTAAAAATAAAATAATTGCACCAATAATTGCACGAACATACGATCCTTCCAATAAAGGAACGGCACCGATGTCTAATACATTAATAACTTTTGGGATTAAGTAAATCCCTAACGCTCCCCCGATTACTAAAAAGAAGAGCTGTACAATCCGTTTTAACATCCAACCACCTCCTACTCATTATTAACCATTGTTTCGCTAATCAAAACGCCGAATGCAAAAGCGGACGTGTTTTTTTATAAATAGTTTTATTTACCAATATATCATATCATATACCAAAAATGTTCTAGTGTCGTTATATTATGGAATCAATGTAATATTCTTAATTGTGTCTACTCATATAGAGATGCTCTTGAATTCTTTTTAGGCCTTCTCGTATTTTCTTCGCCCTGACTTCTCCAATTCCTTCCACATCATCTAATTCATTAATAGTTGCACGACAAACACCTTGCAAAGTTTTAAATCGATTAATTAAATTTTCAATGATAAGTGGTGGAACACGCGAAATTTTGCTTGTGATTCGGTATCCTCTCGGCGTCACACTTTCTTCTAAACTCGTTTGTCCTGGGTATCCAAGCAATTTAACTAAATCACTGTCCTCTAGAAGTTGTGTATTCGCAAGTTCTTGTAACTTTTTCAAAATTTGATGATGGTCTTGTGTTTTTTCTTGATAGTAATCTTTAATTAATAGCGCTGCCTCTGCTTCTAAGTCGGCTAATAGTTCCGTAAGTTGTAAACGAATTAACCTACCTTCTGTTCCCAATTCATGAATATAGCTCAATATTTCATTTTTAATACGTAGTACCATTTCAACACTATGTAAAACATGGACTACCTCGGACATTGTAACAACCTCTTCAAATTCTAGAATGCCCAAATTCGTAATCCCATCATTCCATACAGCCTTATATTTTTCTAACGTTTGGATAGCTTGATTCGCCTTTGTTAAAATAACGCCTATATCTTTTAGTGTATAACGTAAATTCCCTTGATATAGCGTAATTACGTTACGTCTTTGTGAAATAGCCACAACAAGGCTGCCTGTCTGCTTTGCTACACGCTCCGCCGTTCGGTGGCGCATACCTGTCTCAATAGAGTCAATAGATGACTCTGGAACTAACTGTGCGTTCGAAATCAAAATTTTACTTCCCGTTTCATTTAAAATAAGTGCCCCATCCATTTTTGCTAATTCATATAAACTAGCTGGAGAGAATGCACAATTAATATGAAAACCTCCATCAACAATACTTTTAATCTGCTCATTATATCCAAGAACAATTAATCCCCCTGTTTGTGCGCGAAGTACATTATCTATCCCTTCGCGCAGTGGTGTTCCCGGGGCCACAAGTTGTAAAATATTAATCATACTTTTGACACGTTGCTTGTTTTCTTCCATAGCCTAGCCTCCTAATGTCAAACGAAGTGCTTCTCCTAAATTAGATACACCAACTACCTCAATCCCATCTGGAATTGTCCATCCTCCCAAATTTTTTCTAGGAATAATAGCGCGTTGAAATCCTAATTTAGCTGCTTCTTGTACACGTTGTTCAATTCTTGATACTCTTCTTATTTCTCCAGTTAATCCTACTTCTCCTATTACTGCATCGGTTGGTGCCGTAGATTTATCTCTAAAACTTGAAGCTATACTTAAAGCGACAGCTAAATCAATTGCTGGTTCATCTAACTTCAAACCACCTGCTACTTTTAAATATGCATCCTGATTTTGCAATAATAAGCCTGTTCTTTTTTCTAGCACTGCCATAATAAGCGATACACGGTTATGATCAATTCCCGTTGCCATTCTTCGAGGGTTTCCAAAACTAGTAGGGGAAATTAATGCTTGTATTTCTACTAAAACTGGTCTTGTTCCTTCCATTGAGGCAACCACTGTTGATCCTGCAACCCCAACTGGTCTTTCCTCAAGAAAAATTTCAGAAGGGTTTAATACTTCTGCAAGGCCAAGCTCTTTCATTTCAAAAATACCCATTTCATTCGTAGAACCAAAACGATTCTTTACTGCTCGCAAAATGCGGTATGTATGATGACGGTCTCCTTCAAAGTAAAGAACTGCATCGACCATATGTTCTAACATACGAGGTCCTGCAATCGCTCCCTCTTTTGTCACATGTCCAACGATAAAAATAGGGATTCCTTTCGTTTTTGCAAGTTTCATTAATTCCGCTGTACATTCACGAACTTGTGCCACACTTCCCGGTGCTGATGTTACTTCAGGTAGATGTATTGTTTGAATAGAATCAATAACAACAAAGGCTGGGTTCACCTCTTCAATATGTGTTGCAATTCGCTGTAAGTCCGTCTCTGATACAACAAATAGATTACTACCATTTACATGTAAACGATCCGCACGCAGTTTAATCTGTTTTGCTGATTCTTCACCCGATATATATAGGACATCATATGAAGAATCCGCTAATTGTGATGATATTTGTAATAGTAACGTTGATTTTCCAATCCCGGGGTCTCCACCAATCAGTACTAAGGATCCATCTACAATCCCGCCACCAAGTACACGGTTAAATTCTTGAAATTTTGTTTCAATACGCGCCTCAGACTTTGTTTCCACTTCTGTTAGACGTCTTGGTTTTGTTACTTCTGTTTGAATTGCATTCGCATAATTAAGGCGCCTTGATGATACAACCGGTTCCATCTCTTCAACAAGCGTATTCCATTGACCACATCCAGGGCATTTCCCCATATATTTTGGTGACTGATACCCACACTCTTGACATGTGAATTTTGTTTTCTTTTTAGCCATATCGTTTTATATCTCACTTCACTTTCATCTATAAACAATTTATCCTTATCGTACAAGAAAGAGGGCTATCTCGTAGCCCTCTTAGTTTGTCTATACTTATTTTACCTTTTCAGCACTATGAATGACAAATGATTCTCCTTCAACATCAAAGATAACTTTTTGTCCTTTCTCAATAGCACCTTTTAAAAGTTCTTCCGATAGTCTATCTTCTACATGTTTCTGAATTGCTCTACGAAGCGGACGAGCACCGTACTCTCGGTCAAACCCTTTATCAGCAATAGCCGAAATCGCTCCTTCTGTTAAATGCAATTCAATTTCTTGCTCTTTTAAGCGATTTACTAACTGATTTACCATAAGTGTTACAATCTCTTGAATATGTTTTTTCTCAAGCATATGGAACACGATAATTTCATCAATACGGTTTAAGAATTCTGGACGGAATGCCTTTTTCAGTTCATCCATTACTTTACCTTTCATATCTGAATAATCGCGGCTCTCATCTTGTACGTTAAATCCAAGATGTTTATTACGTTTTAACGCTTCTGCACCAACGTTAGATGTCATAATAACAATTGTATTACGGAAATCAACTGTACGCCCTTTAGAATCTGTTAAGCGACCATCTTCTAATACTTGTAGTAAAATGTTAAACACATCAGGATGAGCTTTCTCTACTTCATCTAATAAGACAACTGAATATGGCTTACGGCGAACCTTTTCTGTTAATTGTCCACCTTCTTCATATCCAACATATCCTGGAGGAGATCCAACTAAACGAGAAGTAGAATGCTTCTCCATGTACTCAGACATATCGATGCGAATCATTGCATCCTCATCACCGAACATAGATTCTGCCAACGCTCTTGCTAGCTCCGTTTTACCTACACCTGTTGGTCCTAAGAAAATAAATGAACCAATCGGACGTTTCGGATCTTTCAAACCTGCTCTAGCACGACGAACAGCTTTCGCCACAGCTACTACCGCTTCATCTTGACCAATAACACGATCGTGAAGAATCGATTCTAAGTTTAATAATTTATCAGTCTCTGTTTGTGCAAGCTTAGAAACCGGGATACGAGTCCACGTAGAAACAACATTTGCAATATCTTCTACTGTCACTTCTGAGTTTTCTTTTCCTTGTTGCTCTTTCCATTGACGCTTCGTATCTTCTAACTTCTCACGTAAACGTTGTTCCATATCACGTAAGGAAGCAGCTTTTTCAAACTCTTGACTTTGTACAGCTGCATCTTTTTCTTTTCTAATTTCCTCAAGCTTCACTTCAAGCTCTTTTAGATTTGGTGGTGTTGTATAAGAGCGTAAGCGAACCTTTGAAGCAGCTTCATCAATTAAATCAATTGCTTTATCTGGTAAGAAACGATCTGTAATATAACGATCTGAAAGCTTTACAGCTGCATCAATTGCATCATCTGTAATAGATACGCGGTGATGTGCCTCATAACGATCACGTAAACCTTTCAAAATTTGAGTTGATTCATCTAAACTTGGCTCATCAACGTGAATTGGTTGGAAACGTCTCTCTAAAGCTGCATCTTTTTCAATATATTTGCGATATTCATCTAACGTTGTCGCTCCAATACATTGTAATTCCCCACGAGCTAAAGATGGTTTTAAAATGTTCGATGCGTCAATAGCACCTTCTGCTCCACCTGCACCAATTAATGTATGAAGTTCATCAATAAATAGAATGATATTTCCTGCTTGGCGGATTTCATCCATTACTTTCTTCAAACGGTCTTCAAATTCACCACGGTATTTCGTTCCGGCTACCACTGTACCCATATCTAGTGTCATAACACGCTTATCTCTTAAAGTTTCAGGAACTTCATTATTTACGATTTGTTGTGCTAATCCTTCTGCAATTGCCGTTTTACCTACACCAGGCTCCCCAATTAATACAGGATTGTTTTTCGTTCTACGGCTTAAAACTTCAATTACACGTTGAATTTCTTTACCACGTCCAATAACAGGGTCTAAACGATTTTCACGTGCAACAACTGTTAAATCACGTGCTAAGCTATCAAGTGTTGGTGTATTTGCATTTGTTGAAGAACCACCTTGATGACCTGAACTTGCTTCATTACTTCCAAGAAGTTGCAATACTTGTTGTCTTGCCTTATTTAAGCTAACACCTAAGTTATTTAAAACACGTGCTGCTACCCCTTCACCCTCGCGGATTAAACCAAGTAAAATATGTTCTGTTCCAACGTAAGAATGACCTAATTTACGAGCTTCATCCATAGACAGCTCAATAACCTTTTTAGCACGCGGTGTATAATGTACGGTTTGAGAAGCTTCTGTTCCGCGTCCAATTAACGCTTCTACTTCTTTTTGAACTTTCTCCGGGCTTAATCCAAGAGCAATCAACGCTTTTGCTGCAATTCCTTCACCTTCGCGTACAAGCCCAAGTAAAATATGTTCTGTTCCAATATTGTTATGCCCAATACGAATCGCTTCCTCTTGAGATAAAGCTAATACTTTCTGTGCTCTTTCTGTAAATCTTCCAAACATCATAGAAATCGCCTCCTACTTGCGCTTAGTTTTTTTCAATACGTAATCGCTCACGGATTAAGGTTGCTCTTCGATAATCTCTTTCTTCTGGCCCTAAAGGTCCTCCCGCATATTGTTGTAAAATGCCTGGTTGTGTAAGAACCATTAGCTCAGTCAAAATATTTCTCGATATACCTTTTATATATCCTAAATCAATACCAAGTCGTAAATCTGATAAGCAATTGGCTGCTTCCGCAGATTGAATTAAACGACTGTTGGCTAGTATGCCATAAGAGCGATAAACTTTATCTTCAAGCTCAATACTTGAATTTTGTACAATTAATTCTCTAGCCATCTTTTCTTGCTGTATGATTTGTTGAATGACACTCTTTAAATCTGCAATAATATCTTCTTCAGATTTTCCTAGCGTCATTTGGTTTGACACTTGAAATATATTACCTAACGCTTCGCTACCTTCACCGTATATTCCTCTTACTACTAACCCTAATTTTTGAATTACTTGTATAATACGGCTAATTCTTTTCGTTAAAACGAGCCCTGGTAAATGGATCATTACGGAAGCCCTAAGTCCTGTACCAACGTTAGTAGGGCAGCTCGTAATATATCCAAGTGATTCATCAAAAGCATATTCAACCTCTTTCTCAATCCAATTATCTATTTGATTAGCACTTTGAAGTGCCTCTGATAACTGCAATCCTGAAAATAAGCACTGAATCCGAATATGGTCTTCTTCATTCAGCATAACACTAATATGTTCGTTTTCTGACAATAGACACGCTCCATATTCTGTTCCTGCAAGGTTGGGACTAATTAAATGCTTTTCAACTAATACTCTCCTTTGAAGAGGCGTTAATTCATTCATTTTTAATAGTTCAAACTCTCCAAAAGGTTCTACTGTTTTATTTATAAATTCCTTTTTAAATAATTCTTGAATCTGTTTAGCTTCTTCTTCGTTTTGCATAGTAGAGAATTGATATTTTTTAAAATTACGAGCCAAACGAATTCGACTACTTAAAACAATATCAGAATCAGGGCCATCTCCCTTCATCCATGGACTAATCGCTTCATTCATAATTTTGTCCAGTGACATAGAACTATTCCCCCTCTCTATGCTCACTAAGCTGAGTTTCAAGATTTCTAATTTTATCCCTTACTCCAGCAGCTTTCTCAAATTCCTCTTTCTGTACGTATTGTTTCAGAATGAGTTTTAGTTCATCTAATTCTTTCTTTAAGTGAATATTTCCTTCTATACGCTTCGGAATTTTTCCACAATGATCTGTATGCCCGCCGTGAAGACGTTTTAATAACGGCTTTAAATGTTCCTTAAATGTATCGTAACAAGAAGCACATCCAAAGCGTCCTACCTTTGTAAGTTGCTCATATGTCATTTTACAATTTGGACATCTTAATATATTTGTGTTCGAAAATCCGCTTTTTTCTTCTTCAAACATTGTTGATTCACCGTGTAATAACCCAGCAAATAAATCATGGAATGAAAAGTTAGACTGCGATGATTGAAAGAAAGACGTATAGCCACTTTGTTCTGCACATTGCTCACAAAGATGAACTTCCGCCTTCTTTTCGTTAATTACTTTTGTATAATGTAAAGTTGCTGGTCTTATATTACAGTTTTGACAAGTCATCACTATCCCCACCTTTACAACAGGAACGATCTATCTCATAGTACTTTTCATACATTACTAGACTGTTCACTTTCCTTTATTCGTTTACATAAAAGTGCGTGTTCTTTTTTCAAAACTTCTACAATATTTAACTGCCTTATCTTTTAGTTATTATTCTTTTACAAAAGCTGTATTTATTTATATTTCAGTGTTCTTAACATTGCGCATAATATTCGAGCCCTAAGTTCATCTCGAGAAGGAACATCCATTGATAATACAGAACGATCTAGTACGCTTAACATAAGTTTAGCTTCACGATTCGTTATGATTCCCTCTTCTATTAAACGTATAATCATACTCTCTGCATTTCCTTGCGCAACGCTATGATCAATCATATGAAGCATTTGATCAATAATGTCTATATCGTCATGCAGTTTGACTTTTATAATGCGAATGTAACCTCCTCCACCACGTTTACTTTCTACTACAAATCCTCTTTCTAACGTAAAACGGGTATTGATCACATAATTGATTTGAGATGGTACGCACTCGAATCGATCCGCAATCTCATTTCTCTTGATTTCAATCACATTATTATTACTTAAGTCAATAACTTGCTTTAGATATTGCTCAATGATATCAGATATATTTCTCATTTATCCGCCACCTTTATTGACTTTGACTATCTTTGACTTTAATTATATACGTATTAATAAAATTTGCAACTCTTTTGCTTATTTACTATCCTAGCCACATTCCCCTGTATTTAATCAAAATAATAATGATTTAAATACATTTTTTATTACTATGGATTATAAAAGAAAACACGAAAAAACACGAGTCATTTGACTCGTGCTTAGTTGCTTGGCGACGTCCTACTCTCACAGGGACAAGGTCCCAACTACCATCGGCGCTAGAGAGCTTAACT
>NZ_MACE01000079.1 GCF_001883995.1 Bacillus paranthracis | reverse complement strand
TGAAGTGAACCCGAATAGTGGCACATGAAAAAAACACCTCCTGAATTCGCATACTAAGTATGCAAATTCAATGGAGGTGTTTTTGGTTTGAAAACAAGAGTTCATTACCCAGAAGAAATAAAGTGGAAAGTGATTGAAATGAAAAAGGATGGATATTCCAATCGGACAATTATGGAGAAGCTTGGAATTAAAAATGTTTCCCAAATTAAGACATGGATGAAATGGTATCGTACCGGTCAAACGTACCGTTTTCAACAACCTGTAGGAAAACAATATTCTTATGGAAAAGGGCCAAAAGAGTTAAATGAATTAGAACAGTTACGCTTAGAAAATAAACATCTAAAAACAAAATTACTTGTATGGGGAAAGTATCTAGAAATCGAAAGGGGCTGAAACCAGAAACTGTAGTTACTTTATGGAACGATTTAAAAACAAAGCTAACGGTAAAAGAATTGTGTAACGTATTAGAATTACCCCGGTCCACATTTTATCGTTGGTTACAACGAACGGAAGATCTAAAAGAGGATATAGAAGAGAAAGTAAAGGATGTTTGTCTTAGGCATAGATTCCGGTATGGATATCGAAGAGTGACCGCTACTCTTCGAAAAATGGGACTGTGTGTCAATCATAAAAAAGTATTACGAATCATGAGACAAAATCATATTCTTTCAAAAGTACGTCGAAAGAAAAAGAAATATATCAATGGTGCGGAACCAATGGTAGCCCCTCATCGATTGGAGCGCCAATTCGATGCATCCAGACCAAATGAAAAGTGGTTTACGGATGTAACTTATTTATTATTTGGAGAGCGTACCTTGTATTTATCAACGATTATGGATGCCTTTAATCGTGAAATTATTAGTTGTGTCATCAGCGAGTCGCAAACACTAACATTGGCGATGAAGACATTAAAACAAGCAATGAGAGGGCGAAAAGTAAAAGGTGTCCTTCTTCACTCGGATCAAGGAAGTATTTATACAGCAAAAGAATTTCAAGCGTACGCCAAAGAAAACGGCATTATCACCAGCATGTCCCGGAAAGGAAATTGCCATGATAATGCCGTCATGGAAAGCTTCTTTGGTCATTTGAAAAGTGAAGCTTTCTATTCACAAAAGATAACAAAAGTATCCAACACAACTGTGCGAAAGATTGTGCTAGAATACATTCATTACTACAATTGTGTGCGAATTCAAGAAAAATTAAACCACCTATCCCCTAAAGAATTTAGGGAACAAGTGGTTTAGGTGTTTTGATTGGTGTCCCGTTTTCAGGGTTCACTTCA
>NZ_MACE01000078.1 GCF_001883995.1 Bacillus paranthracis | reverse complement strand
GTTTGTCTAGCATCTAAAATAAAAATTGACGTTTCACGTTGTTTGTTTCGTTCAGTTTTCAAAGAACTACTTCGTCGCTCAGAAGCGACTTTATTAATATAACATTTCGTTATATTTTCGTCAACAACTTTTTTCAAAAAGTTGTTTTTCGTTTGTTTTGCTTGTTACCTTTCGTGGCAACGAATATAAATATACCAGTTTGATTATTAAAATGCAATAGTTTTTCTAATAAAATTTTTAACTTAGTAAAAAAGTATAAAAACAGCACTTTTCTTCTATATAAATATAATTTCTTCCAACATCAACATCTAATCTCCACACTCATACTCAAATAAAGTGAAACTTTAATCAAGCCTCACCAATCGCGATAAAAAAAGCTTTGGAGAAATCTCCAAAGCTTAGTCTTGTTTATGACGCATAGCAGGGAATAATAGTACATCACGAATAGATGGTGCATTCGTTAATAACATAACAAGACGATCAATACCAATTCCTAGTCCACCCGTAGGAGGCATACCATACTCAAGAGCTTCGATATAATCATCATCCATCATGTGAGCTTCATCATTACCTTGTTCGCGTTCTTTTAATTGCGCTTCAAAACGTTCTTTCTGATCAATTGGATCATTTAACTCAGTGAATGCATTTGCATGTTCACGTGCAACGATAAATAATTCGAAACGATCTGTGAATCGTGGATCTTCGTCATTCTTTTTCGCAAGTGGCGAAATTTCTACCGGATGACCGTAAATAAATGTTGGTTGGATTAATTTATCTTCTACTTTTTGCTCGAAGAATTCATTAATAATATGACCAACTTCCATTGTATCCTTAATTTCTACATTATGTTCTTTTGCAAGTTCACGCGCTTCTTCTACACTCATCGGATTCCAGAAATCTGCTCCAGAATGTTCTTTAATTGCATCTACCATATGAAGACGTGTCCATTCTGGTTCTAGATTAATTTCATAATCACCATACTGGATTGTTGTTGTACCTAGTACTTGCTTCGCGATATGAGCAACCATATTTTCTGTTAGTTTCATAATATCTTTATAATCAGCATACGCTTCATATAATTCAATCATCGTAAACTCGGGATTATGACGAGTTGATACACCCTCGTTACGGAATACACGGCCGATTTCATAAACTTTTTCTAATCCACCCACAATAAGGCGTTTTAAATGAAGTTCAATTGCGATACGCATATATAACTCCATATCTAACGCATTATGGTGCGTGATAAAAGGACGCGCAGAAGCTCCACCTGCAATTGCGTGCATCATAGGTGTTTCCACTTCAAGATAACCATTGTCATCTAAGTATCTTCTCATTTCACGAATGATTTTACTGCGAGTAACAAATGTTTCACGGCTTTCCATACTTGTAATTAAGTCTAAGTAACGTTGACGGTAGCGTTGTTCAACATCTTTTAATCCATGATATTTATCCGGTAATGGACGAAGAGATTTCGTTAATAGCGTAAAGCCCGTTGCTTTCACCGAAAGTTCTCCAACGTTCGTTTTGAAAACTTTACCTTCAATACCTACTAAGTCACCTAAATCTGCTGTTTTAAATAATTCGTACTCTTCATCTCCAACAGCATCTTTACGAACGTAAATTTGAACTTGTCCATGTAAATCTTGAATATGTGCAAATCCAGCTTTTCCTTTACCGCGTTTTGTCATAATACGACCAGCGATAGAAACAGAGATTTCTTTCTCCTCTAATTCTTCTTTAGAGAACTCTCCATATAGGCTTAATAATTCATTTGTTGCATTTGTACGTTCAAAACGTTTACCGAACGGATCGATCCCTTGCTCACGTAAGTTATGTAGCTTTTCACGACGAACAAGCAATTGGTCGTTTAATTCTTCGTGGTTCATGTTATCCATGGTATTGATATCACTCCAGCTCTATTAATTTTTACAATATATACAGTATAGCATTTTCTACTCAACTAGAAAAACTGCCAGCAACTAACTGGCAGTTCTTCTTTCTTTCACGTAATTATAGGAAGTGTATAGAAGAATGTCAATCTTCCCTTCCTATTATTAACCAACGTGAATTGTTTGTTGTTTCGCTTCTACTTCTTCTACAAATGTACCTAATACATTTGCAAGGTCTTCACGCGTATTACAAGCATTGATACCATTACGTACAGTTGCATTACCACGAATGCCTTTTAAATACCAAGCTGCGTGCTTTCTCATCTCTCTTACAGCGACATTTTCATTCTTTAAATCGATCAGACGATCTAGATGCAACATACATACGTCAATTTTCTCACGTACTGTCGGTTCCGGCATTAATTCACCAGTCTCTAAATACTTTACCGTACGATAAATCATCCATGGATCTCCAAGGGCAGCGCGGCCAATCATAACACCATCTACACCAATTTCATCAAGCATACGCTTTGCATCTTGCGGCGTTGCGACATCACCATTTCCGATAACCGGGATATTTACAGCTTGCTTTACTTGTTTAATAATATCCCAATCCGCTTTTCCTTCATACATTTGTACTCGTGTGCGCCCATGAACTGCTACCGCTTGTCCACCAGCACGCTCAACAGCTTTCGCATTCTCGATTACGAAAATATGATCCTCATCCCAACCGATACGCATTTTTACTGTAACTGGTTTTTCTACAGCATCTACAACTGCCGCTACCATTTCATATATTTTATTTGGGTCTAAAAGCCACTTTGCTCCTGCATCACACTTAACGATTTTTGGTACTGGGCACCCCATATTAATATCAATGATGTCTGCTGTCGTATATTGATCTACGTATTTCGCAGCATCTACAAGAGTTTCTTTCTCGCCACCAAAAATTTGTAAACTTAATGGCTTTTCTCTCTCATCAATATATAACATATCTAATGTTCTTTTATTGTTCAGTAGTATCGCCTTATCACTTACCATTTCAGCACAAACTAGGCCTGCACCGAATTCTTTTACTGTCAAACGGAATGCAGAGTTACACACTCCCGCCATCGGTGCTAATACAACCGGATTTTTCATCTCAATATTTGCGATTTTTAACACTCGATTTACTCCTTCCTTCATGGTCACTTTGGCATTAGCTCATCTATCGAGACCTTTAATGCTTTAGCAACTTCCACTACAAAGTCTTGGGAAGGCGATCGATTTCCTCGCTCAACTTCACCTAAAACAGATACAGATACCCCTAATTCTTTTGCAAAACCTTCTTGCGTATAACCTTTTAGTTTTCGAAAAGCACGAATGCGTCTTCCCCATTTTTCTGCTTCCATACCGTTACTCCCTCTCGCCTTTTCATTTCTTCTACTTGTGAACGTGAAATGTTTTGTTTTATATCTTGATTAATCTCTAACAACGGAACGATAACAAAAGCTCTTTCGAACATCCGCGGATGCGGAACAATAAGATTCTCTGCTTCAATATTTTCTTGATTATATAGTAAAATGTCAAGGTCAATAGTCCTAGGTCCCCACCTAATTTCCCTTTTTCTTCCTAGATCATTTTCTACTTTTTGCGTTACTTTCAATAATTCTTGCGGTGATAAATTGGTAGAAATTTTTATAACTAAATTTAAAAAGCAACTTTGGTCAGTATAGCCAACCGGTTCCGTCTCATATACAGACGAAACATCCTCAACTTTGATATAAGGATTTTTATTCAGAAACTGAATCGCTTCAGTTAAATACGTATAACGCTCTCCAATATTTGAACCTAATGCAATGTAAGCTATATTATTCATGGACGTTCTCTCGTAATTTCTACCGCTACAGCACGATAATGTCCTGGTATCGGCGGATCTGGTTTAATTACCTTTATCGTACATCTTGAAATACTCTCATATTGTTTCAATATATCTGTAGCAATATTTTCAGCAATACTCTCTACAAGCTTATATGTTCTATCTTCTACAACCTTCCTACATAATTCGAAAAGCTCTCCATAATTAACAGAATGCTCTAAGTCATCACTTTCTCCTGCTTGTTTCAAATCCAATTCCACCGTTAAGTCCACTTTAAATCTCTGGCCCAATTTATTTTCCTCTGGGAATACACCATGATAACCGTAAAACTCCATATCATGAATATAAATTTTATCCAATTACTTTACCCCCTTACCAATCATCGCATCCATCATCTTAGCCATACGTGCCATTTCCTTCACATCATGAACACGAACAATCTCACAACCCTTTTCAATACCAAGACAAACGGTAGCTCCCGTCCCCTCAAGACGTTCTTCTACCGGCAAATCTAGCACATGCCCAATAAAGGACTTTCTTGAAGTACCTAAGAGAACTGGATAACCTAGTACGTTTAACTGTTCTAAATTACGCATCGCTTCTAAATTTTGTTCAGGTGTTTTAGCAAAACCGATGCCCGGGTCTAAAATGATATTCTCATCTCGTACACCAGCATCTTTAGCAATTTTAATACTGTCATATAAATCAGCAACCATATCAGCCATTAAATTACGATAATTCATGTTATCGCGATTATGCATTAAGATAATAGGTACATCGTAATGAGCCGCAACTTCAGCGATTTTCGGTTCCGCCTTCGCTCCCCAAACATCATTAATAATATGAGCACCAGCTTCGATTGCTTGTTTTGCAACTTCCGCTTTATATGTGTCGATAGAAATAGGCAATTTCACCTCTTTTGAAACAGCCTGAATCATTGGAACAACTCGTTTTATTTCTTCTTCCACTGACACTTTAGCAAAGCCCGGACGAGTAGATTCGCCACCAATATCAATAATATGAGCACCTTCATCTCGCATTTCTTTCGCATGGCGCACTGCAGTATCTACCTCGTTGTAACTCCCACCATCAGAAAACGAATCTGGTGTTACATTTAAAATCCCCATAATTAACGTTTTTTCATTTAAGTTCAATGTATATTCGCCGCAGCGCAAATCATAATCCCACTTCAAACTACACATCTCCTCTTCGTAATTCATTTCTGCTCCACAATTTCTCTCTCTGCATTTCATAAAGGTTCATAAATCTTTTTGTAACCATACCTACTTTACCCGGGAAATCTCGTCCCTCTATACGATTAAGCGGAACAATTTCTTGAATCGAGTTTGTTACGAAGACTTCATCGGCTGAAAGTAATTCATCTTTTGTAAAGAAACCTTCTTTTACTTCTATACCAATCTCTTCAGCAACCTTTATAATAAACGCACGAGTGATACCATTTAAAATCCCTGTTTCAAGCGAAGGTGTATATAAAATATCACCTTTCACAAAAAAGAGATTCGAAACAATACCCTCTGCAACATAACCTACTTCAGTCAGGAAAATCCCTTCCTTATTCACACCATTTCCAATTTCACGTTTCCCTAAAATGTTATTTAAATAATGGTGAGACTTCAAGCGAGATGCACCCTCTGGGGTATTTCTCACTTGATTTAAGATAACCCCTTCTTTTTCCACTACATCTCCCGGGGCCGCTAAAGGTTTTATAAAAACAATAATAGACGGCTCTTCATACATTTCTGTTTGCAATCCAATTTCATCTATACCCGCCGATACATTAAAACGGACATACGCATGCTCTAATTTATTCTTAACGATTAAATTCTTCAAAATAAGCATTACTTCATCTTTCGTCTTTGTCCATTTTATTTGCAATGTATCCAGCGCATCTATTAAACGGTCATAATGATCATCCAATAAGAAAGGATGACCATTATAAATACGAAAAGTCTCAAAAACTCCAAGACCATATAAATAACCATGATCATAAGGAGAAATTCTCGCTTCACTCGATTCTACATACTGACCATTTACGTAAATTAACATGATGTCACACTTGGACTATATTTACGAATGAAATTCTGCAACAACTCTTTCCCGTGAGAAGTCATAATAGATTCCGGGTGGAACTGCACACCTTCAATCGGTAATGTTGTATGGCGGAGCGCCATAATTTCCCCTTCTTCTGTCCAAGACGTTACCTCTAAACAATCAGGTAACGTCTCTTTCTTAACAATAAGGGAATGATAGCGTGTCGCGGTAAACGGATTAGGGATATCCGAAAAAATCGTCTTCTCGTCATGATGCATAAGCGATGTTTTCCCATGCATTAATCGCTCTGCACGAACAACCTCTCCACCAAACACTTGCGCAATAGATTGATGACCAAGACAAACCCCAAAAATCGGAATCTTTCCAGCAAAGTATCGAATAACCTCCATACTAATTCCTGCCTCATTCGGACTACATGGACCTGGCGAAATCATTAAAAAGTCTGGTTTCATATTCTCAATATCTGAAATAGTCACTTCATCGTTACGTTTAACAACAAGATCTTGTCCAAGTTCTCCAAGAAACTGCACTAAATTAAATGTAAAAGAATCATAATTATCAATCATTAATATCATTTCTCTCACCTAACCGTTTCTTCACTACGTTCTTTTGCACGCCATAAAGCAATCGCCTTTTTTAACGACTCTTTATATTCATTTTCCGGATTTGAATCAATTACAATTCCCGCCCCTGCTTGTACATGCGCTTTTCCGTCTTTAGCAAGAAGTGTCCTAATTACAATATTCAATTCTGTATCTCCAGAATAACCGATCCAACCGATTGAACCTGTATAAATCCCTCGGCGAACAGGTTCTAATTCTTCAATAATTTCCATCGTACGTATTTTCGGAGCACCCGTAATTGTTCCTCCAGGGAATACAGCCTTCACTAAATCGAAAGTATCTTTATCTTCTTCCACCTCACCACGCACATTAGAAACAATATGCATAACATGTGAGTATTTCTCAATTACCATAAACTCGTCTACTTCTACAGTGCCATATTTACAAACACGTCCTAAATCATTTCGCTCTAAATCTACAAGCATGACGTGCTCTGCTCTTTCTTTTTCATTCTCAATTAATTCCCTTGCCAATTCTTCATCCTCTTGCTCATTTGCCCCTCTAGATCTCGTTCCAGCAATTGGTCTTGTACTTACTTCAGTTCCCTGTTTCTTAATTAGCAACTCTGGCGATCCACTTACAATTTGAAAATCCCCGAGCTCCAAGTAACCCATATATGGAGATGGATTAATTTCACGAAGACTTGTATATATTTCTAGTGGGTGTGTTTGTAACGTTCTTTCTTGTCTTGTCGACAAGTTTACTTG
This sequence comes from Bacillus paranthracis, assembly GCF_001883995.1. GTDB lineage: Bacteria > Bacillota > Bacilli > Bacillales > Bacillaceae_G > Bacillus_A > Bacillus_A paranthracis. The sequence goes on along the minus strand of NZ_MACE01000078.1, from coordinate 41,252 downwards.
GAACACATCACCAGCCCCAATATATTCTTGAATACATTCAACCGCCTTCATAAAGCTTTCTTCAGTAAAAGCAACTGCTTCATTTTTCTTTTCAGGGCACGCAAACGGTATAGTCACTTCCGGCGCTTCTGTTGCCCAAAGAATCTTCCATTCATTTAATCGCTCTTTTGCCTCTTCGTGCTTATCTACATAATGTGTAATAATCCATAATACTTTTTCTTTTTGATCATACACAAACACATCATCAAATAATAAAAAGAATATATCAGGTATATTAATATCATCTTCCGCAAGAGAAGGAAGTTTTTCAATATAACGGATGCAATCATAACTAAAGTAACCAATTGCACCACCTTGAAAAGGCGGGTATTCCGGATTATAATCCGTTTTCCATCGCTCCATATATTCCTGCATTAAATTTAATGGGTTTCCTTGCTTTATTGTTTCCTTACCACTTTCACTTATATGTAACGTTTCACCCTTCCCTCGGATTACCGCTACTGGGTTTAATCCCACGATGTTATAACGACCGCCACGTCCACTCTCTAACAAAATATGTTGCGGTTTATCCTTAGAAAGAAATTTATATTGCTTAAAGAAATCTAACTGATATGGAATAGAAAGCGCTAAAGATTTTCTTCGTTGCATATCAACACCCCGTCTTCTTTTATCCCACCCTCTTATATTAACCACTTCAAGCTACATTCGTTATGTATATAGAAGGGTTATATTCGAAGGCTAGTGAAAATAAATTAATGATACTACCTCTTATTTTACATGAAGTTTTCTAGTCATTCACTCTTTTCCTATTTCCAATCCAAAAAGAAAAAGCATCCTTTTTTAAGGATGCTTTTTCAATCACATGTAATTAAGACTCAAATTGATAAAGTGGTGTACTTAAATAACGTTCACCATTACTTGGGATAATCACAAGTACCTTTTTCCCTTTACCTAACTTTTTCGCAACTTCTGTCGCTGCATAAATAACTGCTCCTGAAGAGATACCAACTAAAATACCTTCCTCTTTAGCCACTCTTCTTGCGTATTCGAACGCTTGCTCTGTTTTCACTTGAATGATTTCATCATATACTTCTACATCCAATGTTTCTGGAACAAATCCAGCCCCAATTCCTTGGATTTTATGTGGACCCGGTTTTCCACCAGATAACACTGGTGAATCCGCAGGTTCTACTGCATAAATTTTAATATCTTTATATGCTTCCTTCAGCACTTCACCAGCACCAGTAATCGTCCCCCCTGTACCAATACCTGCAATAAATGCATCTAATTGGTCGCCCATTTGCTCAACAATTTCTGGACCTGTTGTTAAACGATGAATTTCTGGATTTGATTGATTTTTGAACTGTTGCGGTATAAAGTAGCCATGTTCTTTTGCTAATTCAGTCGCTTGACGAATTGCTCCGCCCATTCCTTCAGGCCCTGGAGTCAATACTAATTCAGCGCCATAAGCACGTAATAAATTGCGACGCTCAACGCTCATTGTTTCTGGCATTACTAAAATTGCCTTATATCCTTTAGCAGCTGCTACCATCGCTAAACCAATTCCTGTGTTACCACTTGTCGGCTCAATGATTGTATCGCCTTCTTTTAATAATCCTTTTTTCTCAGCATCTTCAATCATTGCTAATGCGATACGATCTTTAACGCTGCTCCCCGGATTCATAAATTCTAATTTTAAGTATATATCTGCGCTGTCTGATTCTACGATGCGGTTCAACTTAACGATCGGCGTTTTCCCGATTAATTCTGAAACTGATTGTGCCACTCGCATTCCTGTCACTCCTAACACCGAGTATTTTTATTGGTTTTGTATATATTTAGATTTTGTCAGAAAATTCCCTGTTTGTCAATGTATTTAGAGGGTAAATTCCCTTATTACAAATTCTCAATTAAATTTGTAATATCTTCTTTAGAGAACTTGTATCGCTCATTACAGAAGTGACAATGAACTTCTGTTTCTTCTTCTTCTTCACGAACTTGCTCTAACTCCGTTTTACCTAAACTAATTAACACACTCTCGATACGTTCGCGTGAGCATGTGCAATTAAATTGAACATCCATCGTTTCTAATACTTTTACCTTATCTTCTCCAAGGACTGCATACAGTAACTCTTCTGGAGAAAGCCCTTGTTCGATCAATGTTGATACAGGAGGAATCTTCTGCAAACGCTCTTCAATGAATGAAATTGTCTCTTCCTGTGCACCCGGCATAATTTGAAGGATAAATCCACCTGCCGCTAATATGCTATCGTCTCCATTTACAAGGACACCAACACCTACAGAAGAAGGCGTCTGCTCAGAAACTGCAAAATAATACGTGAAGTCTTCTCCTAATTCTCCTGAAACAATTGGAGATTGACCAATAAACGGCTCACGCATACCAATATCTTTAATTACCGTTACAAATCCTTCAGTACCTACCGCTTGATATACACGTAATTTCCCTTGTTCTGTTCCTTCAAAGTCAACATGTGGATTCGTTACATAACCACGTACATCTCCATTTGCATGAGCATCTACTAAGATAGGACCAATCGGACCATTTCCTTCTACCTTAATTGTTAGCTTTTGGTCACCTTTTAACATTGCCCCCATCATTGTACCTGCAGTTAAAGAACGACCAAGTGCCGCTGAAGCTGTTCTCCATGTATCATGACGTCTTTGCGCCTCGCTTACCGTGTTTGTAGTACGTACACTATACGCACGCACTTCCCCATCAAATGCTAACGCTTTTACTAAATAATCTTTCATACTTATTTATTCACCTTTCTCATGCTGTAAATTTGCATTACGCTCGTATAACATATACAAACCTTTTAATGTTAAGAATGGATCTACAACATCAATTACATTCGATTCTTCTGAAATTAATTTCGCTAATCCACCTGTTGCAATAACTTTTGGTTCTTGTTTAGCTTCCTCTTTCATGCGCTTAACAATACCTTCCACTTGTCCAACATAACCATAAAGAATACCGGATTGCATCGCACTTACCGTATTCTTCCCAACTACACTGCTTGGTTTTGTAATTTCAATACGAGGAAGTTTTGCCGCTCTACTATATAAAGCCTCTGCTGAAATCATAATTCCTGGTGTAATAACTCCACCCATATAATGCTTTTCTTCGTTAATATAACAATATGTAGTAGCCGTACCAAAATCGACAATAATAAGCGGACTTCCATATAAGTGGATTCCTGCTACTGCATTTACGATTCGATCCGCACCTACTTCTCGTGGATTTTCATATTTAATATTTAGCCCCGTTTTTATTCCAGGACCTACTACAAGCGGCTTAATTTTAAAATACTTTTCACACATGCGCTCTAAAGCAAACATAATTGGTGGTACGACTGAAGACACGATAATACCTTTCACATCTTCAAACGAAAGACCCTCATGCTCAAGCAACTGTTTTACAAGCATTCCATATTCATCTTCTGTCTTATGACGATCCGTTTCCATGCGCCAATGTTGACGAAGTTCCCCCTCTTCAAACACGCCCAGTACAGCATTTGTGTTCCCTACATCCAATACAAAAATCATATTCTCACCACTTATCTTATTTAATCTATATTTGTGCAGTATGTATAAAACTTATAAAAACATCATATCACACATACTTATATAATCAGCTTTTCTATCCTCATCATTTTACAAAAAGATTACTCCCTATTTCAATTTTTAGTACCAGATTTATTTAAATTCTTTTTCTACTTAGTTCCCTTCTACAAATAAAAAAGGAGTGACTATCGTCACTCCTTCATCTCTTCTTACTTATCTTCTGATTCTTCATCGTCCTTCTTCATGTTGATGTTTACTTTCACATCAGCTGAAGATGTTGAACGTTCTGGCAATCTGCCATAGTCACATAAATGATTGATTTGCTCTGCATCTAACGTTTCTACTTCAAGTAACGTTTTCGCAATAAGATCTAGTTTATCACGATTGTCAGTAAGAATTTGTTTTGCACGAGCATAACATTCTTTCATAATCGTTTGCATTTCCATATCGATTTCGTGTGCAATCGCATCACTATAGTTTTGTTCTGAATGGAAGTCTCTTCCTAAGAACACTTGACCACCTTGTGAGCTACCAAATTGCATTGGTCCAAGCTTATCACTCATACCAAATTCCGTTACCATACGTCTTGCAATACCAGTCGCACGTTGGAAGTCATTATGAGCACCTGTACTTACTTCACCAAATACAATCTCTTCAGCTACTCGACCACCAAGTAAACCAGTGATTTTATCAAGTAACTCTGGTTTTGTCATGAAGTAACGATCTTCTTTTGGAAGCATTACTGCATATCCACCAGCTTGACCACGAGGGACAATTGTTACTTTATGAACGACATCAGCTTCATCAAGGACAACACCAATTACAGTGTGGCCCGCTTCATGGAAAGCAACGATATTACGTTCTTTTTCAGAGATAACACGACTTTTCTTAGCCGGACCTGCAATAACACGATCCGTCGCTTCATCAATGTCACTCATATCAATTTTCTTCTTATCTTGACGCGCAGCTACTAAAGCAGCTTCGTTTAATAAGTTTTCAAGATCGGCACCAGAGAATCCTGGTGTACGAGTTGCAATTGCTCTTAAGTTGATATTCTCATCAAGCGGTTTATTACGAGCATGCACTTTCAGTACAGCTTCACGGCCATTTACATCTGGACGATCTACTGTAATTTGACGGTCAAAACGACCTGGACGTAATAATGCTGGGTCAAGAATATCAGGACGGTTTGTCGCAGCGATGATAATAATACCTTCGTTGGCACCGAATCCATCCATTTCAACAAGCAATTGGTTTAACGTTTGTTCACGCTCATCATGGCCACCACCAAGACCAGCGCCACGTTGACGTCCTACCGCATCAATTTCATCAATGAAAATGATGCAAGGAGCATTTTTCTTTGCGTTTTCGAATAAATCACGTACACGTGATGCACCGACACCGACGAACATCTCTACGAAATCAGAACCACTGATAGAGAAGAACGGAACGCCTGCCTCACCCGCAACGGCACGTGCTAGTAAAGTTTTACCTGTACCTGGAGGTCCCACTAATAGAACACCCTTCGGAATACGGGCACCAACTTCAGCAAACTTACGAGGATCTTTCAAGAATTCAACTACCTCAACAAGCTCTTGTTTCTCTTCATCTGCTCCAGCAACATCTCTGAAACGAACTTTTTTCTTTTCGTCATTATATAACTTCGCCTTACTTTTCCCGAAGTTCATAACACGGCTACCGCCGCCCTGAGCTTGGTTTAATAAGAAGAAGAATAAAATGAAGATAATGACAAACGGGATGATAGAAGTAAAGAAGGTTACCCAAGCACTTGTTTCTTCTGCTGGTTGATACTTAACTTCAGCACCTTGCGCTTTATCATTAATTTTCTTTTGTAATTCCTCAGTATTTGGTGCATAAGTAACAAATTGTTCTCCCTGGCTAGAGTTATTAAATTGTCCTTTTACTTCAAACACACCATTTTTCGGTTGAAGCTGCACATTACGCACTTCACCTTTTTCTAGTTTAGTAATGAATTTATCGTAGCTAACTGATGTCGTTTTTTGTGTCGAACCATTAAAATAGCTCACGATTCCAATTACTACTAGGAATATCAGTAAATAAAAGATGGTATTACGGAAGATACGATTCATTCCTAACCTCCTCTCACGGCATAAACACTATAGTAAATCGTAACATAGAAAAACTTTCCTATACAATTGTGACGCCTGTATTTAATTAATTTGAGTAAACGCTTGGTTTTAATACTCCTACATAAGGAAGATTACGGTATTGCTCTTTATAATCTAATCCATATCCTACAACAAATTCATGCGGTACAGTAAACCCAACATAATCCGCTTTCAAATCTACCTTACGGCCTGTTGGTTTATCTAATAACGTAACGATTTTTACAGACTTCGCTTTACGATATTTAAATAGGTCTACTAAGTAACTTAGCGTAAGACCGCTATCAATAATATCTTCAACGATTAAAATATCGCGACCTTCTACAGAAGTATCAAGGTCTTTTAAAATTTTCACTTCGCCTGTTGAAACAGTTGAGTGACCGTAACTAGATACAGCCATAAAATCCATTTCAAGATATGTATCTGTTCTCTTTAATAAATCTGCCATGAATGGCATTGCACCCTTTAGTACACCAATCGCAAGAGGTACTGTGTTTTTATAATCCTCTGCAATAATTGCGCCTAATTCGAGCACCTTTTCTTGTATTTGCTCTTCAGAAATTAATACTTTTTCGATATCTTGATTCATCATTTCATTATCCTCCCGGAAGACTCCTTGCTTTTGTAGTGAATAATCATATATTTATCCTTCTTTGCTGTCTCTTTCGAGATAGCAAATGCAGATCGCTTCAACAAGGGTAACCAAATAACATTCCCACTTGCATCACAAACGACCGGCCATTCTTCTCTTTTTTCTCTTGGTACTTTTGCTTCGATAAAAATAGCTTTTATCTTTTTAGTGCCATTCATACCTTGTATTGACATGCGATCTCCATTTTCTCTAGACCGAATACGAAGTGGATATGATATATCATTATACTTAGCAACAAATACTGTTTCATTCATGTCACTTGGTATATCTTCGCTCACCTCTGTTACAAGTTTATCCCCGTTCGATAGCGTAATTGTCCCGGGCACTGATAAATCTTGTAAGAAAGGAGAAACAATTTCTTGTTTAAATCCAAAGCTACACTCCTCGTATGCGCGAACAATTTTCAAATCACCTGGGAAATCAAGTGAACCCGAAGGCTGTGTCCGCTTAAAAAACTCAATCACTTTGTCAATATGTATAGAGGAAAGAGAAGATGGAATCTTATATTCATAAAGATAGTTTAATATTAGTTGAATCCCTCTTCTTTGTAAAGGCATAGACATGGATTCAAAGGCAGGAATTGATAAGCTAATTTGTTTATCACTTTTTTTTGTAATTACTTTATTCATTTTCTCAAAAGCTAATTCCTGCAAATACGCCTCATCCTCTTGCATCTGCATGCTAAATTTTTGGAATTTCTCATGCACTTGTGGGTTTTCTTCTTTCAAATGAGGAAGAACGTATTTACGTAATCGATTCCTTGTATATACTTCCTTTTTATTACTTGGATCTATACGAGGAATTATTTTCAGCTTATTACAGTAATCAACAATTTCTTCCTTTGTTACTCCAAGTAACGGCCTAATTAAATATCCATTATGAAAAGGACGCTTCACTGCAATTCCTGCATATCCTTTCGGAGTACTCCCTCGTACAAGACGCATTAAAATCGTCTCTACTTGGTCATCACCATGATGTCCAAGGGCTACATATCTCGCATCATATTTCTTCATTATTCTTTCCAAAAATGCATATCTGCATTCTCTAGCAGCAACCTGTGCATTCATCCCGTATTGCTGTTGATATTGCGACACATTAATTCTTATCGTTTCGCAAATAACTCCCAGTCCTTTACAAAGGTCCTGCACAAACTGTAGGTCCTCATGAGATTCATCACCTCTAAACATGTGATCCACATGCGCCACTACAATTTCAAACTGTTTTGCCGCTCTTTTTTCTAACAAATAATATAGAAGAGCCAAAGAGTCAGGACCACCAGAAACCCCTACAACAATTGTTGAGCGTTCCTTTAATACATCATGCTGCTTTACAAAGTCATCTACCTTTTCAACAAATGTATCTTTCAACTTCGTAATCACCTTTCATTAAACAAGAACAGCAACGTTAGTTACCTTGTTTATAATGGTACAACTTTTACAAACATTGTGCAAAAAAAAGATATACAAAAATTACATTTTTATCTTACATCATCCGTATATATTCACAAAAATAATAACATTATCTTTTAAAGCAAAAAAACCTAGGTATTCACCTAGGTTTTTAGAAAGAAACATTACACTTCAAGTTTCACTTTATTGCGCTTGCATTCCTACAATTGGAATGGTAGCCCACTTCGGCATATTTTTCTTCACTTTCGCTACTACAATAGTCATATCATCATTTATATAACCATCGCCAGATCGAATCACCTCTTCCATAATGATATCAGCAATTTCTTGCGGATCTTCAGTTTGTAACTCTTTAATTTTCCGCTTCATCCATAACTCGTGATTCTCCACATGCTGCGCGCCCTCAAAAATCCCATCACTCATCATAATAAGAATATCACCTGTTTTTAATTGCTCACCCACTACATCAACTTCAACATCCTCGATAATTCCCATTGGCAAATTACTTGCTTCAATTTTCAAAATATTATTTGCGCGTTTAACAAAACTCGGCGTCGATCCAATCTTTAAAAACTTCGCACTCGCATCCCGTAAATCTACCATAGCTAAATCTAACGTCGTAAACATCTCTTCTGTTGTTCTTAAAGAAAGAATAGAGTTAATAGACTTAATCGCTATTTCTTCATCAATGCCTGATTGAAGTATTTTTTGTAATAATTTCACCGTTTCTTTACTCTCCATATGAGCTCTTTGCCCATTTCCCATACCATCACTAATTGCAAGGGCATATTTCCCAACACTTAAATCCATCATCGCATAAGAATCACCCGAAACAAACCCACCGCCTTTCGCGGCTGTGGCCAAGCCGGTATCAAGGGAATACGTTTTTGCTGAACCAAATGATATTAAACTGTGCCCATTCGGATAAGAAGATTTTTCTTCATGTTTCACAACTATGTTTTCCTTCAGGATATCAGAAAGCATTGGTGCAACTAATTTTTCACACTCTCCATGTTCATTAGATGCAACTGGAATCAACATTTCAATATCAATACTTCCTCTATCTAAACAATAAATATCAACATGCTCTATTTCTACACCAAAATCACGAAACGCTTGCAGAATCTGTTCTTCCTGTACTTGATGATTTTCTCTTTCTCTTTGTATCTCCTTAGCAAAATCCTCCATAACTTTTGATACACCTAACAATTGCTCCGCTACTATTCTACGATTTTCTTTCATTTGTTTTCGTAATTTTTGTCCCTCATAGAAGTGATCTAATTCACCCGCTACTAAATCCGTCACTTTCTTGCCTCTTACGCAATGCTTGTCCCATTCACGAACTAACTTCCGATTATGCTGCAGAGTTCCTTCTTCCGTTTCACTCATTATTTGTTTCATATAATCATACGTTTTATCGAAATTAACTACCCAGCATTGGTCCTTTTTAAAGCATGTTTGACATGTTTTTGCAGTAATTGTACTTAAGAACAAATCTGCCTCCGTCTCTTTATCTTCCTCCTCCACATATCCATATACAGAAAAGCTATTAGATAAAGCAGCAAATACATTGGCAAATTGATTGATTTTATTCGCTGTAACATCACGCATTCTTCTTAAATACTGTTGTTGATCTTGCGAATGCTCCTGTGTGCCTGGCATAAATTTAGCAATACGATCCATAACAAGTTTCGGTGTTAATAAAAAGAAAGCAATCGCCACACCAGATTCAATTAAAGTTGTCACAATGTTTGTTTGCTTGTCTACATATAGCGTAATCAAGCTTGTCCCAATTAATAAACCTAAACTAACACCTAAGCGTTTCCCTTCTTTTAACAAACCACCAAGCAATCCAGAAAAGGCAAGCAGACTAAGTTGGGACAAACTAGAGACATTTGCTAAGCTTAATATTAACCCAGTGACGACCCCTACTGTAGATCCTGTAGCCGCTCCTGCGATAAACGCAAACACAAGCACTAAATACCTAGTAAAAATATGTTGAATAGAAGCGTCATATATGAACCAATCTGTTGTACCAGTTAAAACAGATGCTAGTAATATAATTAAACAAACAATTTCTTCTGTCTCTAACGCTTGTTGTTTCCCTTTTCTTTCTACTAAAAGCGGGACACTTTGTAAAAATATCATAGTTAATACGAAGCTAAGCCCTGCCTCAATCGTACTAACGAGTAAATCGTACATGGTAACAGTTTGTTGTGCAAAATATACGACAACTAAATGTGCAGTTAATGCGGAGATAAATACTTGGAATGGTACAAGTCCAACAGTTTTACGTGTAAACCGACTAAAGAAGATATTATAAATGAAGAAAGTAAAAATAGATGCAAAGGTAAAGAATAAATTATCTATCGAAACTGAAAGTGCGCCCCCCATTAGGGCCAAGAATGCGAGCGGCATTTTATCCCGCTTCATAACATAAACAGCAGCAAAAAACGGTAGTGCAAACGGTAAAATGTTTGTTAATATATATGCTCGTCCCAAAAGAAAACCAATAACAACAATAATGAATCCCCATCTAAAGAAAACTTGCTCAAACTTCATTCGCAACTTACTCGTCCACTTTACTCCTCCAAGCTGACCTTCATTCATTGCCAATGCACTTGTATTCATAGTATTCCTTCCTGCTTTAGGCATATTTTTAACACCACCTGCATAGTTTAATTACTGTCATTATAAAAGATGATTATTGGGATTTTTGTCAAAACAACAGTTTTCACTTTTATAATCGTTCGACTTTTTATTCGAAATAACTCTACATATATACACAGTATGTATTTTATTTTTAATATTTTAATCGAACATTCAGAAAATATAGGGTGATTTTGTAGAAGTGTTGTATGTCTTAATTTATTTAACAAAAAAAGATCATGCGCATTTGCATGATCTTTTTAGATGACCCGTACGGGATTCGAACCCGTGTTACCGCCGTGAAAGGGCGGTGTCTTAACCACTTGACCAACGGGCCGTTAAATTAAATATAGCGGCGGAGGGGATCGAACCCCCGACCTCACGGGTATGAACCGTACGCTCTAGCCAGCTGAGCTACACCGCCATGTCGTCTTATTTAACGGACAATTAGTATCTTACCTCAGATATAATTTAAAGTCAACACATCTTGAAAACTTTTTTAAAAATATATTTTCACATATAAAAAAGCACCCTGAGCAATCGCCCTGGGCACCTCTCTATATTCTAAGAATTAAACGTTCTTATTATCCGCGACGTGCGCCACGGCCACCACGTTTAGATTCAGTGTTACGCTTTAAAGAAGTTAAACGATCTTCGCTATCCTTTAAGAAACGTGCCATCTTTTGCTCGAATGTTTCTTTTGGAGCACGGTCGTTACCGCCACCACGGTTATCTCTGTTGAAAGAACGATTACGTTGTGGACGTCCAGAACGTTGTTGATCACCACCGCGTTGGTATTCACCACGTGGACGATCTCCTTCTGTTTTTTCACGCTCTTTCGCTTTTTTAATAGATAGACCAATCTTACCATCTTTTTCAACGTTAATAACTTTTACTTCTACTTGGTCGCCCACTTTTAAGTGATCGTTAATATCTTTCACATAATTATCAGCAACTTCACTAATATGAACAAGACCCGTTAAGCCTTCTGGCAGCTCCACAAAAGCCCCAAAATTTGTAATACCTGTTACTTTACCCTGTAACTTGCTGCCTACCTCGATTGACATAAAAAAAATGCTCCTCCTTAGTGGTTAAAAAGTCAAATTTTACTTTATTATATATAATCCTAAAATATAGTGTCAATAAGACATACTCTACTTAGAAACAGGAAAAATTATCTCCCCTTTTCCAGAGAAGAAATAATCCCTTCTAGCAATCTTTAATACGTACTCTTCATCATTTAACTTTTGAACTTCGTCTTTTAGACTCTTTTCTTTGTTCGTTAATGAATCCAGTTCTTTTTTCATGTCCTTAACTTTTGCTTCTTTTGCTTTAATGGAACTGTTTTGTTGATAAAACGTTACACTAATACTCGCAATAATTGTAAAAGCAAAGACAAGAAAAACCGCTAAACGGCGATAAAGTCGCTTCCTGTTCTCATCCGTTTGTATTATATGCTCTTTAACAGGATTTGGACTCTGTTTTTCGATTGTTCTTTGTCTCAGTTCCCTCATTTCCGAGGTCCCCCTAACTTCTTTTTTATACGCTCCCATAATTGGAAGATATGTCCCTTCAATTTTGCTATATATTGCAGGAACCCTACATGCTTCATTATAAAAAGTTTAACACGATTAGGGAGAAGTTTCCATATGAGCGAAGCAATAAATCGAACAGGCCAGAAAAAAACTTTCCATATGAAAAGTAATATCCAAATCACCATTTTCCATAACACATGTCCAATTGAAAGCAGTATACGAAATAAGAATAATATAAATGCAATAAATAGCTGCGCTATAATAATAACAGGTTTTATCATGAGTAGCTGTATAATTTGAACAAAAAAGTGTGTTGTTTGCACAAAAATATAGATGAGAAAATTTAACAGTCTCATGTATATTGCTTTCAACATGCTTTGATATGCCGCAAAACCACATAATAATGCTAAAAATACATATATACGTAGTTCAGCTTCATTTACAAGAAGTAATACGTAAAAAACGAATAATGCTTGGACAATCCAAAATAGTATATCATGTATAAATACAATCCAACGCTTACGTTCTTGACGTTTTAAAAATCGTTGGTATGTATCTAAAGACGCTCCAATCCAAGCACCCATTCCGATCATTGAGAGCATCGTATACAACTGAATTGTTAGACTCATTTAAACAACTTACTAAAGAAGCCTTTAGTTTTCTCCCCTTGATTCTCATCAATATACAGCATCTCATGAACTTTCCCTTTAATCGATACAACACCTTTTTCTACATCTAAATTTTTCATTTGCAAATTTTGACCGCGAATTGTTAAAAAGCCCATTACGGTCTCAAGTAAAAACTCTTCGCTATCAAAACTCTCTACCTGCTTTACACCGGTAATATCAATTACACGTCTGCCACGCATAATAATATCATGCTCTACAGAAACATTTTGTTGATTAGAAGACATAGGTGAGTAACCATTATTCACGTAAATCCCCCCATACATTTATACTAGCTAATAGTAATGTATGAAAAGATAATCAATTTTAGAACAAGCCTTCTTCGGCCTTTACTTTTTCTTCACGAACTAAGCTATACATATTTGCTGCATCTTCTTTTTTAGTCGTTTCTTTCAATTCATTTATTTTTACAGTTACTATTTTTTGACCAAAACGAATTGTTAATTCATCAGCTACTTTTACATCTGAACTTGCTTTTGCCACTTGACCATTAATGGATATTCTTCCTTGATCAGCTACTTCTTTCGCCAATGTTCTTCTTTTAATTAAACGTGATACTTTTAAAAACTTATCTAGACGCATATTAAATCCCCCTATTAACGCTCTGTTTGTTTTGCCTCTTCCCAGAAAATATCTAACTGCTCTAATGATAAATCTTGCATCTCTTTCTTCATTTCAGCTACCTTTGCTTCCATGTATAAAAAACGACTGACGAATTTCTCATTTGTTGAACGTAACGCTTCTTCTGGATCTATTTTATAATGACGAGCTATATTAACAAACGCAAATAGTAAATCGCCAAATTCACTTAACATCTTCGCCTCATCCATGTTTGTAACTTCTTGTTGGAACTCTTGCCATTCTTCTAAGGCTTTCTCTATCATCGGCTGTACATCAACCCAATCGAAACCAACCTTACCAGCTTTTTTCTGGATTTCATAAGCGCGTAGTAACTGCGGCAAACTTTTTGGAACCCCATTTAAAACAGATTCTTTTACAAACCCTTTTTCTTGTTTTTTAATTTCTTCCCAATTGGCAATTACTTCATCGGCATTATTTACATCCGTATTCCCAAATACATGCGGATGACGACGAACCATTTTCTCAGATAAAGTTCGAATAATATCATCTATAGAGAACCAACCTTCGTCCTCTCCGATTTGGGCATGAAGCATAACTTGTAATAATACATCACCCAGTTCTTCTACTAAGTGATCATCATCCTCTTCATCAATTGCTTCTAATACTTCATAAGCTTCCTCAATTAAATACTTCTTTAAAGATTGATGTGTTTGCTTTTTATCCCATGGGCAACCATTCGGTCCACGAAGGTCTGCAATAATTTCTCTAAGCACATCAAACTGTTGATACAAGGACGCACGTTCCTGAACTGGCGGTACGTACACACTCGTTAAATTATTCAACTCCGTTTCATGATCTAACATGTACAACGGCACCTTTTTCACTTGCTCAAATGAAGTCCCTGCAGCTGTTACGATATACACTTCATAATCATCTGGCAGCATCTCCATTAATGTTAATTTCACATCTGATGCAACGAATGCGTCATATACCTGGCAAAAGATTAAGTGTTGACGTAATTCTAATTGTCCTCTTTCAAATGATGTAGCGTCAATTAATTGGAATCCTTCAATCGGATCAATCTTAAGACTTGCAAACATAGGATCAAGGAAACTTTGCCCACCTTCAATTCGCACTTCAATATTCGCTACTTCACTTTTTTCCAATAGTAGCTGAACCGTTCTTTCCGCTACAAGTGGATGCCCTGGAACAGCATAGATGATTTCTGCACCTTCAGCTTGTTTTAGCAATGTATTCGCAATTGTTTCATATACAATTTCAAATGTATCATGTGCTTCATATACATTGTCAAAAGCAGTATATCGTATACCTTCTTTCTCTAACTCTTCTATAACGGGATGTTCCTTCGTTCTAACAAACATGTGATCTGCTTCTTTTATTTTTCTATATACACCCATCGTTAACTGATCTAATTCACCAGCACCTAATCCTAAAATAGTAATGATTCCACTCACAACCTGTCACCTCTATCCACTCTTCTTCAATGAACCTTCTTTTTTCTCTTTTTTCATAACGGTTCCTATTTCTGTTTTTGTAAATACACGTAATTTTAAAATGAAAAACATATATGCCAATCCGCCGATGGCTACACCTAACAACGCCTCAAGTGTTGCAACACCTCTATGACTTGTATCCATTACTAATCCAGACATTTGCAATACACGCATAAACATTATTAGTACAAATCCCATACCGATACCACTAATAACTATACCTAACATATTCCGTTTGTCGATAAGCGATTCGGATACAGCTCGCATAAGTAATACACTATTTAGTATAGAAATTACAATTAACGCAACTAGCGTCGCAATTGCAGCTCCCTTCACACTAAAATATGGCATTAATATATAATTTAAAGCTAACTTTAAACAACCGCCAAATATAACGAATATTGCTGGTTTTAATGTTTGTCCTAACCCTTGCAAAATAGAAGCAGTTGTAATCGACAATGAACTAAATAAAATAGATAAAGATAAAATAGATAAAACATCTGACCCGTCACTATTTTCAAACAACATAATATTCGTAGGTTGGATAATACAAGTTAATCCAATGGCTGCTGCAAATCCGATAACAAATGTTATTTTCATCGCTAACCTTACCTTTTCTCGAATAAAGGTAAGATCCCCTCTTTCCTTCGCTGCTGTAATAATTGGAATAAGCGACAACGAGAAGGAAGTTGTCACGACAGTACCCAATTGCATAAGCGGGATACTTCTGTCATAAACACCTTTTAACACCTTTGCACTTTCAACTGGCTCTCCCGCTCCAATAAGTAGAGAATAGAAAGAAATAGAATCAGCCATTTGTATAAAAATAAGCACTAAGTTACTAACACAAATCGCTAACCCCTGCCAAAACAGGATTTTTATAATCTTCTTTTTCCCTTTAATCCTCTTTACACTTTTGAAGAATATAGAACGAAAGTCATGACGCATATAAAGTATAAGTACGATAATCCCAATCAATCCACCTGCGATTGAACCGAGCATAGCACCTGCACCAACTGTATATAAATCAAATTCGTGAGCAATTAGGAATAGAGATAAAAATACAATAATAGAAACACGAATCGTTTGTTCTATCACTTGCGAAACAGCTGTTGGCATCATATTATTGAATCCCTGGAAATATCCTCTTGCTACAGATAAAAACGGCATCAATATGAATGAAAAGGAAATAACGCGTAATAGCTTATCTAAGTGTATATCGCCCATAGCTATCGCAATTGCTTCGGCACCAAAGAACAATGTAAAAAATCCTATGAAACCAATCCCTAATAAAAACCAAAAAGATACACAAATAATTTCCTCTGCTTCTTGTTTTTTCCCTCGCTCTAATCGTTCCGCAACCATTTTTGAAATTATAATAGGGAACCCATAAGTAGCTAAAATTAAACAAAATCCATAAAATGGATAAATTTGTTGGTAAATATAAAAACCAACGTCACCCGCTATATTTTGATATGGAATACGGTAAAAGGCGCTTAATACCTTTGTAACAAAACTTGCGATTGTTAATATAATAGCCCCACGCCAAAAGGCTTGATACTTCTTCGATTCCATGCAAGAAAACTCCTTTTTCTATTCTCACCCCTCGTATTATATCATAAAGAAAAGGACAAGCTTCCTTACCTACACAAGTAAGAATACGTTCGTGCAACGTTAGAAATATTCAATGAAAAAAGGTAGCAAAGCGCTACCTTCATTCAATATACATATATCTCCAAATAATTGATTTCTCAAGAAGAAATATCATAATTAGGAAAGATTGCTACTTCTAAAATCATACACCTTTACTGTTCCATTTGTTTCGCTAAGAAACTGGCAGCAGTATTGACCGCCTTGTGCTCTATTTCGCTTATAATCGCTTCTTTTGAAAAAATAATGACAGCCCCAATTGGGTCTCCATTTGCAACAATCGGCCCAACTGTATAAGAATGAACCTTTTCTGTTACACCATCAATAATGGAAATATCACTTTCGTCCGTCATAATAACAGACTTTCTTTCTTCCATCGTTTTTTCAATTAGATCGCCAACGCTTTTATTTAAGTATTCTTTTTTTGATACACCTGATACTGCGATAATAGAATCTCGATCACATACAAGCACATTATGTCCTAAGCTATCATATAAAGCATCTGCATATTCTTTTGCAAAATCACCTAGCTCGCTAATTGGAGAATATTTCTTTAAAATTACTTCTCCATCGCGATCTACAAATATTTCTAGTGGGTCCCCTTCTCGAATACGTAAAGTTCTACGAATTTCCTTCGGGATTACTACCCTACCTAAATCATCAATTCGACGTACGATTCCAGTTGCTTTCATTCTAATGCTGCCTCACTTTCTACTGATGATGAAAGTGGTGAATTTACCTGTTCATGTAAAAATCACCAACTGTTAGACATAGTATTTTACACATTAGTTCTTCTATGCACGTCGAATTGCATTTTTTTATCTAATATTAGGCATTTATGACTTCTTTTTTTACATCTGGCAAGCCTTTTAATAAATTTTCAGCAATTGTTAACCACTTCGATGTCTCTAAGCCATTTGTTTTCATGACGATTTTCAATTGTGATCCTTCCATTCCTAGACCGATCATTCGTCCAAAACTATTTCCAAGCATGAATAATTTTCCGCCATCAATGTTTTGACTCGCTTGTTCTGAGAACAGAATTGTTACTTCAAATTTATTTTGCTTAATTAATTCAATTTGTTCTTTCATTGCTAATACTTTAATATTTGCGATTTGCAATAAGTAACCAACTTCTTGCGGGTAATCACCAAATCTATCTATCATCTCTTCCTGCAACTCTTCAATATCCTCAATTGCAGAAACACCTCTAAACTGTTTATACATCATAATTTTTTGTTTACTATCAGAAATATAAGCATCCGGTAAATATGCATCTACTTCTAAATCAATTTCAACATTAACTGTATTTTCAACTCCGTCTGTTCCTCTACGCTGTTCAATTGCATCTTTTAACATTTGAGAATATAAATCAAATCCGACAGAATCAATAAATCCATGTTGTTCGGCTCCTAACAAGTTACCAGCACCACGAATTGATAAATCTCGCATCGCAATTTTGAAACCAGATCCAAGCTCTGTGAACTCCTTAATGGCTTGCAGGCGCTTCTCCGCAACTTCCGATAACACTTTATCCCGTTTGTATGCAAAGTAAGCATATGCAACACGATTAGAACGTCCAACACGCCCACGAAGCTGATACAACTGCGATAATCCCATACGATCTGCATCAAATACAATTAATGTATTTACATTTGGAATATCTACACCCGTCTCAATAATCGTTGTACTTACAAGAACATCATGCTGTCCTTCTAAAAACGATAGCATAACAGACTCTAATTCACTCTCGTTCATTTTCCCATGTGCATAAGTTACACGCGCATCTGGAACTAACATCGAAATTTCATCTGCTTTTCGTTCGATATCCTCTACACGATTATATAGGAAGTAAACTTGACCACCTCTTGCAAGCTCCCGTTCTATCGCTTCTCGCATTAATGCTGGATTATACTCTACTACATATGTTTGAACCGGGAAACGATTTTCCGGCGGCGTCTCAATAACAGATAAATCACGCACACCAAGCATAGACATATGGAGCGTACGCGGAATCGGAGTTGCCGTTAATGTTAATACGTCAACATTTGCTTTTAATTGTTTAATTTTTTCTTTATGCGTTACACCAAATCTTTGTTCTTCATCAATAATAAGAAGACCTAAATCTTTATAAGTAACATCTTTAGATAAAATACGGTGCGTTCCGATTACAATATCTACTGTGCCATCTTTTAAACCTTTAATTGTTTCATTTTGCTGTTTTCTCGTACGGAATCTACTTAATAATCCTATATTGATTGGATAATCTTGAAAACGCTCTCGAATTGTTTCATAGTGTTGTTGTGCAAGGATCGTTGTCGGCACTAAAATTGCAACTTGTTTTTCATCCATAATTGCTTTAAACGCCGCACGAATAGCTACTTCCGTCTTTCCATATCCTACATCACCACAAAGAAGCCTATCCATCGGACGTCCACGTTCCATATCCTTTTTAATCTCTTCAATAGAACGTAATTGATCCTCTGTCTCTTGATACGGGAAAGAGGACTCGAATTCTTGTTGTTCTGCCGTATCCGGTGTATATGCATAACCCTTTGAAGCTTCGCGCTCAGCATATAGTTTAATTAGGTCATCCGCAATGTCTTGTACAGATTTTTCAACTTTCGTTTTGACCTTCTTCCAATCATTCCCACCTAATTTATAAACTTTCGGATCCTTACCCTCAGATCCTACATATTTTTGCACTTGGTCAATTTGTTCAATTGGAACGTATAACTTATCATTACCTTGATATTTAATATTCAAATAATCTTTATGAACACCGTTAATCTCTAATGTTTCAATACCTAAGAATTTACCTATACCATGATTTACATGAACTACATAATCCCCAACTTTTAATTCCGAATAACTTTTAATACGTTCAGCATTCGATAACTTTTGCTTACGTTGTGATTTTTTAACTTTCTTATGAAAAAGCTCTTTTTCAGTAATGACAACAAGCTTTTGCATCGGCATTTCAAATCCTGCATGTAAATCACCTACAGCAATTTGTAACCTTCCAGGCAATAATATATCTGTACCTTCTACAATATCTGCCTCAATATCATAATCACTTAAAATATGTTGTAGTTTTTTCACACGTTCATCATCTGTACCTAGCACAACAGTCGTAAAATGCCCTTCGTTCCATCTATCAATTTCAGTTTTCAACAACTGCATCTGCCCATGGAAATCTTGCATTGTTTTACATGTCACATTCACAATGTTTTGTGGATGTGTATGTGCTATATGACGTAAGAATAACGTTAAATATACAAAGCTTCTTTTTTTATGATGAAGAAATTCTTCAAAGGAATGAGAGAAAGTTAAATCTTGAATAATTGTTCCCTCACCAAGAAGGGATATATACCATTCCGCCTCTTCTGTTTCAAGATGTGATGCTGTTTCTTGAATACGTGAAATCTCATCTAAAATCACAACACCATCTTCTGGTAAATAATCTATCAGACTAGCAGGTTCGTTATAGAAAATAGATAAATATTTAAACATCTGTTCTATACTTTGCCCGTTTTTTAACATCTCAATTTCATGACTTACCGTCTCAAGCACTGTAGTCTTCAACTTATCATCAGAAAGTTTTTGCATCGTCTTAGTCAGGCCTTCTTCAAGATGCTTAATTCCCGATTTCAATTCTTCCTGCGAAAATAAAAACTCTGTTGCTGGACCAAATCTAACACTTTCTTTTTTATCTTGAGAGCGCTGTTCATCCACATCAAATAATCGAATAGAATCGACTTCTGTATCGAAAAATTCAATACGAAATGGTAACTCTTCAGTTAGTGGATATATATCTAATATTCCCCCACGCAAACTAAATTCTCCAGGAGCTTCTACCATAGACTTACGCTCATAGCCAATATGATGTAAGGTATGCAAAAATGTATCTAAATCAATCTCTTGCCCTAGACTAATTTCGATTTGCCTTTGCTTCCACAACTCTTTCATTGGTAAAAATCTGCGTAGTCCTGCAACTGGTGCTACAATAATCCCATGCTCTCCTGCAGCTAAGCGATTTAACACTTCAATACGTTGCGCCTTCAATTCTGGGCTTGCAACACCAAGTTCTGATGCTATCAATTCATTTACTGGATATAGCCATACATCTTTTTCACCAAGTAACGCCACTAAATCTTCATGTACTTTTTGTGCTTGATATAAATTATGCGTCACAATAAGTTGTGATTTTTTTGTTTTTTTATATAAGGCCGCCATTAATAACGAACGAGAAGAGGTTGCCATACCTGATACAAGTTGCTCTTTTAAACCATCTTCTAATCCATTAATGACCGATTGGATCTCTTCATTTTTATAAAATTGCTCTAATAAACCTATCATTTTCAAAACCCCTCTCAACATAAAGAGCAAGCCACTATATTTTATGCAAATATTTCGGAAAAAGAAAACAGAAAAATGCTTTGGACATGCCAAAGCGACAACATTTTATTGCAGAAATTTTTCATATTCATAATACTCAGGATAAGATGCGAGCGTTTCTTGACACAATTCACAAATCGTTTTTATATATATATTTCCATTCTCATGAAAATGAATCATTTCTACTACTTCTTGCTCTGTTAGTTGAAATAAAACGTCGCTATATACTTTTTCTGCGGTAACGGAGCCTACATTACTCCCGCAATGTCTGCAATAATAATACCCTTCCATACTAGCCTCCTAAAAATCCAATTACTGCTAGTATGGGTAAAAATAAAATAAAATATTCCCAATCGTACTCTTAACTATTGAAAGTATTCATAATTTGAAGAAAAGGTTTATTTAACCATTCTTCACATGCATCTGCTGCTTTTTCAATAGAATGATTTACATCAGGAATCTCTTCTGATGTAAAACGTCCTAATACGTAATCTACTACCTTCATTCCATTTTTCGGACGATCGATTCCCATGCGGATACGTTGAAACTCTTGTGTTCCTAAATGTGAAATTGTTGATTTCACACCATTATGTCCACCCGCACTGCCTTTCATACGAAGGCGTAATTTACCTACAGGGATGTCTAAATCATCGTACAGAACAACGAAGTCCTCTACATCAATTTTATAGTAATCCATTAACGGACGAATACTTTCCCCAGATAAATTCATATATGTAAGTGGCTTTAATAAGATTACTTTTTCTCCATTAACAAATCCTGCACCAAATACTCCTTTAAACTTTTGTTCGTTCAAAGAAATATTCCAACGCTTTGCAAGTTCATCAATCGCCATAAATCCAATATTATGCCTTGTTAATTCATATTCTCTACCTGGGTTCCCAAGTCCTACTATCAATTTCATTCTTGTACCACTACTTTCTTTTTTCGATACGAAAAGACGTAACCAATCTTGGTTACGTCTCATTCTATCCAATTAATTGAATAATACACTTACAGATTCTTCTTCGTATACACGAATGATTGCTTCTCCGATTAGCGGAGCAACTGAAAGTTCATGTACTTTGTCGATTTTCTTCTCTTCTGGTAATACGATAGAGTTCGTTACAACTAACTCTTTAATATTTGAGTTTTGGATACGCTCAATTGCTGGACCAGATAATACTGGGTGTGTACAGCAAGCATATACTTCAGAAGCACCGTTCTCAACAAGAGCGTTTGCTGCTAATGTAATTGTACCAGCTGTATCAATGATGTCATCAATTAAAATTGCTGTTTTACCTTCAATATTACCGATAATGTTCATTACCTCAGATACGTTCGGACGAGGACGACGCTTATCAATAATAGCGATTGGTGCTTTTAGGCGATCTGCCATTTTTCTAGCACGAGTTACTCCACCGTGGTCAGGTGACACGATTACGATATCTTTAAGACCTTTTGTTTCAAAGTAATCTGAAAGAATCGGTACACCCATTAGGTGGTCGATTGGGATATCAAAGAACCCTTGAATTTGTGGAGCATGTAAATCTAGAGTGATTACACGAGTTGCACCTGCTGTTTCAAGCAAGTTTGCTACAAGTTTCGATGTAATTGGTTCACGAGAACGCGCTTTACGGTCTTGACGCGCATAACCATAGTAAGGAATAACAATATTAATTGTTTTTGCAGATGCACGCTTTAATGCATCGATCATAATAAGTAATTCCATGATATGTTCGTTTACTGGGAAGCTTGTAGATTGAATAATGAATACATCGCAACCACGGATACTTTCTTCAATGTTAATTTGAACTTCTCCATCACTAAAACGATCAACAGAACATTTTCCTAGTCCTACTCCAATATGCTTTGCAATTTGCTCAGCAAGTTCCTTATTAGAGTTTAAAGAGAATACTTTCAAATTAGAATTTAGATATTGAGTCGACATCTAGATTAACCCTCCACATTATGATTTTTTCTTATTCAGCAATTGATCAACATAGTCTTCTTTGTTAACTTGACGTGCACGTGCTACAGATAATGCTTTTGATGGAACATTCTCTGTAATTGTAGAGCCTGCTGCCACATAAGCACCATCTTCAACTGTTACAGGAGCAACAAGGTTTGAATTACATCCAATAAATACCCCGTTACCAATCACAGTTTTAAATTTATTCTTACCGTCATAGTTCACCGTAATTGAACCACAACCAAGATTCACGTCTTCTCCAACTTGTGCATCCCCGATATAACTTAAGTGTGAAGCTTTACTTCTATTACCAAAAACAGTTTTTTTGATTTCCACGAAGTTTCCAACGCGTACTTCATCTCCAATAACTGAATCTGGGCGAATATGTGCAAATGGGCCAACCGATACTTCTGTACCAAGCTTACTATCATGTACAGTAGATTGACGAATTGTCGTACGATCTCCAATTTCACTATCGCGAATTACTGTATGCGGTCCAATCTCACAATCAGAACCAATTACAGTGTTCCCCTCAATAATTGTTCCTGGATGAAGAACTGTATCACTACCGATAATTGCATCAGCAGAAATATACGTGTTACTTGGATCAATAATAGTAACACCATTTACCATGTTCTTTCGGTTGATACGGTTTTTCATAATAATTTCCGCTTGCGATAGAGCGACTCTGTCGTTAACACCTAACGTTTCATCGAAGTGCTCTGTTTGATAAGCTGATACAATATGACCTTCATTTTTTAAAATTTCAATAACATCTGGCAGGTAATATTCACCTTGTACGTTATCATTTGAAACTTTAGAAAGTGAAGCGAATAAAGCTTTATTATCAAAACAATACGTACCTGTATTGATTTCTTTAATAGCTAATTCTTTCTCATTTGCATCCTTATGCTCAACAATCTTTTCAACATGACCATTCTCATTACGAACGATACGACCATATCCAGCAGGTTCTTCTATGTAAGCTGTTAATACCGTTGCCATTGCCCCTGCTTCTTTATGTTGCTGAAGTAATGCTTCCATCGTTTCAGCAGTTATTAGCGGTGTATCACCACAAATAACTAAAGTTGTTCCTTCTTCGTTTGCAAGTACACTTGCAGCTTGATCTACGGCATGCGCTGTACCAAGTTGTTCTGCTTGTAATGCAAACTCACTTACGTTTCCTAGCTGTTCTTGTACCATTTCAGCACCATGTCCTACGACTGTTACAAGTTTCTGCAATCCTAATTGAGATACTTGATCGACAACATGTTGTACCATAGGTTTTCCACATACAGGATGAAGCACCTTGTATAGCTTAGACTTCATACGTGTGCCTTTACCTGCCGCTAGAATCACTGCAAATCTGTTTGACATATAGACCCTCCATCGCAACCTATTTATCCATTAACGATATTATCCTAAATCATCATATATTTCAAGAAACACATTTTAACTATTAAATTTTACCATAATTCTTATAAGATGTTTTACTCTTTAGTATCTTTTTTAAGAAATAAGCTATACTATTTAAAATGATTTTGAAAAAATTAGAAGTTCCCCTCTTTATTTTATTTAATTCGGAATTTTCTAAACGAGATATATGTATAAACACAAAAAACAAACCCCTGTAAATGCTTACAGGAGTTTGTTGCAAAATTATAGGGCTTCCTTTAAAAAGCCCTTTTCATTCGAATTTTACGAAGCGCCCGCTTCTTCAAACTCAACCTCTTCTAACTCGCCTAAACGATGATACTCTGTTAAAACCGCATCTTGAATTTTAGAGCGTGTACCAGAATTAATTGGATGTGCAATGTCACGGAATTCTCCATCTGGAGTACGTTTACTTGGCATTGCTACAAATAATCCATTATTACCATCAATTACACGAATATCATGAACAACAAATTCATGGTCTAGAGTAATAGAGGCAATTGCTCTCATGCGGCCTTCTGTGTTTACGCGGCGTAATCTTACGTCAGTCACTTCCATCTTGTGTTCACCACCCTTTTCTAAATAAGCGATATATTTGTATAAATTCCACAAAATTTCTATTTTCCCTTTAATTTTTTAAAAATTTTTAAGATAAAAATTTTTAGTGTAATTGAATATAGAGATTAGTGGAGGTTATCGCTTACAAAGAATTACTTAACTAGGGCAATTACTTCAATTTCAACTGAAACATCTTTCGGTAATTTTGCTACTTGTACGCAAGAACGAGCTGGCTTATGAGCAGAGAAATAAGATCCATATACTTCATTAACAGCATTAAAATCATCCATGTCTTTTAAGAATACTGTTGTTTTTACTACCGTATCAAATGAAGCACCTGCTTCTTCTAATACTGCTTGTAAATTTTGAAATACTTGCTCTGTTTGTACTGTTACGTCTCCTGCTACAAGCTCTCCACTTGCAGTCAACGGAATTTGTCCTGAACTGTAAAACATATTATTTACAATAATCCCTTGTGAATATGGTCCAATCGCTTGTGGTGCATTGTTTGTTTGAACAACTTTCATACTTTTCACCCTTTTATTATTTATTTTTACTCTTTAAAAATAGTGCACGAAAAGCAGTTTGTCCATCTATTTTATAACTTATAAATAGAATAAAAAAAGATAAAGCTATTTGCTTTACCTTTTTACTCAGCCTCTACAAGCCCTTCATCAAATGGTGCCAGTGAATAATTTCCCTTTTCCACTTGAATCGCTTTTTCTTTCACATCAACTTCCGATAGACGAATTAATGATACAAAATTATTAATTAGTCTTTCTTCAATATCCGTAGACTCTACTAATACACCAATACCAACAACATTAGCTTTAAACTCTTCTAACATACTCATCATACCTTGAATGGTTCCGCCAGCTTTCATGAAGTCATCAATAATTAAAACATTGGATCCTTCTGGAAGGCTACGCTTCGCTAACGTCATTGTTTGAATTCGCTTAGAAGAACCTGATACATAGTTAATACTAACAGTGGGGCCTTCTGTTACCTTATTATCTTTTCTTGCAATCACTACCGGTACATCTAAGTAGTTCGCCACTGCATATGCAAGTGGGATCCCCTTCGTTGCCACCGTCATAACTGCATCAATTGGTTGCCTAGCAAAAACAGAAGCAAACAAACGACCTGCGCCATTAATATGACGAGGATTACTTAAAAGATCTGTCATATATAAGTAACCACCAGGCAAAATACGATCTGGATTTTCAAATAAGGTACACAGCTCACCAATAATTAGATCTGCCTCTTCTTCACTTATATATGGTATATATTTCACTCCTCCTGCTGCTCCTGGTATCGTTTGCAATGTGCCGACCCCTTGTTGTTCAAACGTTTGCTTAATAATAACTAAATCTTCACTAATAGAAGACTTAGCTGATTGATACCTTTCAGCAAAAAAAGTGAGAGAAACTAGCTGACGAGGGTTTTGTAACAAGTAATAAGTCATATCGACCAATCTTGTACTTCGTCTAATTTTCATACTCTCACCTCAAATCACGAATATTCTAAACAAATCATAACGTATTATACGTCTTTATTCAAGCGTTTCTCGCTCTCCTAATAAACGTACTGCGTATACTTGTTCACAAAATCCTTTTAATCCGTTATATATACGATGCATTCGCGAATCATGGTGCACAAGACCGAATACAGTTGGACCACTACCACTCATTAATACGGCATCTGCTCCAAATCGCTTCATCTGTGCCTTAATACGTGCAACTTCAGGATGCATCGCAAACGTTACATCTTCTAAAACGTTACCGACAGTATCACAAATCCCTTTGTAGTCTCCAGCATTTATGACATCCACCATTTTATCTACATTTGGATGTGTAACTCGATTTAACTTTAAATTTCCATACACATCAGCAGTAGATACACCAATATGGGGTTTTGCTAAAATAACCCAACAAGAAGGTGGAGTTTTTATGTGCTCAATCTGCTCCCCTCTTCCAGTGGCAATTGCTGTCCCACCATATACGCAAAACGATACGTCTGACCCAATTTCTGCGCCAAGCTCTGCTAACTGATCAATTGTAAGCCCTAAATTCCATAATTTATTAAGACCACGTAATGTCGCTGCTGCATCACTACTTCCACCCGCTAATCCAGCTGCTACTGGAATCGTTTTTTCAATAGTAATAGATACACCTTTTTTCACATTAAACTTCTCTTTTAATAATTTCGCTGCTTGATAAGCCAGATTTCTTTGGTCGTCTGGGACATACCGATTATGGGATAAAATTTCAATACGGTCTTCTGCTAATTCCATTAGTTCTAAACGATCCGCTAAATCAATTGTTGTCATAATCATTTTCACTTCATGATATCCGTCTTGTCTTTTTCCCAGTACATCTAACGACAGATTAATCTTTGCTGGTGCTTTCACTAGTAGCTTCAATCTATTCACCCACTCTATGTACTCAATCTTTTATCGTTTATTTTACCATAAATTTATAGTAAGACGATGACACTTCCCTAATTATAACGAAAAGCATTCAGAATGAAACTACTTATGTAAAATGATGGCACCTTTTATAGTACAAAAAGCCGAGGAATCACTCCTCGGCTACCGTAGCATAGAAAGTATCTTACAACTACTGGTTTTGTTTCATTAATTGCTGTTCTGCAATTTCTATAGCACGTTTCACCATGTTACCAGCATCTTTCGCACGAATTCCGCCCCATCCTTCTTTCTGAACAACATCATAAAAGCCCAACTCTTTTGCAAGCTCTTCTTTAAATTGATTCGACATGACACCTCTTCGTCTACTCAATGCAGAGTCCCTCCTTATTTTGCTACGGTATCATTAGTATGCAAAATAATATAGCTTTTCATTTGTGGGAATATATGTAACGATACATGAATTATAAAATCACTTCATTATGAGGTTCACCATAAAATGTTAACTCTACTGTCTCTGTTAAAACATCCGCATAACTATACGATACACGTTGTAACGCATCTTCTTGTTGATCCAGTTGTACAACAAAAACAGAACGGTACGTTTCTGCAAGTACACCCGATTGTTCTACAGTTTTTCTTCTCCCACTGTTCGCCTTTAACATCAGTCTCTGTCCAAGATGGTGATCTAATTCGCTTTTAATTTCATCTAAACGTTTTGACATATACTTCGTTACACCTCGCTGTAATTTAGATTGAACACTTAAAACACGATATATCTATCCCAATTATTAACCGCAACTCACAGACAATATCATTATAAAAGCATCATGCGTTCGAATAGATAGAAGAAATACTATATTGTAAAAGTATCATTATGTAGTCTGTGCGTTCTTGTCTCTTTTTATCCAAACTGATTTAAATCCTCTCCAAATAAAAAAGCAAGATACATATGTACCTTGCTTATTCTTCATAATGTTGAAAAGGTAATCCAGTTCGTAAAATCCCCCTCGTCTCAATCCCGCCAAGCCCCTTTTCACCAGTAATGGTATTACGTACAACATCCCATACATTAACCCTTTCCATAAATGACGTAAAACTAATTTTGCCAACCACATATACAGGATCTAGTGCGTGAATATTAATTCTAGATGGGGAACTAGCAAAATTAGCACCTGCTCGAATTAATGCTTCAAAGTGTGATTGACATGCCCCAGCAAAAATAACGAGTTGATCCAATGATGGATATTTTTTTCTCACTTCTCGAACAGCCTGTACAAAATGCCTTGAATGCCTATAGGCTGCTAAATCTCCCTTTACGCCTTTTGATTTTGTATACGCATCGTGCCCTGTAATAACTAAAATGTCCGGACGAAAATGATCTATTAAATCTACTACCTTTTCATGCATCTCTGTTTCTTTACAATGAATACCTTGTACAGGAACACCAATTTTATTATATAAATCTAGGCACTTGCGCAAATATAACGGGTCTCCATCTATATGCAAGACACGCCCTGGCATTTGAAAATAATTCACTTCACTTGTATATCCACCAGTTGAAGTGTGTTCATGCCTTTGTTTCATTAATACGTAATCTTGTTGAAACAAACGATACGTCCGCTCCATTGTTTCTTTCTCACGCTTCGCTCTCTTTTTATGTTCTCGTTGATCTATACTAATTAAATCTTCAAGTGGCGCATCTGCCACTAATCTAATTTCCTCTCCAAACAATATAGCTATCTCGCCTTTTATTTCTATAATACGAAAAAGGATATCCCTATTATGAGAATATCGTTCCACTAATTCTCCAACATGTAAAGCCATTCTCCTACCTCCAAACTCGTTAGGCCATCTTACCTGTTTTTAAAGTATGAATTTAGGAGGAGAAAGGTGACAAAAGGGACAGTTCAAATTGAACTGTCCCTTTTGTACCCTTATGATAACTTATGAAGAACTAATGCATTACTTAATGTCGCAAACTCTTCGATAGATAGCGTTTCGCCTCTTCGTTTTGGATCAATTCCTACTTCTGTTAGAATCCGATCCAACAGCTCTTTATCTTTCGGGAAACCATTTAAATTATTTGATAAATTATTCATTAAAGTTTTACGACGCTGTGCAAAACTTGCTCGTACTACTTCAAAGAAGAATGTCTCATCTGTTACTTCTACCACTGGTTTAGGACGCTTTAGGAGGCGAATAATTGCAGAATCAACATTCGGTTGTGGCACAAACACTGTACGCGGTACAGTCATAACTGTTTCTACCTCTGTATAATACTGAATAGCAATGGATAAAGAGCCATACTCTTTCGTTCCAGGCTTAGCCGCTAAACGATCCCCAACTTCTTTTTGCATCATAACAACGAATCCACGAACCGGTAATTTCTCTTCCAGCAATTTAAATAAAATTGGCGTCGTAATATAGTATGGTAAGTTAGCTACTACCATTACATCTTGCCCTTCTTCAAATTGCTCACTAAACACCTCATGTACATCTGCCTTTAGTACATCTTTATTGATAACAGTAACGTTGCCATATGGAGCTAACGTCTCATCTAAAATCGGTAATAACCTTTGATCAATTTCAAAAGCCACTACTTTTTTAGCACGCTTCGCTAATTGTTCTGTTAATGCACCGATACCTGGTCCAATTTCAATTGCACCACTTTCTGAACCAATTTCAGCGTGATCAACGATACGATTTAATACATTCGTATCAATTAAAAAATTTTGTCCTAAACTTTTTTTGAATGAAAATCCATACTTTTCAACAATATCTTTCGTACGATTTGGCGTTGCGATATCCTTCATTTTCTTTCCTCCTGTATGACTTGCTTATAAGCTTCTGCAAATGATTCTTTTGAAACTTGAAACATTTGTAAACGTTTATGTAACTGTTTTGCGTTTGTATAACCAATCTTTAATAGCTTACCCATTCTTTCTCTGCGACTCTTTGCCATTTCTCCGCCCACTAAACCTGCATCGACTAAATCGCTCCAACTGATTTCACTTGTGTAAGCTTCCATTTCTTCATGTATATTGTCTAAAGCACGGCGAATTGATTCATCAGAAGCATGTTCAATCCCGACACCTTTTTTCCTCTTAGCAAGTGCTTCTTCCTTCGGTAAAAAAGCATGTTTACATCCAGGCACCTTATCAGAAATAATTTTTCGAATACGCTCTCCAGGATAATCCGGATCTGTGAAAATAATAACGCCTCGTTTTTGCAGCGCTAATTTAACTTGTTCAATAACATGATCACCGATTGCTGAACCGTTCGTTTCAATTGTATCCGCATCAACAGCACGCTTAATCGCGACTGTATCATCTTTACCTTCTACAACGATAATCTCTTTAATTTTCATGCTTGCCTCCACACTCGTTTCGTCTCTACTTAGTAAAACAAAAAAATGACGACTTTTCCATTATTATTTTCCCCATTGTTACATTTTAAAAAATAGAATGTCCAAAACTTTGTTCTCTCTCCTTATTGTAACACTTACTCATTCACCCTCGTTTTCTCTACCACTTCTACTATTCTGTTTCTCAAAAAATAAAAAGAATGGGCTCCCCCATTCTTTTTATTCGACACCAAATAAAGCTTTTGCATTCTTAGTTGTTACTTCCGCTACCTCTTCATAAGAAATTCCTTTTAAGTTCGCAATTTCTTCTGCTACGAGTTTTACATAACTTGGTTCATTTCGTTTCCCGCGAAATGGATGCGGTGTTAAATACGGACAATCCGTCTCTATTAATAATTTCTCTAATGGAATCTCCGTAGCAACTTCTTTCGGTTTCTTAGCGTTTTTAAATGTAACTGGTCCACCTAACGAAATTAAAAAGTTCATATCAACACATCGCTCTGCTACCTCTACGCTACCGCTAAAGCAATGCATAATACCCCCTACTTCAGCTGCATTCTCTTCTTCTAGAATATCAACAATATCTTGAGTTGCATCGCGGTTATGTATAATAATCGGTAATTTTACTTTTTTCGCTAATGCAATTTGTTTACGGAATACTTCTTTCTGTATTTCTTTTGGAGACTTATCCCAGTGATAATCTAAGCCCATTTCTCCAAGTGCAACGACTTTAGGATGAGAAGCAAGTTCTTCTAACCAAGCTAAATGCTCTTCTGTCATGTCGATTGCATCAACTGGATGCCATCCAACCGCGGCATAAATAAAATCATAGGCTTCAGCTAATTCAATCGCCTTTTTTATCGTTACTTCATCAAAACCAACAACAACTGTATAAGTAACCCCCGCTTCTTTCATTCGGGCAATAACTTCTTGTAAGTCTTCTTCAAATTGCTCTGCATTCAAATGTGAATGTGTATCAAACAACATAATACATAACTCCTTTTATATTGAAATCAAATTTATTCTACGCAAATAAGCTCTTTTATAACTTAACGATAACAATACTACAATCTTAATGCAAAAATTGAGAGTGTAAAAAGAAAAAAGACGCTTCACACATGTTACACGTGAAACATCTCTTTTCTTGTCTTAATTACTTAATTTTTGTACCATTCGGTAGATTTTGGTCAATAGATGCTAATGACAATACGCCATTCTCTTCACCCGCTAAAATCATACCTTGCGATAATTCACCGCGTAATTTTACAGGTTTTAAATTTGTTACACAAATAACCTTTTTACCTTTTAGGTCTTCTGGCGAATAGAATTTTGCAATTCCAGAAACAACTTGACGCTTTTCTGTACCTAAGTCTAGTTGAATTTTTAACAACTTGTCTGCTTTTTTCACAGGTTCCGCAGATAGAACTTCAGCTACACGCAATTCTACTTTAAAGAAATCATCAATTGTAATTTCTTCTGCCTTCGGTTCTTCTTCTTTTTTCTCTTCTACTTTAGGAGCAGAGGCTTTCATTTGTTCTTTAATGTACGCCACTTCCACGTCCATTTCTAAACGAGGGAAAATTGGTTGTCCTTTTTCTACTTTTGTTCCAGCTGGAATACAGCCGATTGTAGATAGGCTTCCCCAAGATGTATGTGCTTCATCAGTCAGGCCAAGCTGAGCAAACATCTTGCTTGGTGCTACTGTTAAGAATGGCATAAGCATAATACCTGTTTGACGAAGTACTTCTGCTAAGTGAGCCATTACAGAGGCTAACTTTTCACGATCATTCTCATCTTTCGCTAATACCCACGGTTGTGTTTCGTCAATGTATTTATTCGTACGGCTAACCAATTGCCAAATTGAGCTTAGAGCTACAGAGAATTCCATATTCTCCATTGCTTCTTCAACTTTTTTCAATGTATCTTTCGCAAATGTTACTAACGTTTCATCAAATTCCGTTACATTTTCTTTAAATGCAGGGATTTCTCCGTTAAAGTACTTATCAATCATAGCTACTGTACGATTTAATAAGTTACCTAAGTCATTTGCTAAATCGAAATTAATACGCTCCACAAATCCTTCTGGTGTGAATACGCCATCAGATCCAAATGGAACTTCACGAAGTAAGTAATAACGTAATGCATCTAATCCGTAACGATCAATTAATGTAACTGGATCTACTACATTTCCTTTTGACTTACTCATCTTTCCATCCTTCATTAAAATCCAACCGTGAGCAAAGACTTTTTTCGGAAGAGGTAAATCTAATGCCATTAAAATGATTGGCCAATAAATCGTATGGAAACGAACGATTTCTTTTCCAACTAAATGCACATCTGCTGGCCAGAACTTCTTATACATCTCTTCATTTTCTGTTCCATAACCTAATGCTGTAATGTAGTTAGATAATGCGTCAACCCATACGTAAATAACGTGTTTCGGATTACCTGGAACACGAACTCCCCAGTCAAATGAAGTACGGGAAACTGCTAAATCTTCCAATCCTGGTTTAATAAAGTTATTAATCATTTCATTCTTACGAGACTCTGGCTGAATGAAATGTGGATTCTCTTCATAGAACTTTAATAGTCTGTCAACATATTTACCCATTCTAAAGAAATATGATTCTTCACGAACAAGTTCTACATCATGACCACTGTCTGGACTTTTTCCCCCAACTACTTTGTCACCTTCCATAATTGGATCTACTAATTGATGCTCTGTATAGAATGTCTCATCTTGTACAGAATACCAACCTTCATATTCATCAAGATAAATATCACCTTGATCTACTAGTTGCTTGAAGATTTTTTCGACAACATCTTTATGACGATCTTCCGTTGTACGGATAAAGTCATCATAGGAGATATCCATCTTCTCCCAAAGTTCTTTAATTCCTGCAACGATGTTATCCACATATGCTTGTGGTGTAACATTTAATTCTTCTGCTTTCTTTTGGATCTTCTGTCCATGCTCATCAGTTCCTGTTAAATAATGAACATTATATCCTTGCATACGCTTATATCGTGCCATCGCATCTCCTGCTACTGTTGTATAAGCATGTCCAATGTGTAATTTTCCACTTGGATAATAAATTGGGGTAGTAATATAAAAGGATTTGTTTTCCTTTGTCATTGTTTTGGACCTCCCGGATAACCTCATATGTATTTATAAATAGTATATCAAAAACTTATATATAAAGTGAAACTTTAATCTGTGAGGGTCTTGTTCATTCCCACAGATTATCAACCCACACCAATCGGACTTTTACGAGCAATCCGACTTCCACTTAACTTCTTTTTGGCCCAGCCGAATTTAAAATTTAGAATCTTACTACTCGTTAATGCAGGATAAAAACAAGTTCATATTTTTATATTTATCATCTATTACTCATATTTCAAGAAAATATACAGTCATTACCTATAATTTCTTGATTTTTCCGAAAATAAAGTGAAATAATAGTAGAAATTACTCAAATTCTATTATATATAAGAAGTAAGAAATCTATAAATCTTTTTAAAAAATATAGAATTAAAGAATTGACGGAAATGTAAATGATTGGTATCATATGTCCATAGGGTATTTTGTCGAAAAATGACGAATCTAAAAATAGACTCGAAACTTATAAACTATTTCTTTAGGAGGAAAAGAATTATGAAATCTACTGGTATCGTTCGTAAAGTTGATGAATTAGGTCGTGTAGTAATTCCGATCGAATTACGCCGTACTTTAGGTATTGCAGAAAAGGATGCTCTTGAAATCTATGTTGATGACGAGAAAATCATCTTAAAAAAATATAAGCCAAACATGACTTGCCAAGTAACTGGTGAAGTATCTGATGGTAACCTATCTTTAGCTGAAGGTAAAATTATCTTAAGCAAAGAAGGCGCTGAGCAAATCTTAAACGAGCTTCAAAATTATATCGAAACAGCAAAATAAGCTTCTCAATTATGAGAAGCTTATTTTTTATCGACATGATAGATTTGATATACATCGCGTTTCGACAAATCTCGATCTTTAGCGACTGTTTTTATCGCCTCTTTTGAATTCATACCTTTTTCATTTATATAATGTTCAATATGATTATATACTGAAATAGATTCCCACCATTTTTCTTCTGGAGCAGGTTCTTCCTTTGAACCAGCTACTAAAATACAAAACTCACCACGAACTTCATTTTGTTTCGTCCACTCAATTGCTTCTTCAACTGTTCCTCGAATAAATTCCTCAAATTTTTTCGTTAACTCTCGGCATAATACGATTTCTCTATTTCCCAATACTTCTTGCATCGAGATTAAAGTATCATCCAGGCGGTGAGGCGCTTCATAAAACATCATTGTAGTTTGTATGTAACGAAGCTTCTCTAACTCCATTTTTCTTTCTTTTTTATTTCTTTGTAAAAACCCATAGAAATAAAACTGTTTTGTTTCAAGTCCTGATGCAATTAATGCTGTAAGGGCTGCATTTGCCCCAGGAAGCGGGATTACATGATATTGCTCAGCTACTGCCTCGACAACAATATCATAGCCTGGATCGGAAATACACGGCATACCAGCGTCACTAACAAGTGCTACAGTCTTTCCTTCATCTAACTTCTCTAATATTTTCTTTCCACTTACTTCTTTATTATGCTCGTGGTAACTCATAACAGGCGTTTCAATTTCAAAATAATTACAAAGTTTTTTCGTTTGTCTCGTATCTTCAGCAGCAATTAAATCCGCTTCTTTTAAAATTCGGATTGCACGAAATGTCATATCTTCTAAATTTCCAATAGGAGTTGGTACTAAATATAAAACTCCCTTTTCACTTTGTTGAAAGCTTTTTTGTTGCCACATAGCGTTCTCCTTTTTGCATATATTCTTCTTTTTGTTTTCTATTTAATTGCTTAAAATAATACTCTGCTTGCATAGCTGTACGCTTATCTTCATGAAATTCTACATATTTTAAAGCAACAGGAAGTCTAGCACGCGTATACTTAGCCCCTTTTCCGCTATTATGGGTCTCAATCCGCTTCTCTATATGATTTGTATATCCAGCATAGTAACTTCCATCAGAGCACTCCACTACATAAAAACAATGCTTATTCTTCTCCATATAAAATCGAGCGAATCTCCTTTGTATATTCATTATTTTCTTCATATACAAAAAGGGGTGGCAATATTTTCAAATCTGCGTTTCCGTCCTTAATTCCTTCAATTAACAATGTATTCGCTTCTTTCCCTGCCTTAGGATAAACAAATCGTACACGCTTCGGTTCAATTTTGTATTTACGCATTAATGTAACAATATCTAATAAACGACCTGGACGATGTACAAATGCTACTTTCCCGCCTTGCTTTACTAGCTGACTACTTGCAGATACAACATCCTCTAGTGTACACATAATTTCATGACGAGCTATCGCTAAATGTTCATTCATATTTTTTTCAGAAGTTGCAGGTGTTTGGAAATAAGGCGGATTACATGTGACAACATCATATTGATGACGCCCAAGTTTCTCCGGCATATCTTTCAAATCCCCGTGTATTAAGTGAATTCTTTCTTCCAACTTATTGTATTGGACACTTCTTATTCCCATATCATATAAGCGTTCTTGAATTTCTACACCAGTAATATTCCCTTTCGTCCTTGTACTTAATAGCAGGGGCACAACTGCATTACCTGTACACAAATCAAGTAAATTACCTTTTTGAATTGGCACCCAAGCAAAGTCTGCAAGTAAAACAGCATCTAACGAGAAATTAAATACTGATGGGCTTTGTATAATCTTCAAATCTTGTGCTAATAAGTAATCTAAACGTTCATCTTCATATAAATTCATATGTTGCTCCTTTTCTTACACTTAACCTACCCTATTTCATCTTCTACTAATAAAAAACATATTCGATTCTACTCTCATGTATAAAAAATTACCTTTCCAATTATTATTGGAAAGGTAATTTCACTTTTTATTTAAAAATGACAGGCAGAATAAACAATCTCCCTCTTTACGTACACTTCCATAATGCAGATTACAAATATGAAAACCTTCTTGATATAGTCTTGCTAAATTATCGTAGCCTTCACCAATATCTGTCTTCGGCTTCACTTCTTTACGTTTTTGAGTTTTTTGTTTTTCTTTAATCTGTACTTCTTCAAAGCGGTGTCGCAAATTTTCATTTTCCATTTTTATATGTTGGTTTTCTTCCAGTAACTCTGCAAGATGTTGTTTTAATTCTCCCAACTGTTTGTATAAATGTCCAATTTGCTCTTCCATACTAGAAACCGATGCAAAAATATCTTTTTTCTCCACAAGCACCCACCTCATTAATCTGTGGTTTGACTCGAAACGACCCCTTTATTCACTAACTCATCTAACGTATATTCTACTATCCGTTCCTTGTCTACTAGTTCCACTTGAATTAATCTTTCTAAAATATTTAATCCGATAACACGGCCAGTACCATGCGGGGTTTGTATACGTTGATCTAAATCAGGAAGTTGTTCCTTTGCTGCCTCATATTCATCGTTCTCATATTTTAAGCAACACATTAAGCGACCACATAAACCAGAGATTTTTGCAGGATTTAATGATAAATTTTGATCCTTTGCCATCTTAATGGATACAGGTTCAAAATCCCCTAAAAAAGTAGAACAACAAAGCATACGACCACATGGACCAATACCACCAAGCATTTTCGCTTCATCACGAACACCGATTTGTCTTAGTTCAATTCTTGTCCTAAAAATTGCTGCTAAGTCCTTCACTAGTTCGCGAAAATCAATCCGACCATCCGCAGTAAAGTAGAAAATAATTTTATTGCGATCGAACGTATACTCTACATCTACAAGTTTCATATCAAGATTATGTTCTACTACCTTTTGCTGACAAACTTGATATGCTTCTTTTGCAGCATGTTTGTTCTCTTCAACAATGGTACGATCGTTTTCATTTGCAATGCGAATAACCTTTTTTAGTGGTAATACAACGTCGTTTTCATCAACTTGCTTTTTGGTAATAACTACTTTTCCGTATTCAATACCTCTTACCGTTTCTACAATTACAAACTCATTTTCAGAGATATCGAACTGATTCGGATCAAAGTAATACACCTTTCCGGCCTTCTTAAAGCGAACACCTACTACATCATACAAAACGGTCATCCCTCCTGCAACCGCAACACTAACTGTTCGAACACAAGCTGCGCATTTACATTAGCGTTGATTCTATTTTTTGCCTCTAATATATTAAAGAGAGCTGATACAATGCGCTTCTGAGCGTAGGAGAAAGATTCAAACATCTCTTTCTGCTCATGAAAAACAAGACGATCTTCTTCTCCAAGTTGAACATATAATAAATCCTTATAAATAAGGAGTAACATATCTAAACCTTGCTGTAATTGTTCCTTCTCTCCAAAGTGTTTTCCCCATTTTTCTTGTACAAAAAAAATAGAGGCTTTATCTTTTTCGAGCGCTTCACATAATTTTATCACTAAAGCTCGTGCTTGTGCAAACCATTCATCACTACATAAAGCTAAAGCTTCATCAAAACTATTTGTGAGTTGTGCAGCAAGTGTCGATAAAGATGTCGTAACACCTTCATCCTGTAATCTTCTAATTAAAGATTCCGTAGGTAACGGTCTAAATGTAACAACTTGACAACGAGATAAAATCGTATTTAAAATTTGATGACTTTGTTCAGTAAGTAAAATAGCTGTTGTATCACTACTTGGTTCTTCTAAAAATTTCAACAGTGTATTCGCCGCATTTGCTGTCATACGGTCTGCGTGCTCAATAACATATACTTTTTTATTTGCTTCTAATCCTGTTTTTGAAAACTCTTCTTGTAAATCATGAATTTGCTGCTTCTTAATAGACAATCCGTCTGGCTTTACAATATGTAAGTTTGGGTGGTTACCTGAATCAATTCGCTTACAATTTGTACATACATGACAAGGTTCTACCCCATTCCGCTGAGAACAGAGGAAACTCTTTGCCATTTGAATTGCTGTCGCAAACTTTCCTGTCCCTTTCCCTCCCTCTAATAAGTAAGCGTGGGATATACGCTCTTTTGCGATGCTATTCATCAACATTTTTACACCGATGGGTTGTATAGCAGAAAGCTGCTCCCACGTCTTCGTCATAATGCATACCTCACTTATTTCATTCTTTCCTTCTATTATAACAATTTATCTTCTATAACTTGAATAACTTCTTCTATAAGTTTTTCCATTGGTTGATCAGCATTTACTAATACAATACGATCCGAGAAACGTTCTACAACTTGTAAATACCCTTCACGCACACGTTTATGGAAAGTGATATCTTCCATATCTAACCGATTCACTTCACGTCCTGCATCTTTTGCAATTCGAGCTAAACCAACCTCGGGTTCAATGTCTAGGTAAATTGTTAAACTAGGCATGCAGTCTTCCGTTGCGAAACGATTGATTTCAAATACTTTATCCATACCTAACCCTCTTGCATAGCCTTGATACGCTAAAGAGCTATCTATAAAACGATCACATAATACAAGGTAATCCTCATCAAGTGCCGGCATAACTTTTTCCACTAAATGTTGTCTACGTGCAGCGGCATATAGAAGTGCCTCTGTACGTGCTTCCATCATCGTATATTCTTGCTTATGTAAAATCGTTCTAATCTCCTCAGAAATTGCAATACCACCTGGTTCTCTCGTCGCCATTACCTTTTGTTCCTTTTGTTCAAAGTATGGCAATAAACCTTGAATTAACGTTGTTTTACCCGAACCTTCTGGCCCCTCAATTGTTACAAATAATCCCTTCATCCTAAAACCTACTTTCTATATCATACACTTTCATATATTTCGTGCTACCTTGAAAACGAGCGCCTGCTCTCTCTAAATGCATAATTTGCTCTTTATGTTCTGAAGTAATTCTTTCTCCATACATAATCAATGGAATACCAGGTGGATATGGAATTACCATTTCCGCCGCTATCATCCCAACTGCTTCTTCTACAGATACTACTTTTGTTTCATATCCTTCCAGTTGTTTATATGTATACGGCAGGGGAGAAATTTCTCCTTTATAAGTATAACGAATAGATTCCGTCTTGTCTTTCACCTCATAAGGTTGCAATGCCGCCCGGATCATCTCTATAGCCTTCATATACTTCTTATCTACTTGCAAAGGCAAAATAAATAAGGCATTATATGGATCTGCCATTTCGGTATATATACCAACCTTTTCTAATACAGACTGTAATTCGTATCCTGATAACTGACAACGCGTCTGTATGGTAACTTTTAGCTCGTCTTGTAATGGATATTGTAAAATAGCTAATTGTGGGATAGAAGACAATTCTTCTTTAAATTCCTGTAAAAACTCGACAATTTCATCATGTCCCTTTTCTTTTATACGCGCTATCGTAAAGCGTGCAATATCAAGGGAAGCCATAATTGGATACGATGGACTACTAGATTGTAGCATACTTAAATAAGTAGAAACTTTTTCTTCTTTCACTAAGCGGCTATTTATATGTAAATAGGATCCCATCGTCATTGCGGGTAATGTTTTATGCGCAGAATGAACTACAATGTCTGCACCATATGCTAACGCTGACTTTGGAAATGCCCCGCCTAAACAAAAATGAGCTCCATGCGCTTCATCTACTAACACAGGAATTTTATGTGCATGTGCATAAGCGATGCTTGCCTCTAAATCCATACCCATACCATAATAATTAGGATGCGTTAAAATGAGTGCTTTCGCATTCGGATACTTTTCAATTGCTTCCTTAATAATTTCATCATGAATTCCCACTGGTACGTTATAAGCCTCATCAATCCATGGATCTAAAAAAATAGGATTTGCTCCCGCTAACTTTAAACCATTAATAATGGATTTATGACAATTTCTTTGTACAAGAACAATATCATGTTCCCCACAACAAGACAAAATCATTGCTAGATTCCCGACTGTTGAGCCATTAATTAAAAAATAACTTTTGTTCACTCCATATACATCAGCTAATAATTGTTGTGCCTCATCTATACATTCAAACGGACTATGTAAATCATCTAATCCTGACAACTCAGTTACATCGATAGATAGTATATCTTTAAACTCTCCTACCGCCTCCTGAGGGAAGTTTAAACCATTTTTATGACCTGGGACATGAAAGGATAACGGCCTTCTTTCTTTAAACTCTATTAATGCTTCATATAAAGGTATGCGATTTTGATTCATCTATATCTCTTCCTTATTATTTCATTCTTTCTCTATTATACAGAACAAAAAAAATAATAGGCATATGCCTATTTAAAAATATGATACTTCTAATTTCCGAAGCTGTTTTAAATAATATATATACTTCGGATCATTTGTTTCCGTATTCACCATGTCCTTTTCACATTCATAACATATTAAATTATTATAAACATATATCCCTTCTTTTCTTTCTGTCTCACAAACAATACAAACTTCGTTTTGTGATTTCATATCTTTCCCTCCCTATTTAATTTAAATGGACATATTTTATACTTCTATTCCTTAACAATTTACAGAAAAATATACATCGATTTCTTATATAATATGATTCATCCTTGGGCAACGTGTTTGTATTACCATTACTTCTTTTTGCATACTGTTTGAAAACACAAAAAAACACAAGTCAAAAGACTTGTGTTTTTAGTTGCTTGGCGACGTCCTACTCTCACAGGGACAAGGTCC
>NZ_MACE01000077.1 GCF_001883995.1 Bacillus paranthracis | reverse complement strand
TGTGGTTCCACTACTACTTGTTGCATTGGTTTTTCTTCCACTTGTGGTTCCACTACTACTTGTTGCATTGGTTTTTCTTCCACTTGTGGCTGTTCTTCTACTTGATGTACAGGCTTATTCTCTACTCGTTCACTCATAGAAGGTTGCATTGCATTTGTTCTAGACGTATGTCTTTCCATTAATCGCGCTCTATCTTGTTTCAACATAACAACATTAAATGGTACGTGACGCTTTTTCTCACGTTTTGGTTCTTCTTTTTGTACAACTGGTTGTTCTTCTACAATCGGTGTTTCTTCTACAACTGATTGTTCTTCTACGACCGATGTTTCTTCTGCAACTGGTTGTTTTTCTACGACCGGTGCTTCTTCTGCAACTGGTTGTTCTTCTACAATCGGTGTTTCTTCTACAACTAATTGTTCTTCTGTAATTAAAACATCCGCAAAGCTTTGAACATCTTTTTTCGTTTGTTCATCAGCCTCAGCAAAATGTATGAATTCATTCTTTTGTTCAATTGCTTCATTTAACACCATTTCTTGCTGCGTTTCCTCAAGTACTACAGGTTCCACTTCTTCTGGTGCTTCTGTTTCTGCAATTACTTCTACTTCTTTTCGCTCTTCCGCTTCCGCAATTGCTTCCACTTCTTTTTGCTCTTCTGTTTCCGCAATTACTTCTACTTCTTTTCGCTCTTCCGCTTCCGCAATTGCTTCTACTTCTTTTCGCTCTTCCGCTTCCGCAATTGCTTCTACTTCTTCTGACTCTTCTGGTTCTGCAATTACTTCCACTTCTTCTGACTCTTCTGGTTCTGCAATTACTTCCACTTCTTCTGACTCTTCTGGTTCTGCAATTACTTCTACTTCTTCTTGCTCTTCCGCTTCCGCAATTGCTTCTACTTCTTCTTGCTCTTCCGCTTCTGCAATTACTTCCACTTCTTTTTGCTCTTCTGTTTCCGCAATTACTTCCACTTCTTTTTGCTCTTCTGTTTCCGCAATTACTTCCACTTCTTTTTGCTCTTCTGTTTCCGCAATTACTTCCACTTCTTCTGACTCTTCTGGTTCTGCAATTACTTCCACTTCTTCTGACTCTTCTGGTTCTGCAATTACTTCTACTTCTTCTGGTATTTCTACAATGATTGTTTCTTCAAGCTTTTCTTCTGCTTTAACAATCACTGATTCTTCTGGTGCTTGTTTTTCTACTTCAATAGTAGGCTGTTCTATTTCTGTATTACGTTTAATTTCTTCTGATAATATTGTATCCTCGTGCTCTACTTTAGAATCTACTGATTCCGCTTGTAGAATGTTTTTGGCCACTACATCTTTTTCTTGCTTCGTATCTTCCATACGCTCAGCAATTGTTTCATGAAGTAATTCAGCCGCTGGAACTTCCTGCGGTGCACTCATTTCTTGAACCACTTCTTCTACTATAGGCTCTTGGCGTTCGATTTCATAACCGTTTTTCTCTAGCCATTGATCGACAACTGACTTTTCTTCCTTTTTACTCTGTTGATCTTGCTGATCAACTCCTTCATGACTGGAAGAAGTCGATGCTTGTCCTTCTGAGAAATCAGATAGTGTATATCCTTTTTTCTCTAACCATGCATCAACGACTGATTTGCCCTCTACAGATATTTCAAGGTCTTCTCTTTCCTTTACTTCCTCCTGCTTTTCTTCCTTTTTCTCTACTGAAGGACGGTTATATCCGTAAATTGGCGAAATCATTTCTGTTGGACGAAATGGTCTACGGTTACTTTCTTGCGCTGGTGTAGAT
Source organism: Bacillus paranthracis (assembly GCF_001883995.1). Classification (GTDB taxonomy): domain Bacteria; phylum Bacillota; class Bacilli; order Bacillales; family Bacillaceae_G; genus Bacillus_A; species Bacillus_A paranthracis. The sequence goes on along the minus strand of NZ_MACE01000077.1, from coordinate 30,468 downwards.
GCTTTCTTTACGACAGGCTCTCGCTCCGGTTCATATTGTATTTCCGGCTCTTCATATGTAGAAACTACCTTCTCCACATACTGTCGTCTGCTTCTTTCCACTTTGATTCCTCTTTGAATAGGCTGATTCTCATATGTTACAGCTTGAACAGGTGGTTTTTCAAAATGCCCTGTTTCTATAACATCCTCTTCATCGAACCCATTATCCGGTACTAATGGAAAACGGCATTTACCTGCATTCCTACTTGCCATTTGTGCTTCTCTTGCTTCAGTATAGTGGTTTACACGAGGAATTTTCGGCTGACTTTCAACTTGCTTTTGTACTTCTTTATTCATCGCTGTTTGTTCTTCCTCTTTGTTAAACAGCTTTTTCATCCAATCTAACATGCTTACCACTCTTTCTACTAAATAGTAACATCCTTTATTGTATCAGCATTCGGCAAAAAGTGCAGGTAAAATTAAGCATGTCATATTTATCCATAATATTCTAATTTACGAGTGTTTTCATATAGAAAAACGCATTCTTACATGTAAGAATGCGTTCAAGCTTTACTCTTCCGATACTCATCTACACTATCCGTTACACTTTGCACCGGTCTCAAAGTTTTTTATAATTGTTTTATAATCTCATCTATATTTCCAATATGAACGGGTTGCCACAATTCTGTACCACGCTCTGCCGTATACACTGGATACGCATCATCATCGATATTCACGAAAACTGGGTCTCCCATATCTGTTTCATATCCAATAACAATCCATTCATCTTTCCATTTTCCGTGTTCTTTACTTATTAATGAATTTTTATGTTTATCATATCGATAACCAATTTGTCCTTTTTCTAATTCATTTTCACTAAACAAATATATCTCATAAGTACCTAACTCGATATCTTGCTGTTTTGAAGTTTCAATTCGTTTCAGAAGTTCTGCGATTTTTGGTTGTTGTTTCATAAGTCTATCCCCTTCTATTTTTCTAAATTTTAACTATTTTGTTTATAAAACACAATATAGATTTTAAGAAAAAAGGTGACATCCTTATGAATATGAACGATTTTCTACATATATCTATCACAACTCACAATGTATCAAAGATTCAATAGAAAAGAGAGGCTGCCCAAAAGGACAACCTCTCTTTTCTTATATCAATTAAAATTTAAACTCTTGTCCAACTTCAAAGCTATCTTCTAATACAAGAATACCTTTTTCTTGTGGAGCATCTGGAAGCTCTAATTCACGTGCTGAACAAATCATTCCAGCAGAAGGAACTCCGCGAAGCTCAGCTGGCTTGATTAACATACCGCTTGGCATTACAGCGCCGATTTTTGCAACGACAACTTTTTGTCCTGCATCAACGTTTGGTGCGCCACATACGATTTGTAATGTTTCTGTACCGATTTCTACTTTACAGATGTTTAGCTTATCGGCATTTGGGTGTTTCTCTTTTTCAGCTACATAGCCTACAACAAATTTCGGAGAAAGATCTGCTTCTACTGTTTCTTCAAAGCCGTTCTTCGCTAAAATTTCGTTAATTTTTTCTACAAGTTCTTTCGTTAATGTAAGGTTACCTGTTTCTTTTACTTCTAAGTAAGAAGATGCATTAAAGATGTTGAATCCTGCTGTTTCGTTGCTTTCACGGTCATATACGCGTGCAACATCTCCTTTGCGATCAAAAGTACGGTTCTCTAAAGTAATATCTTGTAAGGCAACAATTAAAGTGTCACCAATTCCTTCAAGGTTGTAAAAAACGTTCACTTCGTTCATCCTTTCTCTTTTCCATCTGTCTTCTTCCGATTCTTCGCTAAAATAAAGATTGGTTCAAAGTCCCCATCTTCATATACGAATGAAAGTGATGTAATCGGAACATGCCCTTCGGCAAAAAATTTCATTGTCATTTGTGCAATAATATCATAACCGATTTCGTTGACGATATCAGCAATAATTAATACATCTTGGTGAGGAACAGCAACAACCATGTCACCAGAAATCTTTTCACGCATCGATTGTAGTAACGATTCGTTTAAAATACGAGTGGCATCATACCCATCATTTGTGTTTAAAAAGTAGAATGTATTACCTGCTACTGTGTCTTGTTTAAATTCATAACTTAATGAGCGAGCGTTGAATAATGCCATTTCACGTACTTGTTGCTCTGTAAGCCCTAATTTTTGTAATAAACGCTCGTCAATGAGACGATATGTTTTATTCGAATCTAGCGCATAGTAAATACGTGTTTCCGCCGTATGATCCGTCATAATAAACGGATTTCCTTCTTCTGCTTGTTTCGGGAAAGAAGTAGAGCGAATAACAGGTAAAATTTTCGCCGCGCTATTTTCTTCCTTATGCATCGCAATTAACGCTTCTTGTACGTAGTAGGCAACCTCTTCAATCGCCTTTTCTTTATTCACTTCCCATTTTGCTACAACTCCTGGAAGCGATACGTTAATACCTTTTTTTGAGTCTTTCTGTTCTATACGTAGAACTTCTTTCTCACTATCATACTGAAAGTCCCATTCCGGGCGAGATAATCTCTTCATTAACTCGTCTTTCATCTTTTTACTTGTCATCTTCATCTCTTTTTCCTCCCTTCCAAAAAAATAACCTCCCCCGCGAAGGTAGAGGTTGTTTTACAATTCAATTGGCAAATTGCCTTATTTTAAACCTTCAATGAACTCTTCGATTTGTTCTTGTGTTTTACGATCTTTGTTTACATAGCGACCTGTTTCTTCACCTTTATTGTACGCTACAAAGCTCGGAATGCCAAATACGTCTAATTTTACGCATAAATCAATAAACTCATCACGATCTACGTAGTAAAATGAGAAATCACTATATTTCTCTTCTACTTCTGGCATAAATGGATCTACGAAGCGGCAGTCTGGACACCATTCTGCTGAGAACATAAAGATTACATTCTCTTCATTTTTTAACTCTTGGAATTGCTCCATGCTTTCTAATGATTTCATCTATATTTCCTCCTCTAACGAGTGCATTTTTTCATGTTATAATCTTTCTTTTATACTACCATACATCGCGCACGGTGCAAGGTTTATGCTTGCTTTTCATCATACTTATATTGCCCAACAAGTAACTTAACAACGTGTACAAATAATTCCGTACGGTCCACATAATCATCCGTAAAAATACCGATAGCACCTTCATGACTACGAATATCTTTTCTCTGTACAAACTCTTCCATCACTTCACTTAACTCCTTGCCCTCTTCAAGAGGTGCTAAAAAATCATCCGGTAACGTAATACGCGCCCCGCCGGCAACGAATGTTTTACCATCACTTGTTGCTAGTGCGCCCCAATTACACATAAATAAACCGTACTCCGTTTTCATCACGCCGCCTTCTAGTCCAATGCCAATTTGAGCTTCCCCTTCCTCTAGCGCTCGCTTCGCTCTATTGATCGCTCCTTGCATCGTCTCTTCATCTGAAAACGGTTGTGCTGCTACTCCTGAAGGAACAGAAAGAGATGTAATTTCGGCATCTTTCCAAACCTTCTCCACAGCTCCAACCTTCGTTTTATTCTTCGATCCAACTACTACTTTCATTTCATTCACCTCTATAAAAATTTATCATTTTGTTCTACTTAAATTAAACATCAATCACTACCATACATCACCGGGCCATCTATTCAACCTAAAAAAAGAAGGTGGATTTCCTCACCATTACCGTCTTCGAACACAAAAACAGCCTTCCTCTCTTTTCCTACTCAGGGTCTTAATACACCATTCGAACACCAATTAGGCACTGACCGCTCCCACACATGGATGGGTCATCTATTCAATCCAAAAAAAGAAAGGCTCTTCAGCCCTTCTTCTCTACGCGTTATTTTTAATTGTCTCTAACGTCGTTTTATCTGTTGCTCTTACAAGCTTCGTAATTAGTTCTTTCGCTGCTGCATAGTCATCAACATGTAAAATAGAAGCATGTGTATGAATGTAGCGTGCGCAAACACCAATTACTGCTGATGGGATACCTGAGTTACTTGTATGTACACGGCCCGCATCTGTACCACCTTGTGAAATAAAGTATTGGTACGGAATGTTGTGTGTTTCTGCTGTATCTAAAATGAATTCGCGCATTCCTCTATGCGTTACCATCGTACGGTCATAAATACGAAGAAGAGCACCTTTTCCTAATTGACCGAACTGTGTTTTGTCACCAGATGCATCGTTAGCTGGACTTGCATCAAGCGCATAGAAAATATCTGGTTGAATCATATTTGCAGCAGTTTGAGCACCGCGAAGACCAACTTCTTCTTGTACAGTCGCACCAGAGTACAATGTGTTTGGTAATGTTTCGTCTTTTAATTCTTTTAGTAATTCGATTGCAAGGCCACATCCATAACGGTTGTCCCAAGCTTTCGCCATAATTTTCTTTTCGTTTGCCATCGGCGTAAACGGGCAGATTGGCACGATTTGTTGTCCTGGTTTTACACCAATCTCAATCGCATCTTCATAGCTATCTGCGCCTATATCAATTAACATATTTTTTATATCCATCGGTTTTGCACGTTGCGCGTCACTTAATAAATGAGGAGGAATAGAACCAACAACCCCAATAACAGGGCCATTCTTCGTCATAACTTGAACGCGCTGAGCTAATAGTACTTGGCTCCACCAGCCGCCTAACGGTTGAAAACGAAGCATTCCGTTTTTCGTAATTTGCGTAATCATGAAACCTACTTCATCCATATGACCTGCTACAAGAACACGCGGGCCAGTTTCGTCCCCTTTTTTCAGACCAAATACGCTACCTAAACCGTCTTGTACAATTTCATCTGCATATTTGCTTAATTCTTGCTTCATAAAACGGCGTACATCATGTTCGAAACCTGATGCACCTTGTAATTCTGTTAACGTACGAAATAATTGTAATGTCTCTTTATTCACGAAGTCCCCTTCTTTCAAACCTTAGTAGAATACCTCTTTTATTGTAACGAAATTTTCGAAATGTTTCTAGTTTCTTCTTTTTTAGCTGTATTTGCTTTATAATTATTATCGGTACACTATTTTTATTTTATAGAATTGAGGTGAATATATGAGCTGGAAAGGTTTAGTAGCAGGTCTTGGCGTTGGGTTCGCAGCTGGTTATTTCGTTGCAAACAAAGTACAAGAACAATCCCATATTTCTTCAGAAAAAGCATTGAAAATGGTAAAACAAGCATTAAGTCATAAAGGTGAAATTACTGGCTCTTGGGTACATATGGTTCCAGAGACATTTGAAAAATATGATGTCGCATACGAAGTGTATCGCGGCGGTCTTACAACGATGTTAAATGATATACAAGAACGATTTGAATTTTTAGTTGATGCTAAAACAGGTACTGTTTTAGAGGTTATAGCAGCATAAACAGGAGGGTTCCCATTAGGTGAACCTCTTATTTTTTAATTGCAGATAGTGCTTGAAATTATATCGGCGTTTTTTCGAATATATCGGCTGCAACTCCAAATATATCAGCGTTTTTTGAAATATATCGACCGTAACTCAAATTATATCGGCGATTTTTGAAATATATCGACTTACCGACAAAAAACGACAACAAAAAGGAGACTGCTCCAACAGACTGCTGGAACACCCTCCCATTTTTATGCTTCTATACCCGTTTTCCGTTCTATTTTTTCTACGATATGACCTTCCTCATTCCACTTTACTGCGCGATAATACGCGTCATGATAAAAAGTGAACCAAGCATCGTTTTCAGCACCATACTTCATCCACTTTTGCTTATTTTCAATCGATGTCATCGGATAATCATCATAAGCCATGACCCATAATACATTTTGATGGGCGTGCGTCGGCAATAGGTCTGCTAAATGCAGCATCGTTTCCCCTTTGCTTTCTAAAGCGATCACTGCGTGTCCGTCACTATGGCCGCCCGTATGCGCCATTTTTATTTCATCCGTAATTTCTATTTCTTGCTGAAACGTAACAACTTGGTCTACAATTGGCTCCCAATTTTCCTTCCAATATGTATTACGGGATCTAATATTTGGATTTCTCATTTCATTCCACTCTGTTTCACTTACGTAAACTTTTGCATTTGGAAAAGTTGGTACAAGTTGATCACCTTCCCATTTCGTTAAACCAGATGCATGATCAAAGTGAAGGTGCGTCATTAAAACGTAATGAATATCTTCAGGCTTTAGTCCCATCTTTTCTAAAGAATTCTCAACTGACGACTCTTCCGTTACACCTTGATTCCGCTTCATCTTTTCATTCAATTTACCATTTCCTATACCAGAATCAATGAGCATGTTGCCATCTTTCGTTTGTAAAAGTAACGGATCTGTTCGTAAATAAATATGATTTGTATCATTATGTTTATATTTACGTGACCAAAGTACTTTCGGCACAACGCCAAACATTGCTCCTCCATCTAAATGTGTGTTCCCACCTTTTAGCCACGTCACTTTTATATCTCCAATTTGTAACTGTTCCATTTTTCATCCCCCTTTTCTTACAATACTAACATAAAATTCTGATTATTTTAGACACAAAAAAACCTATGCATTACTGCATAGGCTCTGTACGATATTTTGCTTCTACTCGGTAAATGCGATGACCTTTACTAGAGAATTTCTCTTCGTACTCAGTCATAATGTTACCTTCAAAGTCGCTGTTATGAAGATCTAAGCTTAAGTAAGTTAGTAACATACCATACTCCGCCATACTCATAAGAGAATATTCAAATAAACCTTGGTTATCTGTTTTGAAATGAATTTCTCCGCCTTCTACTAACACTTCTTCATAATTGCGTAAAAACGTTTTGTACGTTAAACGACGCTTCGTATGACGTTTCTTTGGCCATGGATCTGAGAAGTTTAAATACACGCGATCGATCTCACCTTTTGCAAAGAAAACTGTTAAATCTTCAGCATCTTTATTAATTAACTTTAAGTTCGGTAATTCTTCTTCAATTAATTTATCAAGTGCGTCTACAACAACACTTGTGAATTTTTCAATTCCAATATAATTAATATGTGGATTGGCTTTTGCCATATCATACATAAAGCGGCCACGACCTGTACCTACTTCGATGTGAATGGGTTGCTCATTTCCAAATACTTCTTTCCAGTTACCAGCGCGCTCCTCTGGGTTTCCAATTACGATATGTGAATACTCATTAATTCGATCCATTGCATATGGTTTATGTCTTAAACGCATAGATGTTTCCCTCTCTTTACATAGCTATTTTAAAGGAATAATTCCTTCTTTCTGTTTTTAATCAATCTACCAAACAAAAAACCAAGTACGTACGAGCACTCGGTCCGTTTCTTTCAAGTATAAGATGTACCATTTTGATAAAAACTACATACAGCATTAAACATTCCATGACGAAACAGCTTTTTCTCTTACTTTTCTAAGAAGAGAAAAACAATCGAAAGGATGATCCGTTCATGCCAATTAATCAACAACATCAATTAGAAGTGCTGAAAGATATTTTAGTCAATCACCAAAGTGATTGTTGCGGGACAGTTTCTGAATGCGAGCAATTAGAGCGTCTCATTCAATCGTTACTCGCAAACGATAATATAAGTAGTGACGCTAAAGCAATGCTAAACGATGTATATTCTTATAGTCAATCGGGTAAATCTTCCTCTAATTTGGACAACCACATTTCCAATAATCAAGAACAACTTACTCAGTGGATTGCTGGAATGGACAATTTTTCTTAAGTATTACTCTGAAGCAAGTAGTTGCTGTAAATATTGATGCCAATATTCAGCTTCTGCTTGCTGTTTTTTTGTTGTATGCCATTGAATAGACAAAATCGTTTGTGCTATCACATACCATCTCATACGTTTAAGCAGCGATTCATCCATTTCAATATCATAGTAACCGAGCCACTCACTCCATTCTTGGCGCGGAATGTACCAATATAATAACATACCGAGGTCTAGAGCTGGGTCAGCAATTACAGCTCCATCCCAATCAATTAAAAACAACTCATCTTCATCCGACAATAGCCAATTGTTATGGTTTACATCACAATGGCATACAACGAATTCGTTGTATTCAATATCTTTTAATGAATCCATTAAATATTGAAGACCTTGTTGAATTGTTTCCTCATCCCTTATATCTCCTCTTAAAACAAGTTGCAGTTGTTGTAATAACTCTTGTGCGTGAAGCGGCTGCTTCCCAAGTCTCTGAATCATCTGCACAAGTGCTTTAGAGGAGTGTATTTTCTTCAAAAGTTTCGCAACACGTTCTAGTTTCATATCCTCTGGCTCTAACTTCTGTCCCGGAAGCCATTTTTGAGCAGAAATTACATCACCGTTCGTTACCCTTCTTGTCCAAAGTAATTTTGGAACAATTCCTTCTGCTGACAATACCGCTAAAAAGGGCGATGTATTCCGCTTTAAAAATAACTTCTGTTGTCCGTTTTGCGCAATATATGCATCGCCCGTTACTCCACCAGCCGGTACAAGACTCCACTCTTTTCCTAATAATTGTTCCAACCATTCCATATTCATTACCCGTTAACAAATCCTTATCTTTTATAGTTATGAAAAGAAAAACCGCAACATTTCTACACATGTTGTGGATTCATATATATTTTACTGTAAATGAAAAGAAAACTTGGCATAAGCCAAAAATTCTCTATTTTATTTTACAAAACCAGCCATAGAATGACAACTTATCAAAATCGTCACCTTTGTCAATTCTACATTTATTACATTCTCATCGTCAAGTAGCGATTTGTCACATTATCGTCAATATATACGTGCTAATCGGAGCGAGCCTAAGTTCCTTTCCTCTAAATGAAGAAATTGGCTCTATTTTCGCTTGCTTTTCGTTTACTAACACATGCCACGTTTCTTCTTTCGACAGTTGCACCGTTTTCGCTTCTAAACTGCTATTAAATAAAACGACAATTTCTTTCCACGGTCCAAACGACTCTACATTTTCTAAATGATATGCAAGTACTTCTGGGGATGTTTGCAAAAAAGTCATATGCTTTTTTATAAGGTCTGCATTTTGTAACCGGAATGCTCCGTGCTCTTTACGAATCGCAATTAAACCTTTTATATAGTTAACGGTCTCTATTTCTTTCTCTTTTCGATCCCAATCTAATTGATTAATTTCATCATTTGCATTATAACTATTTTCATTTCCTTGCTTCGTACGATAAAACTCTTGCCCAGCATGTAAGAAAGGGATGCCTTGCGACAGAATCACCATTGCAGTTGCTAGCACGTGACGTTTTTTCAAAATCTCTTCCGACTCTTCATTACTGCGCATTAGTTTATCCCACATCGTCATATTGTCATGACATTCTACATAGTTAATGCTTTGCACAGGCTCTAGAAACAAACCTGTTTCTTTCATACTCAAAAGGCTTCCTGATGCAATATACTGCAAATGATTACAGTCTACATACCCACCAAATGCAAAACCACGTTTATTTATATGAAAGGTACTCCCTTTTATCCCATCACGAAATTGATCATTAAATTGCGCAATATGCGGCATTTTCTTTGCGTTATTTAACGTTGCTTTTTCCTCTAGAGGAAGTGGTGTTTGTAGATCCCATCCTTCTCCTAATAGCAGTGCATCTCGCTTTATGTTTCGCACTTCTTTTTCTATTATATTTATTGTATCAACATCTAAAATTCCCATTAAGTCGAACCGAAATCCATCAACATTGTACTCTGTAAGCCAATATAAAATAGACTCTACAATGAATTTCCTCATCATTTTCCGTTCAGATGCTATATCATTTCCGACTCCCGTCCCATTAGAAGGCATACCATTTTCACCATGACGAAAATAATATCCTGGAACAAGCTTTTCAAATGACGATAGCTCTCTTTCATACACATGATTATATACAACATCTATAATCACTCTAATACCGTGCTCATGAAATGTTTCAATCAGCTGTTTACACTCTACGATCCTGTTATACGGGTCAGAAGGATTTGTAGCATAAAATCCCGTTGGTGCGTTGTAATATAATGGATTGTAACCCCAATTATACGCAGAGGAAGGGTTTGCCTCATCTACACCACCGAAACAATATAAAGGTAATAGTTCAACATGTGTAACACCTAAATCTTTTATATGAGACAAACCTGTTAACGTCCCATTTTGTCCTGTTGTCCCTTCTTCCATTAGCCCTTTATATGTTCCTTTTTTACTCACTCCACTATTCGGATGAATAGTAGCATCACGAATATGCAGTTCATACAATATGGCGTCTGTCATTGCTTGTAAAGGTGGTAATTGCCCTCGCTTTGTTACATTCGTCTTTTCCAAATCAATAACAACGCCGTACTTCCCATTTACAGTCACTGATTTTGCATAAGGATCCACAGCTTCGTTCCATATTAAATTTATACAAACAAGAAATGTATACTTTTCTCCGGCTAAATCGCCTTGTAATGTATGAGCCCATACCCCATTTTCTTCTCTGTGCATTTCGTGATCGGTATATTCTTTATCACTTTTATAAATTCTTACTTTCGCAAGCCTCGCAGTTGGAGCCCATACTTTAAATGTAGTTGCTTCCTTTTGGTGTACTGCCCCTAAATCTGTACCTTCGTAATAATACTTTTCATCGAAAATCGCTGTTCTTATGACAGCACCTATTTGTAAATCTGTTTCTTCATTCCGTTCATCTCGTACTGTATAATACTTCCCCACATCTAGCGGCTCTTCTATAAAGCACTCATACTTCGTTGCATCCGGAAGCGCAATTGTATGAGCAATCGGTAAATCTTTCACGTTACTTCCTTCTTGCAAACGAAATGTCCGACTTGTTCCATACGCATGTGGGAGCAAAATTGTAATTTTGTTCATTTCATCTAAATAGGCATCAAATGGACGTTTTACTTTCAACATAAAAAAATCACCATCATTCTTAAAGTTAAAATGAAACGAGCTGCAAATGATAAGGCTTTTCTTATCAGCGAAGCCCTATACAGTAACACATTGTTCTTTATAGTATATTCACCTGTATAAAAAACGTTTTCATACATTCTATTTTTGTAATTTTATTTCAGCAATTGCTTTATATTTCGGTGTCTCCTTTACGTGAGATTCGTATAAAGTAATCGTATCCGCTTGAAATGATATTTCAGGCACTTCCTTTATATGTTCTAAATTAAACTTTTCTTCTCCTACCCATTTACGTGCAACAGTAATATGCGGATGATATGGGCGTGTTTCTAAAGAAAATCCATTCTCTTCACACATAACATGTACTCGCTTTTGCAATTGAAACAAATCTTGATTTCCTCTTACCTTTGCCCAAAAAATACGCGGCCTGTCTTCCATACCAAACGTTGAAAATCCTTGTAATGTGAACGATAGTTCTTTCATTTGTATAAGTGTTTGTAATCCATTCTTTATTCCTTCTAATTGTTCCTCTGTCGCACTACCTAAAAACGAAAGGGTAACATGATAGTCTTCTTTATGTACCCATGAACGAAATGGTAATTCCTCTTGCATTTCCTCTTTATAGTTAGACAGCATTTCTTTTATATGATTTGGTAACGTAATCGCGACAAAATAATGCAGTTCCATGTACATCTTCTCCTTCTTTCTATTGTTGCTTTTCTTTCTTATCTCATTCCATTAAAAAGAATCCAACTTCCCTACAAGTCTAACCAAGTTCAGGTCGCGTTAATAGATGAAATGATATCGACATTTCGACAAGGAACATCTGCTTACCAACAAACGACACGTAATAGAAAACCGTCCCAAAGAATGTATCGGGACGGTCTTTTATTATTTATATATCCATTACTTCGCTAATTCATAAATTGCTTGCGCGTAAATTGCTGTTGCTTTTAATAAGTCTTCAATTTCAATATACTCATCTTTTTGATGCGCAAGTTCTTCTTTTCCAGGGAACAATGGGCCAAATGCAACACCAGCTTTTAACGAACGAGCGTAAGTACCACCGCCAATTGCTAATAGTTCTGCTTTTTCACCTGTTTGTTCTTCATATACGCGCTGCAACGTACGAATTAATACGTGGTCTTTATCAACGTGATGCGGACGAGAGTTTGAATAATCAGCTACTTCAAATCCATGAGTACCCACATATTCTTTTAACTTTGCAATCATTTCTTCAAAGTTAGTCGTAACTGGGTAACGTACGTTTAATCCTAAATTGCCACCATTTTCTTTCGTATAAGAAAGGCGACCAACATTCACTGTTAACGGACCACTAATATCGTCTTTATAAGAAATACCAGCTTTCTCTCCTAAAGTATCTCCTGTAAATGTTTCTGTTGCAAACGATACAAACGATTCCCCTTTTCCATCAAGAGCAACTTTCGTTAAGAAGTTTGCCAGTAATAAACCTGCATTTTCTCCTTTTTCAGGAGTAGATCCGTGAGCTGAAATTCCTTTAATTTGCAACGTTACTGTATTACCTTCTACAATTGCTTCACCTATTTTTTTAGCAGTTTGTAAATACTCTTCATATGCTACTGTAAGTGCACTTACATCCTCTCCTGTAACAACCGCTTCTGCAAAATCAGGAACCATATTTAAACGGCGACCTGACTCAAATGAAACAAGTTCATATGTACCTTTATTCTCTTCACTACCATTTTGCACAACTTGTATATCAGAAATTCCTTTTTCTGCATTAATAATTGGAAAGTCCGCGTCTGGCGCAAAACCGATTGTTGGCATTTCTTCGTTTTTAAAGTAGTGATCTACACATTTCCAATTGCTTTCCTCATCTGTTCCTAAAATCATACGAACACGTTTTGAAAGAGGTAAACCTAATTCTTTCACAATTTTCATCGCATAGTAAGCTGCCATCGTTGGGCCTTTATCGTCAATTGCACCACGTGCAAAAATCTTCCCATCACGAATATCTGCACTATATGCAGGAGTCGTCCAGCCATCTCCTTCTGGTACAACATCAACGTGACAAAGAATACCTACTAATTCTTCTCCTTGTCCCATTTCAAGATGACCTGCATACCCTTCTAAATTTTTAGAAGTAAAGCCTTCCGTTTCTCCTTTATGTAACATGAAAGATAAAGCTTTTTCTACACCTTCACCGAATGGTGCGCCCTCTTTCGCCGATTCTTCTTCCCATACACTTTTAATTTGTAAAAATTGTTGTGTATCACGAATTAAATCATCTTTTCGTTTTGCAACTTCTTCTGTCCAATTAATTGCTGACATCACGCATCCATCCTTCACTATATTGTTTCTTTCATCATAACAAACCGAAATCTCTTATGCCATATACGAAAACCAAATACCGAACAATTGTAATATTTCAGATATTTCTTATTAGTTTTTCTTTTATTTTTTCAAAAAAATTTGCAGGAATTTGGCGTTTTACGTAGAATTTTATGTGTTAGTTGACTGACCATATATACAATGTCAACTACCAATATTTTTCTATATGAATATTTGTTAAATTTCTGTAAAATTTAAGTAGATTAAAGCATGAATTTTATCATGTAGAGTACAATGGTAGTAACGACCTTCTTTCCTGAATGGGGTCAAAAAAACTAGTAGAGGAGTGGTTTTCTCTTGAAACCTACAACTACTCGTATGCTAACACGCATTAAATCAATTTATATGTACATCAATGAAAACGGAACGGTAACGACGAAAGACCTTGTAGATGAGTTCGGGATCACACCGCGAACGATACAACGTGATCTAAATGTGTTGCAGTTTAATGAACTCGTGTATAGCCCTTGCCGCGGTAAGTGGACAACAACAGGAAAGAAAGTGAGAATGACCTCATAACGAAAAATAATTGTATGTAAATAAATACATACCCCTTTCTAACTCATTAGAAAGGGGTCTTTTCTGCACCTAAAAATAGCACTATTTCTCAGTATCTACTTGATATGTTTTTAACATCTCTACTTCTTCATCTGTTAGCTCTCGGTATTGTCCAAGTTCTAGCTCTTCATCTAACACTAACGGTCCCATCTCTGTTCTCTTTAAGTAGACTACTTTTTTCCCTACCGCTTCAAACATACGCTTCACTTGATGGAACTTTCCTTCTGTAATGACAAGCTCGATTTCAGAAATATCATCGCTTTTTAATATTGTAAGTGCACCTGGCTTTGTCTCATAGCCATCATCTAAAATAACACCTTTAGCAAACTCTTTTACATCCTCTTCCGTTACTACTCCTGCAACGTGTGCATAATATTTTTTCGGCACATGCTTTTTCGGAGATAACAATTGATGTGATAACTTCCCGTCATTTGTTATTAATAAGAAACCTTCTGTATCAATATCAAGTCTTCCCACTGGGAACGGATTAAAAATCGCATCTTCTAACTCTAATAAATCTATTACCGTTTCATGATTATCATCTTCTGTAGCTGAAATAACGCCTTGTGGTTTATGCATCATTAAGTAGACAAACTCTTTATATTCCACGACTTCACCGTGAATCATAACTTCTTGTTCTTCTACATTTACATGAACCTTTGCATCTTTCACCGGTATTCCATCAATTTTCACAACGCCGTCTTTCAATAATTTCTTTACTTCTTTTCTACTTCCATATCCCATATTTGCTAATAATTTATCTAATCTCATGTTTTTCACCTTCTTTATTTATCATAGAAAAGGGGACGTAATTACGCCCCTTTTGATTTCAACTTTATTTTAAATCTATTGCCAAGTTTACGCTGGATTTTCTCTAACGCTTCTCCGCCGAATACTCTTTCAAGTACTCCTGTGCGAATTGCTAACAATCCGTAAACGAGACCGCCAAGACCTGCACAAATCGCAACTGTAATAAGAGCGCCAACTCGGCCATCCGGCGAAATCATGAAGGATAGAACCCATTGTGATAGTTTTACGACCACAACCATTACAAATGTTAATACTGCAATTTGGAACGTTCTCTTATATACAACACCGAATGAATAGTGTGCGTATTTTTTAATTTGTTGATTTGTGTACCAAACAGAAGCTAAGAAACCAACAGCTGTTGCTAGAATCGCCCCTACTGTACCGAAATAACGAATAAAGATTACGTTACATACAAATTTCAAAATAACACCCATTATAAGTGCGATAATCGCATGCTTTTGTTGGTTAATACCTTGCAGAATTGCCGCTGTTACTGTAAATAAAGCAAATAACAACGCAACCGGTGCATACCACATTAATACTTGTCCACCTAATGGATCTGAATCGTAAAATGCAGTATAAATCGGATAGGCAAGTGATGAAATACCGACAACTGCTGGCAATGTTAAGAACATATTTGCCTGGAATGTTTGTGTAATTTGTAACTTTAAATAACGGTATTGCTTTTCAGTAAATGATTTTGTAATCGCTGGTACGAGCGTTAAACTAAACGCTGTCGCAAGTGATACAGGAATCATAATTAATTTATGCGTCCACATTGTGAAAATACCGAGCGCTCGCTCTGCAATATCACCTTGGCCAATCGCTTGCATAATTGAGTTAAATGTCAATGTATCAATTTGTTGATATAAAGGAATTGTTAACCCAATTACAACGTAAGGAATCGCATATGCAAATAATTCTTTAAATAATTGAACAGTACTCACTGTCGATTCTGGTACAGTTTGTTCAATTAAATATTGATCCAAATGTTTTTTACGTTTTAGCCAGTACCAAATGAGTACACCGAGCGCTCCAACTGCTGAAACGAATGCAGCAAATGTCGCTACCCCAACTGCTGTTGCAACTGTACCACCAAGTACTTTAATAACGATAAAACTACCCGCTAATAAAAAGACGATACGAATAATTTGTTCAATAATTTGCGAAACAGTAGTTGGTCCCATCGATTGGTGACCTTGGAAATAACCACGAATTAAACTCGCTGCCGGCACAACAATAAGCGCAAAACTTACAAGACGAATAATCGTCGTAACTTCTCCTATATTACTGTGTACACTTTGTTTACCAAGCATTGCTTCTGCAAACAACGGCGCCGTCATGTACAGTACTAGGAATGAAAGAACTCCTGTTACTATCATCATAACCATTCCCGAGCGGAACATTCTCCGGCTCGTTTTATAATCGCCAAGCGCATTATATTTGGAAACGAATTTTGAAACAGCAAGCGGCACCCCTGCCGTTGCAATACTTAAAAAGATCGTATATGGAATGTATCCATATGTATAGAGCGTTCCGCCTTCTGTCCCTACTAATGCATGAAACGGAAAGACGTAAATCATGCCTAAGAACTTCACTAAAAATGTCCCTAACGTAACGATAAGCGTTCCGCGCAGAAATTTCGAATCGGACATACAAAAATCCTCCTACATCTACATAAAGTGAAACTTTAATCAGTGGGGTGTTCTTCCCCACTGATTATTAGTTGAACCAATCGGGCATTTAGGGGCAGTTAATCTCCCACCTACTTCTTTGACCTAAGCAAACTTTAAGGTGGGAGCCTTACTGCCCGTTAATGCGGGGTAAAGTGAAACTATAATAAATTGAACTATTCGAGCATTCGAGAACTATTAGACTTCCCCTAACTCTTAAGGTTTTAGTCCTATGGCCCACAAATAGCAGGATAGTGCTGAACTCTAACTTTTGTATTGTACCACAATTCTCTCCTTAAGCAGTACTTCACTCTATTTTTCTTTTAAGGGAAAACATGCTATTCTTTTAGGCAGGAAATGTAGAAAATGAGGTCGATATATTATGCATTATGATGTTATTGTCATCGGCGGTGGGCCTTCTGGGCTAATGGCTGCAATCGGTGCTGCAGAAGAAGGCGCAAGCGTCTTACTTCTTGATAAAGGAAATAAACTAGGGCGTAAACTTGCGATTTCTGGTGGCGGCCGCTGTAACGTAACGAACCGTCTACCACTTGATGAGATCGTTAAACATATACCAGGAAATGGCCGCTTCTTATACAGCGCTTTTTCTATTTTTAATAATGAAGATATTATTACATTCTTCGAAAATCTCGGTGTAAAACTGAAAGAAGAGGATCATGGCCGCATGTTCCCTGTTTCAAATAAAGCCCAATCGGTAGTAGACGCACTTTTAACACGATTAAAAGATTTAGGTGTAAAGATCCGCACGAATACACCTGTTGAAACGATTGAATATGAAAATGGTCAAACGAAAGCAGTCGTACTAAAGACTGGCGAAGTGCTAGAAACAAATCACGTCGTTATCGCTGTTGGCGGAAAATCTGTTCCTCAAACTGGTTCTACTGGAGACGGATATGCTTGGGCAGAAAAAGCTGGTCATACAATTACAGAATTATTCCCAACAGAAGTACCAATCCTTTCAAACGAACCATTTATTCGAGACCGTTCACTACAAGGCCTCGCTTTACGAGATGTAAACTTAAGCGTATTAAACCCGAAAGGAAAAGCTATCATTTCTCACAAAATGGACATGCTCTTCACTCACTTCGGTTTATCTGGTCCTGCTGCTCTTCGCTGTAGTCAATTCGTTGTAAAAGCACTGAAAAAGTTCAAAACGAATACAGTGCAAATGAGCATCGATGCATTGCCAGAAGAAAATAGTGAACAACTATTCCAGCGCATGCTGAAACAAATGAAGGAAGATCCGAAAAAAGGAATTAAAAACGTGTTAAAAGGTTATGTTCCTGAACGTTACTTCCTATTCTTATTAGAAAAAAATGAAATTGATGGCAGCGAGCAAGCTGGACAAGTTTCTCACGAGAAGATTCGTGCACTTGTGAAAGACTTTAAAGAATTTACTGTAAATGTAAATGGTACGCAGTCAATTGAAAAAGCATTCGTTACTGGCGGCGGTGTATCCGTTAAAGAAATTAACCCGAAAGAAATGTCTTCTAAATTCACGAACGGCTTATATTTCTGCGGGGAAGTTCTTGATATTCACGGTTATACTGGTGGCTATAACATTACATCTGCTCTCGTTACTGGTAGAATTGCCGGAACAACAGCTGGAGAAAATGCAAAAATGCAATATTAAACTGAGAAACAGGGATTCCTGTTTCTTTTTTTATAGGTACATGAAATTATATCGGCGATTCTGTAAATATATCAGCGATTCTGCTACTTATATCGGCGATTTTCCAAATATATCAGCGATTCTGCTACTTATATCGGCGATTTTTCAAATATATCGACTTACCGACAAAAAACGACAAATATCCCCTCCCCTTAACTTTCCATTGCTTTTTTGTTGCTTTATTTACCTTAGTACCTTTATATTTTATATTGTTGAATATTTGAAAAAGGGTAAGGGGAAAACATATGAGAAAAAAAGTCATGATGTCTTTAATGCTAATGACGTTTCTTTCTGCTGTAGAAGGAACGATTGTTAGTACAGCGATCCCTCGTATAACGAGTGATTTATCCGGCGTTGAACTTGTTAGCTGGGTTTACGCAATTTACATGCTTGCCACAGCGGTTTCAACTCCAATATACGGAAAGCTAGCTGATTTATTTGGCCGTAAAAAAGTTTTACTTATTGGAGCTACAATCTTTTTAGTCGGTTCTGCACTTTGCGGTGTCGTTACATCGATGGAACAACTTATCGTCTTTCGTGCCCTTCAAGGTTTAGGTGCTGGTGCTGTCATGCCAATTACTATGACAATCATTGGTGACTTATATGACGAAGCGAAAGACCGCGCAAAAGCACAAGGATGGATAAGTGCTGTTTGGGGTGTCTCAGGTGTTATCGGACCATTAGTCGGCGGATTTTTAGTTGATTCTCTTTCTTGGCGTTATATTTTCTTCTTAAACGTTCCATTTGGAATTATCGCTTGCTTAATGATTGCCATTTACTACAAAGAATCTATTAAGCCTGCTAAGCACCATATCGACTATCTTGGTGCAACAGTATTCTCACTAAGTACGATTGCTCTACTATACGCATTATTAACAGGTAGCAGTAAGCAAAACTGGGGAGATATAACAATTATCGGCCTATTAATCTTCGCCGTCGTTTCATTCATTATTTTCTTATTCATCGAGAAAAAATCTCCGGAACCATTAATTCCGCTAGCACTTTTCTCTAACCGTACATTATCTACGATTAATATATTAACGCTTATCGCTGGCGCAATGATTATTAGTATTACAATGTACCTTCCAATTTGGAGCCAAGGTGTATTAGGAAAAAATGCAACAGAAGCCGGACTTATTTTAATGCCAATCCCTGTTATGTGGACATTTGGAGCTATTTTCTCTGGTAACTTAGTAGGAAAATTAAAAACGAAACAAATCATTTTACTTGGGGCTAGCATTTTATCAGTCGCTACGTTCTTATTATTTACATTATCAACACATTCACCATCGTTCCTTATTTATGTGGCAGTCGGATTATTCGGCTTAGGAATGGGGCTTGTGACACCGATTTACATGGTAACAATTCAAGCAGCCGTACCAGCTCATACACGTGGAACAGCCGTTGGTTTAAACACATTTATTAATACATTTAGCCAAACGTTAGGTGCGGCAATATTCGGTACAATCTTCAATACGATGATTCACGCACGTGGTATTAAAAACCTTGATCTTGTATCTGGCGGACATGGAGGTACTACAACAAACGTAGTAACCGAATCGCAATCCGCATTAGCATCAAGTGTACACGTCATTTATATGAGTACTTTTGTATTGGCAGTATGTACATTAATTATCGCTTGGCTTTTATTAAAGCCCGCTACACAAACGAGTGAGCAATAAGAAAGAGGATGACCAAAATGGTCATCCTCTTTTACTCTTCATTCTCCACAATATGTTTCAGCATGGACAATTTATTATCCCAAAAACGTTCATAATACGAGAGCCACTGTTGTAATTCCTCTAATGGTTCTGGATGCAAGCGATATATTTTCTCTCTTCCGCTTTTTCTTCCACTTACTAAATTCGCTTCTGAAAGAATATGAAGGTGCTTTACAACCGCAGTACGACTCATCGGAAAATGATCCGTTATTTTGGAAATCGGTAACTCTTTATCACTTAATAACCGTATTACTTCTCGGCGGGTTGGATCAGCAATTGCTTGAAACACATCATATTTCGCTGCTGATGAGGACACTTAGCCTTCGACAACCTTTTTCAGTTTTTCATTTACAATCGCTACCCAGCCTCCGCTCATTCTGTCGCGAATAATAGAGCTCTTCGCATTCGCTTTCGGAAGAATTTCATCAGGGTGTTTCCAGCCGCCGTGAATTAACGTAAATTCTGTTTTATTATCTCCTAGGTCTTTCAGATGAAATGAAACAACCCAGCCATCTGTATCCCATGAAAAAGATAGATGATTTGGCTCATCGATTTCTAATACTTTACATGGTGATGGTCCAAATGGTGATTGTATATGAAATTCATGTCCTACCTCTAATACGAAATCATTTGGCATAAACCATGAGGCAATCCCTTCTGCAGTTGATACTACATTCCACACCTTTTGAATAGACGCGTTAAAAACGATCGTTTGTTTAATGTCAGTTAATGTATTTTGTTGTTCCATTTCCATTCTCCTTTATTCGGCAATCAAATATAACACCTTTTGGTTACACTTCGATAATATAACACCTTTTAGTTTCATGTCAACGCTAACTCTTTTTTACTGTTGAGAAATTCTCAACATTTTTTCAACAGGACAAACACCCTCCGAACATTTCCTCATAATATACTCACAAAGGCAACAAAAAATAAAAACTTCTCTCAACATGAAACTCCATCATTCATCTTGGAAGAAGCGCCTTACGTATATCATGCGTATTTCGTCTCTCCTCCTTCCCTCAGGGACACTACGCGAGATATGAAAAATCAGAAGGAATATGCCCACCATTTGAGTAGGTAGTTATTTCTCTTCTCCTCAACATTTCCTTAGGAGCGAAATGACTACCGACTCACTTTTTTCAAACAAAAATAAAAAGGGGTTGAACGCTATGTTCTATTGCATTAACTGCTCTGATATTCACCATGAAAAACATCCGAATGATAAAGTATTCAAAAACGGTTTTTATATTGATCCATTTTTAGGTGATCGTTATCACCTTGGTATGTGTAAAGATGCCCAAAATCATGAGACAGGGGAGCCTCTTTTAACGACAAAGAAATTAGGCGCAACCCAATCTATTATGAACGTATTACCGACACATGTTGTCCCAACATAAAGCATAAAAAAGAGCTGGCTCATCCAGCTCTTTTTTATGCTTTATAAACGATCATTGCTGAAAAACAATAAATTTGGTTTTCGTCATCGTTAATAGAAACACCGACTTGGTACTTAATGTCTACAAAGTTACTATCATCAATCTTTTTCAAAAAAACATTTACAGCGTCTTCTAAGTCTTTTTCGTGACTTTCATCAAACACTTTTACACGAATCATGTTAACACCATCCTAGATCGCAGCCCTCCGCCGCTTGATTATTGCCACGGTGCGTATCTATGATGCGATAAAACTTTCCGTCTTCATATATATATCCGTCTTCTAACACATATTGTTTACCTTCAGTATAGACATAAAACTTACCTATCATAAATTTACTCGTATACAATTCCAAATAATCTGGTCTAAATTTAGCTACCACTTTATTTGTAATATCAATTTTTATTGTGCGCCCCACCTTCTCTCCCTCCTTTGCAAAGAACGGATTTAGGTATATTGTATTAGCGATTTTACATTTTATGCTTAAAAATAAGTGGATATGCCTCCTTTCTCCGCCTGTACTATTTTTCTAAAAAAATCATCCATAAATAAAAACAAAAAAAATATATATAAAAAGAGCTTTTACTTATTGACTCAAATATAATTATTATGGTATTATATAAAATTTGACATTTCCATTCACTTATGCTATCATTAAAGATGGTTACCACATATGGAGGTGGATGATTTGTTTCAAATTGGTGATAAAATCGTTTATCCAATGAACGGCGCAGGAGTCATCGAAGCCATTGAAGAGAAAGAAATATTAGGAACAATACGTCAATATTGTGTAATACGTATCATTAGTAAGGATATGCAAGTAATGCTTCCGATGGATCAATTACAAAAATCAGGTATTCGTTATATCGTAGATAAAGGTACGTTAGATGATATACTTCTTGAATTTCAAAACGGGGAATCAGATACATCACTTTCCTGGAAACAAAGATATACAATGAATATGGAAAAAATGAAAAACGGCAATCTGCAAGATAGTGCAGAAGTTGTTCGGGATTTACTTCGCCGCAATAAAGAGAGAGCTTTAAATGCGAGCGAAAAACAAATGCTAGATAACGCCCGAAAAATGATGATTAGTGAAGTTGCACTCGTGCAAAATGTTTCTGAACATCAAGCAACAGAATATCTTCAAGATACAATTAATCACTAAATTTAAAATAGCTGGCCGCTATTTTTTTTTTGTAAAAAAAGGACGAAGAGTTTTATCTCTTCGTCCTTTTCTATTACCCACGCCCAGCTTGAAACGATGGATATAACGTCATTCCACCATCTGCAAATAGCGTAATGCCCGTTACATAACTCGCCTCTGAAGAAGCGAGCCAAGTTGCTACTGCTGCAATTTCTTCTGGTTTTCCGATGTAGCCCATCGGTATCATACTTTCTACGTCAGCACGTTTTTTAGGATCAGCAAACTTTTCTGCATTGATCGGCGTATTAATTGCACCTGGCCCTATATTATTTACTCGAATACCTTTTGGTGCATATTCTAACGCTAACGTTTCTGTCATCAGTTTAATACCACCCTTACTTGCTGCATAGTGCACAAATAATGGCCACGGAATTTTCTCATGAACACTCGACATATTAATGACAGATCCTTTAATATCATGTTCTACAAAATATTTAATCGCTTCACGGCTTCCTAAAAAAGCACCTGTTAAATTTGTGTTAATTACCCTATTCCAATCTTCAAGCGGCATTTCATGCGATGGTACCGCATTTTCTATCCCTGCATTGTTAATCATAACGTCAAGTGTACCAAACTCTTTCACAGCAGATTGAATGAGATTCGCCACATCTGATTCGACCGTCACATCACCTTTTACAGCAATCGCTTCTCCGCCTACTTGTTTAATTTCTTCTAACACATCATTCGCTTCTGATTCTCGTGAGCGATAGTTAATCACTACTTTTGCTTTCTCCGCAGCAAACCTTACTCCCATCGCCCTTCCAAGACCACTTGCTGATCCTGTAATAACGACAACCTTTCCTTCTAAATCACTATACATTTCCATACCTCCTTTAACTTTTTGCTATACCTAGCATAATTCCGGCTGCGATAATAAAAACGATACCGACAACAATACCCGTTAATTGGCGTTTCGTTTTTCTTTCACCTAATATAAGAATCCCGCCAAGCGTCGAAATAATAATTCCCATTTGCGATAGCGAGAAACTTGTTGCCACTCCAACACGCGGCTGTGAAATGAATAAAAACATATTTCCAGCTGCCCAAATTAATCCTGGAATAATATTTCGTATTGCATATTTATTAAATGGATGATGTTTAAAAGTAAGCAAAATCCCCCCTAACACCATACCAACTGCTTGTGGCAACAAAGCTGACCAACCATCTACTTTAAATAGTCTAATCACTACTACATAAACTAAATAGCCGACTGTTGAAATCAATAAAATGATAATGCCTTTTTTAAAATTCCCCGCTTGCTCTGCACTCTTTTCTTCTTCACTTTGAAGCGATGTTAAAATAACACCGATAATAATACAAACGAGGGCCAAAACACCAAGGACAACTGATATTGTCGTGGACCACTCATGAAATACAATGACTCCAAATAAAGTCGTCGCAACTAATTGAAGTCCTGTTGAAATGGGCATCGTCCTTGAAACGCCCATTAAATCAATACTTTTTAATTGATTCGCCTGACCAAGCGCCCAAAATAAACCTGACACAATACCAACTCCGATAACAGTAGGAGTCAATACTGGTTTCATAAAAATATAAACAACAATCGAGAAAATAAGCGCGCCAAGCGTTGTTCCGAGCGTTTGACTATACGGTCCCCCGCCCAGTTTTACGTTAAATAGCACAATACTTCCCCAAAATATAGCTGGTAAAATCGCTAAAAATATATCCATCGCTCATTACCTTTCTTTACTAAATGTCATAGGTTATCACTCTGAATCAGTAGAGTGAGCTTTTATTTTTTCTTTTTCCCTTTCACAAATCTTTTCTGCAATAGCACCAGAAACATTCTTTTCTCGCTCCACTTTCTTTATCCTTACGTGATCTAAATAATCTTCCAAAGTAAGCGTAACTTTATCATTTGGCGGATTATGTGCTCCTTGAAATGTAAGAAATTGTAGCGTCACTTCATATCTAGGAACGAACTCACCATTCTTGCCGAGACGCTTTATATTGATAACTGAAGCACATTCATATTGGTCTTCTGTCACTTGTCTTATCACAGAATAATATCGATTTAATAATGCACTTTCTAAAAGTTGTTCATTCGATTCTTTTGCCAAAGAATAACTTGGCAAAAAGGAAAAGATAGAACATATCATTGTTAGCATTACACATAATTTTTTCATAACGCCCTCCTTGTTCTATACGTTAGTGTTCTCAAAAACGCCATAAAAAAACGACTTTCCCTATATAGGAAAGTCGTTTTAATGAATCCAATATTAACCACCGCTCACTGGTGGGATTAGTGCAACAACATCACCAGATTGAATTGTATAATCTTCATTTGCATATTCTTCATTAATCGCAACCATAATTGGTTCTGTGACTGGTACATTATATTCTTTTGCAATAACATCTTTTAACTCTGCAACCGTAATACTTTCTTTCTCTATTTGTAATTCACTTCTTCCTGCTTCTTCTTGCAAGTTCGCAAATAACAATACTCGAATCATACTTATAGCTCCTTCCCAGGCTCTCCCGCCGGATATGGCGTTTTTTCTAATTGATCGCCAATCCAAGAGTCTCCATCTTCCCAAAACTCCTTTTTCCAAATTGGAACAATTTGTTTTATGCGTTCCATAATGTATTCATTTGCTTCATAAGCCGCTTTACGATGCGGCGTTGAAACAGCCACAACAACCGCAATATCAGAAATTTGCAGTGTACCGATGCGATGTGTAATCGCAACGTGTGTACCTGGCCACTTCTCTTTCACTTCTGATCCGATTTTCTCTAGCATCTTTTCTGCCATCGTTTTATAAGCGACATATTCTAAGTATAATGTACGACGCCCTTTCGTAAACTCTCTAACCGTTCCAATAAATGTTGTAACAGCACCACATTCGCGGCGAATAACCTTATTCGCTACTTCTTCAATTGAAATTTCTGTATCAATTACTTCATAATACGTATTTTTCATTTCGCACTCCTTACCGTTTGTAAAAACCAGTCTATGTACAATTTTTCTTCTGTTATATGAAATACTTTATATTCTTCTCGTAAGTTTGCAGGAGCATCATACCACGTAATAACTGCTACTATATTTTCTACTTTATGTAAAAGTTCAACGTCTTCCGCAGAACGAAGTAACACCACTTTTGGATAGCTCTCTTTTTTATAGCCCTCAATTAAAATTGTATCCACTTCAAAAAACTCGTATAAACGGATAATTTCTTGCAAGGACCATTCCTCTCTTAATGATGACAATGAAAGTAACCCAGCACCTTCTACACTACTTACGACAGCACCGGCCTTTCTATGCCTTTCACTATCTTTTTGCGCTACTTCTGGAAACCCTCCATGCCCGTGATGTTTAATCGTAGCAACTTTCATTTCGCTTTCAGTTAATACATGTACAATTTTCTCAACAAGTGTTGTTTTCCCGCTATTTTGATACCCTACTATTTGTAAGATTGAAGGGGCTTTGCCCATGGCCAATCACATCCCTCAGCGTGCTCTAACAATAATACAGACACTTTCATCCCTGCCTCAAAGCCTCTCGTTCCTCCAGGCAACACAATAAAAGCATTCGCATCTGCAAGTGAAGATACCGCACTCGATTTATCTAAACCGACCGGCATCGCTTGTAATGCCCCGTCCACAATTGTCACCTTTGCTCTTACAAAACGAGTAAACGGATTCGGCTTTGGAAAATCTTTTTGTAAAATAGCATCTGCTCTATATACGTGAGGTTCTTTCGCATTCAAATATGTTTTTATAACTGGATGCACAAATAGCTCAAATCCTACGTAACAAGCTGACGGATTCCCTGATAAACCGAAAAGTAACTTTCCATCAACTTCAGCTACGGTCGTTACACTTCCTGGTCTCATCGCTATTTTATTGAAGAGTACATTCGCTTGTAATCTTTCATAAATAGCTGGCAAGTAGTCATAATCTCCTACCGACACACCGCCTGTCGTAATTAAAATATCAACTTCATCCATCGCTGATTGAACAGCTGTAAAACATGCACCTAACTCGTCGGCAAGTTGGCCATAATATCGGACTTTACCTCCAGCTTTCATAATTTGAGCAGCAATCATATAAGAGTTACTATTTCTAATTTTCCCCGGTTGTAACGACTCATGTACTTCTAACAATTCACTTCCTGTCGTCACAATACCAACAACAGGCTGTTTTACAACTTTCACAGTACTATATCCAAACGTCGCTAATAAGGCCGCAACACCTGGATTAATTGCAACACCTTTCTGAACGAGAACTTGATTTTGTTTTATATCTTCCCCTTTAAATGACACATTGTCGCCACTATGAAAAGGACGCTTTAACTTCATATATGTTTTTCCGTCCTTCTCAAAACCTTCCGTCAGTTCTAGCATTACGACTGCATTACAATCTGCTGGAATAGCTGCTCCTGTCATAATACGAACCGCCTGAAAAGATCCTACTGTATCTAGAAAAACAGACCCCGCTCCGATTTCTCCTATTACTTCAAACTCAATTGCATTCTCTTGATTTGCTTCTTTCGTATCTTCCGCTCGAATTGCGAAACCATCATAAGGAGAACGATCAAAATGAGGAACGTCATGATCAGAGACAACATCCTCCCCAAGAATTCTCCCGTAACTTTCCGTAATAGAAACTTCTTCTACTTCACCAATTTTCGCATATTCCATTACTCTCTCTACTGCCTCAGCAACTTGAATCGGAATTCGTTTTTCTACCATCGTTTCTCACCCCATATTTGCAATTTTTTTTATCTCGATTAAACTTTATATATTAAATAGAAATTACTTCAAGGAGGAATTCCATGTCTTCATTCACACACTTTAATGACCAAGGACGCGCGAAAATGGTTGATATAAGCGATAAAAAAGCAACCGTTCGAACAGCAATTGCGTGCTCTAGCATTGTCGTTACAAAAGAAATTTACGATAAAATCTCTCATAATGAAATCGGGAAAGGTGACGTATTAGCAGTTGCACAAATCGCTGGTATTATGGCTGCGAAACGCACTTCTGATATTATCCCAATGTGTCATCCTTTATTATTAAAAGGTGTTGACGTTTCTTTCGATTGGAAACAATCTGATGAACAATATCGATTACTGATTGAAGTAAAAGTTAAAACAGAAGGTAGCACCGGTGTTGAAATGGAAGCTTTAACAGCTGCTTCCGCTACTGCCCTTACTGTGTATGATATGTGTAAAGCTGTTGATAAAGGTATGATTATTGGCGAAACGTACTTACTTGAAAAAACAGGTGGAAAAAGTGGAGATTATACGAGAAAGTCTTGATTTTCTCTCTGTTGAACCTAAAGGGTTTCTCTTTAGGTTCAACCTATGTATCTTGTATATAAACGTTTTGCTACATTTATATCATTCGTCCCATGAATAAAAGCTCTGCCATCTGTAAATAAAACAAAACGAAATTCCTCTACCAGAAACGATACTAAATACGGAGTAGCCTTTACATCCACACTTCTTTGTAAGCGCTTTTTAATTTCTTCTAAATTAAATTCATTCCGCACACCTGGACGGATTTGTACTGTATTTCGTCCACATAACACTTCTGTTTTCGTTTGTGCTTCAAATGTTAAACTCGGATATGTACGTAATCTTCCGCAAGATAAACACGTTTCTTTTTTCTGTCTATTCACTTTAAATGCCATCTGTTGATTATTCCAAAGATCAAACGATAACATCGTTTCGCGAAGCGCCCCATAGTCTTCTACTAATATTTTCAACGCTTCTGTTATTTGATGCGCAACTACTAATTGCACCGCCGGCTGTATAATACCAGCCGTATCACATGTTGCTCCGCTTGCTGGATGCTCCATTAAACAGCGGAAACACGGTGTTTTTCCTGGTACAATTGTATACGTTACTCCGTAGCTTCCGACACAACCACCATATATCCATGGAATATTATACTTTTGTGAAATATCATTAATAAGAAGACGCGTTTCAAAATTATCTGTCGCATCTAATATTAAATCTACACCCTTCACTAACTCTTCCATTTCCTGCACTGTTACATCAGTCACAACCGGATTTATTTCCACCTCAGAATTAATCGCTTTTAAATGCTCTGCCGCTGCTACCGCCTTCGGTTTATACTGCTTTGCATCTTCTTCTGTATATAATTGTTGCCTTTGTAAATTACTCCACTCTACATAATCACGATCCGCAATTGTTACTTTTCCAACACCTGCTCTAACAATCGCTTCTGCATTTGCTGCACCAAGAGCTCCCGCACCAATAATAAGCACATGCTTCTCTCTAATTTTTCTCTGTCCTTCTTCTCCAACACCAGAAAATAATATTTGCCTTGAATATCGCTCCTGCATACGATAGCCCCCTTTCTTATCCTCCTATATAAGACATTTCAATTTTCGGACGATTTTTTGCACTTTCTTCTGTCCGTTCATCCGAATACCTATCTTTTCTATTCATCCATACATCTTGTATAACACGTAATAACTCCTCATCTGAAAGATTCCCTCTAAGAAGCTCCCTTAGATCGAGTCCTTCTGTCGCAAATAAGCAAGTATAAAACTTTCCATCTGCTGAAATTCTCGCTCTCGTACAAGAGGAACAAAAGGACTCAGAAACAGAAGTAATAAAACCGACTTCAATATTTGTTCCGACGTAACGATATCTCTTCGCAACTTCACCAAAATAATGCGCTTCAGCTTGCTCAAGCGGATACACGCGATGAATCATCTCAATTAACTCTCGCTTCGTAACGACTTGATCAAAGTTCCATCCATTTGTACTACCAACATCCATAAACTCAATAAACCTAAGCGAGATTCCTTGCTCTTTAAAATACGCAGCCATCGGAAGTACTTGATGATCATTCATCCCTTTTTTCACAACCATATTTACCTTTACATCAAGCCCAGCCTCTTTTGCAGCCATAATTCCCTTTATAACAGGTTTCGTATTAATATTCCGGCCATTAATAGCCTTAAATACATCATCATCTATTGCATCCAAACTAACATTTACTCTATGTAATCCAGCTTCTTTTAATACTTTTGCTTGCTTCGTTAAATGAATTGCATTGGTCGTTAACCCTATATCTAATAGCCCGTCAATTTTCACGAGACGTGCAATAAGTTTTGTTAAATCTTTACGAAGTAGTGGCTCGCCACCAGTAAGTCTAATTTTTCGTACACCGATGCTCACAAATAGTTTTGCTAAACGCTCAATTTCATCAAACGTCAGTAAAAACTCATCTTTCAAAAAAGCATAATCTGGCCCAAACACTTCCGCTGGCATACAATATGTACATCTAAAATTGCAACGATCAATGACAGATATGCGTAAATCTTGAAGTGGGCGTCCAAAAAAATCTGTAACCATCTCCTGCATCGCCACCCTCCCTTTCTGCCAAATTTCTCTCTTTTCATTCTATTATAATATATTTTCGAACTGCGATGTTTTTACTCATGTGAATAAAGTAAAACTTTCCTAATCAATGAGACTACATACAAATAAGGAGATAAAAAACCTTGAAGCATAAAAGCCCCAAGGTTTTCTCCTTATTAACTTAATCTAATAATCGTTAAAGTAGCTCCTGGCGTTGCCGTCGATAATGTAGCCAACGCAACTACTCCAAATAATTGTAAGCTAACAGCAGCTCCAGCAGGCAAGTTAGCAATGATTGTTGCACTAAATGAACCGGTAGCCACTGTCGGAGCATTTATCGTTCCCGCAAGTGGGCTACTATTTACAGTTATACGGGAACTCACAAGTAAACCTGCTGTTAAATTAATTGTATAGGCTATATAATAATTCCCTGCATTTGCAACTGTAAATACAGTATTCCCACCACTAACAGTTATTCCCGGTCCAATATTTTGATTGTTTGGTAACGGAATATTCGTGCCACCTAACAAAACAGAAATAACACTTCCTGATGTATTATTTGCAAAAGCGTACGTTGCAGTTGTACTAACTCCAGTCGCCCCGGTCGCTCCCGTTTCTCCTGTTGGACCGGTATTTCCGGTCGGGCCAGTACTTCCCGTTGCTCCGGTGCTTCCTGTTGGACCCGTGTTTCCTGTCGCTCCGGTGCTTCCGGTTGGGCCGGTACTCCCCGTTGGACCGGTGTTTCCTGTTACTCCGGTACTTCCTGTTGGACCCGTTTC
>NZ_MACE01000076.1 GCF_001883995.1 Bacillus paranthracis | reverse complement strand
TAACAGAAGCTGTAGCGGTTTGACTCTTTTCAACAGTAAAGTTGATAGGAGTTTGATTTAAGTCATAATGATCAGGAGCCTTCGTTTCAACGAACTGATAATCTCCTGGACGTAAATCAGAAACAGAAATTTTTCCATCTTTATTAGTAGTTAAATCAGAACGAACGTCATTGCCGTTCATATCCACGATTTTAAATACTGCGCCTTCAAGAGTAACACCGTCGATGTCATCAACTTTTGTTAATTCCACAGCGCCCTTCGTTAAGCTATTTTTAGCGATAACAGAAGCTGTAGCGGTTTGACTCTTTTCAACAGTAAAGTTGATAGGAGTTTGATTTAAGTC
>NZ_MACE01000075.1 GCF_001883995.1 Bacillus paranthracis | reverse complement strand
GTTGGGACCTTGTCCCTGTGAGAGTAGGACGTCGCCAAGCAAAAACCTAAGTCGTTTCGACTTAGGTTTTTTTGTGTTTATTTATATATATATCAAATGACATAATCCGTAAATTTAGTAATCTTAATGAGAGAAAAGAATGAAAATGAGGCTATTGAGGGTAACTGTTATTTCTTACTACAAGTATATATTTTACATAATGAGAGTAAGAAAAGCGGGAT
Organism: Bacillus paranthracis; assembly: GCF_001883995.1. Lineage (GTDB taxonomy): Bacteria > Bacillota > Bacilli > Bacillales > Bacillaceae_G > Bacillus_A > Bacillus_A paranthracis. Next base: position 70 of record NZ_MACE01000075.1, on the reverse strand, counting down.
GATATAAGAATGAAAATAAGTATTCAATCATTACAGTAATGAATGCGATACAAAGGAATAGAAACGATAT
>NZ_MACE01000074.1 GCF_001883995.1 Bacillus paranthracis | reverse complement strand
CCCCCACCTCAAATTTCAGCGGAAGCAAAGAAGCTAGGTGGGGGTCTTACTGCCCGTAAAAGCCCGATTGGTGAGGGTTGATTAAAGTTTCACTTTATATAAAAGCATACAGAATTAATATACAAACCGTTTTGTGTATGGTAGATCTCTAGAAATATATATTCTAATTGCTTATCCTTCTTGTATATAGTTACAATTATTCTTTTGAATATAACTAAAACACGAACGTTATTGGTTAGTAATAAAAAAATATTCGATTATTTGTTGACATTGTTTATAAAATATTGTTAATATAGCCATAGAAAGAATAATATATAAGACCTCATATAATCGCGGGGATATGGCCTGCAAGTCTCTACCTAACGACCGTTATTCGTTAGACTATGAGGGAAAGTCACTCGGTATTTTTCTATTCACAAGGGATACGTATGCCTGAGTAGAGCGCTTTCTCTCATAGTAAAAGAGAAAATGTTCTATTTCAGGCTTTTTTTATTTGAATCGGGGGGATTCTAATATGAAATCACTAGTTGGAGTCATAATGGGAAGCACGTCAGACTGGGAAACAATGAAATATGCTTGTGACATTTTAGATGAATTAAATATACCGTATGAGAAAAAAGTTGTATCCGCTCATCGGACTCCGGATTATATGTTTGAATATGCAGAGACGGCTCGTGAACGTGGATTGAAAGTTATTATTGCTGGAGCTGGTGGAGCAGCGCATTTACCAGGAATGGTTGCAGCGAAGACGAATCTTCCTGTCATCGGAGTGCCAGTTCAATCAAAAGCGTTAAACGGCTTAGATTCATTATTATCCATCGTCCAAATGCCAGGAGGGGTTCCAGTTGCAACTGTTGCAATTGGTAAGGCTGGTTCAACAAATGCTGGTTTACTTGCTGCACAAATACTTGGATCATTCCATGATGACATATATGATGCATTAGAATTGAGAAGAGAAGCAATTGAAAAAGATGTGTGCGAAGGTAGTGAGCTAGTATGACGAGAATCATTTTACCTGGAAAAACAATCGGTATTATTGGAGGCGGCCAGCTAGGAAGAATGATGGCATTGGCAGCTAAGGAGATGGGATATAAAATTGCTGTTTTAGATCCTACAAAAAACTCACCATGTGCACAAGTTGCTGATATTGAAATTGTTGCATCATATGACGATTTAAAAGCAATTCAGCATTTAGCGGAGATCAGTGATGTTGTCACATATGAATTTGAGAATATTGATTATAGATGTTTACAATGGCTTGAAAAACATGCTTACTTACCGCAAGGCAGTCAGTTGTTAAGTAAAACACAAAATCGTTTTACAGAAAAGAATGCGATTGAGAAAGCAGGATTACCAGTAGCAACGTATAGATTAGTTCAAAATCAAGATCAGCTTACTGAAGCAATCGCTGAATTATCATATCCTTCCGTCTTAAAAACGACGACAGGCGGATATGATGGGAAAGGGCAAGTTGTTTTAAGAAGTGAGGATGACGTTGATACAGCGCGAGAGCTTGCGAATGCAGCAGAGTGTATTTTAGAGAAATGGGTGCCTTTTGAAAAAGAAGTATCAGTTATCGTAATTCGTAGTGTAAGTGGTGAAACGAAGGTATTTCCGGTAGCGGAAAATATTCATGTAAATAACATTTTGCATGAATCCATCGTTCCGGCTCGCATTACAGAAGAACTTTCTCAAAAAGCTATTGCTTATGCAAAAGTGCTTGCGGATGAACTAGAACTTGTGGGAACACTAGCGGTAGAGATGTTTGCTACAGCTGATGGTGAGATTTACATTAATGAATTGGCGCCAAGACCTCACAATTCAGGACACTATACACAGGATGCATGTGAAACGAGTCAATTCGGCCAACATATTCGAGCAATCTGTAATTTACCTCTTGGAGAAACAAATTTGTTAAAACCAGTTGTCATGGTAAACATTTTAGGCGAACATATAGAAGGGGTCCTAAGACAAGTGAATAGATTAACCGGGTGCTATTTACACTTGTATGGAAAAGAAGAAGCAAAAGCACAGCGGAAAATGGGGCATGTTAATATTTTAAATGATAATATTGAAGTCGCTCTAGAAAAAGCGAAGAGTTTGCATATTTGGGACCATCAAGAACAACTGTTGGAGGGAAAAAGATGATTAGTCGTTATACACGCCCAGAAATGGGTGCAATTTGGACGGAAGAGAACAAATTTAAAGCGTGGTTAGAAGTTGAGATTTTAGCTTGTGAAGCATGGGCTGAGCTTGGCGATATTCCGAAAGAAGATGTTAAGAAAATTCGTGAGCATGCATCATTTGATATTGATCGTATTTATGAAATTGAAAAAGAGACACGTCATGACGTAGTTGCATTCACTCGTGCTGTATCAGAAACACCAGCATTAGGCGAGGAACGTAAATGGATTCATTACGGTTTAACATCTACAGACGTAGTAGATACAGCGTTATCTTACATCTTAAAACAAGCGAATGAAATCATATTAAAAGACTTAGAAAACTTCGTAAGTATTTTAGCTAATAAAGCAAAAGAGCATAAATACACGATCATGATGGGAAGAACACACGGTGTTCATGCAGAACCAACAACATTCGGTTTAAAACTTGGTCTTTGGTATGAAGAAATGAAACGTAACGTAGAGCGTTTCAAACAAGCTGCTAATACAGTTCGTGTTGGTAAATTATCTGGTGCGGTTGGTACATATGCAAATATCGATCCATTCGTAGAAAAGTATGTTTGTGAAAACTTAGGGTTAGAAGCAGCACCAATTTCAACACAAACATTGCAACGTGATCGCCATGCTCATTACATGTCAACACTTGCATTAATCGCAACATCTATTGAAAAGATGGCAGTTGAGATTCGTGGTTTACAAAAGAGTGAAACACGTGAAGTTGAAGAAGCTTTCGCAAAAGGTCAAAAAGGTTCTTCTGCAATGCCGCATAAGCGTAATCCAATTGGATCTGAAAATATGACTGGTTTAGCTCGTGTTATCCGCGGTTATATGATGACAGCTTATGAGAATGTTCCATTATGGCATGAGCGTGATATTTCTCATTCTTCAGCAGAACGCGTAATTTTACCAGATGCTACAATCGCGTTAAATTACATGCTAAATCGCTTTGGTAATATCGTTAAAAACTTAACTGTATACCCAGAGAATATGAAACGCAATATGACAAGAACATACGGCTTAATTTATTCTCAGCGCGTAATGCTTACATTAATCGATAAAGGTATGGTGCGTGAAGAAGCTTACGATATCGTACAACCTAAAGCGATGGAAGCTTGGGAAACACAAGTACAATTTAAAGAGCTTGTAGAAGCTGATGAGCGTATTACGAGCAAGTTAACACAAGAAGAAATTAATGAATGTTTCAACTATGAGCATCATATGCAACACGTTGATACAATCTTTGAACGCCTAGGATTAAACGAAGCGTAAAATTTCATATGGCACAGAATAGAGTCATTCTGTGCCATTCTTTATAAAAACATTATTCACATTTTTCAAACTACAGGGGGCTTGCGAAATGCAAAAGCTAGAATTGCTGTATGAAGGTAAGGCAAAAAGAATTTATCGTACAGAATCAGCAGATATGGTTTGGGTAGAGTACAAAGATAGTGCGACTGCTTTCAATGGGGAGAAAAAAGAGACGATTACAGGAAAAGGTCGTTTGAACAATGAGATTACAACTTTATTGTTCAGAAAGTTACAAGAAGTAGGAATTAAAACACACTTTGTTGAGAAGCTATCTGAAACAGAACAACTTGTTAAAAAAGTGAGTATTATTCCTTTAGAAGTTGTCACAAGAAATGTAATTGCAGGAAGTCTTTCAAAACGATTAGGAATGGAAGAGGGAACTGTACTTGCAGAACCAATCGTAGAATTTTACTTCAAAGATGATGATTTAGGAGATCCGCTTGTAACGGAAGATCATATTCGTGTATTAAACGTTGCATCGCCAGAGCAAGTAAGCGTATTACGAGATATGGCTCTACAAATCAATCAAGTGTTGATTGATCATTTCGCAAGCTGTCGTGTAAGATTAGTAGATTTCAAATTAGAGTTTGGTGTAACGGATGAAGGAGAAATCATTTTAGCAGATGAAATTTCACCAGATACTTGCCGTTTATGGGATGAAACGAGCAATGAGAAGTTTGATAAAGACGTATTCCGTCGTGATCTTGGAAATTTAACAGATGCTTATGAAGAGATTTTAAAACGTTTAGGGGGAATTTCACATGTATAAAGTTAAGGTATATGTAACATTAAGAGAAAGCGTATTAGATCCACAAGGAACAGCAGTAAAAGGAGCACTTCATAGCCTTTCATTCACAGAAGTACAAGATGTTCGAATTGGAAAGTACATGGAACTAACAATTGATAAATCGGTAACTGACTTAGATAGTAAGGTAAAGGAAATGTGTGAAAAACTATTAGCAAACGTTGTAATGGAAGACTTCCGTTATGAAGTTGAGGAGGTTGTCGCACAGTGAAATTTGCCGTAATAGTATTTCCAGGTTCGAACTGTGATGTCGATATGTTCCATGCAATTAAAGATGAGCTTGGCGAAGAAGTAGATTACGTTTGGCACGATACAGAGAATTTAGATGAATATGATGCAATTCTACTACCAGGTGGTTTCTCTTACGGTGACTACTTACGCTGCGGTGCTATTTCTCGCTTTGCGAATGCAATGAAAGCAGTACAGAAAGCTGCTGAGCAAGGAAAGCCAATTTTAGGTGTATGTAATGGATTCCAGATTCTTGTTGAATCAGGATTACTACCAGGAGCATTAATGAGAAATGAAAACTTAAAATTTATGTGTCGAACAGTTCAGTTACGTGTTGAAAATAATGAAACGATGTTTACATCACAATATGAAAAAGATGAAGTAATCAATATTCCAATTGCACATGGTGAGGGGAATTACTATTGTGATGAAGAGACTCTTAAACAATTAGAAGAGAATAATCAAATCGCATTCCGTTACGTAGAAAACCCGAACGGAAGTGTTTCAGATATTGCTGGTATTGTAAACGAAAAAGGAAATGTACTTGGTATGATGCCACACCCAGAGCGTGCTGTAGATGAATTACTTGGCGGTGCTGAAGGGTTAAAAGTCTTTCAATCTATCTTAAAACAGTGGAGGGAAACATATGTCGTTAATGCTTGAACCAAATCCAACACAAATTAAAGAAGAGCGCATATATGCGGAAATGGGGCTAACAGACGAAGAGTTTGCCATGGTTGAAAAGATTTTAGGCCGTCTGCCAAATTATACAGAAACAGGATTATTCTCTGTTATGTGGTCTGAACATTGTAGTTATAAAAATTCAAAACCAGTACTTCGAAAATTCCCAACAACAGGTGAGCGCGTCTTGCAAGGGCCTGGGGAAGGTGCTGGCATTGTAGACATCGGTGATAATCAAGCGGTTGTATTTAAAATGGAAAGTCATAACCACCCTTCTGCTATTGAGCCATATCAAGGAGCAGCAACAGGTGTTGGCGGTATTATTCGTGACGTATTCTCTATGGGAGCACGTCCAGTAGCTCTATTAAACTCACTTCGATTTGGAGAATTACAATCACCACGTGTGAAATACTTATTCGAAGAAGTAGTAGCAGGAATTGCAGGATACGGTAACTGTATCGGTATTCCAACGGTTGGCGGCGAAGTACAGTTTGATCCATGTTATGAAGGAAATCCACTTGTAAATGCAATGTGCGTAGGCTTAATTAACCACGAGGACATTAAAAAAGGGCAAGCGCACGGTGCTGGAAATACAGTAATGTACGTAGGAGCATCAACTGGTCGTGATGGTATCCACGGTGCAACATTCGCATCTGAAGAGTTATCTGAAAGCTCAGAAGCGAAGCGTCCAGCAGTTCAAGTAGGAGATCCATTTATGGAGAAACTTCTTATCGAAGCTTGCTTAGAACTTATTCAATCGGATGCACTTGTTGGAATTCAAGATATGGGTGCAGCTGGTTTAACATCATCTTCTGCAGAAATGGCAAGTAAAGCAGGCATGGGTATTGAAATGTACTTAGATGATGTACCACAGCGTGAAACAGGAATGACACCATATGAAATGATGCTATCTGAATCACAAGAGCGTATGTTAATTGTTGTGAAAAAAGGTAGAGAACAAGAGATAGTAGATTTATTTGAGAAGTATGGTCTTGCAGCCGTTACGATGGGGAAAGTAACGGAAGACAAAATGCTTCGTTTATTCCATAAAGGTGAAATGGTAGCTGAAGTACCAGCAGATGCTCTTGCAGAAGAAGCACCAATTTACCATAAACCATCACAAGAAGCAGCATATTTTGCTGAGTTCCAAGAAATGAAAATGGAAACGCCGAAAGTAGAAAACTATAAAGAAACGTTATTCGCTCTATTACAACAACCGACGATTGCAAGTAAAGAGTGGGTTTATGATCAATATGATTATCAAGTTCGCACAAGCACAGTTGTTACACCAGGTTCAGATGCAGCAGTTGTACGTGTACGCGGTACAGAAAAAGGATTAGCAATGACGACAGATTGTAACTCTCGCTACATTTATTTAGATCCAGAAGTGGGCGGTAAAATTGCAGTAGCAGAGGCAGCACGTAATATCGTATGTTCTGGCGGGGAGCCACTTGCAATTACAGATTGCTTAAACTTCGGTAACCCAGAAAAACCAGAAATCTTCTGGCAAATTGAGAAATCAGTAGATGGTATGAGTGAAGCTTGTCGCACATTACAAACACCAGTTATTGGCGGAAATGTATCAATGTATAACGAACGTAGTGGTGAAGCGGTATATCCAACACCGACAGTTGGGATGGTCGGACTAGTACATGACTTAAAACATGTAACAACACAAGAGTTTAAGCAAGCTGGCGATTTAGTTTATGTTATCGGAGAGACGAAAGCTGAGTTTGGTGGAAGTGAATTACAGAAAATGCTTCACGGCAAAATTTTCGGTCAATCACCAAGTATCGATCTAGACGTAGAATTAAAACGTCAAAAACAAATATTAGCAGCCATTCAAGCTGGCCTTGTTCAATCTGCACATGACGTTGCTGAAGGTGGTTTAGCAGTTGCAATTTCAGAAAGTGCAATTGGTGCTAACGGCTTAGGTGCTACTGTGAAATTAGACGGGGAAGCAACAGCGGCATTATTTGCGGAATCACAATCCCGCTTCGTAATAACTGTAAAACGTGAAAATAAAGAAGCGTTCGAAAAAGCGGTAGAAGCAATTCAAGTTGGAGAAGTAACAAATACAAATGAAGTAACAATTCATAATGAAGAAAATGAAGTATTACTTACAGCAAATGTAGATGAAATGAGAAAGGCTTGGAAAGGGGCAATCCCATGCTTGCTGAAATAAAGGGGTTAAACGAAGAATGTGGCGTTTTCGGAATTTGGGGGCATGAAAATGCGGCACAAGTTTCATACTACGGATTGCACAGTTTACAGCACCGTGGACAAGAAGGCGCAGGCATTGTCGTAAATAATGGAGAAAAAATCGTCGGTCACAAGGGGTTAGGCTTAATATCAGAAGTGTTTTCAAGAGGAGAGCTAGAAGGATTGAACGGAAAATCAGCAATCGGACACGTACGATACGCGACGGCTGGTGGAAGTGAAGTGGCTAACGTTCAACCATTACTATTCCGTTTTTCTGATCATAGTATGGCATTAGCTCATAACGGGAATTTAATTAATGCCAAAATGCTTCGTCGTGAATTAGAGGCAGAGGGAAGTATTTTTCAAACAAGTTCAGATACAGAAGTACTTTTACATCTTATTAAACGTAGTACGAAAGATTCGTTAATTGAAAGTGTAAAAGAAGCTTTAAATAAAGTGAAAGGTGCGTTTGCATATCTTTTACTAACTGGAAATGAAATGATTGTTGCGCTAGATCCAAATGGATTCCGTCCCCTTTCAATTGGAAAGATGGGAGATGCTTACGTTGTAGCATCAGAAACATGTGCTTTTGATGTAGTAGGTGCAACATACATTCGTGATGTAGAACCGGGTGAATTACTTATCATTAATGATGATGGAATTCACGTAGATCGTTTTACAAATGATGTAGAACATGCAATTTGCAGTATGGAATACATTTACTTCGCACGCCCAGATTCAAATATCGCTGGTGTTAATGTCCATGCAGCACGTAAAAACATGGGGAAACGTCTGGCGGCAGAAGCTTCTATTGAAGCTGATGTTGTTACTGGTGTACCAGACTCTAGCATTTCAGCAGCAATTGGTTATGCGGAGGCGACAGGCATTCCATATGAGTTAGGATTAATTAAAAATCGTTACGTTGGACGTACGTTTATTCAACCTTCTCAGGAACTGCGAGAGCAAGGGGTTAAGATGAAGCTTTCAGCAGTAAGAGGTGTGGTTGAGGGGAAACGAGTTGTTATGATTGATGATTCTATCGTACGAGGAACAACGAGTAAACGAATTGTTCGTATGCTTCGCGAGGCTGGAGCGACAGAAGTTCACGTAAGAATAGCTTCACCACCTTTGAAATATCCATGTTTCTATGGCATTGATATTCAAACGAGAAAAGAATTAATTGCAGCAAATCATACGGTAGAAGAAATTCGTGAAATGATCGGTGCAGACTCATTAACATTTTTAAGTGAAGATGGATTAGTAGATGCAATTGGACGTCCATATGAAGGGAAATACGGTGGCCTTTGTATGGCGTACTTCAATGGAGATTATCCAACAGCTCTTTATGATTATGAGCAAGAGCTTTTAGAAAGTATGAAATAAGAAGAAAAAAGCTTCTACTTCTTTTGATGTAGAAGCTAGCTTCTTTCTTAAAACGGCCCGCACAGGATAGGGAGAAATTAAAAGACGAGGTGTAAATAACGATGGCGAATGCATATAAGCAAGCAGGAGTAGATATTGAAGCTGGATATGAAGCGGTATCTCGCATGAAAAAACACGTACAAACAACAATGAGAAAAGAAGTACTAGGCGGTTTAGGCGGTTTTGGAGGTATGTTTGATCTATCAAAATTTGCATTAGAAGAACCTGTATTAGTATCTGGAACAGATGGCGTGGGAACGAAATTGATGCTCGCTTTTATGGCAGATAAACATGACACAATTGGTATTGATGCAGTAGCAATGTGTGTAAATGATATTGTTGTCCAAGGAGCAGAGCCGCTTTTCTTCCTTGATTATATTGCTTGTGGTAAAGCTGAACCTAGTAAAATTGAAAACATCGTCAAAGGTATATCAGAGGGCTGTCGCCAAGCAGGTTGTGCTTTAATTGGTGGAGAAACAGCTGAAATGCCAGGAATGTATTCTACAGAAGAATACGATTTAGCTGGTTTTACAGTTGGGATCGTTGATAAAAAGAAAATTGTAACAGGTGAAAAAATTGAAGCTGGTCACGTATTAATTGGCTTGGCATCTAGCGGTATTCATAGTAACGGTTATTCTTTAGTACGAAAAGTATTACTAGAAGATGGAGAGCTATCTTTAGATCGCATTTACGGACGCTTAGAGCTACCTCTTGGTGAAGAATTATTAAAACCAACGAAAATTTATGTCAAACCTATTTTAGAACTATTGAAGAAATATGAAGTATACGGTATGGCACATATTACAGGTGGCGGATTCATTGAAAATATTCCACGTATGTTACCAGAAGAAATCGGTGCAGAAATTGAATTAGGATCTTGGGAAATTCAGCCGATCTTTAGTTTACTTCAAGAAGTTGGCAAGCTGGAAGAGAAAGAAATGTTCAATATTTTTAACATGGGTATTGGTATGGTAGTAGCGGTGAAGGAAGAAGATGCAAAAGATGTTGTTCGTCTTCTTGAAGAGCAAGGAGAAACTGCTCGTATTATTGGACGCACTGTACAAGGAGCTGGCGTTACTTTTAATGGAGGCACAGCGCTATGAGTAGATTAGCAGTTTTTGCTTCTGGAAGCGGATCTAACTTTCAATCTCTCGTTAATGCAGTAGAAGAAAAAAGATTGGATGCAGAAATTAGTTTATTAGTATGTGATAAACCAGAAGCACGCGCTGTTGGGCGAGCACATTATCATCATATCCCGTGTTTCGCTTTTTCAGCGAAAGCATATGAGTCAAAAGAAGCGTTTGAAAAAGAGATATTAAAGAAGCTAGAAGAGTATGAAATTGATTATGTTATTTTAGCTGGATATATGCGTTTAATTGGACCAACTTTACTAGAAGCTTACGGCGGAAGGATTATTAATATTCATCCATCACTATTACCGAGTTTTCCAGGGAAAGATGCTGTTGGTCAAGCGTTAGAAGCAGGTGTGAAAGTAACTGGAGTAACGATTCATTATGTAGACGCAGGTATGGATACAGGGCCAATTATTGCACAAGAAGCAGTAGTTGTTTCTGAAGGGGATACGAGAGAAAGCTTACAAAAGAAAATTCAACAAGTTGAACATAAATTATACGTAAATACAGTGAATCAAATTGTTCAATCTACGAAAGAACCAACTGTTAACTAACATACAACCAGGGGTGAAGGGTAAATGAAAAAGCGTGCATTAGTAAGTGTTTCAGATAAAACAGGAGTAGTAGAATTTGTTAAAGGTTTACTAGAACAAGGGATCGAAGTTATATCAACAGGTGGTACGAAAAAATTACTAGAAGAAAACGGCTTACAAGTAATCGGTATTTCTGAAGTAACTGGTTTCCCAGAAATTATGGATGGTCGTGTGAAAACATTACATCCAAATATTCATGGTGGTCTATTAGCAGTTCGTGATAATGAAACGCATGTAGCACAAATGAATGAGTTAGGTATAGAGCCAATTGATTTTGTTGTCGTTAACTTATACCCATTCAAAGAAACAATCGCTAAGCCTGATGTAACATTTGCTGATGCAATTGAAAATATTGATATCGGTGGCCCGACAATGATTCGCTCTGCTGCGAAAAATCATAAATTCGTATCTGTAATTGTAGATCCAGTAGATTATGATGTTGTATTAGCTGAATTAAAAGAGAACGGTGAAGTAGCAGAGGAAACAAAACGTAAACTAGCAGCAAAAGTATTCCGTCATACAGCAGCATATGATGCACTAATTTCTAATTACTTAACAGAGCAAATGGGTGAAGAAAGTCCTGAAACATTAACTGTGACATTTGAGAAAAAGCAAGACTTACGTTATGGCGAGAACCCACATCAAAAAGCAACTTTCTATAAAGCGCCATTCGCAGCAACTTCTTCTGTTGCATACGCAGAACAATTACACGGTAAGGAATTATCGTATAACAATATTAATGATGCAGACGCAGCGCTTAGCATCGTGAAAGAATTTACAGAACCAGCAGTAGTAGCGGTAAAACATATGAATCCATGTGGTGTTGGAGTAGGTACGGATATTCATGAAGCATACACACGTGCTTATGAAGCGGATCCAGTATCCATTTTTGGAGGCATTATTGCAGCGAATCGTGAAATTGATAAAGCTACAGCTGAAAAGTTACATGAAATTTTCTTAGAAATTATTATTGCACCTTCTTTCTCAAAAGAAGCTTTGGAAGTATTGCAAAGTAAGAAAAACTTACGTTTACTAACTGTAAATATTGAAAAATCGACAAGCGCGAGCAAAAAACTAACTTCTGTACAAGGTGGCCTTCTCGTTCAAGAGGAAGATACGTTATCATTAGATGAAAGTACAATTTCAATTCCAACAAAACGTGAACCTTCAGAGCAAGAATGGAAAGATTTAAAATTAGCTTGGAAAGTTGTAAAACATGTGAAGTCAAATGCAATTGTTTTAGCGAAAGATGATATGACAATTGGTGTCGGTGCGGGACAGATGAACCGTGTAGGTTCTGCAAAAATCGCAATTACACAAGCTGGTGAAAAAGCACAAGGTAGCGCGCTTGCATCTGATGCTTTCTTCCCAATGCCAGATACATTAGAAGAAGCAGCAAAAGCAGGAATTACAGCAATCATTCAACCAGGCGGATCAATCCGTGATGAAGATTCTATTAAAGTGGCGGATACATATGGGATTGCTATGGTGTTCACTGGCGTACGTCATTTCAAACACTAATAGAGGAAGTTTAAAAAGTCCGGTTAAGATAACCTTCCTTTTTAAACTTTGATTGATATGAAAAAACAAACTAGGAGCATAGCTTCTAGTTTGTACTTATTTAAATATTGGGGGATGAAATATGAATGTTTTAGTAATTGGCCGCGGTGGGCGTGAGCATGCTTTAGCTTGGAAGTTTGCACAATCTGAAAAAGTAGAAAAGGTATATGTAGCACCAGGTAATGAAGGTATGCGTGATGTTGCAACACCAATTGATATTGATGAAAATGATTTTGATGCATTAGTTTTATTTGCGAAAGAGAATCATGTTGAGTTAACTTTCGTTGGACCAGAAATTCCACTTATGAATGGAATTGTTGATCGTTTTAAAGAAGAGGGACTTCGCGTATTTGGTCCGAATCAAGCGGCTGCTGTTATTGAAGGTAGTAAAGCTTTTACAAAAGAGCTTATGAAAAAATATAATATTCCAACTGCAGCGTACGAAACTTTTACAGACTACGAAGAAGCAGTAAAGTACATTGAAAAGGTTGGTGCACCAATTGTTATTAAGGCAGACGGTTTAGCGGCTGGTAAAGGTGTAACGGTAGCAATGACACTTGAAGAGGCATTACAAGCTGTGAAAGAAATGCTGCAAGATGTAAAGTTCGGGGAAGCGAGTAAGAAAGTTGTTATTGAAGAGTTTTTAGATGGACAAGAATTTTCATTAATGGCATTTGTGAATGGAACAACTGTACATCCGATGGTAATTGCACAAGATCATAAACGAGCTTTTGATGGTGATAAAGGTCCAAATACTGGCGGAATGGGTGCATATTCTCCAGTACCACAAATTTCGGAGTCAGCAGTTCAAGAGGCGATTGAAACGGTGTTACATCCAACTGCTAAAGCGATGATCCAAGAAAATCGATCGTTTACAGGAATTTTATATGCGGGACTTATTTTAACAAATGATGGTCCAAAGGTAATTGAATTTAATGCACGTTTTGGCGATCCTGAAACTGAAGTTGTATTACCCCGTTTAGAAAATGATTTAGTGGACGTATGTAACGCTGTATTAGATGAAAGTGAGTTAACGTTACAATGGTCAGAGGAATCGGTAATTGGTGTTGTGCTTGCTTCGAAAGGATACCCGGAAGCATATAAAAAAGGTGAAATTATTAAAGGGCTAGATGCATTGCAAGATGTAATTGTTTTCCATGCGGGTACAGCAATGAAACATGGTGACTTTGTGACAAACGGTGGCCGTGTACTATTTGTTGCTTGTAAGGCGAATAGTTTACAAGAAGCAAAAGATAAAGTATATAAAGAAATCGGTAAAATTGAGAGTGATGGTCTATTTTACCGAAGTGATATAGGATATCGTGCAATTGGGCATGAGATGACGAGAAATTAATATGTGAAAAATCCCGCTGATTCCTCAGCGGGATTTTTTATGCATCTTTATCCTTTTTTAATTTCCCTTTTTGCTTTGCCATTTCTCGAAGTAAATATTCGATGTGTGCATTGACGCTACGAAACTCATCATTCGCCCATTTTTCGATGACTGCGTGTAATTCAGGATCAATACGTAATGGAAAGCTTTTCTTTTTAGCCATAAGGATTTACAACCTTTTAGTATAGGCTTCCTGTATTAATAACTGGTTGCGCACCTTTGTCTGAAACGATGGCAACTAATAAGTTGTTCACCATATTTGCTTTACGCTCGTCATCGAGTTCTAGTACGCCTTCTTCATCTAACATATGGATTGAATCTTTTGCCATCTTCACAGCACCTTCAACAATCTCTTTTCTAGCAGCTAATACTGCTTTTGCTTGTTGACGTTGTAGCATTGCATGGGCAATTTCTGTTGCGTAAGCTAAATGTGTTAAACGAGTTTCTAATACTTCTACGCCAGCAATTTCAAGGCGTGCTTCTAACTCGCGTTTTAATTCTTCAGAGATTTCTTCAGTGTTTCCACGTAACGTAATGCAAGTTTCATCTTGAAAATTGTCATAAGGATATTTCGTTGCAACGTGGCGGATTGCCGTTTCGCTTTGAATTTCTACAAATCGATCATAATGTTCAACGCCGAACATTGCTTTTGCAGAATCAACAACCTTATATACGATAACAGCTGCAATTTCAATTGGGTTGCCGTCGACATCATTTACTTTTAATTTTTTACTATTAAAGTTTTCAACACGTAACGATACAGTTTGACGGAACGCGAACGGAATCGTTAAAAATAAACCGTTTTGACGAATTGTTCCTAAATAATTACCGAAAAACGTAATGACTTTTGCTTGATTTGGCTGAACAATCCCGATACCTGTAGCAAGAACTGCAGCTAAAATAATAGTTAATGCTGCTCCTATGAAAATTTCTTGTACAAGGAAAAATACACCGATAGCGGCTAAAATTAAAATTCCAATAATCCCAAGAAAACCATTAACGTAAAATACTTGTTTTTCTTTCATATGATCGCCTCCTGATATAAAAATGATATCACTTTTATATCATTTTAAGCAAGGGGTTTACACCTAATTTTCTGAATTTTATTGATTATGTATATTTAAATACTTAAAATAAGAATATATGTTCTGTTTCGTGGTAAAATAAAGAAGACTTAACCGCCCACTGCAGCAGCTAAGTCCCTTTGAGAGCATCTTGCATCGTGACAAATGATTCAAAGCGGTTTTGCCAGGATTATATCTTCAATCGCTGACTCAATCTCTTTGTCAGAAGCGTCATAACTTCCATTTGACTGTGGTTTGTCGTGATTGGAGGTTTGATTCGCTTCTTCTTTAGTATGTCCCTTTTTAGCAAAATCCATGCTAGGCATTTTAAATGCCCCCATGTTCATGTATTTTCCGAATTTCCACATTTCAACAATAGGGCAGAAACGAACAATTCCCTCTGCAACTTTCATTGCACCAATCCATAGCAAAATGTTAGACCAAGTGCACCAAGGTTTGCGCACGAGTTTCGTTGCACTACAACCGAAGAGGACAAGTCCGAGTGTAATTCGAATTAGGGCATTTATTGTACCGATATTTTGCTTCATTAGAAAAACACTCCTTTTATGAAAGTTGAAATAGATAATACTATTTCTTTTATTAGTATCCCTTTTGATTTTTCGGATATGTAATCCAACATTTGACGTGGAAAAAGATGTTGGATTGTGCGTGTGTGTAAGTAACTTTTTTTGTTATAATGAAAGAATGCATAAAAGGAACTTCAAAATTAAATCCTCTAGTTTAAAAAATATGGAAGAGGTAATTCCAAACTTAATTCTCCGTTTTAAACAAATATTTAAGATGAAGTTAAAACAATAATGATGAAAATAAACTGTTATTTTAAACAGAAATATATACAACTTGAGAAAAGAAAGGGTGTTTTCATGTACGATATTTCCGGATGGAAACATGTATTTAAGCTTGATCCGAATAAGGAATTAAGTGACGAACATTTAGAAATGATTTGTGAGTCTGGAACAGATGCTGTTATTGTAGGCGGAAGTGATGGGGTGACAATTGATAATGTACTACACATGCTAGTTAGCATTCGTAGATATGCAGTTCCTTGTGTGTTAGAGGTTTCTGATGTGGAAGCAATTACACCAGGATTCGATTTTTATTATATCCCAAGCGTTTTAAATAGCCGAAAGGTGGAATGGGTAACAGGCGTTCATCATGAGGCTTTGAAAGAATTTGGGGATATTATGGATTGGGACGAAATTTTTATGGAAGGATATTGTGTTTTAAATCCTGAAGCGAAAGTAGCCCAGCTTACAGATGCAAAGTGTGATGTAACAGAAGATGATGTAATTGCATACGCGCGTTTAGCAGACAAGCTATTACGTTTACCGATATTTTATTTAGAATATAGCGGTACGTATGGAGATGTTGAACTTGTTAAAAATGTGAAAGCAGAATTGAAACAAGCTAAGTTATATTATGGCGGTGGTATTTCTAATGCTGAACAAGCGAAGGAAATGGCGCAGTATGCTGATACAGTAGTTGTCGGAAATATTATTTATGATGATATAAAAGCAGCGTTAAAAACGGTTAAAGCAGTAAAAGGAGAGTAGGTGCAGGCATATATGAGTATGACAGATAGATTATTAAATGGTTTAAATCCGCAGCAACAAAAAGCAGTACAAACAACGAACGGACCACTTCTATTAATGGCAGGCGCAGGCAGTGGTAAAACACGTGTGTTAACACATCGTATTGCGTATTTACTTGGTGAAAAAGGAGTAGCACCATGGAATGTACTAGCTATTACCTTTACAAATAAAGCCGCTCGTGAAATGCGCGAGCGTATTGATACACTTGTCGGACCAGAAGCTGAAGATATTTGGATTTCTACGTTCCACTCTATGTGTGTACGTATTTTACGACGTGATATCGATCGCATTGGTATTAATCGTAATTTTACAATTTTAGATTCAGGTGATCAGTTAACTGTAGTCAAAAAAATTATGAAAGAGCGCAATATTGATCCGAAGAAATTTGAACCGCGCTCTATTTTAGCTGGTATTAGTAATGCGAAAAATGAATTGTTATCTGCGGATAAATATGCAAAGAAAATTACAATTGCTGATCCATATGAAAAATTAACGAGCGATGTATATACAGAATATCAAAAACGTCTTTTGAAAAATAACTCACTAGACTTTGATGATTTAATTATGACGACGATTCAACTATTTGAACGTGTTCCAGAAGTACTAGAGTTTTATCAGCGTAAATTCCAGTATATTCACGTGGATGAGTATCAAGATACGAACAAAGCGCAGTACCTTCTTGTTAAACATTTAGCAGCACGTTTTAAAAATTTATGTGTTGTAGGTGACTCAGATCAGTCAATTTATCGCTGGCGTGGTGCGGACATTTCCAACATTTTGTCATTCGAAAAAGACTATGAGAATGCGCAAGTTATTCTGTTAGAACAAAATTATCGTTCGTCACAAAATATTTTAAATGCAGCGAATGCGGTTATTGAAAGAAATACGAATCGTAAACCGAAGAAATTATGGACAGATAATGAAGTTGGAAGCAAAATCTCTTACTATCGTGCTGCAACGGAAAAGGACGAAGCATACTTTGTGGCGAAAAAAATTCGCGACGATATTCAAATGGGAAAACGAAAATATACTGATTTTGCAGTGTTATATCGTACAAATGCGCAGTCTCGTATGGTCGAGGAGATTTTCCTGAAATCTAATATTCCTTACAAAATTGTCGGCGGTACGAAGTTCTACGACCGTAAAGAGATTAAAGACATTTTGGCGTATTTACGCTTAATTGGTAATCCAGATGATGAGATTAGTTTCGCACGTATTATTAACGTGCCAAAGCGTGGAATTGGTGCGACTTCTATCGACAAAATTATTAATTACGGTGTACAAAATGGAATTTCATTAACAGCTGTATTCGATGAGATTGAGCATGTTGGAGTAAGTGCAAAGGTTACAAAGGCAGTAAAGGAATTCGCAGGTTTATTACACAACTGGGTAAATATGCAAGAGTATTTATCTGTTACAGAATTGGTAGAAGAAGTTATTGAGAAAACAGGTTATCGCGATATGTTGAAAAATGAGCGTACGTTAGAAGCAGAAGGTCGTCTAGAGAACTTAGATGAGTTTTTATCTGTTACGCAAACATTTGAATCTCAAAGCGAAGATAAGAGTCTTGTTGCATTCTTAACAGACTTAGCACTTGTTGCAGATATTGATCGTGTAGATGAAGACCCAACTGCTGGTGAGGAAGTTATTTTAATGACGATGCATTCAGCGAAAGGATTAGAATTCCCAGTTGTCTTTATTGTTGGTTTAGAGGAAGGAATATTCCCGCATACTCGTTCTCTAATGGAAGAAGATGAAATGCAAGAAGAGCGTCGTCTTGCTTATGTAGGTATTACTCGTGCAGAAGAAGAGTTGTATTTATCTAATGCACAAATGCGTACTTTATTTGGTAGAACAAGTATGAATGCCGCATCTCGATTTATTACAGAAATCCCGACAGAACTAGTGGAATCATTAAATGAAACAGCGCCGAAGCGTGAAACTTCGTTTGGTGCAAAAGGAAGAGTGGCAAGTAGCAGTAAAACGACAACTACAACACGTTCTCGCTCAGCTTTCGCGCGTCCTGCAGCTAAGACGACAGGCGGCGAACAAATCGGCTGGGCAGTAGGCGATAAAGCTTCCCACCAAAAATGGGGAATCGGTACAGTTGTAAGTGTAAAAGGTGAAGGTGATGCAAAAGAATTAGATATTGCGTTCCCAAGCCCAATTGGTGTTAAACGCTTGTTAGCAAAATTTGCACCTGTGACGAAACAATAGGAAAGGAATGAGGATATGTCAAAAGAGATAGCAAAAAAACGTATAGAAGAACTACGTGATTTGTTAAATACATTTAACTATCAATATCACGTGTTAGACAATCCTTCTGTTTCTGATGCGGAGTATGACCGTAATATGCAGGAGCTTATAAAATTAGAAGCAGAGAACCCAGAGTTTATGAGTGAAGATTCTCCCTCCGTTCGCGTTGGGGGAACGGTTCTTGATATATTTGAAAAAGTAACACACAAGTCACCGATGTTAAGTTTAGGAAATGCATTTAACGAAGGAGATTTACGTGATTTTGACCGACGAGTACGTCAAGGAATTGATGATGCGAATGTAAGATATATATGCGAATTAAAAATTGACGGACTTGCAGTTTCACTTCATTATGAAAAAGGACGCTTCATTCAAGGGGCAACACGTGGTGATGGTGTAACAGGTGAAGATATTACTCAAAATTTAAAAACGATTAAAGCAATCCCGCTTCGTTTAAATGAAGAAGTAACGTTAGAAGTACGAGGCGAAGCTTACATGCCGAAGCGTTCATTCGTTAAGTTAAATGAAGAAAAAGAGCAAAATGGTGAAGATGTATTTGCAAATCCGCGTAATGCGGCAGCAGGTTCAATCCGCCAACTTGATCCGAAAATTGCAGCGAAGCGTAACTTATCTATGTTTGTATACGGTCTTGCGAATGTAGAAGAAAAAACAATCCTATCACATAGTGAATCGCTTGATTTCTTAGGTGAACTTGGATTCAAAACAAATCCAAATCGACGCACATGTGAAACAATTGAAGAAGTTATAGCTTATGTAGAAGAATGGCAAGAAAAACGTCCGCATCTTGATTATGAGATTGACGGGATCGTTATAAAAGTAGATGATGTTGCTCTTCAAGAAAGTCTAGGCACTACAGCAAAGAGTCCAAGATGGGCAATTGCTTATAAATTCCCAGCTGAAGAAGTTGTAACAAGATTAACAGGCATTGAATTAAGTGTTGGTCGTACAGGGGTTGTAACACCGACTGCAGAGCTAGAGCCAGTGCGAGTGGCTGGTACGATCGTTCGTCGTGCTTCTTTACATAACGAAGATTTAATTCGTGAAAAAGATATTCGAATTGGTGACTACGTTGTTGTGAAGAAGGCTGGAGATATTATTCCTGAAGTTGTGAATGTTATTTTCGATAAGCGTACTGGTGAGGAAGAAGAATATCATATGCCAACGCATTGCCCAGCGTGTGAGAGTGAACTAGTTCGTTTAGAAGAAGAGGTAGCACTTCGTTGTATAAATCCAACTTGTCCTGCTCAAATTCGAGAAGGGTTAATCCATTTCGTTTCAAGAAATGCAATGAATATTGATGGACTTGGAGAACGTGTCATTACACAACTCTTTGAGGCAGATTATATTCGTACATTTGCTGATTTATATTCGTTGACGAAAGAGCAATTATTACAGCTAGAACGATTTGGAGAAAAATCAGCAACGAATTTAGTACAAGCAATTGAAAATTCTAAAGAAAACTCATTAGAGCGATTATTATTCGGTCTTGGTATTCGCCATGTTGGAGCGAAAGCGGCACGTACATTTGCAGAGCATTTCGAAACGATGGATGCGCTTGTGAAGGCAACGGAAGAAGAACTAAAAGCAATTAATGAAATTGGTGAAAAAATGGCTCAATCCGTAGTAACGTATTTCGATAATGAAGACGTATTAGAGTTATTACAACAATTTAAAGAATACGGCGTGAACATGACATATAAAGGCATGAAAATTGCTGATTTACAAAACGTTGAGTCGTACTTCGCAGGAAAAACTGTCGTTTTAACAGGGAAATTAGAAGTTATGGGACGTAGTGAAGCGAAGAAAAAGATTGAGGCATTAGGTGGAAAAGTAACAGGAAGTGTTAGTAAAAGTACAGATTTAGTTGTTGCAGGTGAAGCGGCAGGTTCGAAATTAGCACAAGCGGAGAAACATAATGTCGAGGTTTGGAATGAAGAGAGGTTCTTACAAGAGCTAAATAAGTAAGAGGTGCAAACTTACCATGAAAAAAATAGCATTAGCGGTATTAAGCCTTGGCCTACTTGTAAGTGGGTGTAGTGCAGGTGCTGATAAAGATGAAAAAGTGGTTGAGAAATCGGGGAAAGCAAAAGAGCAAGCAATCGTCCCGAATTACTCTATTTCGGATGAATATTATAAGACGACTATTCCATTTGAGGGAGGAAACGCACGTGGCTTAGTTGTGCAAGGAGTAAGTAATCGTCTTGATATAGATGAATTTGAAACAGGATTAATGCGTATTGCGAAAGAATCATTTAGTACGAAAGATAATGTTTTCAAAGGCGGAAAATCCCTAACTACTCAGTATATACAGATGCTTGTTAAAAGAAAACGTACAGATGCAGAACAAAAGGAACTAGAAGATACATTAAAAAAAGATGCGGTTAAATTCCCGAACATAGGGTTAAATCCTGCATTAGGTACAGGATCCGAATCATTAGAAGTGAAAAATAAAAAAAATCCAATATATATTTCAAATATTTTAGAGCATGATTATTATGTGAACAAAGGCGAAAAAGATGAGCGTAGTGGCATTGTAGTTGGATTAGCAATGAATTCGGTTCATTATTATGAGGAAGAGCATGGGTACCCGCGTGAGGCTGCAATTTCGAATGAAAAGATGTTAGCTGAAGGGAAAAAAATGGTGCCAGAAATCTTGAAAGTTATGCATCAACAAGATCCTGAGACAAAAAACCTTCCGATAACATTTGCAATTTATCGTCAGGCTCCGAAGTCTTCGCTCGTGCCAGGTAACTTTGTTTCTTATGCGAATGTCGAAAAAGGTAGTGAAACGGTTGAGGATTGGAAACAAATTAATGAGAAATATTATTTGTTCCCATCTGAACAAGCGAAAACAGATAATAAACGTGAGGACTTGGCGAGAGTATCAAACTTCAAGGCAAAATTAAGCGATTATTTCCAAGGTGACTATACAGCTGTTATCGGTACTGGTATGTATAGAGACGATGAATTAAGAGAAATAAAGCTTGATATTCCTGTCCAGTTTAATGGGAAAGCAGAAATAATTGGCTTTACACAATATGTAGCCGGGCTTGTTATGGAATACTTCCCGAATTATATGAAAGTACAAGTAACGATTAAATCTGTAGAACGTCCAGAAGCGATTATTATACGTGAGGCGAAGCAAGATGAGCCGTATGTGAAAATTTTAGATTAAATAGAAGGGCCGTTCCTTTATGGAACGGCTTTTTTTCTTGGGTAATTTTGTTATAATTTAAAATGTTATAAATAATGGGGTAAGGGGTAAAGCGCATGGACGAATTAAGTTTTCAAGTCATTATTTTATTAATCGCATTCGGTTTTTTAGCAGCTTTTATTGATTCAGTTGTTGGCGGTGGAGGGTTAATTTCGCTTCCGGCACTTATGTTTGTTGGTTTACCGCCAGCTTCGGCAATTGCAACGAATAAATTAGCTGCAACGATGGGGACGTTTACGAGTGCAATTTACTTTATTCGATCGGGAAAGGTCGATTTTAAAATTGTAGGAAAGTTAATCCCGTTAACTGTTATAGGAGCAGTAGCAGGTGCTTTAGTAGTAAAGTTTATTCCTCCAGATATTTTACGTCCGTTAGTACTTGTAATGTTGGTATTTATTGCTATTTATATTATTGCGAAAAAGGATTGGGGAAGTGTGTCTACCTATAAGAAGATGACGAAAAGAAAAACATTAATATTTTTCTTTGTTATTTTAATGATAGGGTTTTACGATGGGTTTTTTGGACCAGGGACGGGATCCTTTTTAATTTTTGCATTTTTATTAATTGGTTTGGATTTTATTCAAGCGGCAGCATCTGGAAAACTTTTGAACTTTGTTAGTAATATCGTATCGTTAATCACTTTTTTATTTTTAGACGTAATTCATTTTGAATACGGTATTATTATGGGGTTATCGATGATTTTTGGCGCTTATTTTGGATCGAAGTTTGCAGTTCAAAAAGGTGTTGGATATGTAAGAACTTTATTTTTGTTAGTAACTATTTTATTGATTAGCAAAAACGTTTTGGAATATACTCATATTTTGTAGAGTTATACATTTGTATAACTCTGTTTTTTTATTATATTTTAAAAATTAATTAATTTTTAAAATATAAGTCTAGGAATATTTGAATAAATCTAAATTATCGTGTAGAATAATGTTGTAAAATGTAAACGTTTTTCTAAGGGGAGGCTAAAAATAATGGTAGTAGCATACAAACATGAGCCATTTACAGATTTTTCAGTGGAGGCTAACAAATTAGCGTTTGAAGAAGGTTTAAAGAAAGTAGAATCTTATCTTGGGCAAGACTATCCATTAATTATTGGGGGAGAAAAAATCACTACAGAAGACAAAATTGTTTCTGTAAACCCTGCAAATAAAGAGGAACTTGTTGGTCGTGTTTCAAAAGCAAGCCGTGAGTTAGCTGAAAAAGCAATGCAAGTAGCGGATGAAACATTCCAAACTTGGAGAAAATCAAAGCCAGAAATGCGTGCAGACATTTTATTCCGTGCTGCAGCGATCGTTCGTCGTAGAAAACATGAATTCTCTGCTATTCTTGTAAAAGAAGCAGGTAAACCATGGAATGAGGCAGATGCTGATACAGCAGAAGCAATCGACTTTATGGAATATTATGGTCGTCAAATGTTGAAATTAAAAGACGGAATTCCAGTAGAAAGCCGTCCAATTGAATATAATCGTTTTTCTTACATTCCATTAGGAGTAGGTGTTATCATTTCTCCTTGGAATTTCCCATTCGCAATTATGGCAGGTATGACAACAGCTGCTTTAGTTTCTGGTAACACAGTATTACTAAAACCAGCTAGTACAACTCCTGTAGTAGCAGCGAAATTCATGGAAGTATTAGAAGAAGCTGGCTTACCAGCTGGCGTAGTAAACTTCGTACCAGGTAATGGTTCTGAAGTTGGTGACTACTTAGTAGATCACCCTCGTACACGTTTCATTAGCTTCACTGGATCTCGTGATGTAGGTATCCGTATTTATGAGCGTGCAGCGAAAGTAAACCCAGGCCAAATTTGGTTAAAACGCGTTATCGCTGAAATGGGCGGTAAAGATACAATCGTTGTTGATAAAGAAGCAGATCTTGAATTAGCAGCTAAATCTATCGTTGCATCAGCATTCGGATTCTCAGGACAAAAATGTTCTGCATGTTCTCGTGCAGTAATCCACGAAGATGTATACGATCACGTATTAAATCGTGCTGTTGAATTAACGAAAGAATTAACAGTTGCTAACCCAGCTGTATTAGGTACAAACATGGGTCCTGTTAATGACCAAGCTGCATTTGATAAAGTAATGAGCTATGTTGCAATTGGTAAAGAAGAAGGTAGAATTTTAGCAGGTGGCGAAGGAGACGATTCTAAAGGCTGGTTCATCCAACCAACAATCGTTGCTGACGTTGCAGAAGATGCTCGCCTAATGAAAGAAGAAATCTTCGGACCAGTAGTAGCATTCTGTAAAGCAAAAGACTTTGACCATGCACTTGCAATTGCAAACAATACAGAATACGGTTTAACAGGAGCAGTTATCTCTAACAACCGTGATCATATTGAAAAAGCACGTGAAGACTTCCACGTAGGTAACTTATACTTCAACCGTGGATGTACTGGTGCAATCGTAGGATACCAACCATTCGGTGGCTTTAACATGTCTGGTACAGACTCTAAAGCTGGTGGTCCTGACTACTTAGCGCTTCACATGCAAGCAAAAACTACTTCTGAAACTTTATAAGAAATAGTAGAAGAGATCTTCGCAGTCTGCGAAGATCTCTTTTTTTTTGAAAAACTTTCTATATGTGGAGTAAGATAGGTGTCAGTAGAAAAACTGATTAAGTATTAAGGTTTATTTCAGTAAAATAAGGTATATTATATTTGTTGAATAGATTCTCTTTAAAGAGAAGAAAAGTAGGTGAACAAAGTGGGAAAATATCAATTGGATTACAAAGGTCAGGTAGCTGTCGCAAAGTTCCATGAAAAACAGACGCCTGTCAAATTTGATAAAAAGCAGCAAATTGAAAAATTGCGTGCGGAGTATTTGAAAAAGAAACAAAAACAAACAGATAAATAATAGGGGAAACTAGTTCGAATTTAAAATGCTATATATTACCATTCGGCAAATAGAACTAGCTAAACCCTATTCATATCGGGATAAACATGTAAATAGAAATAAAACAATGAGAAAAGTTGACTTATTAGTCACATTTTTTTGTATTCATTTTAAGGATTTCCTGTATAATACAATTTGAAAGAAAATCTATGGTTTGACAAGAAACACTCTTTTCGGTTTTGCTCACTGAAGAGAGTGTTTTTTTGTAGCTAAAAACTCCTCTGTACTCATTACATTTGCATATACGCCATTTAAACTAGCTAAAATTGTATTATGAATATAAACAGCTGGTATCGTAGCATTCTTAAAAGAAAGATCTTTTGTCGCACAAGCATCATGTATAACAGTACATTGCAAGCCGAAATCAAAGGCAGCCCGTACGGTAGCATCAATACACATATGAGTCATCATCCCGCATATGACGAGGTGCTCAATATTTAAACGTTGTAATTGCTCTAGAAGATCGGTTTCGCGAAAACTATTTGGATAATGTTTGAGTATAACGGTTTCTTCTTTAAGTGGGCGTACGCTTTCATGAATATGTACACCTTCTGTATTGGGTAGGAAAAAAGTAGCGTCCTCTTTTATTGCTACATGTTGGATATGAAAAATAGGTTCGTTTTTCGTTCTAAAGAATTGTAATAGCTGACTAGCATATTCGCTTGCTTCTACTGGATTACGCAATTCCATTTTTCCATGTGGAAAATAATCATTTTGAATATCAACGAGTAAAAGAGCTGTTTTCATATATTTACCTTCCTCCAATTTCATATTCAAATAATGGTATTCAATTAGTAGAGAAGATTATCCTTTTAAAAAATATGCAAGAGGAGAATTTTACATAACTTTAAAGATTACTATTTTTTCTTGAATTTTTCATCTGAAAATTTTAATAAAGAAATAATTAATATTTTTCTAAAAAATGTATTGACTCTTATTATTCTGAGTTCTATAATGAGAATTAATTAAACGACAATTAAATCGATACATTCTTATCCAGAGAGGTGGAGGGACTGGCCCTACGATACCTCAGCAACGGGTTTTATAATACCGTGCTAACTCCAGCAAGCCTTATAAAAGGCTTGGAAGATGAGAAGATGTGAACGAGTACATATAAGTGCTCTCCTTCTTATCTTTATGGTTGATAAGAAGGAGAGCACTTTTTATTTTACCTCGAAAGCTCTACTTCAAGTTTTTACAGCATATAGGAGGGGAAAAAATGATTTCTTTTAACAATGTAAGTAAAGTATATGAATCAGGTGGGCAATCTGTTCATGCGGTGGAGGATGTAACGTTATCGGTTGAAAAAGGCGAAATTTTTGGCATTATCGGTTTTAGTGGAGCTGGAAAGAGTACGTTATTACGCCTAGTAAACATGTTAGAGAGACCAACGTCAGGAACGATTTCGATAGATGATAAAGATATTACATCATTATCGACGAAAGAATTACGGAAGCTAAGACAAAGAATCGGGATGATTTTTCAAAGCTTTAATTTATTTAATTCAAGAACAGTGTTTGGGAATATTGCTTATCCATTAAAGTTAGCGAAAGTACCAAAGAATGAGATAAAAGAAAGAGTAAATGAACTGCTGAAGTTTGTAGGGTTAGAAGATAAGGCAAACAATTACCCAGAGCAGCTATCAGGCGGACAAAAGCAGCGTGTAGGTATCGCTAGAGCACTTGCAACATCACCAGATATTCTTATATGTGATGAGGCAACATCAGCTTTAGATCCAGAAACAACGACAGAAATTCTAAACTTATTAAAGAAAGTAAATCGAGAATATAATTTAACAATTCTTCTTATTACACATGAAATGCATGTTGTGAAAGAAATTTGTCACCGTGTAGCTGTAATGGAAAAAGGAAAAGTTATTGAAGAAGGAAAACTGTTTGATGTTTTCACACAACCAAAAACAACGACGACTCAAAACTTTGTACGTTCTGTTATTAATGATCATTTACCGGAAAGTGTTTTAGCGAAAATTCAAAATGGTGGTCAGATTTATCGCCTAACATTTACTGGTGAGGAAACAGGACAGCCGGTACTATCATATATCGCAAAAAACTATAATGTCGATGTAAATGTACTGTACGGAAATATTATTGAACTTCAAAATGTGCTATTTGGAAATCTTCTTGTAGAATTGCAAGGTGAACAGAGGGAAATTCAAAAAGCATTACAACATCTAAGACTGCAAGTGCAGCTGAAGGAGGTAGAAGCTCATGCGAGTTGATTGGAGTATATTTTGGCCGCGCATATTAGATGCGACGGGGGATACCCTCTTAATGGTAATTGTAACCCTTATATTCGCTACAATTCTTGGTATACCTCTAGGTTTACTTTTATATGTAACGAGAAAAGGAAACTTTTTAGAAAATAAATGGGTCTTTTCTATTCTTAATATTATCATTAATACAATTCGTCCAATTCCATTCATCATATTCTTAGTAGCTTTAAGCCCGCTAACAAGAAGTGTTATCGGAACGACAATTGGAACGGCGGCAGCAATTTTTCCAATGACGTTAGTTGCATCAATTGGTATCGCTAGAATGGTTGAAACAAATCTTGTTTCTGTTCCGAAAGGGGTAATTGAAGCAGCGCAAGCGATGGGTGCTTCACCAATTAGAATTGTTTTTGAAATCCTTGTACCAGAAGCGTTAGCACCATTAATTTTAGGTGTTACATTTATGACAGTTGGTTTAATTGAATTTTCTGCAGTTGCTGGGCTTGTCGGTGGTGGCGGCCTTGGTGATTTAGCAATGACATATGGTTATCAACGTTTTGATACATCAGTTATGTTCGTAACGGTCGTTTTACTTATCATTCTTGTACAGTTAGCTCAAAACTTAGGAAACTACTTTGCGAAAGTCTTTTTACGCAGATCATAAAAGGAAGAGGGGGAAAAGAGAATGAAGAAGATTTTAGCATTTGCATTATCAGCGATTGTAGGGGTTTCAGCATTAAGCGGCTGCTCAAGTGGAGACACAGGGGCAGGAGCGAAAGAAAAAGTAGTTCGCGTCGGTGTAACTGGAACGGATGGAGACGCTTGGGAAATTTTGAAGAGGAAAGCTGAAAAAGAAGGAATTAAAATTAAACTGGTTGAGTTCTCTGATTACACAACGCCAAATAAAGCGTTAGCTGATGGAGATATTGAATTAAATTCATTCCAGCATATTGCATTCTTAGAGCAATTTAAAAAGGAGCATAAGCTAGATATTACAGCTGTTGGTACAACGCAAATTGCACCAATGGGTTTATACTCTGAAAAACATAAGAAAGCAAATGAAATTCCAGATGGTTCAGAAATTGCGATTCCAAATGATCCGACGAACCAAGCACGTGCATTAAAACTTCTTGATGCAGCTGGGTTATTAAAGCTTAAAAAAGACTTTGGTCTATTTGGAGATCCAAGCGGCATTGCTGAAAATCCGAAGAAGTTAAAAATTACACCGGTTATCGCACAGCAAACACCTCGTGTATTAAAAGATGTAGCAGCTTCAGTTATTAATAACGGTGTTGCTGGTCAAGCTGGATTAGATCCAGCGAAGGATCCAATTTTCTTAGAAGATCCAAAGAATGAAAATGCGAAGCCATATATTAATATTTTCGCAGCTCGTACGAAAGATAAAGATGATCCAACACTGAAAAAAGTAATTGAATTATATCATTCAAAAGAAGTAACAGATGCAATTAAGAAAGAAACAAATGATGGTTCAATTTCAGTAGATCTTTCACTTGATGAGCTTGAAAAAATCGTAAAATAATGATTGGGTTTAATGGACTAACAGAAGGAACCCCTCCGCTGTTAGTTCGTTCAACATATAATCTACTTAACAAACAAAACAACCCTAATTCTGTACCTTCCAATTCTGTATAACATAGAATCCAATGTTTGTTAAGTAGAGTAATGGACCAGGAGTTTTCCTGGTCTTTTTTATGAATGAAAGTAGCTAGCGAATAGTAAGGTAATCCAAATTATAATAGGATAAGAAAATAAGCTGAAAGCGAGTGTAATTAAGAATTTATTTTTATGAATTAAGTGTTTTTGGGATAAAAAAAAGAAAATAGAAAAGATGGCAATGAAAACTGCGGATATTACGCCAGGGTTATAAGAACGGTAAATGAAAAACAAAATAATATGTTGAACAGAGTTGAAGAAAATTGCCCCTTGTATAAAAATAATCCAGTATATAGAAGACAAGATGTTTATTTGATATAGAAAGACGATAAGTAAAACAAAGAGAGTCAATATAGAAATCGCAATGGAAAATTGTTGGCTAGTTATAAAAGTAATTGAAAATTGATTAGCAAGATATTGTGGCATTTGGAAAGATTCTTCAAGGTTATGAATGAAAAATAAAAAGGGAATTAGCCAGATTGTAAGAGGAGTAAAGTGTCTTGCAGAAAATGTTTTTATCAATTTACATCAGCTCCAATAAAGGGATAGAAAGCCTATAGGAAAAGGCCTTCTACAAGGATATAATTATTCAATTACAATACTTTTTAAATTGCTATTATGTTGTGGTTGTTCGGGAGCATAAGAAGATAGTTCCTCTTGCAAAATATTTAGTACTTGCTGAGCTTGTTGCTGGATTGGAGTAGGTAGCTCTTCTAATATATGCATCCCGACTTTTATTTTTGTGCGAATTATTTTTCGTAGTAGTTCCTCATGCATGCACTACACCTCCAAACCGAATGTTTAGTACATCATCTTCAAACTTAGCTCCTTGAATAGAAAGGTGCGTTAACGTTTTTGGCAGGGTGATATTTCGTTTTGCAGAACCAGCCCGAATAATAAGTTCATCGCCTTTTTGATTTAATGCAAGTTCACTTTTGTTAGAGAAGGGAATGGACAGAACGAAAATATATTCATCGCCATCTTTTTTTACATATTGAGTGCGACCGTTAAATTTTACTTCAGTAGGACAATAATCTTTTTTAAATAAAGCATCTCCAACGCGTTCTAACATAGGTAAGCCAACAACTTCTTGTTCAAACATTGGAGCTTCGTAAATAGGAAGCGGATCAAAGCTATTTTGAATTAATGTTTTATATTTCTTTTGAGTATCTTTCCAAGCTTGAAAATAAGGATCGATGACAGTGTTAGGGATGACGCGGTTAATCATAATCGCATCTACGTTATAATCGTATAAATTTAAATACGTAAAGCTACGCTGAGCCTCTTTAATAACCATTTTTTCGGGATTTACAACGATGCGGATACTTGTTACGTCTCGGTTTGATAAAATATCTCTCATTTCTCCAAGTTGTTCAAGTGTATTTGTTAATTCGTCCATAATATCATCGGTTGGAAGGGGGACACCAAGAAGTGGTTGCGCTACAGGACGAACAACTTTTAAAACTTTTCTTTTAATAGGGAAGAGTTTTTCCATCCACCAGCCGAGCATGTCTGGAAAACTGAGCATGGCTAATGTTTCTCCTGTTGGGGCACAATCAATGATAATAACATCATATGTGTTTTGTTTATAATAATCGAGTACACGAAGTAAGCTAATTAAATCTTCCATACCAGGAAACATCGTTAACTCTTCTGTTGTAATATCATCAGCTGCTTTGGAAGTGAAGAGTAGTGTAATATATTTCTGTAATTTCCCCCAGCCTTTTTCCATTTCATAAATCGTATTAATTTCTTGTGCCCATAGGTTTTCACGAATTTCTAATGGTTCAGAAGATAGTTTTATACCAAATGAATCTCCTAAACTATGAGCTGGGTCTGTGCTCATTACTAAAGTTTTTAATCCTTGTTTTGCGCTTTGAAGTGCAGTTGCCGCTGAAATGCTAGTTTTTCCTACGCCGCCTTTACCTGTATACAAAATAATTCTCATCATTCATATCCCCTTTGTTTCGAGTATCGAATATTACGAGTGGCGAAATAAACAATTGAATAAAAACCCAGCTAGGGTTTTATTCAATCGGAATGTTTTTCATTTTAGGTGTAGAAACTTTTTCTTCTGTTTTTTGTTGTGATGTAGCAATGTGATTCATAATCTTTTGGAAGATCTGTAGTAAAAATGCTTTTTCTTCTTCCGATAATGCTTCTGTTACTAGGCTAAAGTAATGGGCTGCATTTTGTTTTACTTCTTGAACGAGTATTACGCCGTTTTCTGTTAAACGAATTAATACAATACGTCGGTCATTTTCATCACGGTAGCGTTCAATATATCCCTTTTTTACAAGGCGATTTACAACACCTGTCGTTGTACTCATTGGTATATCAAGAAGATCAGCAATTTTCGTCATTGTAATATCTGTATTTCGTTCCATCCAAAGTAAACAAAATACTTCTGTTTTAGAAAGTGTTAAATCTAGGCTTACCCATTCTTCAGGATAGAAAAGTTTCTTGGCGTTATCTAGCAGTAAGTCTAAAAAATGTTCATATTGCAACAATTAATTCCACTCCCGTATATTTCGAGGTTCGTAATATTTATTTTTATTTTATGTAGAATAGAAATAATTGTCAATGATTTTAATTGTTTTTTTCAGATTAGGCAGAAAACTTTCTTTAAAATAGTATTCTTTTATGATAGATTTATAAATATAAAACTAGAATTTACATAAAAATCCATCATGGTAAATATACTTATCTATAATGGATGTACTGCTAACGAGGGGGAGAACGATGAGAAGACGTAATACGCAAGCGTTCACGTTTTTAGCATGGACTTCATTTGTTTGTGCGCTTTCAGGTATGCTAATTGGTATTTATACGCTAGATGAAACGCTTAGTGTAAAAGGATACTATTTAATTGGAACATTATTTTTAACGATGTCTTGTTTTGTATTACAAAAAACAATTCGTGATAATGAAGAAGATAACGAGAGATTTCCGAAAAATAAACCGTTAGATAAAGAGTAAATCGTAAAGAAAGGCGTTTGCCTTTCTTTTTTTATGTAAAAATGGTGTAAGTACCGTGTGTTGACTTGCTTGAAGTACTGAAAATTTGGTATCATCAATAGTATTGTAGATTGAACGATATATTATGGAGGTGGCCTAGCCGTGTCAAGAATTTCCGTTGAGAATGTAAAGCACGTAGCACATTTAGCACGTCTTGCAATTACTGATCAAGAAGCAGAAAAATTTCAAAAACAACTAGATGCAATTGTTACTTTTGCAGAACAGTTAAATGAATTAGATACAACAAACGTAAAACCAACAACTCATGTATTAACTATGAAAAATGTTATGCGTGAAGATGTACCAGAAAAAGGTTTACCAGTAGAAGAAGTATTAAAAAATGCACCGGATCACAAAGATAATCAAATCCGTGTTCCAGCAGTATTAGAATAGAGGAGGGGAATTTCGATGTCATTATTTGATCATTCAGTATCAGAGTTACATAAGAAGTTAAACAACAAAGAAATTTCCGTTACGGATTTAGTAGAAGAATCTTATAAACGTATTGCGGATGTTGAAGATAACGTAAAAGCTTTTCTTACATTAGATGAAGAAAATGCACGCGCGAAAGCGAAAGAATTAGATGCAAAGATTGGTGCTGAAGATAATGGTTTATTATTCGGTATGCCAATCGGTGTAAAAGATAACATTGTAACTAACGGTCTTCGTACAACTTGTGCGAGCAAAATGTTAGCAAACTTCGATCCAATTTATGATGCGACAGTTGTGCAAAAGCTAAAAGCTGCTGACACAATTACAATCGGTAAATTAAATATGGACGAGTTCGCAATGGGTTCTTCAAATGAAAACTCAGGTTTCTACGCTACGAAAAATCCATGGAACTTAGATTACGTTCCAGGCGGATCTAGTGGTGGTTCTGCAGCAGCTGTAGCAGCAGGAGAAGTATTATTCTCTCTAGGTTCTGATACGGGTGGTTCTATCCGTCAACCAGCTGCATATTGCGGCGTTGTAGGTTTAAAACCAACCTACGGACGCGTATCTCGTTACGGATTAGTAGCATTTGCATCTTCACTTGACCAAATCGGACCGATTACACGTACAGTAGAAGACAATGCATACTTATTACAAGCTATTTCAGGTCTTGACCGTATGGATGCAACTTCTGCTAACGTTGAAGTAGGAAACTACTTAGCTGGTTTAACAGGCGACGTTAAAGGTTTACGCATTGCTGTACCGAAAGAATACTTAGGAGAAGGTGTTGGCGAAGAAGCTCGTGAGTCAGTACTAGCTGCTTTAAAAGTATTAGAAGGTATGGGCGCAACTTGGGAGGAAGTGTCTCTTCCACACTCTAAATACGCTCTAGCAACGTATTACTTATTATCTTCTTCTGAAGCATCAGCTAACCTTTCACGCTTTGATGGCGTACGTTATGGTGTTCGTTCTGATAATGTGAATAACTTAATGGATCTTTACAAAAACACACGTAGCGAAGGCTTCGGTGATGAAGTAAAACGTCGTATTATGCTTGGTACATTTGCTCTTAGCTCTGGTTACTATGATGCATATTACAAAAAAGCACAACAAGTACGTACATTAATTAAAAACGACTTTGAAAATGTATTTGCTAACTACGATGTTATTATTGGACCAACAACGCCAACTCCGGCATTTAAAGTGGGCGAAAAAGTTGATGATCCAATGACAATGTATGCAAATGACATTTTAACAATCCCAGTAAACTTAGCAGGCGTTCCAGCGATTTCTGTTCCATGTGGATTCGGTGCTAACAACATGCCACTTGGTTTACAAATTATTGGTAAACACTTCGATGAAGCGACAATTTACCGCGTTGCACATGCGTTTGAGCAAGCAACAGACCATCATACAAAAAAAGCAAGTCTGTAAGGAGGCGAGCATAGATGAATTTAGAAACAATTATTGGTTTAGAGGTTCACGTTGAGTTAAAAACAAATTCGAAAATTTTCTCTGCGAGTCCAACAGAATTCGGAGCGGAACCAAATACACAAACAAGTGTAATTGACTTAGGATACCCAGGAGTACTTCCTACTTTAAATAAAGAAGCAGTTAACTTTGCAATGAAAGCTGCAATGGCATTAAACTGTGAAATCGCAACAGAAACAAAGTTTGACCGTAAAAACTATTTCTATCCAGATAATCCGAAAGCTTACCAAATCTCTCAGTTTGATAAGCCAATTGGTGAAAATGGTTGGATTGAAATCGAAGTAGACGGTAAAAAGAAACGTATCGGTATTACACGTCTTCATTTAGAAGAAGATGCTGGTAAATCAACGCATACAGCTGACGGCTCATTAGTAGACTACAACCGTCAAGGTATGCCTTTAATTGAGATCGTATCTGAGCCAGATATGCGTACGCCAGAAGAAGCATATGCATACTTAGAGAAGTTAAAATCAATCATTCAATACACTGGCGTATCTGATTGTAAGATGGAAGAAGGTTCCTTGCGTTGTGATGCGAACATTTCCCTTCGTCCAGTTGGACAAGAGAAGTTCGGTACAAAAGCGGAACTGAAAAACTTAAACTCTTTCACTTACGTACAAAAAGGTCTTGAGTTTGAGCAAGCTCGCCAAGAAAAAGAATTATTATCTGGTGGTATCATCCAACAAGAAACACGTCGTTATGATGAAGCAACGAAGAAAACAATCTTAATGCGTGTGAAAGAAGGATCTGATGATTACCGTTACTTCCCAGAGCCGGACTTAGTTGAACTTTACATCGACGATGAGTGGAAAGAAGCAGTTCGTGCTTCTATTCCAGAACTTCCAGATGCACGTAAAGCTCGCTATGTTGCAGAATTAGGCTTACCAGCTTATGATGCACACGTATTAACATTAACGAAAGAAATGTCTGATTTCTTTGAAGCAACTGTTGCAGACGGTGCTGATGCGAAATTAACATCAAACTGGTTAATGGGTGAAGTACTTGCATACCTAAACAAACAACAAAAAGAATTAAAAGACGTTGCATTAACGCCTGCTGGTTTATCTAAAATGGTTCAATTAATTGAAAAAGGTACAATTTCTTCTAAAATTGCGAAGAAAGTATTTAACGAATTAATTGAAAAAGGTGGAGACCCAGAAGAAATCGTTAAAGCGAAAGGCCTTGTTCAAATTTCTGACGAGGGTACACTTCGTAAAGTTGTAACAGAAATTCTTGATAATAATGAGCAATCTATCGAAGACTTTAAAAACGGTAAAGACCGTGCAATTGGCTTCTTAGTTGGTCAAATTATGAAAGCTACAAAAGGGCAAGCAAATCCACCGCTTGTTAACAAAATCTTACTTGAAGAGATTAATAAGCGATAATAGTAGTAACTTTTAAAGATTAAGCAGAAAAACACCCGTACATGGGTGTTTTTCTAGGTTAATCAAACGTTTGTTTAAATGAGAGAAAATTATTTAAACAAACGTTTGATTAACTGTCAAAAGTGGAAAAATGTTTGTATAGCAACTATGGTATGATAGTTGCAAAAAGGTGGGAATAATGATAAATCTAGAAATAGAGGT
This sequence comes from Bacillus paranthracis, assembly GCF_001883995.1. Classification (GTDB taxonomy): domain Bacteria; phylum Bacillota; class Bacilli; order Bacillales; family Bacillaceae_G; genus Bacillus_A; species Bacillus_A paranthracis. The sequence continues at coordinate 78,126 of NZ_MACE01000074.1, read as the reverse complement.
TTTTTCATCTCATGAAATAATAGATAATTATTATTCGTTATATGTAAATTGTTGTGAGGAAATAGATGGACATAAATTTTTTGTCAAATAAAACAAAACCATTGAAATGAATATTTACTTTTGATGGGCTACACGAATCGGGTTCTTACTGCCTGTTTGAGCGAGATAAAAGAAGGATAGGAAGATGAGAGGAGGTAGGCACGGGAATACTGAATAGAAGTTCGGTATGTTCTTTTTTGATACATAAAGAAATTTCCTGTGCTAATAAATGATGAAGCGAGCAAGAATTATTTATAATCCTACTTCTGGGCGTGAGCTATTTAAGAAGAGCTTACCAGAAGTATTACAAAAATTAGAACAAGCTGGATATGAAGCATCTTGTCATGCGACAACGGGTCCTGGAGACGCAACTGTGGCGGCGAGGCAAGCTGTAGAGCGTAAATTTGATGTTGTTATTGCGGCTGGTGGTGACGGCACGTTAAATGAAGTCGTAAACGGTCTAGTTGGTCATGAATTCCGTCCGAAGTTTGGAATTATTCCAGTTGGAACGACAAATGACTTTGCACGTGCAATCGGTGTACCTCGTTCTATTGAAGAGGCAGCGGATATTATTTGTGAAGGAAAAACTGTGCCATTAGACCTTGGTAGAGCAAACGATACATATTTTATTAACATCGCTGGTGGCGGTCGTATTACAGAATTAACATATGAAGTACCAAGTAAGCTAAAGACTGTATTAGGACAACTTGCTTATTATTTAAAAGGTATCGAAATGCTACCATCACTACATCCAACATACGTTGAAATTGAGTATGATGGAAAATTACTACAAGAAGAAATTACGATGTTTTTAATTACGAATACTCGTTCAGTGGGTGGCTTTGAAAAGGTAGCACCATATGCATCGATTAACGATGGCTTATTTGATTTATTAGTGCTGAAAAAAGGTTCGATTGCCGACTTAATTAAAGCTGCAACACAAGCGCAGCGTGGTGAACATATTAACAATCCAAAAGTACTATACACACAAGCGAACCGAATTAAAGTGCATTCACCAGATAAACTAATGATTAATTTAGATGGTGAATATGGTGGAGATGCACCGATGGAATTCGAAAATATGTATCATTGTCTGGAACTATTTGTTCCTGAACATCAAGAGGATGCCCTGTAAAGGCATCCTTTTTTATTTATACATATATGAACGTGTCCAAGGAATGGAATCACTAATCCCTTTTGTAAATACAAATTGATGTAAATCAATGTTACCAGTATAAAACGAAGCTGCACAAGCATTTAAATACAAGCGCCACATACGAATAAATCGCTCATCTTTTGTTTTACGTATTTCATCTAGTGTATTTTCAAAGTTTTCTGCCCAGTGTTGAAGTGTTTTACCGTAATGTCTGCGCAAACTTTCAACATCAACTATAAAGAAATGCTGATTAGTTATGTTAGTAATTAATTCATTAACGGCGGGGACGTATCCACCAGGAAATATATATTTCTCAATCCAACTATTAGTAGCGCCCTCTGTAGGAGAAGTAATACAGTGAAGAACGGAAATACCACCATCATTGAGTAATGCATTGACCGTTTCAAAGTACTCTGTAATGTGATCTTTCCCGACATGTTCAATCATACCTACACTAACAATTTTATCAAACTTTCGCTCGTGAATATCACGATAATCGAGTAAATTTACTTCAACTAAATCTGTGAGATTTTCTTTTTCGATTCTTTCTAGAGTTTTTGCATATTGTTCTTCACTTAATGTGACTCCCGTTGCTTTCACACCATATTGTTTTGCGGCAGCTGTAATGAGTTCACCCCATCCGCAACCAATGTCTAGCAAAGTATCTCCTTTTTGAAGGTTTAACTTTTTTAAAATATGATTTACTTTATTATGTTGAGCAGCTGTTAAGGAATCGGTTTCATTTTGGAAATATGCACAAGAGTATGTCATTGTTTCATCTAGCCATAATTTATAAAAATCGTTCCCAATATCATAATGATGGGCGATATCTTCTTTATTTTTTCGTTTTGAAAAATTCCATCTGCTTGTAAAGTATTGTAATTTGTTATTACCTAAAAAACTGTCTTTGTTTTTATAAATAGACTCAATCGCTTTTTCAAGGTTACCCTCTATTTCAATATCTCCATTCATATAAGCTTCACCAAATGCGATGGAGGGATCTTTTATTATCTCTTTTTTGGCAAGAGGTTTGTGGAATGTAATATGAAATTGAGGATTCCCTTCACCGTACTGTACAGTGTTTCCATCCCAAAGTGTAATTTGAACAGGATCTAAAAACAGATTTTCTAATGTTTTCTTATAAAATATTTCTTCAACCATATATAAACATCTCCTACTTAAAAAAAGAATTAGGAAACTATCATGATAGTTAATGAGGTTAAGTAATTAGCTAATTTTCAATAAGATGAGAGTAATTTTACGCTTCTGTTACGTAATAGTCAAACAATCCGATTTGTATTGTAAATTGGAAGTTAGTTTGATTTTCATGGTATTTTTACAATTCGTTTATTTTATATCCATACTTTATTGATACACTGGAGGAGATAAGAGACGAGAGGTGGGGTGTTATGGAGAAAGTAAAAGCAATACTATTTGATAAAGATGGGACATTAATGGATTTTCATTCAATTTGGATAAAAGTGGCTGAAGAACTTGTGGCTGAATGTATAAAATTATACCAACTGCCACAATCAATGCAGCCGACTTTATTAAAAGAAATCGGTGTGGATGGGGTATTTGTTCACCCACGTAGCGCAATAGCGGCAGGAACAAGTCTTGATGTGGCAAAGGGGCTTTGTAAGTATATTACGTCATCTAAAGAAGAGGAAATGCATGAATGGGTAAGTGAAAAACTGTTTGCCCTTATGTACGAGCATCGTTCTTACATGAAAATGACGGCAGATTTACCGAGAATTTTACAAAGCTTAAAGGATAGAGGATTTATTTTAGGTGTTGTCACGGCGGATGATTTTGCACCGACAGAATTATTTTTAAAACAGTATCAATTAGAGTCTTTTTTTGATTATGTTGTAGCTTCAGATACATTTCCAGCACAAAAACCAGATAAAAGAATTGTAGAATCCTTTTGTGAGAGGTTTCATTTAGAGGCATGTGAAGTAGCGGTCGTTGGGGATACACCGACTGATTTATATTTAGCGAAAAATAGCGGTGATTGCTATGCAATTGGAGTACTATCTGGTACAGGAGATCGTCAAACATTAGAACCACTTGCTGATTTAGTAGTACAGTCTGTTGGGGACCTTATTTCTCATTCAGGTGAGTTTGTTTGGGAAAAAGGAAAGTCTAATGTGTAAGAAAAATAAGTCTATAAAGACTCTTAATGAGTCTTTATAGACTTATTTTTTTATGGCGAAATAGATGAATACTAGAAAAGAATATTGGCATACATTTTGCAATGAAAAGAGAAAACAATGTAAAGAAAAGGATGGGGTACGTAATGAATATAAAAAAATTTGCTAAAGTAAATGAACAAATTCCTGGACCGAAAGCAGCGTCTTTACTAGAACGCCGCCAAAATATAGTACCAAAAGGAGTAAGTAACGGCATCCCAACGTTTGTACAATCTGCAAATGGTGCTCTTGTTACTGATGTTGATGGTAATCAGTACATTGATTTCGCTGGAGCGATAGGAACAATTAACGTAGGACATTGTCACCCAGCTGTTAAAGAAGCGCTCCATAAACAAGTAGATCAATACATTCATACTGGCTTTAATGTCATGATGTATGAGCCATATATTGAATTAGCAGAAAAGCTTGCGGCATTAGCGCCGGGAAGTTTTGATAAGCAAGTACTATTTTTAAATAGTGGTGCAGAAGCAGTTGAGAATGCGGTGAAAATCGCTCGTAAATATACAAAAAGACCTGGTATTATTGCATTTTCTAAAGGTTTCCATGGACGCACATTAATGACAATGACGATGACAAGTAAAGTAAAACCATATAAGTTTGGATTTGGTCCATTTGCACCTGAAGTCTATAAAGCACCATTCCCGTACGAATATCGCCGCCCAGAAGGATTAACGGGAGAGCAGTACGATAACTTTATGATTGAAGAGTTTAAGAATTTCTTCGTATCAGAAGTAGCACCAGAAACGATTGCAGCCGTTGTAATGGAACCTGTTCAAGGGGAAGGTGGATTTATCGTCCCAAGTAAGAAGTTTGTGCAAGAAGTACGCAATATTTGTTCAGAACACGGCATCTTATTTGTAGCGGATGAAATTCAAACTGGATTTAGCCGTACAGGAAAATATTTCGCCATTGATCATTATGATGTCGTTCCGGATTTAATTACGGTATCTAAATCATTGGGTGCTGGTGTACCGATTAGTGGTGTTATTGGGCGCAAAGAAATTATGAATGAGTCTGCACCAGGAGAACTTGGTGGAACGTATGCAGGAAGCCCGCTAGGATGTGCGGCAGCATTAGCAGTACTTGATGTAATAGAAAAAGAGAATTTAAATGATAGAGCGATAGAATTAGGAAAAGTCGTAATGAACCGATTCGAAGAGATGAAAAATAAATATAATTGCATCGGTGATGTGCGCGGTTTAGGAGCAATGTGTGCATTTGAGCTCGTTCAAGATCGTAAGACGAAAGCACCTGATAAAACGTTAACAGCTAATTTATGCGCAGAAGCAAATAAACGCGGCTTACTTCTACTATCAGCAGGAACATACGGTAATGTTATTCGTGTGCTAATGCCATTAGTGATTACAGATGAGCAACTGGAAGAAGGATTAACAATCATTGAAGAATCGTTGCAAGTCTGTTATGAGAAAGCAAATATTGCTCGTGTTTAAAAGTTAAATAATAAAACAGCAAACATTCTAGCTGACTCTATATAAAATGCAGAAAATTCGCTTTATAATAAAGGTAGTGAAGTGAATCGACGGATTGGAAGTTAGGGGTGGCTAGGATGGTTGCAGAAAAGGAACGAGTGTTAATGGATTTACAAGATGTATTTGAATATGCGTTTGACGAAATTTTTGTGACTGACGAAAAGGGAATCGTTGTACGTGTAAATAGTACATGTGAAAGGCACTATCAATTGGCTGCAAAAGAGTTAGTAGGTAAACATGTAAAAGAATTGCAGAAAGATGGTATCTTTTATCCATCAGCAACGTTAGAAGTAATTGAAAAAAAGAGGCCAATCGAACTCGTTCAGACGACAAAATCAGGAGAGTATTTACACGTTCGTACAAGGCCTGTTTTTGATGAAGAGGGCAATTTAAGAAGAGTAATTAGTTACTCTCGTGATCTTACAGAACTCTATCAATTACGTCAAAAGGTAGAAGAAATGGATAATCAGTTAAAAACATATAAAAAAGAATTAAGAGAAACATATGAACATGAAGGACTTATTTTTAAAAGTATCGCTATGCAAAAAATAGTCGAGACAATCAAGAAAGTATCCGTGGTAGATAGTACGGTTCTCGTTTTAGGTGAGACAGGAGTAGGAAAGAGTCGATTGGTGCGTCATTTACATGAAGTGAGTAACCGGAAGAATGAAAGTTTCTATGAAATTAACTGTGCGGCATTGCCGACAAATTTAATTGAATCAGAGCTTTTTGGATACTCAGGCGGATCCTTTACAGGTGCGAATCGTGAAGGAAAAAAGGGACTATTAGAATCAGCGCATAAAGGAACGCTATTCTTAGATGAAATTGGCGAAATGCCGCTTGAAACTCAAGCAAAGCTTTTGCAAGTGTTGCAAGAAAAAACGTTTCGCCCTATAGGCGGAAGAGAATTAAAAAAGGTGGACGTTAGAATTGTAGCGGCAACAAATAGAGATTTAAGTATGATGGTGAAACAAGGAACATTTCGGAAAGATTTATATTATCGTCTGAATGTCATTCCCATTGTAATCCCACCACTACGGGAAAGAACAGAAGACATTTTGCCACTTATTTATCATTATTTACAACACTTTAATGAGAAATATGGTAGAAATGTAAAATTAGCGCCTAGCACATTACAAATGTTTGTTGGTTACCCGTGGGAGGGAAATAATAGAGAGATTGAAAATGTGATTGAGCGAATTGTTATAACTGCCGATGATATCGTTACGATAGAAGATTTACCAATAGCGATGCAAGAATCAACGGTTGAACAGTCCGGTCAAAGTCTCTATAAAATGTTAGAAGAAGTAGAACGGAATATTATTTTGAAAGCATATAAAACATATGGATCGAGTTATAAAGTAGCCGAGTTTTTAAAAATAAGTCAATCTGCTGCGACTAGGAAAATAAAGAAACTTATAGAGGAGGAAGAGAATATTGGATAAAAAAGCGACGTTTGTAAATGTAGAGAAAAAGGCGATGTATATAAATGGTGAGTGGATTACATTGCAAGAGCAAATCGAAGTAAATAATCCAGCAACGAAGGAAATATTTGCGACTGTACCAAAGGGCGGGGTAACAGAGGCAAAGCAAGCTGTTGATGCTGCGCATGAAGCTTTTAAATTATGGTCTAAGTTAACAGCGGCAGATCGTGCAGCGAAATTAAAAAAATGGTTCACACTTATTGAGGAAAATAAAGAAGAGATTGCAGCGATCATGACGAAAGAACAAGGAAAGCCCTTTGCAGAAGCGCTTGGTGAAGTGAATTATGCAAATAGTTTTGTTGAATGGTATGCAGAAGAAGGAAAACGCATATATGGTGAAATGATTCCTGCTTCTCATCCGAATAAACGTATTTTAGTCATGAAGCAACCAGTTGGTGTTATGGCAGCTATTACGCCTTGGAACTTCCCAGCTGCTATGATTACGAGAAAGGTAGCTCCGGCGCTTGCAGCAGGATGTACAGCGGTTGTAAAACCTGCAAGTCAAACGCCGTTAACTGCGTTAAAATTAGCTGAATTAGCTCATGAAGCAGACATTCCAAAAGGCGTAATAAATATTGTAACAGGCAGTGCGAAAGCAATTGCTGATACGTGGATGGAAGATGGGCGTGTTCGAAAAGTGTCCTTTACAGGGTCAACGGAAATTGGGAAAGAGTTAATGGCTAGTGCGGCACAAACGATGAAAAAGGTTTCACTTGAGTTAGGCGGTCACGCACCGTTTATTGTTATGAATGATGCAGACTTAGATAAAGCAGTAGAGGCAGTAATCGGTTCGAAATTCCGTAACGCAGGACAAACGTGTATATGTACAAACCGAGTATTTGTTCAGGAAGAAGTGTATGAAGCGTTTGTAGAGAAGTTTCAAAAGGCAGTAGGGCAGTTAAAAGTAGGGGACGGTTTCAGTGACGGAACGACTGTAGGACCACTTATTGACGAGAATGCAGTTTCAAAAGTACAAGAACATATTGAAGATGCTATTCAAAAAGGTGGAACAGTTTTATATGGTGGCCAAAAGGTTACAGAGCTAGATGGACACTTTATTCAACCAACTGTAATTGGATTAGCGAATGATACGATGCTTTGTATGAATGAAGAAACATTTGGGCCAGTTGCACCTGTTGCGAAATTTAAAACGGTTGAAGAAGTAATTGAACGTGCAAACAATACGCCATACGGTTTAGCAGCGTACATTTTCACGAAAGACATTAGCCAAGCATTCCAAATTAGTGAAGCACTAGAGTATGGTATTATCGGTTTAAATGATGGCCTCCCATCAGTTGCACAAGCGCCGTTCGGTGGCTTTAAAGAGAGTGGCATTGGTCGTGAAGGAGGTCATTTCGGTATCGAGGAATATTTAGAAATTAAATATATTTCATTAGGACTATAAGTAGTATACTAGAATCTCTATAAGGTAACAGAGAAGGAGATTCTAGTATGGTATATTGGTTATTATTACTTGTAACAATTATTTTTGAAGTAGCTGGAACAATTGCGATGAAGTTATCAAACGGTTTAACAAAGCTCATTCCAAGTGTACTTATTTTTGTATTTTACGGAATTTGTTTCAGCGTGTTCGCCATCGTTGTAAAAAAGATTCATTTAAGTATTGCTTATGCAATTTGGTCTGGTGTTGGGACGTTACTTATTACGATTATTAGTGTGTACTTTTTTAAAGAGCACATTAGCCTATTCCAAGCATTTTGTATTCTTTTCATCGTGTTAGGAGTAATTGGGCTTAAGGTTTCATCTGCATCATAAAAGGCTATCTTCCAGTGTGGAAGATAGCCTTTTGCTTTTATTAAAACGCCCAATTACCTTTACGGAAGATTGGTTCATGTCTGCCATCAGCTGTAATGCCGTCGATATCAAGCTCAGCTGATCCAATCATGAAATCTTCGTGTGTAATACTAGCGTTTGCGCCATTTTCAGCAAGTTCTTCTTTAGACATCGTTTTTCCGCCAACTAAGTTAAATGCATAAGCATTTCCGATTGCAAGGTGGCAAGATGCGTTTTCATCAAATAGCGTGTTGTAGAATAAAATATTTGTGTTTGAAATTGGTGAATCATGAGGTACTAAAGCTACTTCTCCTAAGAAGTGAGAACCTTCATCTGTTTCTACTAAATGTTTTAAAGCTTCTTCTCCAACTTCAGCTTTATAATCTACGATACGTCCGTTTTCAAATGTTAACGTGAAGTTATCGATAATGTTACCTGCAAATGCTAACGGTTTTGTACTAGATACTTGGCCATTTACACCTGTTTTAAGTGGCATTGTAAACACTTCTTCAGTTGGAATGTTCGCCATAAATGGTACGTTCTTTTCATTTAAGCTACCAGCACCAGCCCATACATGTTTTTCTGGAAGTTCGATCGTTAAATCTGTTCCAGGACCTGTATAGTGAAGAGCTTTATAATGCTTTTCGTTTAAGTAATCAACTTTTGTATGTAATGTTTTATCGTGTTCTTTCCATGCTTCCACAGGATTTTCTAAATCAGCACGAGTAGCTTTGAAAATAGCATCCCATAGTTTTGCTTCTTGTTCTTCTGGTGCAACGTCAGGGAATACTTTCGCAGCCCATTCTTTCGTAGGAACAGAAATGACACACCAGCTTACTTTATCAGCTTGTACGTAATCACGGTATACTTTCATTGCTTCACCAGCTACTTTATGAGCTGTTGCGATACGCGTTGGTTCTACACCTTTTAATAAATCAGGGTTTTCTGCATAAATAGACATAAATGCAGCGCCTTCTTTTGCTAATTCTTCACGAGCGTGTGCTTTCCAAGATGGGAACTCAGCGAATGCTTCTTCAGGAGCTAGATCGAACTTTAAGCGTGTTAACGTCTCATCATTCCAATCCACATATACGTGTTTTGCACCAGATTTATATGCTTTTTCTGTAACGAGGCGTACAAATTGTACAGCTTCAAGAGGTGCGCTAATTGATAATGTTTGTCCTGGTTGAATATTAACACCAACATTGACTGCAAGGGCAGCATATTTCTCTAACGTTTGTTCAAATGACATATGTATAATCTCCTTTAATTTGAAAGATTTCTTACTATATATAATACAAGAAAATTCAAAAAATATATATAAATATAGCGTAAAAAGAGAGCTCAAAATATATTGAGCCCTCATCGTTATTTAATCGAAGAAGCAAATTGTTCTACGGTCGTCGTATGGTGTATGCGAACACGCTTCATTTTTAACAATTCATCGGGTTCACCTTTTGTAATGAATTTTCCGGGTTTTGTTGTCGTCGCAAATTGATAATATTTCTTCGTTTCTGCAACGACTTTATCATCTACATGACCGAATGGATAAGCCACTGCGATAACGGGCTTACCTGTTATTTTTTCTAACTTTTCTTTTGATCCTTTTAATTCCTCTTCATAGTTTGTAATTTTCGGTAAGTCTGCATGCGTCGCTGTATGAGATTGCACTGAGAAAATGCCGGAATCGACCATTTCTTTTATTTCAGAAGTAGACAGTGATCCTTCTACATCAACGTTATCAACAATCATATATTCTGTTGCTGTTGGTTTAAATGTATCGTCTTTTAGCTTTTGTAAAACATGGAATGCATTCATATTATTTTTCATACCGTCATCAAATGTAACAAAGATAGGTTTATTTACTTTATTAATATCACCCCAACGTTCAAAAGTTAGTAATGTATAGCCGTTGTCTTTTAAATATTTCATTTGGGCTTCAAAGTTAGCAGGTGAGACGAATAAATCTTTAATGCCTTGTCCGTGATAATCATCGATTGCATGATACATAAGAACGGGAACCTTTTGTTCGAAAGTAATAGCAGCTTTTGTGAGTGGGATGCTTTTCCCATCTTCTTTTATGCCTATTGCTTCAATTTGGAACTCACCACGTTTTCCTTCAAATTCTTTTATATCAAAAGGAAGTGTAAACTGTTTCTCTTTTTCTTTAGAAGAAAAAGATTTAGTGTGTTCCTTTCCATCAGCAGTACGCCAAATTTTATATTGTACTTCAGTTAAAGTATCTTTTATATCTGTTATATGAATAGTAGTATTTGTAGATTCGTGTGTAATGGGCTGATAAGAAATTTTACCTTGTTCTTGCACAGTTTCTGTTTGTTTCTTAACTTCTTGAACCCTTTTCTCTTTTTTAGGTTCCTGGTTTACATTGCTAGTATTACAACCTGCTAGAATGGCAGATGTGCATAAAGCGATTGCTGCATATTTTCTCATAAAATCACCTTCTATTGTGTATTATGTTGCATATTTACATTAAAATCCCCACCGCTGTAAGAGAGGTGGGGACATACCCTTGTTCATCATAGCATTTGGAGAAAATGTATGGAATGAGAAAAGTAACAATAGATAAAAAAATCACCTTACTTCAACGAGTAAGGTGATTTTTTATTAAATAAACAATCCAGCGATTGTCGCAGATAAAATAGAAGCAAGTGTTGATGCAAATAGCATTTTCCAACCAAATTTAGAAACAACGCTTCCTTGTTTTTCAGAAAGGGCACGGATTGTACCAACGATTGCACCAATTTGGCTAATACTTGCGAAGCTAATTAAGAATACTGTAACGATTCCAACTGTACGTGGAGATAATGTTGCTGCAACACCTTTTAAATCAAGTATTGCTACAAACTCGTTTAATACAATCTTCGTACCCATAATACCACCAGCTGGGATAATATCTTGAGTTGGAATACCCATTAAGAACGCGAATGGGGCAAGTATATAACCGAAGATTTGTTGTAACGTAACAGCATATCCCATTGCACCTGAAGCGGCACTAATTACGTAGTTTACAACTTCCATCACACCGATGAAGGCGATCATTAATGCGGCAACGATACCAGCTACTTTTAAACCGTCAAGCGCACCGTTAATCATTGCGCCGATAAAGCTGTCCCCGAATAAAGTACGATCAAATTTCTGAACTACTTCGTCTTCTTTTTTCGTATCAACAGGTGTTAATAACGAACAAACGATTAAGCTTGAGAATAAGTTTAACGGAAGAGCTGCTAGTACATATTTCGCATCTAACATCATTACGTATGATGCTGTAACAGAGGCAGAAACTGAACTCATTGCAGAACAACAAATGATAAACATACGGTTTTTATTGAAATGTTGTAAATCATTTTTAATAACGATTAACGCTTCACTTGAACCAAAGAATACAGAGTTTACTGCGTGGAATGATTCAACGCGTGGTAAACCAGTAATTTTTGAAATGGCACCGCCGACAACGCGAACGATGAATGGTAAAACCCCTAAATAACTAAAGATAGAAAGTAGTGCTGAGAAAAATACGATAATTAATAGTACGTTTAAGAAAAAGACAAAATCTCTTTGAATCCCATTAAAGAGAAAATCGACACCTGTCGTACCAAGTTTAATTAGTTTGTTGAAAACTTTACCAATGAAAATAATGATTTGTTGACCAATCTTTGTGCCAAACATAAACCAACCGATTAAAATTTGAAAACCAATCATAATAGCAATTGCACGGAAGTTGATTTTACTTTTGTTGTTTGACAAAGCAAAACATAAACCTAAAACGACAAGAATACCGATAATGCTCATTACATATTGCATGTAGTTGCCCCTTTCAGAAGTTCGTATAAAGTTTGTACATAAAACGCTCGTTATATTACTAAAAATAAAACAAGGAGGTTTTATGTCATACGTAAGATGTCTGACCTTTTAGAAAAATAAAAATAAAAAAAGACCCATATGGATTCACTTTCATCTATGAGAGAAAGCTAATCAATATGAGTCCTTTTTGCACATGGGCTAATATTCATTAGTTTTCCCCATAGTCCAGCAATTTAAGGTTGCCGGGTAGAAACTCTCGATCCATATTATCGAGTATATATGAGGTAACATCGTCCGTATTAAATTAGTAGTAGCGTAACATTAATGGAGAACTATCGTCAATAGCTTTTTTTCTTCCAATAGAAATAGACCATATAAGTATGATAAAATGTAACGCAGTGTTATGAAAAAGAGAGGTCGGAAAATGAGTACAAAAATGACGCCACCAGTTGAAAAAAACGAGTTTATAGATGTAGTATTTGAAGATTTAACACATGATGGTGCCGGTGTTGCGAAAGTAAAAGGCTATCCTATTTTCGTTAAAAACGGATTACCAGGTGAAGAAGCACAAATTAAAATTATTAAAGTAAAGAAAAACTTCGCATTCGGTCGTTTAATGAAGCTTCATACAGAGAGCCCATATCGTAAAGATGCAGAATGCCCAGTGTACAATCAATGCGGCGGTTGTCAGCTTCAGCATTTAACATATGAAGGACAATTACAAGCGAAAGAAAAACAAGTACGCGACGTTATGCAGCGCATCGGCGGATTAGGTGATGTTCCTGTTCATCCTGTACTTGGCATGAAAACCCCGTGGGTATACCGTAATAAAGCACAAGTGCCAATTGGAGAACGTGAAGGCGGACTTGTAGCTGGTTTCTATCGTCAAGGAACGCATGACATCATTAATATGGAATCATGTTTAATTCAGGCGGAAGAAAACGATACATTAATCCAAGAAGTAAAACGTATTTGTGAAAAGCACGGTATTTCAGCGTACAACGAAGAGCGTAACAAAGGAACACTTCGCCACGTAATGGCTCGTTACGGACAAGTAACAAGGGAGATTATGCTTGTCTTCATTACTCGTACAGCAGAACTGCCAAACAAAAAAGCAATCATTGAAGAAATTGCTACGAAATTCCCAGAAGTAAAATCAATTGTTCAAAACGTAAACCCGAAACGTACAAACGTAATCTTCGGAGACAAAACGACAGTACTGTACGGATCAGAATATATTTATGACTTTATCGGTGACATTAAATTTGCGATTTCAGCACGTTCATTCTATCAAGTAAACCCAGAACAAACGAAAGTGCTGTACGATAAAACGTTAGAATACGCAAAATTAGATGGTAACGAAACAGTAATTGATGCCTATTGTGGAATTGGATCAATCTCCTTATTCCTAGCACAAAAAGCGAAAAAAGTGTACGGCGTTGAAATCGTCCCGGAAGCGATCGAAGACGCAAACCGAAACGCAGCGCTAAACAATATGACAAACGCTGAATTTGGTGTAGGAGAAGCAGAAGTAGTCATTCCAAAATGGTATAAAGAAGGCGTAATCGCTGATACAATGGTCGTAGATCCACCGCGTAAAGGTTGCGATGAGGCACTATTAAACACAATCATCGACATGAAACCAAAACGCGTTGTATACGTATCATGTAACCCAGCAACATTAGCACGTGACTTAAAAGTACTAGAAGAAGGCGGATATAAAACGCAGGAAGTACAACCTGTTGATATGTTCCCGCATACGACTCATGTAGAGTGTGTAGCTTGGCTTAAGTTGGTATAATAGGAAAGCAGTTGATATAGGAAAATCTATACCATCTGCTTTTTGGTTTATTGAGAGTTTGAAATTGTATTCATAGTGAGAGGATTTGAATTTGAAATGATAGATAATTTTTGGCGTGATTTACCACGACCATTTTTCGTACTTGCACCAATGGAAGATGTGACAGACGTTGTTTTCCGTCACGTAGTAAGTGAAGCTGGTCGTCCAGATGTATTCTTCACAGAGTTCACAAACTCAGATAGCTATTGTCATCCAGAAGGTATGAAAAGCGTACGTGGTCGTTTAATTTTTACAGAAGATGAACAGCCAATGGTGGCACATATTTGGGGAGATAATCCTGAATATTTCCGTCAAATGAGTATTGGTATGGCAGAGTTAGGATTTAAAGGTATTGATATTAATATGGGTTGCCCTGTGCCAAACGTAGCATCAAGAGGAAAAGGTAGTGGCCTTATCTTGCGTCCAGACGTTGCGGCAGAACTTATTCAAGCTGCAAAAGCGGGCGGATTACCTGTCAGCGTAAAAACAAGACTTGGCTTTAAAGAGTTAAGCGAGTGGGAAGATTGGTTAACGCACATTTTCAAACAAGATATTGCAAACCTTTCTATTCACTTACGTACAAGAGAAGAGATGAGCCAAGTAGATGCACACTGGGAGCTAATTCCGGAGATTAAAAAATTACGTGATCGTATTGCACCAAATACGCTCCTAACGATAAACGGAGACATTCCTGACCGTAAAACTGGGCTGGAACTTGCTGAAAAATACGGCATTGATGGCGTAATGATTGGACGAGGAATCTTTAAAAATCCATTTGCTTTCGAAAAAGAACCAAGAGAGCATAGCAGTAAAGAACATCTAGATCTTTTAAGACTACAACTTGATCTTCAAGATCAATATGCAGAAGTACTGCCACGCTCCATAACAGGATTACATCGCTTCTTCAAAATTTATGTAAAAGGATTCCCTGGGGCTGCTGAACTACGAAATCAATTGATGAGCACGAAATCGACTGATGAAGTGCGTGGGTTGCTTGATAAGTTTGAGGCGAGTGTTAATGTGGTAGAAGGTAGTGAGACGGTGTAACTGTTGAAAGTTAGAGGGGCTGGAGTGTAGTAATTTTATTAGTGTAAGGTGAACCGTATCATAAGTAAGTGAGGTATTCTATATAAAACAAGGGTAAGAAAAGAATACAAGAGAAAATGGTAGGTTGATCTTGACTTTCACTGATATTAGCATGTTTATTTTATCCCGCTATTTGCGGGCAGTAAAACTCCCACCTCAAAATTCTGCTAGTGCAAAGAGGTTAGGTTGGATTCAGGCTGATAATAAGTGGGGGGATGAATCACCCCTCACTTATTAAAGTTGCACTTTATTACGCCTATAATTGGAGGCTATGCAAATGTTAAGTGATCAAACGAGATATTCTAGGCTCGCGAATATAACCAAAATAATAAATACAAAATTAGAACTACGTGAAGTATTGCAGCGTGTAACAATGGCGATATCAGAGGAGATTGTTAGGTGTGACGCTGTTGGAATTTATTTACCTGAAGAAGATGGAACATTTAGAGGGTTTGCAGGAAAACCAGAGACCATAAATGGCGTAACGCTCGATACTCAAGTAATTGACCCTGAAGTAGACTTACTGGCAAAAGAAGTTATTGAAACTAAAAAAAACATCTATATTCCTGATACCTCAAAGGATCATCGACCGGATCCGAGACCAGTCGATGCGTTCAAAATTAAGTCTTTATTAGCTCTGCCTATCTCATTTGGGCAAGAGTTATTTGGTCTTGTTTTTTTATTTGATTATGGAGTTCCAATGAACTTAACAGATTCAGAAATTCAAAGTGTTGAAGCTTATGTAAACATGGCGGCGGTCGCCATTCAAAACGCAAAAAATTTAACCCAAAAAGAAAATCTTATTGCCGAGAAGCAGCTGTTACTAAATGTTACCCGTGATTTATCAATGTGTTCCTCAATACAGGAGAGTTCTGATAAATGCTTTTTTTACTTAGGACAGATTTTAGAGAGTAAAAACATGGCTGCCCACCTTTTAGATCCGCTAGACAAAACAACGATTAAGACAACGGAGTTAAGCTCGGGCTGTGATTGGATAGAAGCAGATTGGATGGAGAAAAGCTATGAAGCCAAGATTCAAGAGATTATTCGAACAAAACATATAGATAGTAAGGGTTTACTGATGATTCCATTGGTTTCAATGGGAGAAGTATTAGGGGTAATCGTCGTTGGCAAAGAGGAAAAAACTCATAATTACGATGATTCCCGAATTCAACTGGCAAAATCTATCGTTGATGCTACAGCCCCTACGTTTTCAAACTTGTTATATATGGATCAACTTGAAAGCATGGTGGAAGAACGAACGAGAGAACTGGCTGCTGCTAATGAAAAAGTCACAAGTGTGATTGAAAGTATTACGGATGGATTCTTGACTTTGAATAATAAATGGGAATTTACTTATGTAAATAAACATCAACATTTCCCACAAAGAAAAACAGCAAAAGACGTATTAGGTAAGAATATATGGGAGGTCTTCCCAAGTAGCGTAGATACAGTTATATATAAGGAGCTTCATCGTGTAATGTCAGAGCGAACTACAGTTCATTTTGAATTTTTTTCTACCTCTGATGAATATTGGCATGAAGTTATTGCATATCCGTATGATGATGGTATTTGTTGTATTTGTAAAAACATAACAGAAAAAAAACAATATGAGCAGGAATTGAAAAGGTTATCCAACATAGAGTTAATAGGGCAAATGGCAGCAGGTATCAGCCACGAGATTAGAAATCCAATGACAACAATACGAGGATTTTTGCAGTTATTAAAAGAAGAGAATAACTATGAGAAACATAATAACTACTTTAATTTAATGGTTGAAGAACTTGACCGTGCCAATTCTATTATTACTGAATTTCTCTCAATAGGTAATACAAAGAAATCAGATTTGCAGATGTTAGATTTAAACTCAATTATCCACGATATTATTCCTTTAATAAAGATAGATACGCATAATCAAAATAAATATATTCAAGTCGATACAAATGACGTTCCAGCATTACTTTTAAATCGTAATGAGATACGGCAATTATTAATGAACCTATACCGTAATGGCTTAGAAGCGATGAGTACAGGGAAAACTCTAACCATTAGCACCTATAAGGAAGGGCAAAATTGTGTGGTGCTTGCAGTGCGGGATGAAGGGAAAGGTATCAGCCCTGAAGTATTAGAGAAACTGGGGACTCCATTTTACACAACCAAAGATAATGGAACTGGATTGGGATTAGGCGTATGTTATGCCATTGCTACCCGTCATAATGCAAAAATAGAAATTCAAACAGGATCGGAAGGCACTACCTTTTTTGTTAAATTTAATTATGAAAATAATAAAAAATAATCTTATTTAGATTAGTTACGGTAAACTGTATTACAAATAAAAAGTTAAAAATAATCAACATTTCAGGAGGAAACCCAATGGCAATGAGCAATAACGATATATTAAAAAGAGTAAGATATGCTTTAGATATAAAAGATATAGATATGGTAGAAATTTTTAAACTTGGCGGAATGGAAGTAACGAAAGAAGACGTAGTTGATATGCTTACAAAAATAAAGAGAGCGCCTCAGCACGAACCTGAAAACCCTGATGTGGAAGAAGATGAGTACGTAAAAACATGCGATATGATGATGTTAGAGGCATTTTTAAATGGATTTATTACTTTAAAAAGAGGTAAGCAAGATCCGAAACCAGGGCAACCGGCACCTGTACAAAGCAAAGAAAGTGCGAATAACCTTCTTCTAAAGAAAATGAAAATAGCACTATCTTTAACGAGTGAGGATGTACTTGATATATTAGATAGCGTAGGCGTTACGGTGACTAAGGGAGAACTAGGCGCTCTATTAAGAAAAAAAGGCCATAAAAATTACAAAGAGTGCGGCGATAGATACGCAAGGAATTTCATTAAAGGATTAGCTGTAAAGTATAGAGGATAATGATTCCGTTAAAGCGGTAAATGATATAATAGGTAGAGTAGGACGTTTGTATCCTACTCCTTTTTATTTGTAAAAATAATATGCTAGGTGATGAAATGGTACATACATATTTAGACGAAACAATTAATTTTCATATAACTTATAAAAAGAAAAAATCGGTGCGTTTTTTGGTGGATTCTTACGGGAATGTTGAGGTGCAAGCTCCAAAAGGGACACCTTTTGAATATTTAATCCAGTTGCTAGAAGAGAAGTGGGATTGGATTCAGACAACACGTAAGGAAATGGCGGAGCGAGCGCGTGGACCACAGGAAAAGGATTATGATCAAGGAGAAGGCTTTTTGTATTTAGGAAGTACGTATCCGATACAAATTTCTCAAGATACAAATATTACGCAAGACAATGCAGTGTTTGAAGGAGATAAGCTACATATTTATGTGAAAGATCTTAAAGATGAGAAAATACAGCAAGCTTTAAAACGATTTTACTATAAGCAGTGTAAGTCATTAGTAGAGAAGAGTATTAAAGCACATCAAAGTAACTTTAAAACAAAACCGCGTTCTATTCGTATTACAGATAGTAGTCGTACGTGGGGCACTTGCGATTCAAATTTACAGCTAACATTCAATTGGAAGCTAGCGATGGCACCACAGCGAGTAATTGATTATGTAGTTGTTCATGAAATGTGCCATATGGTTCATTTAAATCATGATCGCTCTTTTTGGCGCCTTGTCGGGAAGATCATGCCTGATTATAAGGAAATGGAGAATTGGTTAGCGTTATCTAGTTGGAAGATGACGGTTTAGTGGTGCACTTATTGTCAATCTTTGTCGGTAAGTCGATATATTTTGGAAATCGCTGATATATTTGGAGTTGCGCCGATATATTTTGGAAATCGCTGATATATTTGAAGTTGCAATCGATATGTTCAAGGAAGAGAAAGCAAAAGGAGATGTCACAGCAGACATCTCCTTTTTTCTAGCGTAGCAATTATCGCCCAAACTTCACAACAAAATCTCCATCCACCTTCTCCATCTCATACCCGCGATACCCCTCCGAAAGCAACGCCTGTTGTCCACCAGCATTGTTCATTGGAATGCTCTTAATATCCGTCCAATCTCGTTCTTTAACTCCGCGCAATTCCTTCACAAAAACATACCGCATACTACCACCATACTTCTCCTTCAGCGCAGCAATCTCCATCCCTTGCGCAAACTTATCCTTCAAACTTGGAATGTTAAAAGGGGCAACGGTGCAGCAAACGTAGTCGTATTTGCTATCTTCTTTTTGTAATTCATCCATGATGACTGTCGCTAATATTTTTTGCATACCATTTCCACGCCAGTTCGGATGAACGTTTGAGATTTCTTGATAGATGACGCGGTGCAGTTCCCTTTCTGGTATGCCAATATCGAGTCCTAAATGTTCATCGTCGATAGGAGGGACGAGTAGGGCGCGAAATGCGATGAGTTCGTTTTCGATAAAAGCACCGATCATCATGCCGTTTCCTTCTAGAATGTATTGAAATTCTTCTTGGGAGAGTGGTTGTAGACGACTTTTATCTTCTAGTGCTTCAACTACAACGTTTTGTAGTAATAAAATTTGTTCGATGTGCTCTAGTGATAGTAATGTAACGTGAAATAGCTCGTTATTTTGTTTTAATCTGCCCTCGTATAGAACTGTCATGCGTTAGCCCTCCTTTAGCGTACACTGTCTTGAAAGACGGTGAGTTCTCGTAGTGTATCTTCATTTATTTCGATACCTAGTCCTGGCTGTTCGTTTAAGTGAATAAATGGTACGTCGTAATGTAAGTTTCCGATGTCCTTCGTGAATTTTAATGGACCTGTAAGTTCAACGCTCGTAATAATTTTTTTCGAGAAAGCGACATGGAATCCCGCGGAAGAGGCAACGGATGATTCGACCATGGATCCAACTTGGCATTCAATACCTGCCATTTCAGCTTGATGAGCAAGTTTTACAGCTGGATATATGCCGCCGCATTTCATTAGTTTTATGTTTACTTTATCAGCAGCGTCTAATTTAATAATTTGGCGCATTTCACGAGAGCTCTTTAATCCTTCATCAATCATAAGTGGAAGATCTGTTTTCGAACGAATGTGAGCCATTGCGTCAATATCGTCTGCGATGACAGGCTGTTCAATCCAGTCGATGTTTACATGACTTAATGAACGAAGTGCTGTTAATGTGTTTGCACTATTTTTCCACCCCTGGTTTACATCAACACGAATTGCGATGTTATTTCCTACACGCTCACGTACTGCTTCAATTCGTTTTACATCTTCTTTTACATTTGTACCGACTTTCATTTTGAAAGATTGGTAACCTTTTTGAATCATGGAAGCAGCTTCTTCAGCCATTTCTTCTGGATCTGCGATACTTAATACGTGAGTGATAGGAAATTCTTCATGGTATCGTCCACCAATTAATTGATATACAGGTTGATTTAATTTTTTACCCATTATATCAAAACAAGCAATATCAATCGCAGCTTTTGCAGTAGGAACACCGTAAATTGTATTGTCCATCATATCGTGTATTTTCTCGATATTCATTGGATTTTTCCCGATAAGAGCAGGTGCTAGTGTATGCTTTAAAGTATGGAAAGTACTTTCCCAAGATTCGCCTGTAACGTGATCATCAGCGACGCCTTCACCGTAACCGATAATGCCTTCGTCTGTTTCCATTTTGACAATAATAGAAGGCATATCAGAATAAGAACCGTAACTAATAACAAACGGATCGCGAAGCGGTAAACGAATTGCATAAAGATGAATAGCTGTAATTTTCATTAGGTAGAGACCCCTTCCTGTTTACAATGGTTTTGTACATTTGATATAGTTGACGTTAAATAGTCGTTAATTAATGATAAGGAGTTAGAGAAATGATGATAAAAATTGCAGTTGTCGGTTCAAAAGAGTTTATGGAGACACTTTTACCTATTGCTCATAAACTAGAAGAAATAGAAATTGATCCATATGTTTACCTTCATCCGGCAGAATCTTCTGAACTATTAAAGCGTTTAAAGCCTTGTGATTTCATCTTTTTCTCAGGTGCTTTACCTTATTATATGGCAAAAGAAATAAGAGAACAATTACGAATTCCAAGTACGTACTTACAGCAAGACGAGACGACTGTCGTATCTTCCATTCTTTCTGTCATGTATCACCAAGGGGTTCAACCACATAAAATTTCAATTGATTTAGTAGACCGTTCATTCATTATAAATGTGTTCCATGATATTGGCATAAAAGAAAGTCCACAAGTGTTTGATTATGAAAATATGCTGTGGAGTAAAGATGAAATAAATAGAGTTATTGATTTTCATGTAGCTAAATATCAATCTGGAGAGGCTCATTTAGCTTTAACTAGCATTCATGCTGTCTATGATGAACTTCAAAAAATAGGTATTCCTTCAGAACGTATGATAGATCCGAAGCAATCTATTATACATGGGCTAAAAGATGCAAAAATAAAAGCTGAGTTAGCAAGAAGCCATTCAGCTACTGTTGGTGCTTGTATTATTTCTTCTTTAGAATTACGAGATGGTTTGCTTGAGCAATTAGATGTTATTTCAAAAGAACTACGTGGTTCATTTAAAACAATTGATGAAATGACGTTCATTTTATATACGACTCGTGGTAATATTGAATCCATTATAAAAACAAATACGATGAATAATTTATTTGCGAGTATAGAAGGAACGATAGCTATTGGATTTGGTTACGGAAAAACTGTGAAAGAAGCGGAGCAAAATGCTAAAATCGCCCAAGGTTTCGCGAAGAATAATCCAATAGACCACTGTTTTTATATACTAACAAGTGATAAAGAACTATTTGGTCCGTTCCCGAAAGAACAGAGAGTACAAAGTTTGAAAAATGATAATCCGGAACTAATGAAAATAGCGAAGGAAACGAAACTTAGCCCAGCAAATTTATCAAAAATTATTCAATTTAGTCAATCACATCCGTCATTAAAGTTTACAGCAGCAGATCTTTCTGAATACTTACAAGTGACCCGGCGATCAACAGAAAGGTTATTAAAGAAACTAGTTGATTATGGGTATGCTCATATTTGCGGCGAGGAAATGCCTTATCAACAAGGGCGTCCTCGCGCAATATATGAACTGAATTTACCGTTATCTTTAAGCTTCTAATTGAGTGTTTTGTTTTTTTAGTAGTTCTGCTTTTTCAATGTCAGATAGTTTCGTAATTGTGAGACCAGTTATACCGTAAATGATCGAGATAATAGGTACGATGAAATTCAATATAGCATAAGGAGCATATTCAAATGCACCTACGCCAAGTGTTGCGAGTATAAATACGCCGCATGTATTCCAAGGTACGAAAACAGAAGTTAATGTTCCGCCATCTTCTAATGCTCTGGATAAATTTTTAGAATGTAGTCCTTTTTCTGTGTATGCATTCGCGTACATTCTTGAAGGAACAACAATCGAAATATATTGTTCAGAGCAAGTAAGATTTGTTGCAAAGCAAGATGCGATAGTTGAAGCGATAAGTCCTTTTGCTGATGTCGCTAATTTTAAAATTTGATTTACAATGGAGCGAAGAATACCTGTATGTTCTAATACTCCTCCGAAAGTCATAGCGACAATTGTCATAGAGACGGTATTCATCATAGAGCTTAAACCACCACGATTAAATAGCTCGTCTACTAGCTTGTTGCCAGTGTCTATGACAAATCCACTTTGGAGTGCAGCGACAGCTGATGAGACAGAACCACCTTGAATAAAGACTTGTGATAAAAATCCTAAAATAATACCTACGAGAATAGCTGGTATAGCAGGAACTTTTTTAGCGACCAATACCATAACAACTACAGGTATGATTAATAGGAAAGGTGAGATAACAAAGTTTTGTTGCAATACTTGTAATGTTTGCTCGATGCTTTTTGCATCGATATTGTTAGCACCGAAGCTTCTTCCTAAGAAAGCGTAAACGATAAGAGTAATAATTAAACCTGGAATTGTAGTAAATAACATATGACGAATATGTGTGAATAAATCTGTATTTGTTAATCCTGCGGCTAAGTTTGTTGTGTCTGAAAGCGGTGACATTTTATCGCCGAAATAAGAACCGGAAATGATAGCACCGGCAACCATCGGAGCTGGGATTCCCATACTTAGGCCAATGCCCATTCCTGCAACACCAATTGTTCCCATTGTAGACCAAGAGCTACCAATAGCTAATGCAACAATAGAACAAATAATTGTAATTGAAACTAAAAATAGTGATGGTGTTAATAGATTTAAACCGTAATAAATCATTGTTGCGACGATTCCACCACCAATCCAAGCACCGATCGTTAAACCTACTAGAATAATGATAACGATAGCGGGTAATGCGAGGCGAATTCCTTTATACATTGCTTCTTCAATGTCGTTCCATTTGTAACCGTAACGCCAAGCGACGATGGAAGCAACGGTTGTACCGATAATAAGTGGGACGTGAGGGCTTTGTTTTAATACAACAATTGTAACCATCATAACTGCAACTGTAATGATAATAGGGATCATGGCTACACCAAAAGGTATTTCTTTTTTCATAAATGTCCTCCTTGTTATGTATGTTTGTTTGTATTTTTAGAATTGTCGTAAAATAGACGTTTATTAGGTTATGATAACTAAAAATATATGTAAGCGTCAACATAAAAGACAGAAAATAAGTAATATTCTAGTTGTTTGTTTAGTTTGTAATATAGATGTAGAGTAAGCTTTTTTAGTGTTTAAAAATAAACAATTGACTTTTTTCTAAAAATTCAATATGTTCATAAAAACATCTGTTTTTCATAAGTATAATTAACCTGAATGGTTTGGAATTTGGGAAGGAGAATGTAGCTTTGAAAACATTAGAACTACAAGAGCGTTTAACTGAAATTTTTCAGCATTTACATGAAAACCCTGAAGTGAGTTGGAAAGAGTATGAAACGACAGCGTATATTACTAACTTTTTAAAAGAAGAAGGAATTTCATATAAAATATTTGATGATTGCCCAGGGGTGATTGCTGAAATTGGAAGCGGAAATCCTGTTATTGCGATTCGCGCTGATATGGATGCACTTTGGCAAGAAGTGAATGGAGAATTTAAAGCGAATCATTCGTGTGGTCACGATGCTCATATGACGATTGTAATGGGACTTATTTTACAATTAAAGAATATGAGATGGAAAAGTGGTACAGTTAGATTTATTTTTCAGCCAGCAGAAGAGAAAGGGAATGGCGCTTTAAAAATGGTAGAGAAAGGTGCTGTGGATGATGCGGATTTCCTATTCGGTGTTCATTTGCGCCCGATTGAAGAACTATCTTTGAAACAAGCTGCCCCATCAATTCGTCACGGAGCAGCAGGATTTTTAGAGGGTACGATTCATGGAGAAGATGCACATGGAGCACGCCCACATCAAGGGATAAATGCGATTGATGTTATTTCCATGATTAATATCGGTTTGAAAAACATATGGCTACCACCGCAAAGTTCCTATTCAGTAAAGATGACGAGGTGCCAAGCTGGTGGTGATAATTTAAATATTATTCCGGGTAACGGGCATTTTAGCTTAGATGTCAGAGCGGAGAGTAATACATTATTAGAAGAATTGAAGAAAAAAATAGAGCATGTCATAGAATCAGCTGCATCGATGGGATCGAAAACTTCATATGAGTGGATTGATCTCGCGCCAGGAGCTGAAGTTTCAGAAGAAGCTGAGCGATTTATGCGTAAAGGCATTCTTGAAGTGTATGGGGAAGATAAATGTACGGGACCACTTTATACGACAGGAAGCGATGATTTCCATTACTACACAGTGAAGAGACCACATTTAAAAGCTGTCATGCTTGGATTAGGAGCAGACCTACAACCTGGATTACACCATCCGTATATGAAGTTCGATCATAGTTGCATTATGGATGGGGTAGAAATATTAAAACAAACTGTATTGAAAGTGTTAGAAGACAGGGGCTAGGGAGCTCCTGTTTTTTGTAGAAATTTGTCGTTAAGTCGATATCCTTTGTCGAAACGTCGATATATTGAAAAAATCGTTGATATATTTGAAATTACGATAGATATATTGAGAAAATCGTCGATATAATTTCACGTACCTATTAATTTGATGAAAAATGAGCATCCAGTACATGGTGTATAATAATAAGTACCATTTCTTAATAGGAGAAAACGAATGAACGAACAATATTACGATGCAGTTTTACATATAAAAACAGTCGGTGAGCAAAAAGGATTTAACAAGTCTATGCATTATCATCGTTATGAACCGACGCCGTATAGCGGATTAGATGAGTTATTGAATCAATATGAAATACGAAGTAGCGACCGAATTGTAGACTTTGGATGCGGAAAAGGACGATTAAACTTTTATATGCATCATAAATGTGGTGCTTCAGCAGTTGGAATTGAAATGAATGAAGAGTTTTATAAAGAAGCGATGGATAATCGAGATCGTTATGCACGAAAGGTAAGAAACAGTAAAGATAAAATTGGGTTTGAATGCTGTTTAGCGCAGGAATATGAGATTGATCCACGTGATAACCGATTTTATTTCTTCAACCCATTTTCTGTACAAGTATTTATGAACGTAGTAAATAACATTTTACTTTCTGTAGAAGAAACGGGGAGAGAAGTGGATATTATTTTATATTATCCTTCTGAGGACTATATTTTCTTCTTAGAAAATCAGACTGCGTTTGAGTTGAAGAGGGAAGTAAGATTGCCTGGGGCTTATGAGAAGAATGGGAATGAGAGGTTTTTAGTGTATAGATTGGAGTGTTAATGTATGGGTGCTTGGGGAGTAGCAATATTATCAGACGATATTGCTGAAGATATTAAGTTACTATATAAGGATTTGTTAGCAAATGAATATTCAAATGAGGAAGCAAGTAGGATTGTAATTGAGGAGTACAAGAATGAATTAGATGATGAAGAAACTATTGCCTTTTGGTTAGTATTTGCTTCCATACAATGGAGGTTAGGGAGACTTCAAGAGAATGTTAAGCAGGAGGCATTGCAAATAATAGAGAGTGGTACAGATTTAGCTCGCTGGGAAGAAGAACCTAAATTACAGAAGAAACGTGAAGTAGTTTTAAATAAATTAAGAGAACAGTTAAATTCTCCGCAGCCAGAAGCGAAAAAAGTACCGAAGAGATTTATAGCTAATACTTCTTTAAAAGCAGGTGATGCTGTTAGTTATGAATTAGTATCGGGGAATTATATTATCCTTAAAGTCATTGAGATTGTTGAGGAATGGCATGGAGATCGATATCCTCTGTTCGAAATGTGTGATTGGGAAGGAAAAGAGGTTCCTTCAAAAGAAGAAATAGACCAATTAGAATTGAAAATAAAGATTTATGAGGGGGGAAAACAGGAAGTTGTAAAAATTGCTATTTATCCGGCCGGAAAAAGAGACAGCACATTAAAAAGAATCAAAGTAGTGGCAGAGGATGTAAAAGTAGTATTGGATATAGGGTCGCCGTATACAATACTATGTTGGAAGGATTTTGACGACTACGTAGATACATTGTAATAAAAAAGACGCATTACCTAATTGGTAATGCGTCTTTTACTCACGTCTATATTAGTTACGGATTAAGTAATCAAATGCACCTAAAGCTGCGTTTGCACCTGAACCCATAGAGATGATGATTTGTTTGTACGGATTATTTGTACAGTCACCTGCAGCAAACACTCCTGGTACGTTTGTAGCGCCGTGCTTGTCTGTTACGATTTCACCGCGAACGCGTTCAACTGTTTCGCCTAACCAGTCTGTGTTTGGAACAAGACCGATTTGTACGAATACACCTTGTAATTCAACGTGATGAACTTCTTCAGTTTCACGATCGATGTAAGAAATACCGTTTACTTTATCAGTACCAGTAATTTCTTTTGTTTGAACGTTTTTCAGAACAGTTACGTTTGGTAAGCTGTTAAGACGTTCTTGTAATACAGCATCAGCTTTTAATTCTGGCATGAATTCAAGAACAGTTACGTGCTTAACAATACCTGCTAAGTCGATAGCTGCTTCAATACCAGAGTTACCTCCACCGATAACTGCTACGTCTTTTCCAGTGAATAATGGACCGTCACAGTGTGGGCAGTATGCTACACCTTTATTTTTGAACTCAGCTTCACCTGGTACGCCAACATTACGCCAGCGAGCACCTGTTGAAACGATTACGCTCTTACTTTTCAGAATAGCGCCGTTTTCAAGTTCCACTTCAATAAGTTCTTTTTTCTCTAAACGTTTCGCACGTTGTAGATTCATTACATCGATGTCGTATTCTTTAACGTGCTCTTCAAGACTTGCTACTAGCTTAGGACCTTCAGTGCGTTTTACGCTGATGAAGTTCTCAATACCCATAGTATCCATTACTTGACCGCCGAAGCGCTCAGCAACGATACCAGTGCGGATGCCTTTACGTGCTGCATAAATTGCTGCACTTGCACCAGCAGGGCCGCCACCAACAACAAGAACATCGTATGGATCTTTATCAGAAAGCTCTGATGCATCTGGACCGTTACCCATTTTAGCTAAAATTTCTTCAAGTGTCATACGACCGCTGCCGAAAGATTCGCCGTTTAGGAAAACTGTTGGTACTGCCATGATGTCTTTGCTTTCTACTTCCTCTTTGAATGCAGCGCCATCAATCATAGTATGTGTAATACCAGAGTTAAGAACGCTCATTACGTTAAGAGCTTGTACAACATCAGGACAGTTATGACAACTTAGGCTGATATAAGATTCAAAATGATATTCGCCTTGAATGTTTTTAATTTGATCGATTAATTTTTGTTCAACTTTTGGAGCGCGTCCACTTACTTGTAGTAAAGCTAACACTAATGAAGTAAATTCGTGTCCTAATGGAATACCAGCGAATACGACACCAGTGTCTTCACCAGGGCGGTTTACGCTAAAGCTTGGTGTTCTCTCTAATTCAACTTTTTCTACTGTAATCTTAGATGACATAGTAGCTAATTCGTCTACTAGAGCTAACATATCTTTAGATACGTCATCGTCTCCTGCGCTTACTTTAAGTAAAATATCGTTCTCCATTAATTGAAGATATTGGGATAGTTGTGTTTTTATATCTGCATCTAGTATCATTTTGATCGAACTCCTTAGATTTTGCCTACAAGGTCAAGGCTTGGTTTAAGTGTAGCAGAACCCTCTTGCCATTTAGCTGGGCAAACTTCACCTGGGTTGTTACGTACGTATTGAGCTGCTTTAATTTTGTTAACAAGAATGCTTGCGTCACGGCCGATACCGTCAGCATTGATTTCCATAGATTGGATAACGCCGTCTGGATCGATGATGAATGTACCGCGAGCAGCAAGACCTTCTTCTTCCATTAAAACGTTGAAGTTTGTAGTGATTGTGCGAGTTGGGTCACCAATCATGATGTACTCGATTTTACCGATAGTTTCTGAGCTATCATGCCATGCTTTGTGAGTGAAGTGAGTGTCTGTAGATACAGAGTATACTTCAACGCCTAACTCTTTAAGAGTTGCATATTGGTTTTGTAAGTCTTCAAGTTCAGTTGGGCAAACGAATGTGAAGTCAGCTGGGTAGAAACAAACTACACTCCATTTTCCTTTTAAACTTTCGTCAGTAACTTGGATAAATTCTCCATTATGGTAAGCATTAGCTTTAAACGGTTTTACTTCTGTGCCGATTAATAACATATTAAAATTCCTCCTAAATGTTGGTTTTGAGCATCAAAAAATAGTGTGCTCATAAAATATATTTTTTAATTAACTATAATAATTCTAATTCGATATTAATTATCATATAGAAGTGGTTATTTTGTCAAGCGAATAAACGAACTTTATATCAATTTAATTAATATTTATTCTCAATTAAGGATAACAGGGAATGGAAAGGTAATTTTAAGTTTATAAATTTTCAATGAGTGCTTGAATGAGTAGTGTGTATGTTAGAGATATGATGTAAGTATAAATTCTTAGGAAGGAAATATTTCTTAGAAGTTGTCTTTTTGAAAAGGAACTGCGTATTTCTATTTTACAAAGAATTGTGTGATAAATAAAATAAAATGAACTAGAATCTTTTTGAACAATTTTTGTCCTCTCAAATATATAATTAGGAAGCATATTGCAATGATATAGAAACATTGACTCAAGATATTAACAAGATATAATAAAACCTAGATATACATTTCAAAAAGAAGAACATATATTATAGGATGAAAGATTTAATCCTATTATTTTTTATAGCTTTTAGAAAACGCTTACAATTAGTGTGGAGGGGAAACCATGTCTAAGTTCACGAAGTATTTTTTAATGGAAGCTAGCGATGTGATTGTATATGTGAAAGAGAAATTATGTAAGTTTGAACATGCAAAGGGGTTACAGTGTAAAGAAATAGGCGATGGTAATTTAAATTATGTATTCCGCGTTTGGGATGAACAGAAGAACATTTCTGTCATTGTAAAGCAAGCTGGGGATACAGCACGTATTTCAGATGAGTTTAAGTTGTCGACGAATCGTATTCGTATAGAATCGGATGTTTTGCAGTTAGAGGAAGAGTTAGCACCTGGACTTGTTCCGAAGGTGTATTTGTTTGATAGTGTGATGAATTGTTGCGTAATGGAAGACTTATCGGATCACACAATATTACGTACAGCACTTATACATCATGAAATATTTCCGAGGCTTGCGGATGATTTAACTACCTTTATGGTAAATACACTCTTATTAACATCGGATGTTGTAATGAATCATAAAGAGAAGAAGGAGCTTGTGAAGAATTATATAAATCCTGAGTTATGTGAGATTACAGAAGAACTCGTATACGCTGAGCCATTTACAAATCATAATAAGCGTAATGAGTTATTTCCGTTAAATGATGGATGGATTAGAGAACATATTTATAGTGATAAAGAGCTCCGTATAGAAGTAGCTAAACTTAAGTTTTCTTTTATGACGAATGCACAGGCGCTTATTCACGGTGATTTGCATACTGGTTCTGTTTTTGTAAAAAATGATTCCACAAAGGTAATCGATCCTGAGTTTGCCTTTTATGGACCAATGGGATATGACGTTGGGAATGTAATGGCGAATTTAATGTTTGCTTGGGTAAATGCAGATGCAACGATGTCAGCTGGAGCTGAGAAAGATACGTATATGGATTGGTTACAATCGACAATAATAGAGGTAATTGATTTATTTAAGAAGAAGTTTTTAGACGCTTGGGATATTCATGTGACAGAGATTATGGCGAAGGAAGAAGGCTTTAACGAAATCTATTTACAATCTGTATTAGAGGATACGGCTGCGGTGACGGGACTTGAGTTAATTCGTCGTATTGTTGGGCTAGCGAAAGTAAAAGACATTACTTGTATTGAGAATGAGGAAGCACGTGCTAGAGCGGAACGTATTTGTCTTCAAGTAGCGAAGAAATTTATTTTACGAGCGAATCAATATAAAACAGGTACAAGCTTTGTAGAAACGTTAAAAGAACAGTCAATGCACTACGCGAAGTAAGGGGAGAAGATGATGGAAGAGCAATTAATACCAATCCAGTGGAAAGATGATGCTTTAGTTTTATTAGATCAAACATTATTACCGAATGAGGTTGTCTATGAATCTTTTAAAACAGCTGAAGGTGTGTGGGATGCCATTCAAGTAATGAAAGTAAGAGGTGCGCCAGCGATTGGTGTTTCAGCAGCTTACGGGGTGTATTTAGGAGCCAAGGAAGTTACTCAAAATACGGTGGAAGAATTGATAGAGGAAGTAAAAAAGGTATGTGCATACTTAGCAACATCAAGACCGACAGCAGTAAACTTATTTTGGGCACTTGAAAGAATGGAGGCAGTCGCGACAGAGAACGCACACTTATCAATCGCCCAGTTGAAAGATAGATTACTAGAAGAGGCAAAAGAGATTCATAGAGAAGATGAAGAAATTAACCGTCACATTGGAGAACATGCACTAACATTATTCCATGATGGAATGGGAGTATTAACACATTGTAATGCAGGTGCGTTAGCGACGACTAAGTATGGTACTGCGACAGCTCCAATGTACTTAGCGAAAGAAAAAGGATGGGACTTGAAAATCTATTCAGATGAGACACGTCCTAGATTACAAGGTTCAACGTTAACAGCATTAGAATTGCAGCGAGCGGGAATTGACGTCACTGTCATTACAGATAATATGGCAGCTATGGTTATGTCACAAGGGAAGATTGATGCGGTAATCGTTGGATGCGACCGTGTGGCAGCAAATGGTGATATAGCAAATAAAATTGGGACATTAGGCGTATCTATTTTAGCGAAATACTACAACATTCCGTTTTATGTAGCAGCACCAACACCGACAATCGACTTAAAAACACCGACAGGAAAAGAAATTCCGATCGAGGAAAGGGATGCTTCTGAAGTGATTAATCGCTTTGGGCAATATTCTGCTCCGAAAGAAAGTAAAGTATATAATCCAGCATTTGACGTCACGCCACATGAAAATGTAACAGCGATTATTACGGAAAAAGGGATTGTAAAAGCACCGTTTACGGAAAACTTAAAAAAGCTATTTCAATAAGTAGATAGATACAAAGTCAGTCATCATAAGCTTCATACTTAGGGGGATGTATATGTTATTACAAAAAGAGAGAGAAGAAATTGTAGCGTATGGAAAGAAAATGATTTCTAGCGGTTTAACAAAGGGGACAGGCGGTAATATTAGTATTTTCAATCGGGAGCAAGGTCTTGTTGCCATTAGCCCAAGTGGTTTAGATTATTATGAAACGAAGCCTGAAGATGTAGTTATATTAAACTTAGATGGCGATGTAGTAGAGGGAGAAAGAAAACCATCAAGCGAACTTGATATGCATCTTATTTATTATAGAAAGCGTGAAGATATAAATGCGCTTGTGCATACACATTCTCCTTATGCAAAAACGATTGCATCATTAGGATGGGAACTGCCCGCAGTATCGTATTTAATTGCTTTCGCAGGCCCAAATGTTCGTTGTGCACCGTATGAAACATTTGGTACGAAGCAATTAGCAGAGGCTGCTTTTGAAGGGATGATTGATCGCCGTGCCGTTTTACTTGCGAACCACGGTTTAATTGCAGGTGCAAATCATATAAAAATGGCATTTACCGTTGCGGAAGAAATTGAGTTTTGTGCGCAAATTTATTATCAAACGAAAAGCATTGGGGAACCGAAGCTATTGCCAGAAGACGAGATGGAGAATTTGGCGAAGAAGTTTGAAGGGTATGGACAGCAGTAGAATAAAAACACCCTCAAGAAAAGATCTTGAGGGTGTTTTTTACGCCTTCTTAAGCAACAAATACATAAAGTAAGGAGCACCAATTAAAGCGACAACAATACCTGCTGGGATACCGTTAGGTTCAACGATATTTCGTCCGATTGTGTCTGCTAATAGTAATAGCCATCCGCCGATTAAAAGGGCGATAGGCATGAAGATTTGATGCCTTGGACCTACTAAAGATTTTGCAATGTGAGGAGCCATTAGTCCAATAAAGCTAATTCCTCCTGTTACGGAAACAGCTGCAGCTGCAAGCGCAACGGCCGCCACTAATAAGTATCTGCGTTCTTTTTCAATTTCAATTCCAACGCCAATTGCGACTGGTTCGTTTAATGCTAGAATGTTTAATCGGTTTGCTTTATAGAAAACGAACGGAATGAATACGATTAACCATGGGAGCATTGCTAAAACGAAGATCCAGTCATCTCCCCAAATATTTCCGGCAATCCATTTGGCGATAAAGTCCACTTTCATACGATCTGCGGATGAAATAAGGACGATCATCATTCCAGATAGTGCAAATGCAAAACCGATACCGGTTAATGTTAATCGCACCGGCTGAAGTCCAGTTGATTTACTATATGAAAATACGTAGATTAGAACAGCTGTCAGAAACGCTCCGATAAATCCAACGATAGGTAGTAAGTAAAGAAATGAACCTACATCTATTGGAAAGTATAAGAAGAAAATAGCAACAGCAACACCGGCCCCAGAGTTGATTCCGAGAATACCAGGTTCAGCTAAATCATTTCGGGTAATTCCTTGCAGAATAGCTCCTGATAAAGCGAGAGCCATACCAGCTAATAATGTAATGATAATTCTAGGTAGCCTTAAAGAGTATAAAACGAACTCCTCTTTAAAAGTTCCTTGTCCCATTAACGTTGGGAGTAGTCGATCATAAGATAAAGATGCTGAACCGAGCCCCATTCCAATTACAATAGTTGTAATGGTTAGTATAAGTAAAGCGAGTATGATAAGACGTTGTTTTCTTAGAATAGATGGTATCATGAGAACATTTTTCCTCCTTTACGTACAATGAATAGGAAGAATGGTAATCCTACAATTGCGACAATAGCAGCAACTGGTGTTTCGTACGGAGCGTTAATGGTACGTCCGATTGTATCTGCAAGTAGCATAAAGGAAGCCCCAGCAATTGCTGACATCGGTATAACAAATCGGTAATCTGGACCGACAATTGGGCGTACCATGTGAGGTACCATTAAACCGATAAATGCCATATTTCCGACAAGTGCTACAGACGCACCTGCAAGTAAGATAATAATGATAAATAGAATGGTTTTAATAACAATAATTTTTTGACCGAGTCCAATAGCCACTTCTTCACTGAAACTAAGAACTGTCAATTTTTTTGCTAGTAAGATAGCGATAAAGATACTAATTGAAATGACTGGAATAATAACTTTCAATTGGCTCCAAGTAGTTCCAATTACGCCTCCAGCAGTCCAAAGTGATACATCTTGTGAAATTTTGAAGTAAATGCCGACTCCTTCTGAAATTGCGAGTAGAAATGCTGAAACGGCAGCACCAGCTAATACAATTCGAAGAGGGGAGAGACCGCCTTTTTTCACCATACCAATTCCAAATACCATAATTGCACCAACTGCAGCACCGATAAAGCAAGCTAATGTTAAGTAAAGATAGCTGATGGAGGGATTGAAAGCAAGTGTTAGTGCAAGCGCAGCATTTGCTCCACCAGATAGCCCGAGTAATCCAGGATCTGCAAGTGGATTTCTTGTTAATCCTTGCATAATTGCTCCAGAAACAGCAAGTCCAGCTCCTACAAAAATAGCGGCAACTTCACGGGGCAAACGTATTTCGCGAATGATAGATATTTTATCCCCTTTAGCGGAGGAAGTGAGTGCTGACCATACGTCTTTTATTGAAGTATCTGCAGCACCTAATACCATTGCTACCATAAAAATAAGAAAGAATGCAATTATGCTTAAAATTAATTTGTATGTAAAAGCTATAGAACGTGTATTGTCATGTTCTTTTGTCATTCGTTTCACATCTTTTCTTTTCATAGAATAAAGGAAGAGGAATTCTTAAAATAAGAATTCCTCATGTTTGTATTATTTACCAAGAAAGCTCTTCTTGAAGAAGTCTAGTTGGAAATCTAATGTAAGTGGATCGTTGAAATAGAATTCCATCATGTTTGCTTCGTATACACGATTATTTTTTACTGCTGGGATGTTTTTATATGATTCTGTCTCTTGGAATGAGTTATCAGTATCTTTGTTTTTACTTACGATTAAGTAATCACCAGCAAACTCAGGTAATACCTCAGTAGATAATGCGTAGTAACCTTCTTTTAATGCTTTTTCTTTTACTTTTTCAGGCATTTTTAATTTCATTTCTTGGTACAGAATTTCTGTTCCGCGGCCCCAGTTCTCGCCGTATACATAAAGCTGTTTGTTGAAGTTTTCTACAACAGAAACTGTAGCATCTTCACCGATTTTTGCTTTAATTTCTTTACCAGCTTCTTGTGCACGTTTCTTGAAGTCATCAACCCAAGTTTTTGCTTCTTTTTCTTTGTTTAATAACTTACCAATTTCTAAATGCTGTGTTAAGTAATCAACTTTTCCGTAAGTGTATGTTACAGTAGGAGCGATTTTCTTTAACTTATCAACATTTTTAATATTTGATAAACCGATGATTAAATCTGGATTTAGTTCAGCGATTTTTTCAACATTTTCATCTGATACTTCAGCAACGTCTTTAAGTTTGCTATCAAAACGTGGGTTTTGTTTAGACCATGAATCTACCCCAACAAGATTTACACCTAATGACATTACGTTACCAGCGAATGATGATAAAACAACAACGCGTTTTGGATTTGCAGGAACTTCTACTTTACCATTTTCAGATTGGTATGTAATGGTTTCTGATTTACTACCTTTTGCATCGTTCTTTTTGTCTGTAGAGCCATTGCTACAAGCGCTCATAACAAGGACGAAAAGAACTGTTAGTGAAATAAATAACTTTTTCATCGTCTGTCTCCTTTAAATAGATGATATGTGTATACAATAATTTGTTTAACTGCAATCTTTTTGAAAGAGTAGTGGTAATACAAAATGTTTATTAAAAATTTTGAATGTGTTTTGAATGTGAGATGTCACAATATAGTATTAACCATACTAATAAAAGAAGATGTAATCTCAAATTTTCTAATTATTAACAAATTGATAATGATTATCACTATTGATTCATTAAATAATATAATTTTATCTAGTTGTATTGTCAATAGTAATTTTAATTGTAAATTTTGCGGAAACAGGTTATATTTTATTGAGAATGATAATCAATGATTAGTAGCTGAGGAGTGAGCACGAATGAATCGAGAAGAATTGTTTGATGTAACTGTGATAGGCGGAGGACCTGCAGGGCTTTATTCAGCTTTTTATAGTGGACTCAGAGAAATGAAAACGAAAATAATAGAATTTCAACCACAGCTAGGTGGAAAAATACATGTTTATCCAGAGAAGATGATTTGGGATGTAGGAGGACTATTACCAGTTACAGGTGATAAATTAATTGAGCAACTTGTACAACAAGGGTTAACATTTCAGCCGGAAGTTGTATTAAATACAAAAGTAGAATCGATTATTCGTAATAAAGATGGCACTTTTACGTTAAAAGCAAACGATGGAAAAGAACACTTTTCAAAAACAGTTATTGTGGCAACTGGAAGTGGTATATTGAAACCACAAAAGTTATCAATTGAAGGTGCTGAGCGATTTGAAGTATCGAATTTAAATTATACAGTGAAGTCTTTAAAGCGTTTCAAAGATAAAACGATCATTATTTCCGGCGGAGGAAATTCTGCCGTTGATTGGGCAAATGAATTAGAACCAATCGCGAAAAAAGTATATGTAACATATAGAAAAGAAGAATTATCTGGTCATGAAGCACAAGTGAAGCAACTGCTGAACAGCTCAGCTGAGTGTTTCTTTCATACATCGATTACAAAATTAATTGCTGGTGATAGTCATGAAGCGATTGAATATGTAGAATTAACGAATCATGAGACAGGTGAAGTTTCTCATTTACCTATTGATGAAGTTATTATTAATCATGGATATGAACGTGACATTACATTATTAGAAAATAGTGAGTTAGACGTTGCGATTATAGATAATTTTTATATTGCAGGGAATGCAAATAGTGAGTCTTCAGTAGACGGATTATATGCTGCTGGGGATATTTTAAAGCATGAAGGAAAATTACACTTAATTGCGGGAGCATTCCAAGATGCTGGAAATGCTGTGAATAAAGCGAAACAATTTATTCAGCCAGATGCAAGTGAGTATGGAATGGTTTCTTCGCATAATGAGGTATTTAAGAAGAGAAATCGAGAATTGATTAAGCAGATGATGAAATAGTAAAGGAACAAGTATACCCCCATTTACTTCTCTATTCGAATGACGAGAGAAGTAAATGGGGGTTTTCCTGTTTACTATATTTTCAATCATTATAATGACACCGGTTTCATCAGTTCATGTGACATGAACGTTTTATTTATAAATCTCCCTAGAAAATAATGAATCTATGTTTTGCTGACGCAGAACTGTATTACATTATGCTGTTCCTTTAGCTCGTTCGTTAGGAAATGGCATGTTTAATATAGAAGCAATGTACTGTTTTCCATGCATTCGAGCTAATGATTCTAATATTTGGCGAACACGTTTTGTAAGATGACCTTGTTTTTTTATTTCCTCACAATATGCGTCATAGAAAACGTATTTAGCCCAAAGGAAATCATCTTGTTGGAATAAGAAATGATTTTTGTACCATTCTCCAATTGTATGGTAACAATTGTTTTCCTGTATTGCTACGCTTTGAGAAAGAATACGATCAGATAAAGATGCAGTTAAATGAGAAATTGTGTTTTCTGTTTCAATTTGTAATGTTTTTTCTAACATTGTAATGATGTGACGAGTAGCCATATGTTAACTCTCCTTTGTGTAAATGGGTAATACCATTCTATATTTAAAAAATTCTTACTATACACTATTATACAATATATGGAATGCATCTACCTGCTTTTTAGGTTGCATTTACAAAATCTTTTTTATTTGTTTACAAAAATAAAGTAAGATACAGTATATAGGAAAAAATAATAAAGGAATGAACGAGTTGTATATAACAGTAGAAGAAGCTGCGGAGTATTTGAATTTACCAAAGTCGTATATTGAAGAGTTAATTCAGCAAAAGAAAATTCGTGCACTATTTGATGGAGAGCAATATTTATTAAATAAAGAACAATTCAATACACATTTAGAACAAATGGAGAAATATAAGCAATTAGTGGAAGAAATATTGAACGAACCAATTCCAGAAGATATGGATGTTAAAGACGAAGATTAAACTATGGGAAATCCCTTATGAAGATATGCAGAAATGTATTTTCATAAGGGATTTTTTTGTTTAAAGATATTAAAAGCATAAGGAGTTCTTAGCCTTTCCTCAAATTTTGATAGGTAGTAGTCTACCATGTTAAAAGCATATTTTTTTCTAGCTAGGACAAACATAGAGAACGTAACCTGTACAGATACATATACTATCAGTGCAAAAGCTTATAAATTAATGGAAGGGGTTTTCTCGTGAGTTTATTTCATTGTGATTTTTTGAAAGACTTAATTGGATCTTTTGTGAGAGTAAACAGGGGTGGTCCAGAATCTCAAAAAGGAACAATAATATCAGTATGTCCGGACTACTTCGTATTGCAGAATGAAAAAGGTGAACTTTATTACTATCAACTTAAACATCTAAAGAGTATCACAAAAAATGCGAAAGAATGTGGATCAAGTGATTGCGAGTGGGAAGATTGCGCCTGTGCAGAAGACTTTGAAGAACTGCTTGAAAGTTTCAAATATTGCTGGGTGAAAATTAATCGCGGTGGTCCAGAGAAAGTGGAAGGCATTTTACAAGATGTTTCTTGTGACTTCGTAACATTAATCGTAAAAGAAGAAATTATCTTAATTGCAATAAAGCATATTAAAAGTGTTAACTATAATGCTTTAGCTTGTGGAGAGAGCGATGAGAGCGACGATAGTAAGGAAAGTAGCAATAATTCAGGTCGTGCTCGTGCACAAAGACAATCAAGTAGAGGAAGATAATAAGAAAGGGGGATACGAAATTGGAGAATGTATTATGTTGTGACCAAATTAAATGTTTAGTTGGTGAGACTGTCAAAGTAAACCTTCGCGGACCAGAAAGTCGAGTTGGTGAGCTTGTATCGTTAGGCAAAGATTATCTAACGTTACAATTACCACATGGTGAATTAGTATATTATCACTTGAAGCATGTGAAGAGTCTAGTTAAGAAAGTAAAAGAAAGTAAATGTGGTGATTGCTATAGTTCATGTTTCTGCTCTGATGAGGATACTTTTCTAGATATATTAAAAGACTTGAAGTATAAGTGGGTAAAAATTAATCGTGGTGGTCCAGAATGTGTGGAAGGTTTGTTAAGTGAGGTACACCATGGCTGCATTACACTAGTAAACTGCGATGAAGTGATTTATGTAGTTAAGTCTCATATTAAGAGTGTGAGTCAAGTAGTTAAATGTAAAAAGAATGAAGATGAATAATGTTTAATAAATAAGAGGGGCATTATGAGGGAAAGAGAAGAACAATTTCTTATTTCAATAGTATGAAAAGGAATTACTTACTATTAAAACAGAACTTTGCCCTGATTATTTTTTTAGAAATGAAAGACAGGAAAGAAGAAATTCATAGGAAGGAGGATATAGATGAATGAGTTAAACAAAAGTATTGGAGAAAATATATATGTTAAATTAATTGGTGAAAAAAGGTTTAAAGGTGTATTAATAGACGTAGGAAATGATATCGTTGTTCTTTACAATGGACAAGACTACGTATATATATCTTTATACCATGTACAATATTATAAATTTTTACGATCACATGATGAAGAAATCTTAAAACCAGATGTGGATTCTGTAATTAAGAGAGAGTCACCTTCAATTTCTTTGAGGAAAGTATTAAGTACTTCCAAAGGGATTTTTACGGAAATTTATGTAGCAGGAAATGCTCCAATACATGGGTATGTTACAAGTGTAATGAACGATTATATTGTTTTTTATAGTCCAGTTTATAAAACTGTATATATATCTTTAAAACACTTGAAATGGTTAATTCCGTATAAAGAAAATCAAGTGCCTTACGCCCTCAATAAAAATGAACTCCCCGTGAATCCCTTAAATATTACGTTAGCTCGAACGTTTGAAGAACAACTTATTAAAATGTCTGGAAAAATTATGGTGTTCGATTTAGGTGAGGAATATAATAAAATCGGAAAGATGGCGAAGATTGATGAAGGGCATATTGAAATATTAAAAGCGCGTGATGCGAAAATGTATGTAAATATTCAACATGTAAAATCTGTCCATTGTCCGTAAGTTAATTGAAAGGGCTGGCTTTTTCTTTTATATGCAGAAGAAAAGGTCGAGCCTATTTGTTTAGCTTGATCTGAATATGAGGGGAAAAATGAATTGAATATAAATATGTTAGTATGACTGTTGAAGAGGAAATTTTGTACTAAATTATAAAGAATATGTACGAGCTATCTTTTGATGTATTCAATTTATTTTTTTGAGGGAGAACTGCTTAACTAATATATTAAAGGGGTTTTGTTGGTGGAGCAGTTTCCAAATTCGTTATCGATTACATTACTTGGTAGTGCTGGTGGAGCAGCAAAAGCAGTTTTAGCGATTTTAAATCAAGCGATAGTAAATGAAAAAGACCCGATTTATGAAGTGATAAAGAATGTTACATTTTATTTGGTTGATATAAAACAAAAAGATAGGACGTATTATGACGAGTTGTTTCCAAATTTGGAAGATCAATTGTTTTTATCCGAAATAGATCTCCAAGATGTAGTGACATTTAAAAAACATTTAAAAGAAAGTAGTACGAGCGTTGTGATTGATGTTTCAGGGGCAGATACGATCAGAGTATTAAGCTGTTGTAATGAACTTGGAATTTGTTATATTAATTCAGCTTTGGAAAACGAGGCAGTAGATCAGGACGATAGTTTAATCGGCTTTCAGCTTACGGAAAGATATACGAGATTTGAGAAGGAAAAAGATAAATTTAAAAATACAAAAGCAATTATAGGCTCAGGTATGAATCCAGGTGTCGTTCAATGGATGGTTGTTGAACTTATGAAGGAACGCCCGAATGAAAAGCCAAGAGCATGCTATATAGTAGAACATGATACGTCATTTTTGAATGATACAGCACTTATAAAGCCTCATACACTGTATGCTTCATGGGCAGTAGAGCGATTTCTAGATGAAGCGATATGGAGTTATCCGATGTATATGAGTCATCATCGTCCTCTTTACTTTTATGAAGATGTATATGCTTCAGAGTATAAAGTAAAGTTGGGAGAGAAAGAATTTTATGGTTGTTTGATGCCGCATGAGGAAGTTTTAATTTTAGGGAAAAACTTTAACATGGAAGTAGGGTTTCTTTACCGAATTAACGAGTATA
Organism: Bacillus paranthracis; assembly: GCF_001883995.1. Lineage (GTDB taxonomy): Bacteria > Bacillota > Bacilli > Bacillales > Bacillaceae_G > Bacillus_A > Bacillus_A paranthracis. The sequence continues at coordinate 37,448 of NZ_MACE01000074.1, read as the reverse complement.
CAACAAATATAATTAGACAGAACTTAGATAAGGTAGAAGATCTATGGAATTGGAATCGTAAAGTATTTAATCCAGCCGAAGAAGAGATTGCGGGCGAGGATCTAGTCGGTGTATTACTCGTTTATGAAAATAGCGAGACCTATATGTATAACGTGATGAATAGCAGTCAAGTTTTTCATAAATATAAAACGAATGCGACATACTTCCAAGTAGGATGTGGCATTTATGCTGGCTTGTGTAGTTTACTGTTCGATAACTTTAAACAAGGTGCCTATTATGTAGAGGAATTATTATTAAATACAGAAAGTAAGTACGGAGAATATTTGAATTTATATATGAATGATTTTGTAGTTGGTGGAAATGACTTTACGGATGGATTGCTACATGATCGAGTAAGGTGGATATAAATTGTGATGAAAAGGAAGGGGAAATCTCCTTCCTTTTCTCGTTATAAGGTTACAGATTGCTCTGAAAGTAATTTCCTTATCATTTAATGAGATAATATGTAGAGTTTTTGTATTGATCATGAGGAGTAGCAAGGAAGTATTGCGATTCAAAGTAGCGGAGAGCTAGGAATGAAGGTGGAGATTTTTTTACCGATAGCATAATGCGCTAGAAGAAAATATTTTTCAGAAAAGTGTTCTTGTTGCGTAAATATAAACATTTTATAAAATGTTTCGAGAAGGGTTTTTTTTATAAAATACTTCGTTTATAATGGAGGAAAATATCGACATGAGATTTGTTATTCATGTAACGGTTCGGTAGTGTTAGAAAAAGAAGGGGTGCACGCGCATCCTTTTTTCTATGCAGATATTATGAAAGAGGTGGTATGATGGAATTAACATTAAATTCGACTGTATGCTTACACGCGATTCAATTTCGAAAAGAGCAAAAGAATTATATTGTAAAAGATACAATTACAGGAGAAAAATATGAAATGCCGCCACTTTGGATTGATGCATTGGCAATGATGCGTGACGGTTTTTTATTAGGGGAAATTGAGGAGAAATTAAAAGAAGAGTATCCGGAAGAAGAAATAAATATGTTAGCATTTACGAGGCAACTGTTAGAGCTAGAACTTGTCGGAATGGTCGATGGGGAAGAAATAGCTTGTACAAAGAAGAAAGAGAAAGATTATTTAGCTTGGTTACGTCCTCGCGTTGAGCAATTCTTTCTTAGTTTAAATAAAAGAAATAGAAGCAAAGGTCAATGATGATCTTTGCTTTTTTGTATAGTTTGTTTAAAAAATTACAGCGAATGCTCTTGCGAAAGCACCGTCGCTATTTTTAATTTTTAAAGGTGCCGCTGAGAAAAAGAAACGTTTCGCATTAATGGCATCTAAGTTTGTTAAGTTTTCGATTAAATAAATATTATTCCCAAGTAGTATGTGATGGATTGGCGATGTTTCTGTCGTTACCTCGTCAGGAGAAATGAAATCTAAACCGACAGATTTTACTTTTAATTGAACTAATTCTTCAGCTAATTCTTCGGAAAGATAAAAGGCTTCTTGTTCATACGCTTCTGTATTCCATTTATTAGATAGGTTGGAATGGAAAATGACAATATCACCTTCTTTTATGTCAGCATTGTGTAATACTTCTTTAGGTAGTTTTCGTTCTTGTACATGAGTTACGTCGATAAGAACAGCTTCACCTACAAATTGGTCTAGGGGCAATTGATCAATAGTCGTTGCGCCTGAAATGAAATGAGCAGGAGCATCACAATGTGTACCAACATGAACGACAGAATGAAAATCTGTAACTTGATAACCTGTTTCTTCAACGCTTGTAATGGCTTCTAAATTGATTTTTGGTGTTCCAGGAAATTGAGACATATTGTTTTCAAATGTTTGGGATAGGTCAATTACTTTCACTTTAAATACCTCCAAGTATATATTTTGAAATATAAAAAACTCACCTTTCATAATCAAGAAAGATGAGTTTTGCACACAATAGTTACGTTTTATCTTTCAAAATGCAATGCATTTTGCAGGAATTAGCACCTATTCAGTTTGTATAAACTGAGGTTGCTGGGCTTCAAAGGGCCGGTCCCTCTGCCTCTCTTGATAAAGGTATATTCAATTTAAAGTTCGGAATTTTCGTGATAATAAAATTGTAATTCATTTCCTTTTTCTGTGCAACACAAAATAGGTATTCACCCAAATAAAGTTGCTCGCATATTGTAGCTTATGTAAATAGAATGCTGCGAAGGAGTGAGTGCAGTGACAGGGAATGTATTGAATTATTATGCTGGTGGAAATACAGCTAGAGGATTTCATAATTTATATGAAGAGAATTTAAAAGGACTAAACAGATTATTTATTTTAAAGGGTGGACCTGGAACGGGAAAATCTTCTTTAATTAAGGTAATAGGTCGTGAATGGGTTGAAAAGGGATATGATATTGAATTTTTACACTGTTCTTCTGATAATAAATCGGTTGATGGTGTCATTATCCCGAAGTTAAAAGTAGGAATTGTTGATGGAACATCACCGCATGTTATTGAGCCAAAAATGCCAGGAGTTGTCGAGGAGTATATTAATTTAGGAATTGCTTGGGATTCAGATAAGTTAAGAAAGCAGAAAGTGGAAATTGAACGATTTGTTTCAGAAGCAAGCAAAGCTTTTCAAGCTGCTTACGCTTGTTTTAACGAGGCATTAGTTATACATGATGAGTGGGAGAAAATATATATTAGTAATATTGATTTTAATAAAGCGAACGAACTAACCGAGCAGCTCATTCAGAAATTATTTACAGATAAAGTTGGGAAACAATCGCTTGTGAAACATCGGTTTTTAGGAGCAGCTACACCGAAAGGAGCAGTTGATTTTGTTCCTAATTTAACAGAAGGATTACCACATCGTTATTTTATAAAAGGACGCCCAGGTTCTGGAAAATCAACAATGCTCAAAAAATTAGCTAAGGCAGCAGAAGAAAAAGGATTTGAAGTTGAAGTATATCATTGTGGGTTTGATCCAAATAGTCTTGATATGGTGATCGTAAGAGAATTAGGGTTTGCGATTTTCGATAGCACCGCACCACATGAATATTTTCCGAGCCGCGAAGGTGATGAAATTATAGATATGTATGCCCTTATTGTAACACCAGGGACGGATGAGAAGTATGCGGAGGAAATTCGTGACGTCTCTATTCAATATAAAGCAAAAATGAATGAGGCGATGTCTTTTTTAGCGAAAGCGAAATCAGTTCGTGATAAATTAGAACGAATTTATATTGCTGCTATGGACTTTTCAAAAGTAGATGCATACAAAGAGGAGATCCAAAAAGAGTTTGAACGAATTGCGGTTAGTGTAACTGAAAAGAACAAGTAAAAAATAACGAATTTTGACAGGCTGTCGGAAATTTTCTGACAGCTATTTTAGTATGTAGTAAACTTAGTAATATATTTGTCGAATTTCCAAGGAAATAATCAAAAAATGGAGAGGGTATGAAATGAGAGAGAAAATTAAGTTGGAGTTAGAACGAATTGAGAAAGAAAATGATGTGAAAATTTTATTCGCTGTGGAGTCAGGGAGTCGTGCATGGGGATTTCCATCAAAAGATAGTGATTATGATGTTAGATTCGTTTATATGCACCCGGTAGAATGGTATTTATCCATTCATGATAAACGAGATGTAATTGAGTATCCGATTAGTGATGATTTAGATATAAGCGGATGGGATATTAAAAAAGCGTTACAACTATTTGCAAAGTCAAACCCAGCTTTACTCGAATGGATTCGATCACCCATTTTTTATTCGAAAAACTCTAATTTTCCAGAACAGCTTCAGCAAATGAGTGAAAAGAACTTCGATCCGAAAGCAACGATATATCATTACTTACATATGGCTTCAAAAAATTATCGTGAATTTTTGCAAGGTGAGAATGTAAAATTAAAAAAGTACTTTTATGTATTGCGTCCTATTTTGGCTTGTAAGTGGCTAGAGGAGAAAACAACTTTGCCTCCTGTAGAATTCGATCGATTAATTACAGAATTATCATTGGAGCGTAGCGTATTAGATGAAATTGAACAGTTGTTAATAAAGAAAAAGGCAGGTACTGAATTAGATGTTGGATTAAAAATTGATGTGTTGAATCAATTTTTAGAAGAACAAATTCATTACTATCAGCAATATGTAAAAGGAATTGAAAAGGGATCAGGGATCGATATTGAGAGTTTAAATACATTGTTTCGAGATATGTTGTTTGCGGTATACGAAAAAGAGCACAAGTAAGTTTGTGCTCTTTTTATTTTGTAGGAATAAAGAAAACAGATATAGCTGCAAGAAGACCTGCAAATGAGAATAAGTAAAAATTCCATACTAAGTCATATTGCATTGTCATAATAATACCGACAAGAATAGGACCAGTAATTGCGCCAACTCGGCCAAGTCCAAGTCCCCAGCCTAAGGAAGTAGCTCGGATATGGGATGGGAAGTATTGTGTCACATATGCATTTAATATTTGAGTAATACCGACCGATCCAATTCCAGCAAGACCAATTAAAAGATAAATGATTGTAACAGATGGTTTAATTGTTAATAGTCCAATACATACAGCTGCCATAAGATAGGAAATGCTAATAACAATTTTGGCTCCTATACGATCTGCGATTGCTCCAGCAAATAATGCACCGATAGCGGCGGTAATATTTAGCATAAGTAGAAATGATAAACTAGATCCAAGAGGATATCCTGCCTGTCGCATCATCTGAGGTAACCAAGTATTTAAACCGTATATTAAAAACATCCCCATTATATAAGTGATCCAAAAAAGCAGCGTTGCTTTTATGTATTCTTTTGAGAATAAAGTAAGAAATCTATTTTTCTTTCGTATATTAGATGGGGGTTGATGAGTTTTCTCTTTTGCATGGAATTCAATTTGAAAACGATTAAGAATTTTATCCACTTCTTCTTGGCGGTTACGTGATAACAAAAATTGAATGGATTCAGGTAAATAACGAATAATGAAAGGAATGAGGAGTAGTGGAATCATTCCGATGCCAAACATAATTCTCCATCCGAAGTCTTCTAACATAAACATGGACAAAATAGCGCCTAACACGATACCTAAAGGATAGCCAGTAAACATAAGAGCATAAATAAAAGATTGTCGCTTTTTGGGTGAATATTCAACAGTAAGTGCGGAAGCTGTAGGAATGACACCGCCTAGTCCAATTCCTCCGATAAATCGCCATAGTCCAAATAATTCAGGAGAAGGAGCAAGTGCAGCTAGGCCCATTGTAGTAGAAAAAAGTGCTAAACAGCATATAAGTGTCCATTTTCGTCCAATTAGATCTGTAATAGTTCCAACTAGAATAGCGCCAATAAACATTCCAAACAAAGCATAGCTTGCAATTGTACCAGCATGAGCTGGTGATAGTGCCCAGCTGTTGTCTTCCAGTAGCTTAGGCAGAACGGCCCCGTAAATACCTAAATCATAGCCGTCAGCTAGAATGGCTAGCCAACAAATAAAAACAACAAGCTTTGTAATAGAGTTCGAAAAGATAGTTTTTGTAGGTTCTAGATGAGGTGGAGCTGAAGGTTGCATAATGTTCACCCCTTTTGATTTGTAGATGAATATATTATTTCATTTGATGTTAATATTTCCCTTCTTATGTCGGGATTTATATGAAAAAGTTTTATAGCAAATAAAGAAGTTCAACAGTCATTCTGTTGAACTTCTTTATTTATTTACTCATTATCAACTCGTTTTAACGGTTGATCTGCCGGACCTTCAATAACATCTCCTTCAATTGAAAAACGGGAACCGTGGCAAGGGCAGTCCCAAGTACAATCACCATTATTCCATTCCACTTCGCAGCCGAGATGTGTACAAGTTGTATCGACAATATGTAATTTTCCATCTTTGTCCTTATAAGCACCTGCTCGTTTCCCGTTAACATGTACGACAGATCCTTCACCAACTTCGAGATCTTCTGGCTTACGTAATGCAGTTTCAATCTTTCCTTCAATTAAATGTTTCGCAACATCAATGTTTTGGGAGAAGAACGTTTTTATATCTGGATTTGCATGAAAGCGTGAAGGTGCATATAGTTCTTTATATGGACTGTCTACTTTTAGAATGGAATCCTTCAGTAAATGAGCGGCAGCAGTTCCAGTTGTCATCCCCCATTTACGATATCCAGTTGCAACAAATATATTTGGATTGCTCTCGTTAATATGTCCGATATAAGGGACCTTATCTAGCGTGATTAAATCTTGTGCTGACCATCTATAAGGAACCTCATCTACCCCAAACGTTGCTTCTGCAAAAGAATACAGTGCTTCATAATGAAGCATCGTGTTTATTCCTTGGCCTGTTTTATGACTTTCTCCGCCAATTAAAATTAATTTTTCCCCATTGCTTGTTGTGTAGCGTAAGGAGCGTTTTGGGTCATCAATACTTAAATACATGCCACCTGGATAATCTGTTTTTGTTTTAATAGCAAGAGCATAAGAGCGTTCTGCGTACATTCGCGTAAAGAAAAAGCTATTCGCATCATAAAAAGGAAAGTGTGAACAAGAGACAACATATTCACAAGTAATGCGATGTCCGTCCTTTGTAATGACTTGTGGAGAATCTCCTTTTTCTACATCCATAGCAGTCGTTTGTTCATAAACTTTTCCACCCATCTCCACAAACTTTTCTAAAAGCGTTTTCAAATAAAGAAGGGGATGAAACTGGGCTTGATTTTTCATGACAAGTGCAGATTGTACTGGAATTGGAATCGATAGGGATTGAACATAGTCACAAGGTATATTTAATTTTTGATAAGCTTCATATTCTTTCGATAAATTTCTTAATCCCTTATCAGTAGTTGTATATAAATATGAATCTTCATTTGAGAAATTACAGTCGATTTTATATGTTTGCAAAGTTTCATTAATAAATTGTAGGGCATGATTATTTGATTCATAGTAAAGCCCGGCCTTTTCCATACCGAAATGGTTTATTAATTCATCATAAATAAGATCATGTTGCGCTGTTATCTTCGCTGTTGTATGTCCAGTCGTCCCGTTTAAAATAAGGCCAGAATCAATTAATACAACATCGATGCCTTCTTTTGCAAGTAAATAGGCAGTAGTAATACCTGTAATACCAGCACCTATAATAGCGACTTTTGTCTTTATATTTTCAGATAAAGGGGGAAAAGCAGGGAGTTGAGTAGATTCAATCCAATAAGATGATGGGAATTGTGGAAATGTATCGCTTGTCATTAAGGAAACCTCCTGATTTAGAACAATTTTCCTTTTAATATTTCCATATGAGATGAAATTCATGTGTGCTGTTTTAGAGGAAGGCTATTTTTATTTAAAAGAAAGATAAAATTATTTCAGTATAATTATTAGGTCTTGTTGGTATGAAGAGGTAGAAGTTGTGTAAAGCTTAAATTTAAGTGAGTGTATTTGTTGTTTACACAGAGAGTTCTTGAATAAGATAGAGTCTATAGCATGTCAAGGTACGTATATGTATAATAGATGAAACCTTATAAAATATGTGTTTTTTCTTTATTGAAATAAAGTATAATTATAAAAATATAACCAACTTTTATTACTAGGTCATAAAAGTTATTGACAATGTAGAAATTCTATTGATATGATTCATCATGTGGAAAGGTTGATAGAGAGTAAAAAGATAAATGTTTTTCATTGATAATAAAAGCGAAAAATAAGTGACGATAGAGTGAGTATATTTTCCTTATACTAGATGCTTTTTAATCACCTAGTAAAATCAATCTGGAAGCAAGAATTGATATATGTAAGTTGCGCAAGGCGCGGCATAAGAAAGGGGCAAAAGGATGAAGGAGCTTCATACGTTTGGGTGGTATGCAGCACGTGTATCACCACATTTGCCGAAAAAAGCATTTAAACCAGTTCCTACTCGTTTATTTGGCGGACTGGCTTATTTACTTGTGGCATTGGCGGGGTTAATATCGATTGGTGTATTTGAATTGAATGTGTGGGCTAATCTAGGAATTGCGATCGTTCTTGGATTATGTTTTGCTTCACTTGGGTTTTTAGGGCATGAAATTTTACATGGAACCGTTGTAAGAAAGGCATGGCTTCGTGATTTCTTAGGAGCGATTGCATTTATGCCATTATCAACAGGTCCTAAACTTTGGCGAAAGTGGCATAATGCAACGCATCACGTTCATACACAACATGAAGAGAATGATCCAGATGCATGGCCTACACTTGAGAAGCTTAAAAAGAGTAAGTTTTTGAGCTGGGTATATCGCATGCCTCTTCATGTACGTTCATTCTTTAGTTTTCTGTCACTAACAATTCAATTTACATTGCATTCGACTCGAATGTTCTTTCATTTTATAAAAGAGTTTAAGTCATCCAATCAAAAATCTGTATGGCTTCAACTTCTTTTGCCTTGGACTGTTTGGATTAGTTTATTGTTTATTATGGGACCTGGAAAATGGTTATTTGCATATGTGATTCCATTGTTAATTGCTAACTTTATTGTAATGGCATATATCGCAACAAATCACCGCTTAAATCCAATTGTTCCAGTAAATGATCCGTTAGCAAACTGTTTATCAGTAACAGTGCCGCGTTGGGTAGACGTTTTACATTTCAATTTCTCATATCATACAGAACATCATTTGTTCCCTGCTATGAGCTCTAAATACTACCCGTTAGTAAAAGAGAAAATTAAAGAAATGTGGCCGGAACGCTATCATGAGATGCCGATGACAAAAGCTTTGGCAGCGCTATGGAATACACCACGTGTGTATTATCAAGGAAGTGAATTAGTGGATCCGCATAGAGAGCATTTCTATGGTTCTTTAGGAAATGGGCTAGATCCTCATAATATTTCATATCGTGAGGAACATATAGAGGAAGAAGAGAGTATTAAAAAAGTAAATCAATAAAAATAGATATATGTTGCAGTGAAAAAGCAAGCCATCTCAGGCTTGCTTTTTTTATAAAGAAACTTCCTTTTTGTTCTTTGTATGGAATTGGACGGAGTTAGTTTCTTTTCGCTGTAATCGTTTTTCTAAAAGATTAACAAGGTAAGTGAATAGGAGAACGAGCACGAGATAATATAAACCAACGATTATATATGTATCTAATTGTTGGAAGTTCCCTGCAGCGATTGATAAACCTGACCCCCATAATTCGGACAATCCTACGTAAGCAACAAGTGAAGAATCTTTTAATCCAATAATAAATTGATTTCCTAAAGGAGGAATAGATTGACGAAATGCTTGCGGTAATACAATACGGCGCATTGCTAAAGGATACGGCATACCTAGAGAGCGAGCAGCTTCCATTTGCCCACGATCGACAGATTGGATAGAGCCTCGGAAAATTTCAGTAATATATGCACCGTTGTGGATTGCTAAAGCAATGGCTCCTGCCCAAAAAGGAGTAAAAACAACAACGGATGTAATCCCAAAATAGAGAATGGCGATTTGAACAATTAAAGGTGTACCACGAATAATGGCGATATATACGTGAGCAATACTATTTAAAACTTTATTGTTAGAGATTCGAAAGAAAGCGAATAGTAATCCAATTAGTGAACCGAGTAATAGGGATGTTAGTGTTAATTGTAATGTGACAATAGTAGCTTTTAAGAGTGTGGGATAGGTAGAGATAAAAATTTCAAACATGCGTTTCACCTCATATTGTATAGATTTTAGTAGAGAATGAAATGCCCCACACAAAGTGGGGCATGATTTATGGAAACTTTGAAGGGCTAAATTACTTCGTTTTTTCCTCTTCACCAAGAATATTACGCCCAAACCATTTTTTACTGATCTTTTCATACGTACCATCTTTAATAATTTCATCTAAAGCTTTATTTACTTTCTCGACCATTTCTTTATCATCTTTACGAATAGCAATTCCCATTTCATCAAGGTTTAGTGGTTTTCCAGCTTCTTTTATATTTGATTTACCTTCTTTAATCATGCGTAAACCAACCATTTGATCTGTAATTACTGCGTCGATACGTCCAGGCTCTAAGTCCATAAGTGCAGTAATATCGCTATCGTATTCTGTAATTTGATCTGTATATTTTGCAACGAGGTCTTTAAAGGTACTAGCTTTTACAACACCAATTTTCTTACCCTTTAAATCTTCTGGAGAAGAGATAGATGTATTCTTTTTAGCTACAAAAATTTGGGCACCAGAACGATAATAAGGATTTGAGAAATTAACAGCTTTTAAGCGTTCTTCTGTAATTGCCATACTGCCCAGTATTACATCATACTTTTTCGCTTTGAGACCTTGGATTAGCGTTTCCCATGGATTTGTAATAGGGGTTGGTTTCATATTCATTTTTTTCGCAAGTGCTTCACCTAGTTCTACATCAAAACCGACAAGTTTTCCGTCATTTTCTTTATAGTTAAAAGGTTTATATAAGCCACTCATCGCATAACGAAATTCTTTTTCACCATTTGAAGAAGTAGTAGCACTTTCCTTACTACAGGCTCCTAGTATAAAGGATGTGCATAATGTAATACTCGCAACAATGGTTAATAGTTTTCTTTTCATAAAACCCCTCCTATATATTGATCATACGGATGGTTTTAAGTATGTTATTGAAATATTTTATTTAGATGATTAGTTGTGCACCGTATGAATGTATTTCTTTTCGTTTGAAACAGAAGTTATATTATAAAACGTTACGTAAAAATTGTTTCGCTCGTTCATGTGATGGAGCTGAAAAGAATTGTGCTGGCGGAGCATCTTCTACAATTTTTCCATCATCCATAAAAATGACGCGATCAGCTACATCTCTTGCGAAATTCATTTCATGAGTAACAATAACCATGGTCATTCCTTCTTCAGCAAGTTCTTTCATAACTTGCAATACTTCTCCAACAAGTTCAGGGTCTAAAGCTGAGGTAGGTTCATCAAATAGCATAATTTTAGGATTCATAGCAAGAGCTCGTGCAATAGCAATACGCTGTTTTTGACCACCTGATAGGAGATGGGGCGTTACATCTGCTTTATCTTGTAGGCCGACTTTTTGCAGAAGCTGATTTCCGATTTCTTTTGCATTTGCTGCTTCTAATTTTTTTACATGAATAGGTGCTTCTATGATGTTTTCTAGTGAGGTCATATGAGGAAAGAGGTTAAAGTGCTGAAAAACCATACCGACATTTTCGCGGACTTTGTTTAAATTTGAATGCTTTGGATCAATTCGTTCACCTTGTAAGTGAATTTCACCTTCATCGTACATTTCTAAAAAGTTAAGACAGCGAAGTAATGTACTTTTACCGGAACCACTGGCACCAATTAAAACGACAACTTCTTTTTCTTGTACTTCTAAATCAATTCCTTTTAAAACGTCAAGTGAGCCAAATGATTTTACTAGATTTCGAACCTGAATCATACAAAACCCCCAGTCAAAAATATATTTTACAAATGTTGCCCCTTATTTCTGTTATTAGTCACAAATTGTCAGAATCCTTTATTTTTTTCGTGAATTTGATATTAAAGGAAATAATAATTTTTTGAAATCTCTATATCCTTCTATAATGAAAATATGGATAATAATATATAGGTAGTACTTATATTACTTATATTACTTATACAAAGGGGGAAAGAAGAGATGGAAAAAGAAAGGAAGACATTTTCCTTTGGCTTACGTACACAACTTATGCTATTCACTACAGTTTTAGCTTTAATTACATATTCAACAAGTATATTTTTTATTTATGTGATATATGATTATTTTCAAAGTTATGTAAGTCAAACTGCATATAATATTATCGTTATGTTATTAGGGGTAGTATGGTCTGGAATTTTAGCATATGGAGCAGCCATATTTTTAATTAAACCGCTTCGAAAGTTAGAGGAGGCGGCGAGAAAAGCGGCTGAAGGAGACATTCGTGAAGATGTTCCGTTACCGAAGACTGATGATGAAATTAAATCTTTAAGTGTTGCATTTAATATGATGCTAGGGAACTTAAGGGGCATGGTAAAAAATATTGATACAACATTTTCGTATACAAACAATCAAGTACAGCAAATTAGAAAACAAACAGGCGAAGCAACGAAACAAGCACAAGGTGTTTCTGAAACACTTGCAGAGATTTCTTCTGGCGCTGAGCAATCAGCGGCATCCATTCAGGCAATTGTTTCTGCTGTTGATACAACAACTTCTATTGCAAGTGAAGTAGAAGAGAAAGCGAAACAGTCTGATGAGTTGTCTTCAGAAATGGTTCAAGCTTTAGGGCATAGTACGCGTGTCTTTACGTCTTTAATTCAAGGTATTCAAACATTGGCGAAAGAAAATGAAGATTCAATGCAAAATGTACAGAAGTTAGAGGAAAGAATGAAACAAGTAGAACATATTGTATCTGTTGTGAGTGAGATTGCTAGCCAAACTAATTTATTAGCACTAAACGCTTCTATTGAGGCTGCTCGTGCAGGAGAGCATGGAAGAGGCTTTGCGGTTGTTGCGGAAGAAGTACGAAAACTTGCTGATGAAAGTGATCATTCTGCAAGAAACATATCGCAGTTATTACGAAATATGCAAGAGGAAGTACAACAAGTTGCAATGAAAATGACAGAACAAGTGAAAATAGCTAAAGAAGAGGCGAAACGTGGGGAGGCTACGGAATTAATTTTAAAAGAAATGTCATCAAGTGTTATGGAAGTAGCGGATGCAACGAAGCAAATTAGTGGTTATATGAATGAACAAGTGAACCACATTCATCAAACAGGAGCACAAACAAAGGCCGTAGCAGCAATTGCTGAAGAAACGTCAGCTGGTTCACAAGAAGTAGCACGTGTGACGTTGCAACAATCTAAAAATATGATAGCAATCGATCAATTATTAAAGGATCTAGAGAAACAAGCAACAGAATTGAAACAAACAATTAAACGATTTTCAATGTAAAAGAGAAGAACAGAATACTGTTCTTCTCTTTTTTTAGCTAGATTTAATATCTATAGTTAAAAGATAGAAACTATGAACGTTTCCGCAACATTCTTTTCTGTCCCTTTCGGATGAAATTTATAGCGAGCTATAATATTAAAAGGGGTGTCTTTTATGAAAAAAGAAAAAAGACAACGATTAATTAAACAATTTGTAAAAGAGTATGAAATAGAGAAGCAAGAAAGATTAGTAGAATTGTTAGCAAAAAAAGATGTATTAGTAACACAAGCTACGGTTTCTCGAGATATTCGTGAGTTAAACTTAACGAAGGTACCTTCTCAAGAAGGATTGATGATATATAAAATTTTCTCAGAAGAGCATTTACAAACTGATATAAAATTAAAGAAAAAATTACGAGAGGTTGTTGTGAAAATTGATTGTGTAGATCAATTAATGGTTATTAAAACATTACCTGGAAATGCACATGTTATTGGTGTTTTGTTTGATGAGTTAGATTGGAAAGAAAAAATAGGATGTATATGTGGAAATGATACATGCCTTATAATTTCTCAGTCGAAATCAGATAGGGAGATTTTAGAAGAAAGATTAAATTTAATTCTTTAGATGCAAAATCCTGTTTTTAATTTTTATTAAAAACAGGATTTTTGTGTAAATACGGAAGTTAAATATTCAACATATATGCGTAATATATGTATTTTTTATTAAAAAATCGGGATGGATTATTATAAAAATACAAATTAATATGATTTTAAAAAAATAACTTGTTTAATATTTCACAATGATAATGTGGATGATTTCACAAAGGTGAAAGCGTGTAGCATTTATTATGTACTTGTAAGACATCAAACATATTTAAAAGGAGGTACAACAAATGAAGCATCCGATACATGTTACTTCAGAAATTGGGGAATTACAAACGGTTTTATTAAAACGACCGGGTAAAGAAGTGGAAAACTTAACACCAGATTATTTACAGCAATTATTATTTGACGATATTCCATACTTACCAATTATTCAAAAAGAGCATGATTATTTTGCACAAACGTTACGCAATCGGGGTGTTGAAGTTCTTTATTTAGAAAAACTAGCCGCTGAGGCGTTAGTAGATAAAAAACTTCGAGAAGAATTTGTTGATCGTATTTTAAAAGAAGGACAGGCCGACGTAAATGTTGCACATCAAACTTTAAAAGAATATTTACTTTCCTTTTCAAATGAAGAATTAATTCAAAAAATTATGGGCGGTGTACGGAAAAACGAAATTGAAACAAGTAAGAAGACACATTTATATGAATTAATGGAAGATCACTATCCGTTTTACTTAGATCCAATGCCTAATTTATATTTTACTCGTGATCCAGCAGCTAGCGTGGGCGATGGCTTAACGATAAATAAGATGAGAGAACCAGCGCGTAGACGTGAATCATTATTCATGGAGTACATCATTAAATATCATCCAAGATTTGAAAAACATAATGTACCAATCTGGTTAGATCGTGATTATAAATTTCCAATTGAAGGTGGCGACGAGCTAATTTTAAATGAAGAAACAATTGCGATTGGAGTATCTGCTCGTACTTCAGCTAAAGCAATTGAACGTTTAGCAAAAAATCTCTTTAGCCGACAAAATAAAATTAAGAAAGTGTTAGCAATAGAAATTCCAAAATGCCGAGCATTTATGCATTTAGATACAGTATTTACAATGGTTGATTATGACAAGTTTACAATTCACCCAGCTATTCAAGGGCCAAAAGGGAATATGAATATTTATATTTTAGAAAAAGGATTAGATGAGGAAACTCTTAAAATTACACATCGTACTTCTTTAATGGAAGCATTAAAAGAGGTATTAGGCTTAAGTGAATTAGTTCTTATTCCATGTGGAGGAGGAGATGTAATTGCTTCTGCTCGTGAACAATGGAATGATGGCTCGAACACATTAGCAATCGCGCCAGGTGTAGTTGTTACATATGATCGCAACTATGTATCCAATACGTTATTACGGGAACACGGTATAGAAGTGATTGAGGTGCTAAGTTCAGAATTATCTCGTGGTCGTGGGGGTCCACGTTGCATGAGTATGCCAATTGTTCGTAAAGATATTTAGTATAAATAACGGAGAGAGTAGGGATGAAGTATGTTAATGACTAGACCAAATTTAAAAGGAAGAAGCTTTCTAGCAGAAAAAGATTTTACACAAGAAGAATTGTTATATTTTCTAGATTTGGCAGCAGAATTAAAAGAGAAAAAGAAAAATGGTATCCCGCATCATTATTTAGAAGGTAAAAATGTAGCGCTCTTATTTGAAAAAACTTCTACTCGTACGCGTTGTGCATTTACAGTAGCATGTACAGATTTAGGGGCAAATCCTGAATATTTAGGGAAAGGTGATATTCAGCTTGGGAAAAAAGAATCTGTAGAGGATACAGCAAAAGTGTTAGGGCGTATGTTTGACGGAATTGAGTTTCGTGGATTTAATCATGAAACTGTAGAATCTTTAGCACAAAATTCTGGTGTGCCGGTTTGGAATGGATTAACAGATATGTGGCATCCAACACAAACACTAGCAGATTTATTAACAATTAGAGAACATGTAGGGAAACTGAAAAATGTGAAGCTCGTTTACGTTGGAGATGGACGAAATAATGTTGCTAATAGCTTACTAGTTGGTGGCGCAATCGTTGGAATGGATGTACGTATTTGTACACCGGAAACTTTATGGCCTGCACAAGAAGTAATAGATTTAGCAAAAAAATATAATGAACAGGTAATGATAACAAGTAATGTGGAAGAAGCAGTTGCGAATGCAGATGTAATTTATACAGATGTATGGGTGTCTATGGGGGAAGAAGAAAAATTTGCTGAACGTGTCAAGTTATTGAAACCTTATCAAGTAAATATGAAAATGATTAAAGAAACAGGGAATGAAAACGTGATTTTCTTACATTGTTTACCTGCATTTCATGATGTCGAAACGATGTATGGTGAAGAAGTTTATGAGAAATATGGGTTGAAAGAAATGGAGGTAACTGACGAAGTATTCCGCAGTAAACATTCAAAAGTATTTGATCAAGCTGAAAATAGAATGCATACAATTAAAGCGGTTATGGCAGCTACTTTAGGAAACATGGAGTAAAGAAGAAAGGGAGTCTTCCTTTCTTCTTTCTCCTCCTTTAGACACTATCATTCACTATTGCTTTTGTATTGTTATTGCAATTAAAGAGAGGTGAGTGGAATGGGTGAAGATAAGAAACTAGGGTTGTTTACATTAACGGCTCTTGTAGTGGGGTCTATGATTGGCGGTGGAGCCTTTAATTTAGCGAGTGATATGGCAAAAGGTGCTGGTGCTGGAGCCATTATTATTGGCTGGGTTATAACAGGAATTGGGATGATTGCACTTGGATTATCTTTTCAAAATCTAACTGTAAAACGGCCAGATTTAGATGGTGGTATTTTTAGCTATGCAAAAGCAGGGTTTGGTAATTTTATGGGGTTTAATAGTGCGTGGGGATACTGGCTATCTGCTTGGCTTGGGAATGTAGCTTACGGCACATTATTGTTTTCTTCATTAGGATATTTCTTCCCGATCTTTGAAGGCGGGCAAAACGTAGCGTCCATTGTTGGTGCAAGCGTATTATTATGGTGTGTTCACATGTTAATTTTACGTGGAGTTCAATCAGCAGCACTTGTGAATTTAGTAACTACAATCGCAAAATTAGTACCTGTATTTGTATTTATTGTCATAGGAATCTTCGCGTTTCATATTGATATGTTTTTAGATGGATTTTGGGGGCAAACTGGTTCTTTTTCATGGGGAGCAGTTGGCAGCCAAGTTAAAAGTACAATGCTTGTAACTTTATGGGTATTTATTGGGGTAGAAGGTGCTGTTGTTTTATCCAGTCGAGCAAAAAATAGAAGTGATGTAGGGAAAGCAACGGTTATTGGCTTAATTGGTACACTCATCATTTACATTTTAATCACATTATTGTCTCTTGGACTTATGCAACAAGCAGATATTGCTGGTTTGAAAAATCCGGCTATGGCTTATTTATTTGAAAGTGTTGTTGGAAAATGGGGTGCTATCTTTATTAATTTAGGTTTAGTCATCTCTGTATTAGGTGCTTGGTTAGGGTGGACTTTGCTCGCTTCTGAAATTCCATATTTAGCGGCTAAAGATGGAGTATTTCCAAAATGGTTCGCAAAAGAAAATAAAAATAAGGCTCCAGTAAATTCATTATGGATAACAAATGGTTTAATTCAAATGTTCTTGTTAACATTCGTCGTTTCTGATCAGGCGTATAACTTTGCATTCTCTTTAGCATCTTCAGCTATTTTAATTCCATATGCGTTTTCAGCATTTTATCAACTGAAGCATAGCTTAAATTCTGAGGAAGTAGATCGAAATAAAAATATAGTAATTGGCTTGATAGCAAGTATTTATGGCGTTTGGTTAGTTTATGCAGCTGGTTTAGAGTATCTATTATTAACAATGACTTTATATGCGCCAGGTATTTTTATTTTTTACAATGTTCAAAAGCAAAAGAGTTCGAAGCAAATATTTACTCGAGTGGAATTAGCATCATCCGTAGCAATTGGTGCTTTAGCATTTTTTGCGATTTATGGATTAATTACAGGCAGCATTACTTTATAGAGCTCTGTGAAAACGAAATGAACTGGAGGGCTGAAATATGGCACGAAGAAAAATTGTAGTTGCACTAGGGGGAAATGCGATACAGTCTGGAAAAGCTACTGCGGGGGCGCAGCAAGAAGCGTTGGAAAAAACGGCGGAACAACTTGTGAAAATAATGGAAAATGATGTAGATATAGTAATTGCACATGGAAATGGCCCACAAGTGGGGAATATTTTATTGCAGCAAAAAGCTGCAGAAACGGAAAAGACACCTGCAATGCCATTAGATACTTGTGGGGCAATGAGCCAAGGAATGATTGGATATTGGATGGAAAATGCGATTGAAAAGGCATTGAAAAAACGGAATATAAAAAAAGATGTAGCAACGGTTATAACACGCGTTGTTGTGGATAAAAAAGATGAGGCATTTAAAAATCCAACTAAACCAATTGGTCCTTTTTATACAGAAGAAGAGGCCAGAAGATTAATGGACGAAACAAAAGCAGTGTTTAAAGAAGATGCGGGTAGAGGGTGGAGACGTGTTGTTCCATCACCGAAGCCTGTAAGTATTCATGAACATAAAGTGATTAATTCTTTGGTCGAAGATGGAAATATAGTGATAGCTGTTGGCGGTGGTGGAATTCCAGTAATTGATTCTGAAGAAGGGCTAAAAGGAACTGAAGCGGTTATCGATAAAGATTTCGCTGCGCAAAAATTAGCAGAATTAGTAGATGCCGATACGCTTGTTATTTTAACTGCAGTTGATCATGTGTATGTAAATTATGATCAACCGAATCAAAAAAAATTAGAGCATGTCACAGTGAATCAATTAGAAGAATACATTGAGGAACAGCAATTTGCTGCGGGAAGCATGCTTCCAAAAATTGAAGCTGCTATTAATTTTGTTAATACAAATCCAAAAAGAAAAACAATTATTACGTCTTTAGAAAAAGTATATGAAGCACTAGAAGAAAAAGCCGGTACTATTATTTCAAAACAAAATGTATGCATGTATGTTTAAATCATTATGTACGCTACTTATTATTGAAAAAAGAATGAAGTTAGTAACTTCATTCTTTTTATTGATTCATATTTTTTATACGTATTGTTCATAAAGTTTTCATGATGAAATCTGAATATATAAGTTAGTTATGATAAAATTCAAATTGAATACGCTTTCTTGATTTTTCGCTCCAACATACAGCAAGAGAGAGGGAATTTTATGAATAGACGGAACGTAGTTAAGGATTTAAAGCAGTTCGAATTATTTGCTCATTTAACAGAAAAGAAATTGAAAGGTTTGACGGAGTTTGTCTATTGGCGAACTTATAAAAAGGGTCAATTTTTATTTTTAGAAGGGGATTCAAGAGAAAGAATTTACTTCATGTTAGATGGATTTGTAAAGTTAGAGCGGGTAAATCAAAGTGGGAATTTATTATATGATGACTATGTAAAGAGGTATTCTATTTTTCCTTATGGCGGTATGTTTACAGACAGAGGATATAACTATACGGCAGAAGCGATGACAGATGTAGAGGTCTATTATATTCCGACAGTAATTTTCGAAGATATGGTGAAATCTAGTAGGACACAATTAATGTATGTTGTTCAGCAATTATCATCGATATTAAAGCTAAACGAAAATCGAGTACAAAATATTACAATTCCTAATGCACAAGATCGGGTCATTCAAACATTAAATTATTTAATGCAGGATTTAGGAGAACAGAGTGGCGAAACGATTGTAATTTCCTGCCCACTTACAACCATTGAAATATCGAAAATATCTGGTACGTCTCGAGAGACGGTTAGTAGCGTATTAAAACAATTAAAAAATGATAGTATTGTTACAATTTTAGATAAAAAAATTACAATACATAATCCAACATATTTTGAGGAAATCTCTATGTGAAAATTGCATATTGATTTTTAATTCATACTGTATATTAATAAGGTTATTTATATATTTATAAGTAAATTTTTTACGTTTTCCTCTATGAAAAGATAGTATAGTATGGTAATAATAGCTAAAATCGATAATAAAAAACAAAGTGAAGGGGAGAAAGAATGCTTCGTATTGAGTATGATCGATTAGTAGCTATTTGTTACAGTATAGGGGTTTTGTTATTATTAAAAATTCCAAATGATAATGAATTAATTGGGGAAAAACTATTCAATGTCTATAAGGTTCCGATACATACGTATGTTTATATGGATTATAAAGTCTCAAATATATTGATTGTTTCTTTCATACTACATGTAATTGCATTTATATTATTTTTAAAATGGCTAGGAAAAAAGGAGTCTAGTACATTTAGAAAAATGAATAAGATAAAAGTAGTAGGCATTAGTATTTTGATTGTAATGATGCCGTTTATTTTAAATAACATCCTCCAGACATTAAATAAAACATGGTACTACGCAGGAAAAACAGGGGTAGAAGCAATAGAATATAAAAAAGAAGATAGCCAGTGTAGAATGGAGAAAAATGGAGAGGATATCGAACGAAAGTGTATTGTTACTTTAAAAAATTATCGTAATCATTCACAAGCATTAAAAGTTGTTTTATATGATAATGTAAACGAGAATTCAAAAAGTTATCTAGTACCGAAACCAGTCTATTTACAAAAACATGAGACAAAGCAATTTGAATTTCAAATTCCTGTTGCTTATAATAGCGGTGTTGAAAAAGATAAAGTACCAAATATTAAATTACATTTATTGCATGAAAATGATGCGAAATACAATTAATCTGTAATTGAAAGTTTATGAGTAGGGGCAATAATTTGAAACGATATAGAAAATCAACTTGAATCATCCAACATGCTGCAGGGTAACGGCATATTGGATGATTTTTTATTTTCTACCTTTTTTTACGTATGAAAGGGTGGAATACTTTGTTGAAAACGAAAAACATTGCAAGGATCATATATGGTTTTCACTTTACGTAATCTTTGAAAGTTAGGGCCATAATAACTAGTTTGCCAATTTTTAATGTCGATATCGGGCCAATTGACATAGTCACCTAGTGTATAAGGATCTAAGCTTTCTCGTAAATCTTTAACCCAGCGTATATTTCGATTTTCTTCATCATCACATTTCCAAGAGGTAATGTATTCTTGCGCAATAATTGCTTTGCGATGGAAATAAGCTGTTTCAGTAGGCGGAATATTTTTAACAGCACCTACGAGCGATTGGTGCCAAATACTCGCATCTTTATTTGGTGCATTTGAAAGAAAATACTGCATGATTTGAATTCCTTTAAGAGGAATAGGTTTATATACGTAGGAACCGGAGCGCTTGAAGTTTTCAGGGATGTTACCACTGTTAAAAAATTCAACAGCCTTTATATAAGGAACTTCATCTATAAAGAGAGAGGGGGTACCAGTTTCAAGAAGAGGAGATAATAAGGAATGGAGTTCAGAGGGAGAGCCAACAAACTCACCTTGTGCTTCAATTTTGTTTTGTTGTTTTGTGAATAATTCAATTGATGAAGTAAGACGTTCGTCTACATAAGGCGCCCAGTTTTGCCAAGCTTGAAAGGCAGCAATAAAATCTTCCCATTCCCATGTAATGGAGAAGATTAATACATTTTTTATAGGGTGTACGCGAAAAGTCAAAGAAGTAATAATTCCGAAGTTTCCACCACCGCCACCGCGGCATGCCCAAAACAAGTTATGGTTTTCATGTTCGCTTGCACGAATGATTTTTGCTCCAAATTTACCACATGCTTGTACCATTTCAACTTCTATTAATTGATCACATGTTAATCCAAATAAGCGTGAAAGCATACCGATGCCACCGCCAAGTGCTAATCCAACAATTCCAACGCTTGCGCTTGTACCAGCCGGTATTGTCACACCATAATTCCAAAGCTCTTTATAAACAGTGTCAAGGTTTGCACCAGCTTCAATTGTTGCTGTTAATTTATCTGTATGAACAGTAATACGATGCATTTCACTCACGTCAATAATAAGTCCTCTATTTAAAAGAGAAAAATTTTCATAGCTATGACGTCCGCTTCTTAAGCGAAATGGTACATGACGCTCGCGTGCCCATTTTAAGGCGTTACACACATCATTTTTATTTTGACAAAACACAATAATACAAGGGAGTTTTGGAATACTTAAATTTAAGTTCATTCGGGCTACGTCATAGTCAGGGTCTGAAGGAACAACGATACGACCTGTTAATTTTGTTTGTTTCAATTTATCACTCCTTTCTAAAATAAGCGGGGCTTTTTATTAATATATGAAAAGTATATGTAACGTGCGTGGACAAGGAGATGAGAAGAATGAGATTTGCCTTTGTGAGAAATAAATAAAGCATAAGAATCAAGAAACTACATAGAGTTCAATGAAAACAGTTGCAAACTATTCATATTTTGTTATGATAGTGTTACGAAAACGTTTGCATAAAATTCCGATGGGATGCAAAAGGAGAGAATGACTATGAATAAGACATGGTGGAAAGAAGCGGTTGCTTATCAAATTTATCCACGTAGCTTTATGGATTCAAATGGCGATGGTATTGGAGATTTACAAGGTATTATTGCGAAACTGGATTATTTAAAAGATTTAGGAATAGATGTAATTTGGATTTGTCCAATGTATAAGTCACCTAATGATGATAATGGTTATGACATTAGTGATTATCAAGATATTATGGATGAGTTTGGGACGATGGAAGACTTTGATGCTTTACTAGATGAAGTTCATAAACGTGATATGAAGCTTATTATTGATTTAGTTATTAATCATACAAGTGATGAACATCCATGGTTTATTGAGTCTCGTTCATCTAAAGACAATCCGAAGCGTGATTGGTATATTTGGCATGATGGTAAAGATGGTGCAGAACCAAACAACTGGGAAAGTATTTTTAATGGTTCGGCATGGGAGTATGATGAAGTAACAGGACAATATTATTTACACTTATTCTCGCGTAAACAACCAGATTTAAACTGGGAGAATAAAGAAGTTCGAGAAGTGCTATACGATACAGTTAATTGGTGGCTTGATAAAGGAATTGATGGTTTCCGAGTAGATGCAATCAGCCATATTAAAAAAGAAGACGGCTTTAAAGATATGCCAAATCCAAAAGGACTAAAGTATGTTCCATCTTTTGATAAACATATGAATGTGGATGGTATTCAACCTTTATTAGAAGAATTAAAAGAAAATACGTTTTCTAAGTACGATATTATGACTGTTGGTGAAGCGAATGGCGTTAAGATTGAAGATGCTGAGCTTTGGGTTGGAGAAGAGCAAGGTAAGTTCAATATGGTATTCCAATTCGAACATTTAAGTTTATGGGATGCAGAAAAGAAGAAAGATCTTGATGTTGTAGGGCTGAAAAAGGTATTAACGAAATGGCAAAAAGGGTTAGAAAATAAAGGATGGAATGCTTTATATATTGAGAATCACGATAAGCCGCGTATCGTTTCAACTTGGGGAGATGATAAACAATATTGGCGTGAAAGTGCAACGGCTCTAGGAGCAATGTATTTCTTTATGCACGGTACACCGTTTATTTATCAGGGACAAGAAATTGGGATGACAAATGTCCAATTACCAAATGTTGAAGATTACGATGATGTTGCAACTAAAAATTTATATCGTGAGAAAATTGCAGAGGGCGTATCACATCAAGATATGATGGAAATTATATGGGCTTCTTGCCGTGATAATTCACGTACACCTATGCAGTGGAACGATGAGATGAATGCTGGCTTCACAACAGGTGCACCTTGGTTTAGTATGAATCAAAACTACAAAGAAATTAATGTTGAAAAGCAAAAGAATGAAGAGAACTCTATTTTCAATTTCTATAAGAAAATGATTGCCTTGAAAAAAGAGCACGATGTACTCAATTACGGTACGTACGATTTACTTTTAGAAGATGATCCGCAAATTTATGCATATACTCGTACATTAAATGATGAAAAGATTATTGTAATTAGTAATATCTCAAAAGAGGAAGCTGTATATAATGAGGGTTCATTTGCACTAGAACGCAAACGTTTGCTTTTAAATAACTATGAAGTTGCGGAACATGAACAAGTAACTACAATCACGTTAAAGCCTTATGAAACAAGGGTTTATCGCATTTCATAATAAAAAAGGATGCTCTTAGAGCATCTTTTTTTATGAAAAATAATAAATTTCTATTGCAAAGTGAAAACGCTTTTATTAAAATAGATTTATGAAAACGGTTGCGTAAAGATAAAAATGAAGTAATATGAGGAATCGTTTTCATAACAGAAACAGAAATTATAATTTAAATCATTATGTTGTTATAAATAAAGGGGAGGAAGAACAGATGAAAATTACGTCTTTTGATTTTTGGCAAAAGTTCGGGAAAGCGTTATTAGTTGTTGTAGCTGTAATGCCAGCAGCTGGTTTAATGATTTCTATCGGTAAGTTAATTGGAATGTCTGCTGGGGATATTAACGCAGTTCATACAATCGCTCGCGTAATGGAAGACATCGGTTGGGCAATTATTACTAATCTACACATCTTATTCGCAGTAGCAATTGGGGGATCTTGGGCGAAAGATCGCGCAGGTGGTGCATTTGCAGCGCTATTAGCATTCGTCTTAACAAACAGAATTACAGGAGCTATATTTGGCGTAAACGCTGAAATGTTAGCGGATTCAAAAGCGAAAGTTTCTTCAGTATTAGCAGGGGACTTAATTGTAAAAGATTACTTTACTTCTGTACTTGGTGCACCAGCATTAAACATGGGGGTTTTCGTAGGGATTATCACAGGTTTCTTAGGAGCTACTTTATATAACAAATATTATAACTATAACAAACTGCCACAGGCATTAGCATTCTTTAACGGAAAACGATTCGTACCATTCGTTGTAATTGTTTGGTCTACAGTAACTGCAATTGTATTATCACTTTTATGGCCATTCATCCAAAGTGGATTAAATGAATTTGGTCGCTGGATTGCAGCTTCAAAAGATAGTGCACCAATTGTTGCACCATTTGTATATGGAACGTTAGAGCGTTTACTATTACCATTCGGTTTACACCATATGTTAACAATTCCGATGAACTATACAGAGCTAGGTGGAACATATACGATGTTAACTGGCTCAAAAGTTGGACAAGTTGTAGCAGGACAAGATCCTTTATGGCTTGCATGGATTACAGATTTAAATAACTTATTAGCAAATGGAGATACAAAAGCATATAACGATTTATTAAATAATGTTGTACCAGCTCGTTTCAAAGCTGGACAAGTTATCGGTTCAACAGCAGCATTAATGGGTATTGCTTTCGCGATGTTCCGTAATGTTGATAAAGAAAAACGTTCAAAATATAAACCAATGTTCTTATCAGCAGCATTAGCAGTATTTTTAACAGGTGTAACAGAACCAATTGAATTCATGTTCATGTTTATTGCTCCAGTATTATATGTTGTATATGCAATTACAACAGGACTTGCATTCGCATTAGCAGATTTAATTAACTTACGTGTTCACGCATTCGGATTTATTGAGTTAATTACTCGTACACCGATGATGGTTAACGCAGGACTAACTAGAGATTTAATCAATTTCGTTATCGTTTCATTAGTATTCTTCGGTCTGAACTTTACATTATTCAATTTCTTAATTAAAAAGTTCAACTTACCAACACCAGGACGTGCAGGTAACTATATTGATAACGAGGATGAGGCATCAGAAGGAACAGGAAATGTACAAGATGGTTCATTAGCAACAAAAGTTATTGATCTATTAGGTGGAAAAGAAAATATTGCTGACGTAGATGCTTGTATGACACGTTTACGTGTAACAGTAAAAGATTTAGATGTTGTTGCACCAGAAGCGCAGTGGAAACAAAATGGTGCTTTAGGACTGATCGTAAAAGATAAAGGTGTACAAGCGGTATATGGCCCGAAAGCTGACGTATTAAAGTCAGACATTCAAGATATGTTAGGTGCGTAATAATATGAAATTGCTAACTTTAAACTGTCACTCTTGGCAAGAAGAAAATCAAATAGAAAAGATAAAATATCTTGCTAAAGTCATTCAAGAAGAAGAGTACGATGTTATCGCATTGCAAGAAGTAAGTCAGTCGATAGGAGCTAAAAATGTATGCGGTAACAAGAAAGAAGATAATTTTGGACTTTTACTATTAGAAGAGTTAAAAGCGTTACATGTAAAAGATTACAATATTACTTGGGATTTCTCTCATATTGGTTATGATGTGTATGAAGAAGGATTAGCGATTATAACGAAGCATAATGTTGTAAAAGAAGATACGTTCTTTATTTCAGAAAATAAGGATACAGCGTATTGGAAAACACGCAAAATTGTAAGTGCAACAATTGCTTACAATGGGAAGAACATCACGTTTTACTCTTGCCACCTCGGTTGGTGGAATGATGAAGAAGAATCATTTAAAGGTCAAGTGAATCGTTTGATGGAGCATGTAGATAGTAATGAACTTTCCTTCTTAATGGGTGATTTTAATAATAACGCTCGTTTGCAAGGGGAGGGTTATGAATATATGATGCAAAAAGGTTTGCATGACACATATGAACTGGCAATAGAGAAGGATGAAGGAACAACTGTCCAAGGGGAAATTGCTGGTTGGGATGAAAATAAACATAATCTACGAATCGATCTAATATTGTGTAACCGAAGTGAAAAAGTTCGTTCTTCAAAAGTTATTTTTAATGGTACAAACCGAAATATAATTTCAGATCATTTCGGTGTAGAAGTGCAAGTAGATATATAATAGAAGAAATCCTCACAGATAATAAAAAGCTGTGAGGATTTTTTTGAGGAATACAAGTATTTCCAAGAGAAAATACTTGTATTTTTTATGACATTTCCTATATATTTGTTATTATTGAATGTAAAACCGATTTGGTCATTTTGTATTCATACTTTGACTTACTTCGTTATATAATGTAGTAAGTTAAAGTTAATGGGAAAAAATAGTTCGTTTTCGGTTAATCCACGATGTAGAAAGTGATATAATTGCAAAATGTATGTATCATTTTCTAAAGAAGGAAAAATATATAATTAGGTGATAACTTCTATGAAACAAATTTGGCGTATTTATAAGACAGATTTACGGAATGTAGCAAAACATTGGGCTGCAATTGTTATTGTTGTAGGGTTAATGATTTTACCATCGTTATATGCATGGTTTAACATTAAAGCTTCTTGGGATCCATATGGAAATACAAAAGAAGTTCCCATTGCAGTTTCTAACGAAGATGCAGGCTCTAATTTAAGAGGAAAAGATATCAATATCGGGAACGAGATTGTAGATTCTCTGAAGAAAAACAAAAATCTTGGCTGGAAATTTGTAGATGAAAAACAAGCAATTTACGGAGTGGAACGCGGGGATTACTATGCAAGCATTACAATCCCAAAAGACTTCTCTGAAAAGATTGCAACTGTTCTGGATGAAAATCCACAGAAACCAGAACTTGATTACTATGTAAATGAAAAGGTAAATGCGATTGCACCGAAAATTACAGCAAAAGGTGCATCAGGTATTACAGAAGAAATTAGTAAAAACTTTGTTAAAACAGCGAATGGTGAGATTTTTAAAATCTTCAATGACCTTGGAATCGATTTAGAAACAAACTTACCAAGTATCGAGAAAGTAAAAGATCTTGTATTTAAGTTAGAAGCGCAGTTCCCAGAAATGAATACACTTATGGATAAGGCGTTAGATGATGCGACTCGAGCAGAGGATATTGTGAAAGTGGCGCAGAAAGATTTACCTGTTGTAGAGAGTGTCATAAATGATGGACAGGAAGCATTAGCGAATTTAGATAAGTTCTTTGCAAGACAAGATCAAACATTAAAAAATGCTCCAGGGACGATAAGAAACGATTTAGTAGCAGCAAAAGGCGTTATGGATAGTGCAGCTGCATTTACTGACTTTTTAATGAATCCAGGTGTAGAGTTAAATATTCCTGACTTGTCTGGAATGAATGGATTACCTGAATTCCCAGCCAGACCGGATCTATCTAAGTTGAATAGTGATGGTTATAAGAGTATAGCGCAAAGTATTAATCAAACAGTAAATAATGTTTTAAGTTCATCGCGTGCAGGAACAGCTTATGGGAAAAGTGTTTTAAATGGCTTACAAAATGGCCAATTTGACCCTGAACAAGCAAAGAAAGATTTAAATGCGGTATCAGATCGATTACAAACTGGTACAGATGGTATTTCATATCTTATTAATTTCTTTACTGAACTTCAAAACTCAGCGACTAATGATTTTGGTCAAAGATTTTTCAAAGGGCGAGTGGATAACTTAACTAGCCTTAAAGGTAAGATGGAAAATGCAAACAACGGTATTAAAGATATTGTAAATGTTATCGGTACAGGACAAGAAGTAAAGAAAGATGTAACAGATGTAGCGAATCAAAAATTAGATGCAGCAAATGGATTAATTGATCAAGCGGAAAAAGATTATAATGAAACGTTTGTAGCAGATTATAAAAAAGCAGTTAGCACAGTCGATCAAGCTAAAGCTGATGCAAATCAAATTTATGATAATGCAAAAGCAGATTATGATAAAGCGAAAAATAGCCTTGAAGGCGCAAAAGCAGATTTACAAAAGGCGAAAGAAGATGTACAAAATAGAGGTATTAACGGTTTAGATTCAACGAAAGTAGCTTTAAATAGTTTAAATGGTCAATTCCAATCTGGAATCGGTTTAATTGATGATATGATTCCTGTTCTAGAAAGTACAAATAAGGTTTTAGCGGATGTAAATAGTGATAAAAACCTTAATAATGGAATTGCGAAATTAAATAAAGCAAAAAGTAGTCTGCAAAAGGGTGTAGATGCAACAAATAAGGGAATTACACTTCTTAACAATGGACAAAAACCTACAAAAGATGTAATTGAAAGTATTAACAACGCTGCGAAGGGCGGATCAGCTCAATTAACAGATGTATTATCGACGTATGATTCGGAAATTGTACCTAATTTCAATACAGCAATTGCTCGTACAAAAGAGATGTCGAAAAATACAACTCAAATTTTAAATGATGCAGACAAAAAGCTTCCAGATGTTAAAAAATTACTAGAAGATTCATCGAAAGGCTTAGTAGATGGTAAAAAGAAATTAACAGACATTAAAGCTGAAATGCCAGCTACTGAGAAAAAGATTAAAGAATTAGCAGATAAAATTCGTGATTTTGAATCTGAAGAGGATTTAAAAGACATCATACGCTTATTGAAAAATGATGTTGAAAAGCAAAGTGACTATTTCGCAAATCCAGTAAATTTAAAAGAGAATAAATTATTTGCGATGCCGAACTACGGTTCAGCAATGTCACCGTTCTATACAGTGCTTGCATTATGGGTAGGCGCATTATTAATGGTTTCATTATTAACAGTAGAAGTACATGAAGAGGGCGCGAATTATAAGAGCCATGAAATTTACTTCGGACGTTTATTAACATTCTTAACGATAGGTCTTTCACAAGCGTTTATCGTATCGATGGGAGATATATTCTTACTCGGTACGTACGTAGTCGATAAGTTCTGGTTTGTATTATTTAGTTTATTTATTGGTGGAGTATTTGTTTGTATCGTGTACTCACTCGTTTCTATTTTCGGAAACGTTGGGAAATCGATGGCGATTATTTTACTTGTACTACAAGTAGCAGGGTCGGGCGGAACATTCCCAATTCAAATGACACCGAAATTCTTCCAAGCAATTTATCCGTTCTTACCGTTCACATATGCAATTAGTGCAATTCGTGAAACAGTAGGCGGAATGCTGTGGGATATTGTAACGCGAGATTTACTTGTATTAAGTGCTTTCGTAGTAGTTATGATTGTTGCTGCGTTATTACTGAAAACACCAATTAACAAATCGAGCGAAAAATTCGTTGAGAACGCAAAAGGAAGTAAAATCATTCACTAACATAAAAGGTTCCTACCGATAGAGGTAGGAACCTTTTTGTTTAATCAAATTTTAATTTCTTTAATGCTTCTGCAAATGGGTTATTTAATGGTTCTTCTTCTTTTTTCTGTTGTTTCATATATTTTTGAACGTCACGTTTATCAGCTTTGTTTCCAGATTCTTTTTTACGTCTTTCTTGGAATGTGGATAATTTTTCGCGATAGCCACATTTACATGCAAAGATTTGCCCTGCACCTTCACCACGTAATTCTAACTTCTTCTTACACTGAGGGCAACGAGCGTTTGTTGTACGAGATACATTTTTACGATGACCACATTCACGGTCTTGGCAAACGAGCATTTTTCCTTTTTTGCCGTTTACCTCTAGCATTGGTTTACCGCAATCTGGACAAGACTTCGTTGAAATGTTGTCATGTTTATATTTTTTATCACTCGATTTAATTTCAGAAACAATTTCTTTCGTATAGTTCTTCATTTCGGAAATGAATACTTCTTTTTTCAGTTTACCCTTTGCAATTGCCTCTAGCTTTTGTTCCCACTCACCAGTTAGTGTAGGTGATTTTAACTCTTCTGGTACTAAATCAAGTAACTGACGGCCTTTTGAAGTAATGTGAATATCTTTACCGCGTTTTTCAATTAAGAATGAATTGAATAGCTTGTCGATAATATCAGCTCGTGTTG
Source organism: Bacillus paranthracis (assembly GCF_001883995.1). Classification (GTDB taxonomy): domain Bacteria; phylum Bacillota; class Bacilli; order Bacillales; family Bacillaceae_G; genus Bacillus_A; species Bacillus_A paranthracis. The sequence continues at coordinate 7,344 of NZ_MACE01000074.1, read as the reverse complement.
CTACAGTACCTAATCCACCAGTTGATTTTAACGTATCAGCAAGTTGTTTATTTTGCGTATCCATATATTTTGTAGGATTTTCCATTGCTGAAAGTAAAGTCGCTTCGTTAAAACGTGCAGGTGCTTTCGTTTGACCTGATGTTTGCATAATTAACTTTACAGTTAATGTATCGCCTTTTTCGATGCGAGGTAAAAGCTGCTCTTTTACGTCATCTGTTACATCATCATCTTCAAAGCGATTTTCATATACTTCTTTCCAGCCGGCATGTAAAATTGTTTTTCCGCGTGCAATGAACGTTTCATTGCCAACTTTTGTGCGTAACGTTAGTTGTTCGTATTCGAATGCTGGGAATAAAACGGCTAAGAAACGTTTGACAACTAAATCATAAATTTTACGTTCTTTATCTGTGAAGGCAGAGAAATTAACGTATCCTTCTGTCGGAATAATTGCGTGATGATCGCTTACTTTACTATCATCAACAAATGACTTATTAGCCTTGATAGGCTTTTGTAATACTTTATGTGCTAAAGGACGATATTCCCCAACGCCGCACGCCTTTAGACGTTCTGGAAGTGTTCCAACGATATCAGATGAAATGTAACGCGAATCTGTACGAGGGTATGTTAGCACTTTATGCTGCTCATACAATTTCTGCATAATATTCAATGTTTCTTTCGCAGAGTAACCGAACTTTTTATTGGCATCACGTTGCAATTCAGTTAAATCGTAAAGACCAGGAGAGAATGACTTCTTCTGTTTTTTATCAATTTCTAAAACAGTAGCATTATGCTTATCTAAACCTTTTACAATACCATCAATTTTTTCTTTATTGAAGCTGCGGCTATTGCCGTTTGCATCTTGCCAAGTTAGTTTTAACTGATTTGTCGTTTGAGCCTCGATGCCGTAGTAAGTTTGAGCTTTGAAGTTCTTTATTTCATCTTCACGATTAGCAATCATTGCGACAGTAGGTGTTTGCACACGGCCGCAATTCAGTTGGGCATTAAAGCGAGTCGTTAAAGCTCGAGTTGCGTTAAGACCGATATACCAGTCAGCTTCTGAACGTGCAACTGCTGAAGCGTATAAATTGTCATATGCCTTACCTGGTTTTAAATTTGCAAAACCATCTTTAATTGCTTTATCAGTAACAGATGAAATCCATAGACGTTTAATTGGTTTGTTAATTCGAACTTTATCAATAATCCAACGAGCGACTAATTCTCCTTCACGCCCAGCGTCTGTTGCTACAATAATTTCATGTACATCTTTTCTAAGTAGCTGACTTTTTACAGCATTAAATTGTTTCCCTGTTTGTTTAATAACTGTTAATTTCAAACGCTCAGGTAACATCGGTAAATCTTCTAAATTCCACTTTTTATATTTCACATCGTAGCTTTCTGGATCTGCTAATGTAACGAGATGACCTAAAGCCCAAGTCACAATATATTTACTACCTTCAAGGTAGCCGTTTCCCTTTTTATCGCACTTCAGTACACGTGCAATATCTCGTGCAACGGAAGGCTTTTCAGCGATTACAACGCTTTTTGACATATTTAAAACATCCTTTCAAATTTCCATACGTTAACTATAGCATACATCTTCTTGAGATTCAGTTTCGCTCCAGATTTGAACGTTTTTTAATGGGATAACATCTGTTTGAAAGTGAATGATCGTGACAGAACATAATATGCACCATGATGAGACTGTGAGAAATAGATAGTTATTATGCGTATTGTTTTATTAGTTGCTTCTATATTAAATAGAAAAGTAAAGAACTTGTTATTTTACTAGAATAAGAGTAGACTTTGAAGTAGAAGAATACTAAACACATGGGAGTTTGTGGATACAAACTGAGAGTATGACTAGTCCGTCATTGACCATTTGAACCTGTTGGATAATGCCAGCGTAGGGAGAGTGTAAAAGCACATGTTCAGGCACTTTGCGTACGCGCAAAGTGCCTTTTTGTGTATCTCCCATAACTATAGTTAGGAGATGAGAAGGATGAATACGAAAGAAATTAGTAAAGTAGTGGATTTGGTGAGAGAATCTAATCCGCTCGTTCATAATATTACAAATGTTGTTGTAACAAATTTTACCGCTAACGGTTTATTAGCATTAGGGGCATCGCCTGTAATGGCGTATGCAAAAGAAGAAGTGGCAGAAATGGCTAGCATTGCTGGAGCGTTAGTATTAAATATGGGAACACTTCGTCCGGAAGAAGTAGAAGCGATGTTACTTGCCGGTAAATCAGCAAATGTGAACAATGTACCAGTACTGTTTGATCCAGTTGGTGCAGGAGCAACATCGTATCGAACAGAAGTTGCGAGACATATTCCGGCTGAAATTGAATTAGCGATTATTCGCGGAAATGCAGCTGAAATAGCGAACGTTATTAATGAGAGATGGGAAATTAAAGGGGTAGACGCTGGTGCTGGAAATGGTAATGTCGTAAGTATTGCAAAGCAGGCAGCGGATGAATTGAATACAGTTACGGTAATTACTGGGAAAGAAGATGTTGTTACAGATGGGCAGCGAACGATTGTTATTCGAAATGGCCATCCTATTTTAACGAAAGTTACGGGAACTGGTTGTTTACTAACTTCTGTAATAGGAGCATTTGTAGCGATAGAAAAGGATTATGTAAAGGCAGCGGTAGCGGCATTAACGTTTTATGGGGTAGCGGCAGAACTGGCAGCCGCTAAGACAGTGGAAAAAGGACCTGGTAGTTTTCAAATTGAATTTTTGAATCAGTTAGCGAATACGACTTCAGGTGATATAGAGAAGTATGGGAAAATTGAGGTTATATAGTAAGGAGGGAAAATAAATGTCACGTATTTCAAAGTCAGAAATGTCTAGGTTGTTATCCGTATATTTTATTATGGGAAGTAACAATTGTACGAAGGATCCACTACAAATATTGAAAGATGCACTTGAAGGCGGTATAACAATTTTTCAATTTCGTGAAAAGGGAGAAGGGGCTTTAACAGGAGAAGAACGTATTTGTTTCGCAAAAGAATTACAAGCAATTTGTAAGGAGTATGGTGTACCATTCATCGTAAATGATGATGTGGAACTAGCTCTCGAGTTAGATGCGGATGGTGTGCATGTAGGGCAAGATGATGAAGGAATTACCTCTGTACGTGAAAAAATGGGTGATAAAATTATCGGTGTATCTACACATACAATTGAAGAAGCACGCTGGGCAATTGAAAATGGGGCTGACTATTTAGGTGTAGGACCTATTTTTCCAACGAGTACGAAAAAAGATACGAAAGCAGTGCAAGGAACGAAAGGTTTAGCTCATTTTAGAGAACAAGGAATTACAATACCGATTGTCGGAATTGGAGGCATTTCAATTGAAAATACCGCTTCGGTTATAGAAGCAGGTGCGGACGGTGTTTCAGTTATTTCAGCGATTAGTTTAGCTGAATCTGCGTATGAAAGTACGAAGAAATTAGTAGAGGAAGTAAGTAGGAGTTTGTAGGAAAAGGGAACTTCACAAAAATAGTAAAGAACAGAATGGACAGTTAAAAATATTTAAACAAACGTTTGATTAAAAAAGCACAAACCCTGTAAATTTGTAGGTTTGTGCTTTTTCTTTAAAACATAATTGATATTAAGAGCATTCCAATTCCGATAGAAGTGAATGTTGCGATTAGGCCTGGAATCATAAAGCTATGATTTAAAACATATTTACCAATGCCAGTTGTACCAGTACGATCAAAGTTAATGGCAGCAACAATTGTTCCGTAGTTTGGAATGAAGAAATATCCATTTACTGCAGGGAACATCGCGATCAGTAGTGCTGGTGGAATACCGAGTGATAATCCAAGAGGCATTAAAGCACGTACTGTTGCGGCTTGGCTATATAGTAAAATAGATAGAATGAATAATGCGATGGCAAATAGCCATGGCGCACTTGTTACTAGATGCTGAATTGATCCTTGAATCATATTTAAGTTTCCGTTAAAGAAAGTATCTCCCATCCAAGCGATACCGAAAATAGCAACAACTGCTGTTGCCCCCGCTTTAAAGACGTTACCAGACACGATGCTTTCTACATTTGGTTTACAGAAAATAATAATAAGAGCTGCGATCGTTAACATAACCATTTCAATTGTGTTTGGCATGGAAAGACGGGCTAACTTCCCATCAACTATCCATCCTGGACGAAGTGCTTCAAATGAACCGAGAAGTACGACAAGGAAAGTTCCTACTAAGAAAAGGATAACTGATAATTTAGCGCCTTTTACATCAACAAATTCTTTTTTCTCTTCAATCTTAGGAATCATTCCTTCTTTTAATCGTTTTAAGTATTCAGGGTCTTCATTTAATTCTTTCCCCATTTTGCTAGCAACAAATGCAGCTATCATACAAGCGATAAAAGTAGAAGGGATACTTACTTTTAAAATATCTAATAAGGTGATTTTATAGTCAGCTAACATTGCTAAAAGTGCAACTGTTGCAGCTGATATAGGACTAGCTGTAATTGCTTGTTGGGAAGCAATTACGGCAATTGACATTGGTCGTTCCGGTCTAATTCCAGATTCGCGAGAGACTTCTGCGATAACAGGAAGTACAGAATAAGCAACGTGACCAGTTCCTGCACAAAGTGTAAATAGATAAGTAACAATTGGAGCAAAGAATGTAATGCGTTTTGGATTTTTTCGTAATGCTTTCTCGGCCAGATGAACAAGGTAGTCCATTCCTCCAGCGGCTTGGAGTGCACCAGCAGCTGTAATTACTGCTAAAATCATAAGCATGACATCAATAGGAGGAGCTGTAGGTTGTAAGTGGAAGACGAAAACAAGTATTGCCATACCAACGCCACCCATTACTCCTAGACCAACTCCGCCTAGACGTGCGCCAATAAAAATGCAGAGTAGTAACGTAAGAAATTGTAGCCAAAACATGATAAACTACCTCCGAAATTCATTAGTTAAGATATATTCGAATAATTTAATTTAAAAGAAAATTAAAATAAATATTCAAAACAATCCTTGTGTTATATACATTTTTTATTATATAACACAAGAAATGTAACATTCACGTACTTTGTTAAATTATTTTGAAAAAATAATACAGCCAAATTTTACATTTGTATCTCTAAATAGGTGGACATTTTAATTTTTATGTTGTAATCTTTGATAGAGAATAATGTAATTCTCATAGAACTCCCATATCGTTCAACTCGTTCAGCGAGAAAGGCAAACTGATGGAAACATTAGGACGCAAAACTACAGGAGCTAAGGCCGAAAGGCTACGCTAGCCAGTTACCGGACGGATAGGGTTGGTCTTGACCAATGCTTTTTCATTGGTCTTTTTTTATTTGCAAACAAATGAGAAACCTTATCAGTTGTTGATAAGGTTTCTATTTTAATAGTTTTCCTTTATATTAAGTTAATTAAGAAAGGTGATGTGAATGAAAAAATATTGGCACAAGCTATCATTTCTTCAAAAGAATGTATTGTTAACTGTGTTAGTTATTTTGACGCTTGTTGGTACTATGGGTGCGTTAAGTTTTAACATGTTTCAAAATAGCATGATGTCTATATTTGAAAGGCATTCTTTTGAAACAGGAGATACGGTATTACATAAATTAGACGAAGAAATAGTGAGAGATGTTACAAAAGACCCAGTGGCACAAAGAGAAAAGAGAGAGAAGTTAACAGAGAAATTAGATGAAGCAACGGAAGAATTGAATAGTGTTGGACAAACGTATATTGTTGGAGCAAAAAAAAATGAAAAAGGTGAGTTACTAATCGTCGACTTGTCTACAGACTTAGCAAATGTTGTTGAAGTAAGGCCGGGAGAATATTATAAACAACCAGATCTTTGGATGAAAGCATACGATAAGGTAATGAGCACGAAAAAAGCAAACATGACAGTAGTATATGAAGATCTATTAGGATCATGGGTAACGATATTAGAGCCAATTAAAGATGGAGACGGAAATATTGTGGCAATTGTTGCAGCCGATGTAGATGCTTCTATTGTTCCTATTACAAAGGAAAAATTCATTATACAAGGTTTAATGTTTATTTGTATTTCTGTTTTAATTGCAACTGTTATTCAATTCTTAATCGTACGTAACGCACTTGCTCCATTGCGGGATTTACGTGAAGGATTACGCAGAGTTGGTGAAGGTGATTTAAGTATTAAATTAGAGGAAAGACCAGATGATATTGGTATTATTAATGCGTATTTTAATAATACCATCGAGAAGTTTAAAGGAATTATAGATAAAGTGAAGCAGACAGCAGAACAGGTTTCCTCATCTTCACAAGAATTGTCAGTGAGTACGAAAGAAAATAGCATGGCAGTCCAAGGAATCGTAAGTTCTATAGTTGAGTTAAGGGCTGGCGTTCAATTGCAAGAAACGTCAGTACCAAAGTATTTAGATATTGTATATGAAATGGAAGATAGGATGGAAGAGATAACTAATATTGCAAAACAAATGACGAAAGAGTCTGAAGGTACAAAGCATCATTCAGAAAAAGGAAATGGTATTATTGAACAGACGATGAATCAAATGAACATAATACAAAATGCAGTACAAGATTTATCTTCTATCATTTATTCTTTGGAAGTAAGATCAAAAGAAATTAGTGATATTGTAACTGTAATTACAAGTATTTCAAATCAAGCGAATTCGCTAGCTTTACATGCTACTATTGAAGCTTCACGTGCTGAGGAAACTGGAGAGGGATTTGCCGTTGTTGCTGATGAAGTGCGTAAATTAGCAGAGCAGACGGAAGCATCAGCAAAAGATATAGCAAAATTAATAGGAGAAACACAAGCAGGAACGGAAGAAGCTGTTGTTTTAATGCAAAAAACCTCAAAAGAAGTAGAGTCTGGAATGAAACTTGTTGAAAGTAGTGGTGCTTTCTTTGAAAAAATTTCGAAATCAGCACAAACTGTTACCAATCAAGTTGGAGTTGTTTCTAGCAATTCAAATAATATATTGCAAAATAGCCAAAATATTGTTCGTGTTGTAAATGAACTATCACTTATTGCAAATAAGTATGCGAATAGTAGTAGTAATGTTGAAGAAATCATGAAAGAACAGGAAATGTCTGTACAGGATATTGCTGAATTAGCCAGTTCTTTAAGCTGGCTCTCACAGGAGTTACAAGAGTTAATTGGGGAATTCAAAAGTTAAATGAAATGATTATACATGCTTTTGTTTGTTCAATAAAATAAATCATGCTACAATGAAAACGAATTAAGGACCGGGGAGCCAATTGGCTGAGAGGATGTGAGCAAACATCGACCCTCAACCTGATCTGGATAATGCCAGCGTAGGGAGTTACTTAAAGTGATGTAGCATATGTTATTCTATAATA
>NZ_MACE01000073.1 GCF_001883995.1 Bacillus paranthracis | reverse complement strand
CTTGCATACAAGGCTTTCCTACGCAGTAGGAAAGCCTTTTCTTGTTTTAAAATTTAATTTCATAAGGGGGATTTTATTATGTCACAACAAGTTACAATTTCGTTTTCAGTAGTACCACAAGCAAAGAACAAAGATGTGTATTCTGTTGTTGATAAAGCGATTGAGGTTGTACAACAATCGGGAGTTCGTTATGAAGTAGGGGCAATGGAAACGACGCTGGAAGGAGAATTAGATGTACTTCTTGATATCATTAAACGTGCACAACAAGCTTGTGTGGACGCTGGAGCAGAAGAAGTGATTACTTCTATTAAAATCCATTATCGTCCAAGCACTGGTGTAACGATAGATGAAAAAGTTTGGAAGTACCGTGATGAATATGCAAAACCAGAAGCAATCTAAAATAATTACAGCAATTTGGCTTATCCTTCTCATTGCGATATGGGAAGGATCTGTTTCATTATTTAAAATTGAACCGTGGATTTTACCGAAGCCTTCTGCCATTGTTCAAGAATTAATTGGAATGAAAGATTTACTATTACCGAATACGATGCAGACGCTGCAAGAGGTTATAATGGGACTGTTCTTTGCGATTTTAATTGGGACAAGCATTGCAATTCTTATGGACGTTATCCCTTTATTTCGTATTTTAATAAATCCGTTGCTTGTTATTTCGCAAACGATTCCAATCGTTGTACTTGCACCGTTATTTATTATTTGGTTTGGATATGGAATGCTACCGAAAGTAATGGTAGTCATACTCGTTTGTTTCTTCCCGATTGCGCTTAGCATTTTAGAAGGTTTTCAAACGGTAGATAAAAATATGTTGAAGTTGTTGCAAACGATGAAGGCAACGAAATGGCAAGTTTACCAGAAAGTAAAGTTTCCAGCAGTGCTTCCATACTTTTTCTCCGGTTTAAAAATTGCAGTTACATATAGCGTAATGGGAGCGATTATTGGAGAATGGCTCGGTGCCAGTGAAGGATTAGGAGTTATGCTTACAAGGGCTACGAAATCCTTTTTAACAGCCCGAGTATTTGGTGTTGCAGCAATTATTGTTATGGTGACATTATGTCTGTATTTTATCGTGGAGTTTATGGCAAGAATAACAGCACCATGGATATATAGAAAGGACGGCAGAAAATGAAAAAAGGTTTAAAAGTTATGTTGGCTGCCTTATTAGCAGTAGGTGTAGCTGGATGTAATCCGGCGAAGAAAGAAGAAAGTGCAAGTAAAGATCAAAAAGTAAAAATCGTATTAGATTGGTTTCCGAATACGAATCATACTGGCTTATATGTAGCACAAGCGAAAGATTATTATAAAAAACAAGGCTTAGATGTAGAAATCATTCAGCCTGGTGATAATGTGACGGCGGAGCAAATGATAGCTTCAGGAAAAGCTGACTTCGCAATAAGCGCACAAGAAAATGTAACGTTGGCTCGTGTGGAAGGTATTCCTGTTGTATCTGTAGGTGCGATTATTCAGCATAACACTTCAGCTTTTGCATCGCTTAAGAAAGATAATATGACGTCACCGAAAGATTTTGAAGGGAAACGTTACGGTGGCTGGGGAGGACCAGCGGAAGAAGCGACATTAAAGACAATTATGGATAAGCACCAAGCCGATTTTAATAAAGTTGAAAAAATTATTTTAGGACAAACAGATTTCTTTAAATCAATTGGTCGTGATGCAGATTTTGAATGGATTTATTACGGATGGGATGGAATTGAAGCGAAGCGCCAAGGAAAAGAGTTAAATACGATTATGGTGAAAGACTTAGATCCAGCACTTGATTTCTATAGTCCTGTTATGATTACGAGTGAAAAACATACGAAGCAAGATAAAGACTTTGTGAAAAAGTTTATGAGTGCAACGACAGAGGGTTATAATTTTGCAATTAAAGAACCGAAAGAAGCTGCCGATATTTTAATTAAAGCTGTTCCAGATGTAAATAAAGATTTAGTACAAGAAAGTCAAAAATGGCTAAGTACGAAGTATCAAGATGATGCAAAAGCGTGGGGAGTACAGAAGGAAGAAGTTTGGACGAATTACATGAATTTCTTATATGATAACAAAGTTATTAAGAAGAAAATTGATGTGAAAGATGCCTTTACAAATGAGTTCCTTCCAAGTGAAAAATGAGTGGATTACAAATAAAAGATATTGTGAAATCTTTCGATGGCAAGAATGTATTAGCAAATATTAGTGCTTCTATACGAGAGGGAGAATTTGTTTCTTTTGTAGGACCGAGTGGTTGTGGGAAGAGCACACTATTAAATATGATCGCAAATATTGAAAATCCAACAAGTGGAAGTGTAACGTATAACGATAAGCAAATGCAAGAGCAAGATGTTGTAAGTTATATGCCGCAACAGGATTTATTACTACCGTGGCGGTCAGCTTTGCAAAATATCGTTCTTCCGTTAGAAATTGAAGGAAAGCCGAAAAAACAAAGGCTGACAGAAGGAATGGAAGCATTAAAGCAGTTTGAACTAGATGAATATGCAGACCATTATCCAGATGAATTGTCTGGTGGTATGCGTCAAAGAATTAGTTTTCTGCGCACATATTTATGTGAAAAGCCAATTATGTTACTTGATGAGCCTTTTGGTAAATTAGATGCTTTTACAAAAATGGAAGTACATAGCTGGCTTTTAAACTCTTGGCACCAAGAGAAGCAAACAATCGTTATGGTTACACACGACTTAGATGAGGCAATCTTGCTTTCGGATCGCGTATTTATTTTATCTCAAAGACCAGCATCAATAGTTGGTGAGGTACAAGTGAAATTACCTAGGCCGAGAACGATGGATATGTTAACATCACTTGAGTTAAAGAAAGATAAGGAAGAAATTTTGAGAGTATTAGCTCCTTATATGAAAAAATAGAAAAAGCCTTTTAACAGTTTTTGGTATGATTACTGTTAAGAGGCTTTTTTATATAGGGGGAGAAAGATGAAAACTATAGAGAAAATAGTAGATGAATTAACGGCAGATAATCTTGAAGAAAGAAAAGCTTTATTAAAAAATCATATTTTATTAATGAAGTATGGTATGGAACATCATGAATTAAAAGAAGAAGAAATGACAGAAATTTTAAAGTGGGTTCAAGGTCGAGATCAATTGAAAAAAGATGTTCCGGAGTTACGTGATTTACATTTAATTAAAAAGTTTCAAGCGGTATTAGATGAATTTATTCATTCCATAATTTCAAATGGTTATGTAGAAGACGCGGTAGAAATTCTAGAGAGTGTATTAAAAAGTATGGGGGCAGTCGCTCATATTGTAAAAATTATGTTTGTCGGCAAAATGAAAGTTAATAGAAATTCCTTGGAAATGGTAGAGGTGTTAAAACGAGAGTGTTACACCTTAATGGAACAGCGTGCTGTTGTCGGTTTACATGCTCAAATTTTTCACGTTTTAGGTTTTGTTCATTCAATTCAGTTTGATTTAGAAGAAAGATCACAGGAACACGGACGAGTTGTGATAGGTCTTTTAACAGATTTTAAAACGGGTGAATTGAAGTCTGTACAACAATTTCAAGCTGAAGACCATATTTCAGAAGTGAAAAGTATGGTGAGTAAAGGATACGGAATAGAATTACAGAGAAGAATTTATATGTGGAAATCGTTAACGCTCATCTTTACAAGTCCATATGCATTAGAAAAGATGTATAAAGAAATTTATGTAGAAAACGATAACATGGGGAAGGAACAAAAAGAAAAGTAGAGAATAGAATATAACAGAGTAGTTTATACTCTTAATATAACAAATGTTAAAGGAGTGAAAGGATAAAATGACTTTATCAACTGTTCTTCAAATGGTTTTAGCTTGATATGGGAGAAGTCTGCCCATTTTTATCGATTAAGCTAAATTGAAGACAGCAGGTAAAGAACCTTAATCCTTTCTTACGATAATATGTAATGGGTAAGGTGTATTCACCTTACCCATTTTTTATATGCACAATTAAATAAGGCTTTATACTGTTGCTCTCTCTATTTAGCTTATGAATCATAAGTAAAGGAGAGAAAATAATGAGTATATTAACGGTAGAAAATTTAAGTCATTCGTATGGTGAGAAAACCATTTTATATAATGCATGTTTTCGAATCTTGAAGGGTGAGCATGTTGGGGTAGTAGGGCAAAATGGAATTGGAAAATCAACATTGCTAAGGATTTTAACAGGAGAACTTATACATGATGATGGGAACATTGAATGGTTTCCACATGTGAAGGTAGGTTTCTTGCAGCAGCATATGGATTTACAAGAAGGGATGACAATTGAGGGATACTTGCAAAGTGCATTTGCTGATTTGTATGCGATTGAATACGAAATGTTAAAAATTGCTGAAGAAATGAATGGAGCAGGAGAAGTAGAAAAACTGTTAGTAAAGTATGGAGAATTACAAACTATATTGGAAAGCTCTAATTTCTATCACATTCATACAGAAGTTGAAGAAGTAGCAATCGGTTTAGGTTTATTTGAAATAGGTTTGAAAAAGGATGTATCGAAGTTAAGTGGGGGACAGCGAACAAAGTTATTACTTGGGAAGCTTCTTTTAGAAAAAGCTGATGTTTTATTACTAGATGAGCCAACAAATTATTTAGATACAGCTCATATAGAATGGTTGCAATCATATTTGAGACTATATGAAAAAGCTTATGTAATCATTTCGCATGATGAATTATTTTTGAACAGTATTACAAATGTTATTTTTCATCTAGAAGGAGGAAAAGTGAAGCGATACGTAGGAAACTATGAAAAGTTTGTGCAAAGTTACCAAGTGCAAAAGAAACAATTACAATCGGCGTATGCGAAACAACAAAAAGAAATCTCTCAGTTAGAAATATTTATTCAAAAAAATAAAATTCGAAAAGCGAAACAGGCTAAAAGTCGAGAGAAAGTATTAGAGAAAATGCAAAGGATTGAAAAGATTCATTCTGTAACTCGATCCCGTTTTGATTTCAGTGTTTATGAGGAGCCGGTGAGTCGTATATTGCAAGCTGAGAAACTAAGGATAGGTTATAGTGATCCTTTATGTCCAGAGTTGAATTTACAAGTGAAAAAAGGAGAAAAGATAGCGATTATTGGTCATAATGGAATTGGAAAAACGACGATGTTAAAAACATTATTAGGTCAAATTAAGCCGCTAAGCGGTTCAATTTCTGTTGGAGAACGAGTAAATCCTGCGTACTTTGCCCAGGAAGAGTTTGCTTCAGAAACAACACCCTTAGAGAAAGTTTGGGCAGAGCGACCAGATATGACAAAGAAAGAAGTGCGCCAAGCATTAGCAAAGTGTGGATTGCGAGAAGAACATGTATTAAAGCCTATTCGTTTATTAAGCGGCGGAGAACAAACGAAAGTACGTTTATGTGAACTGATCGTAACGAAAAGTAATGTTTTAATTTTAGATGAACCAACTAATCATTTGGATATAGAAACAAAGAAGGCGTTGCAGGAAGCGCTACAACGATATAAAGGAACCGTTTTACTTGTATCACATGAGCCTTCTTTCTATGAAGCATGGATAACAAAAGTGTGGAATATAGAAGAATGGAACGCTGAACAATATGAATAAAGAAAAGGCATTAGCTTGTATAAGCTAATGCCTTTTCTTTGTGATTAACATGATTTTCGAGAACTCTTACATGAGAATTGTATGAAGAAGCACTCTTATGGTGCGCTTATAAGCGTGCTTTTTCTTTTGTTATGTTTATATTTATAATAATACTAGATGCCTTTCCCTAATAGGCGACTATCCTTCTTTATGTATATATAGATAGTTTGAAATGGAATGAAAATAATTCCTATATGTAAAGGATAATGTGATTAGTATAGGAAGACAATAGAGCTTAAAGGAAATTCATGTAAAATTCAGGTGAACTTCACACGAACTTCATATTGTAAACTAAATATAGTTATAATAGGTTATTATAATGTTAATTTGTGATTTTTCATAAAATTAAAAGTTTGAATTTAGGAGAGAGGAATCAAACCTAAATTCAAACTTTAGTGAAATAATTATTGGAAGTTACGTTTAGTTTTCGCTAATGGATGGATTTACAAGTTCAGCAGGAGTGCCTGTTCCTGCTCCTCCGATTGTAATCGATCCACCAGGAGGAATTTCACCATTCCATCCTGCATTCGTAATTACGTAATGATTATTTATTTTACTACTAATTTTAGAATCCCAAACTTGTGTTAAATTGCCGTTATAATCAAATTCTAATTTCCAGTTTTTAATAGAGGTCGTTCCACTATTTTTAATTACAATCGAGAAGTTGTAACCACTTCCCCAATTTGAAGTGACTGAAAAGGTAGCATTGCTATTTCCACCAGGAGGTGTTGTGTTAGCATCATCTGTTTTTACAATAATAGAAGCAGGCTGTGATTTATTCCCGGCAGCATCTTTTGCTAGTATTGAAAATGTGTATTCTGTATTAGGTTTTAAGTTTTTAATTGCAATGCTATTTGTTGTTGTACTCCACTTCTCTTCTCCAGCAGTAATTTCATATTCCGTAACTCCTACGTTATCAGTAGATGCCGTCCAGTTTAATTGAACTGAGTTTGAATTTTTATTTGTTACAGCAATATTTTTTACGTTTGTTGGTGGCTCAATATCTTTTTGAGTAATAGGTCCACCTAGTAATTCTTTTACTAACGTATCAAGTAATTTTGGTCCACTACAACTATATTTTGGACTTGTGCGACAGTCACCACTAAGCTCCCAAAACATTGCGCCACTTAAACCTTTTGTCTTTATATAGTCTGTTTTATACTTCATAGATTCGTTGTCATCATAGCTAATAAATGTACCTGTAGTTGCATTATATAAATAAGGTACTTTCGCCACATCGTTCCATCCGCGAACAAAGCCATTTTTATTAACATAATTAGCTGCTAAATCACCATAATCGTACACACCTGTATCGCCGGTAGAATAGTCATCCCAAGTACCTTTAGAAGCGAGCTTTCCATCACTACCTGGTTTACAAGGTTGGTATTGTCCGTTATTTTCTTTTCCACAACTTTTCCACCCGCGTCCGTAAAATGGTACACCTAATACGAGTTTATCTGCTGGAACCCCTTCATTTGTATAAATGTCTATCGCACCATCTACGTAAAAATTCGTATCCGCTGCTGGGTCATTTGGATCTTTGTATAGAGCTGCATTATGGTTAGAAGTAGCTTCCCATCCACCGTGGAAATCATATGTCATAATATTAATCCAATCCAGTATTTGAGAGATTTTCTTTAGCTCTGTATGATCAGCGTAACGTTGGCTTGCACCTGATGCAATTGTTAGTAAATATTGTTTACCATCTTCTGCACCAGCTTTCGTTAATGCATTTCGAACTTCTTGAAGGAGTAGGGTGAAGTTTTGCTTATCTTCAGGACGATAACTACCACCAGGAATCGTTTCTACGCCCGGATATTCCCAATCTAAATCAACGCCGTCAAATCCATATTCGCGTAGGAAATCGACTGTAGATTCAGCGAATACTTTTCTTGTTTTTTCATCAGCGGCCATGTCAGAAAAGCGGTTAGACCAAGTCCAGCCACCAACGGAAATAATTGTTTTTAAGTGAGGATACTTAGCTTTTAATCGTTTCAGTTCGCCGAAATTTCCGCAGCGTGCGTATTTATCACAATCTTCCCAAGTTGTACCTGAGCCAGGATAAGATTTTGTGACATCGGCCCATGGTTCACCGAGTACGAGAGTACCATTAGGGACTTCTTTATTTTGCAGTGGTACACCAGATTCTTTACAGTTCCACGTTTGTTTATTTGGATTATCGGGGTGAGTAGAAGGGTTTCCATGTTTTCCATTCCAGCAAATATCAGCGAAAGCATAGTTTAAATGAGTTAGCTTTGATGCATCAATATCTGCAACTTGATAATTACGTCCGTAAATGCCCCATGAAGGAAAATACCCAACAATTTTTTGACCTTGCTTTTGTGAATCTGCTAATGCGACATTGGGAGTAATAAAGTTTGTGAGAAAAAGAGGTAAGAAGAGTAGTAGGGATAGTAATAGCAGTGTGAATTTTTTTGATTTCATAGCCATTTCTCCTTTCAAAATAAAAGATATATTTAAAGGCATGCGCCAATAAATCAAAATGAATCTAGATAAAAATGATCAGACATCACGAAGTCTATACAAGGAGCTGAAGCTGATTAAATCGTAGCAAATGTAAGATTTGGTGTAAACGCTTTATTGAATTCGAAAAGACTTTCTCAATATGAAATGGCTCTAATACAGATTACACATGAAAATAAAATATCGATTAGAGAGGAAAGGGCTTCTTGGAGTTAAATTTGAGAAAAAATTGTATGAGGTCAATTTGTAATAGCGTAGCAAGATAATGAAATTTCATGTAAAATAATAGTAAAAATATGTAAGGGAGGGAGTAATGTGGATGTGTTTTTGAATATTGCCGAAGAAAAAATTCGACAAGCAATACGGAATGGAGACCTTGATCATATTCCGGGAAAAGGAAAACCACTACAATTAGAAGACCTTTCAATGGTACCTCCAGAACTTAGAATGAGTTATAAAATTTTAAAAAACGCGGGCATGATTCCACCAGAAATGGAACTGCAAAAAGATATATTAAAAATAGAGGATTTAATTGCTTGCTGTTATGATGAAGAAGAGAGAAAAAAATTAAAAGAAGAGTTAACGGCAAAAACGCTACGTTTTCAGCAAGTAATGGAAAAAAGAAAGATTAAAGATAGTTCAGCATTTCGTATGTATCAAGATAAAGTATTTCATAAACTACGTTAAGAGGGATAAGATGAAAAACTTTGAAACAATAGAAGAATTAGTAACATATATTGAAGAACAACAATTAGTACTTCTGTTTATTAAAACGGAAAATTGTGGTGTTTGTGATGTCATGTTAAGGAAAGTAAATTACGTATTAGAGAATTATGATTACGTAGAGAAAATAGAGATATTACTGCAAGACATGCAAGAGGTTGCAGGGCGATATGCAGTATTTACTGGACCGACAATTTTATTATTTCATAATGGAAAAGAGATTCTTCGTGAATCGCGCTTCATTTCGCTTGAAAATCTAGAGAGAACCATTCAATTATTCGAGGAATAAGGGAGGCTTTTATATGGAATTTATTATTTTCATACTATTATTTGTTGTAGTTGTAACAATCTTAACAGCAGTTCGATCAAACAAAAAGAAGGTAAATCTTACAAAACAAAATAACATTCATAACTCATCTAACAACTCATCACCATTATTTTTCTTTGCGGGATCTGATAATGATAGCTCGCATGGAGGTTCACATGATTGTGGAGGGTCTTCTGGTGGAGATAGCGGAGGCAGCTGCGATGGTGGCGGAGGTGGCGGTGATTGATGAAAATGCGCCTTATATAGGCGTATTTCTTTTTAAACAAACGTTTAATTAGTTGGCTTACATATGCATAAAAACAGTTAAACAAACGTTTGATTAAATACTTTTAACATACTAAGGGGAATGGAAATGAAAAGGGAGCCGAAAGTGAAAAACAAGGGGAAAGTAATGTTATTTTTATTAGCTGCGGGAGGCGTATTTCTTGGTAAATTAGGATTTAAAATTGGAATCATACACATGATTCGAACGTGGTTTGAAAGTACGTTTTCTTAAATAAGGAATATAGCCTCTTGTAATAGAGGTTTTTAATTTGTTATCATTAGACTGAACGGTCGGTTTAAAGAGGTGTGAATATGAGAAGAAGTGCAGAAGAGATAAAGAAAGAAATTGCATATAAAGCAGAAAGTCTGTTTTCACAGAAGGGCTATGCAGCTACATCTATGGAAGAGATTTGTGAAATTACAGAACGAAGTAAAGGAAGTATTTATTATCACTTTAAAAGTAAAGAAGAATTATTTTTATTTGTGGTAAAACAGCATACGTATGATTGGCTTGAAAAATGGAATGAAAAAGAGAAGTCGTATAGTACGAATACTGAAAAATTATATGGTCTCGCGGAATATCATGTAGAGGACATACAGCAACCAATTTCAAATGCAATAGAGGAATTCTCTATGAGCCAAGTTGTAAGTAAAGAGATTTTGGATGAACTATTAGCTTTAACTAGAGAATCATATGTTATGTTTGAGAAACTAATTGAAGCAGGCATACAGTCTGGAGAGTTTCGTGAAGATAATACGCGCGATCTTATGTATATTGTGAATGGATTATTATCAGGGCTTGGAGTACTTTACTACGAGTTAGATTATAAAGAGTTGAAACGTATTTATAAAAAGGCAATAGATGTATTGTTAAAAGGAATGGCAGCTGAATAATAAGTCAGTTGCTTTTCTATAAAATAAATTAGACCGAACGGTCGGTTTATGAAAGGGGAATGAAAATGAACGCTTTATTTAAAAACCGAGCATTTATGCTCGTTATGGCGTCTGATATTTTACAACAATTTGCAATTTGGATCAGAAATATGGCCCTTCTATATTTCATAATGGAGCGAACGAATAATGATCCAGTTTCCGTTTCATTGTTATCGGTTATGGAATATGCACCTATTTTTATTTTCTCATTTATCGGTGGTGCGCTAGCTGATCGCTGGAATCCGAAAAGAACAATGGTCGCTGGAGATGTATTAAGTGTAATGTCTATTATAGGAATTGTCCTGTTGTTAAAACTGGATTATTGGCAGGCTATATTTTTTGCAACACTCATTTCAGCGATTGTAGGCCAGTTCTCTCAGCCATCATCTTCGCGTATATTTAAGCGCTACGTAAAGGAAGAACAGGTAGCGAATGCGATTGCATTTAACCAAACATTACAGTCATTATTTATGATTTTTGGACCAGTGGTAGGATCACTTGTGTATACACAACTTGGTTTATTTACGTCACTATATAGCTTAATCATTTTATTTTTGTTATCTGCTATCGCTCTTTCATTTTTACCGAAATGGGTTGAACAAGAGCAAGTGGCGAGAGATTCATTAAAAAATGATATAAAAGAAGGGTGGAAATACGTTCTTCATACGAAAAATTTACGTATGATTACAATTACTTTCACCATTATAGGCTTAGCTGTTGGATTAACAACGCCATTAGAAGTGTTTCTTGTAATAGAACGCCTTGGAATGGAAAAGGAAGCAGTTCAATATTTAGCTGCAGCTGATGGAATAGGTATGTTAATTGGTGGTATTGTTGCTGCGATTTTCACTTCAAAAGTGAACCCGAAAAAGATGTTCGTATTCGGTATGGGCATATTAGCGATGTCATTTTTAGTAGAAGGGCTATCTACATCATTTTGGATTACTAGTTTCATGAGATTTGGAACAGGTATTTGTTTAGCCTGTGTTAATATCGTTGTCGGTACGCTTATGATTCAACTTGTACCAGAAAATATGGTTGGAAGAGTAAATGGGACGATTTTACCGCTGTTTATGGGAGCTATGCTAATTGGTACTGCTTTAGCTGGAGGATTAAAGGAAATGACATCACTAGTTATTGTGTTTTGTATAGCAATGGCACTTATTTTATTAGCAATAGGGCCAGTTCTACGCATGCAAATAAAGAAAGAAGATGTCACTAATAAAGAGGAACTAACAAATTCGTTAGCGTCGAAATAACTATTGTAAGGGAGCAGAAGTGCTCCCTTTTTCTTTGGCGAACTTTTGACAACTATATGAGCCAATTATATACTGATGATGTAAAAACGATTTTACAGGTTAGGAGAAATGGTGTGAAAAATCAAATCTATGAATTACGCACTGAAAATAATATTTCACAAGGCGCATTAGCTGATAAATGTAAGGTTTCTAGACAAACGATAAATGCAATTGAGAATAATAAATATGATCCAAGCTTAGCGTTAGCTTTTCGTTTAGCGGAAGTATTAGGAACAACTGTTGATAAACTATTTTTGTACAAGCAGTAGGGGGAGTAGTTGTTGGGGAAAGAAAAGATAAGCCTTTTCGTTACTATATTAGTTGCTATAGGTACGTTAGTGTATGCACTTTACTATTGGTTAACTGAACTTCAAGTAAACTGGTATGCACTATTTATTTGTAGCATCGCGTTACATTATCTATTTAAAAGTTTGGCATCACATAGCGTCGAAGGGGATACTGAGGAGAAAGATGATTTAGAAAAACATGTATTAAAAACAAGTGCCAATGTTACATATTATGTACTCGTTGTATTAATTTTTGGCTTGTTTTTCGCATCGGTAGGGTTTAATAGATGGATTGATTTTCATAACATACCGTTATTGTTTGCGTTATGTGCTGCGATAGTTGTAAAGCCGGCTGTTGAGTTTTTAATTGTAAGACGTTATAGATAAAAAAGATCCTCTTCTTGCATGAAGAGGATCTTTTTCTTATAGCGTTTTAGTTTTCGGATTAGGTGGTGTAACGGATGTATTATTTTCAGGGACCTTAGTTAATAAAAATCCACCGATAATAAACAACACAATAATACTAAGAACACCAGCATTTGTTTTTCCTGTTAATTGCGTTGTAACACCGACTAATACTGGACCCATAATCGCGGCAAATTTGCCAAATATATTATAAAATCCAAAAAATTCATTTGCAGATTCTTTAGGTACTAGTTTTGCAAAATAGGAACGACTAAGTGCTTGAATCCCGCCCTGAGAAGTAGCAACTAACATTGCTAAAATCCAGAAATCGAGTGTCGTTTTTAAGAAATAAGCATATATGCAGATAATGATGTAAATAATAATACCGACATATAGCATTTTTTTACCGGTAAATGTTGTTGATAATTTTCCGTATAATAAAGCAAATGGACAAGCTACAATTTGTGTGACGAATAATATGATTAATAGATTCGTTGCACTAATGCCGAGATCTGTTCCATAAGCGGTAGACATAGTAATAATTGTATCGACCCCATCAATATAGAAAAAGTAAGCAATTAAGAACATAAAGACCGTTTTATATTCTTTAATATTTTTAAAAGTATCAGCAAGGCGTTTGAAGCTCATTGCAATTGGTTTTGGGTGACGTTCAATATAATGTGTTTGCTCTACGTTCTTCAGCATTGGAATTGTGAATAGTCCCCACCAAAGAGCGGTTATCGCGAATGAAATTTGACTAGCAATGCCGACTGATAAAGGGATAGTTTCTTTTTGAGCAAGAATGATAAGAGCGATACAACCGATAAATGGAATAGTACTCCCAATATAGCCTAAAGCGAAACCTCTCGTAGAAATTCGATCCATTCTATCTTCAGAAGTGACATCTACTAAAAATGCGTCATAAAAAATGTTTGCTCCAGCAAAACCGACTAATGCGAGCATATAGCATCCTAGTAATAAGTACCACTGAGATGTTGGGACGACTGCTAACATACTTGTAAATACAATACCGAGTCCAAAGAAGAATGTGAAAAATCGTTTTTTAAATCCTTTATAATCAGCAACTGTGCCGAGAATAGGGGCAAGTATAGAAATTAAAAGTGTAGCGAATGAGTTTGCATATCCCCAATATGCTGTTGACGTTGCACCAGATAACCCAGCTTCTTTTGCAGCTGCTTTAAAGTAAATTGGGAATAATGCAGTTGTAATGACGAGCGAATATACCGAGTTCGCCCAATCGTATAATATCCAGCTTTTTTCTTGTCTGGACATTTTTTTCATATAGTGTTCCCCCTCAAATTTGTTCTACTAACAGTGTACAAAAATAAAAATTATAAAAAGAGAAACAATGATGAATTTTACATAACTTTTACATATATACACAGTTCTTTACAATTGGAGTAAATCCTCTACAATTGATCCGTCTGTTTCACCTAAGTGTAAACCGAGTAGTCTAGCGATAGTTGGGCCTTCATCAATAAGTCTCATATACGGTATGGTAATGCCACTTTTTATTCCTTTCCCAGCAGCTATAAAAATTGTTTCATAGTTAGGTTTTGTTGGAGAGTATCCATGCGTACCAAATGTATATTTTTTACTAGGCGTAACATCTTTTTCAGTAATTTCTTTTATAAAATCTCCTGTATAGTTTTCAGTGAAATAATACCCTTCTCGTGCTTCCAACATAAATAAACAATTGCCATCTGCACCGCATTCCTTCGCATCCTCATCATGAAGTATAAATTCAATACCGTTTTGTTTATTTTGAAGCAGTTCTTCAAGGAGTAGTTGTACTTCTCGAATTGTATCGGTATCGTTTTTGTCTTTCACATATACATAGGCGGACCCATCGCAACTTTGGCAATAAGCATTCCAGTCTACTAATTTTCCTTTTGAATTTATAGAGATAAGCCCTTTTTGATGAAATAGTACATTTAATTGAATGGCTTTGTTTTCACTTAAAGCGCTATGATCACCAAGAGCGATAATAGTGCTCTCTTCGTATAGTCCACTGTCTTTTAAAGCTTGAATAATTTTCCCTAGTCGCTCATCATGTCTATGAATTGCGGCTATTGTTTCTTTTGATTCAAAGCCGTGATAGTGTCTTTGGGTGTCTAAATCGGTGAAATGTACAAACATGACATTAGGCTTTTTCGTCTGGATTGTATGCACAGCAGAAGCAAGTACGAAATCATCGAGTTCAGGTTGTGACACTCCATTTCGTATATGGCCGAAACGACGATTTAAATCTAATTGATATAGCGGGCTACCGCTAAATAATGAAACTAAAACTTGATTTTGCCACGGTCTATTTGGAAAGATTTCTGGTAAATTGTAATCAATATTTGCTCTGCCGGTAACAGGCCATAGAAGGGCAGCTGTCGTTAAATTTGCTTTATGTGCTTCATCATATAACGTTGTTCCTTGTATTGATTTTCGGTACCAATGCCAATCGGGTGATTCACGTCCAGGTTGAAGTAACGTATTGCTAACAACACCATGTTTATTAGGGTAATTACCAGTTACGATTGTTGAGTGACTTGGGTATGTTACAGAAGGATAAATTGGTTCTACTTTTTCGACAACCGTACCCTTTTTGATTAGAGATTGGAAGTGAGGTAATTTTTGTAGTATAGGAAAATCTAAAGCTGATAAACAGTCGAATGATAAAATGATGACACGATTCGTTAATGCTTTATCCATAAAGTAATCCTCCTAATTATATAAAACCTATTACTATATACTACTATTAATACCTAGTAATAAAAATATGTTTTTAAATAAAATTTATTATTTATTTTCAGAAAAGTTGAACATATAATAAGTATAAGGGAATCTATGGAAGGAGGGAATGGTATGGACTGGTTAGATGGATTTGGTATATTTTACATCATTGGCGGAATCACGATTATCCTTGTATTTGCTATTTCGTATTTACTAAAGAAACGGTTTCCAGACAAGCAGTTCGATATTATATTTGCACTTAGTCTAATACTTCTTTGTTTAGCATCCTTTCCTGTTACAATGATGGTTATTGGTGGATGGGAAGGAATGGGGTATGGGTTTATTGGTTTCTTCGTCCTACTTGGTACACTTATTGGTATGATTGCACATCAACTTTTAAAAATATCACGAAAAAGCTACGTATAAAACTGTAAAAAATGAAAAGAATATATAAAAATAAGAAAATTCACTCTTGTTTTGAAGTGAAATTTATATTATGATATTCAACAAATTTATTTTGTTATAACGATGAAAAAGGACTAGTATATGTTCAACCTTTTTAGCAGAGAGAGAATCCGTCAGGCTGAAAGATTCTTAAAAAGACAACATGGAACCTACCTTTGCGTTCTGCATATGCAGCGGGAATTTCCCGTTATCAAAAAGAGAGCATGCACAATTTTGTGCATGAATCAGGGTGGTAACGCCGGCAAAGCTCGGTCCCTATTTAGGGACGCGGGCTTTTTTGTATTTTCTAGAAGGAGGAAGACTGACTATGGCAAAAGAACAAGTACAAGCGATTACGAAGATGGAAGAGGACTTTGCACAGTGGTACACAGATATTGTAAAAAAAGCAGAACTTGTTGATTATTCAAGTGTAAAAGGATGTATGATTCTACGCCCGTACGGCTATGCCTTATGGGAAAATATGCAGAAAGTTATGGATGAGAAGTTAAAAGCAACCGGTCATGAAAATGTGTATATGCCAATGTTTATCCCAGAGAGCTTATTACAAAAAGAGAAGGATCATGTAGAAGGATTTGCTCCTGAAGTAGCATGGGTGACACATGGCGGGAATGAAAAGTTAGCAGAAAGACTTTGTATACGCCCTACATCTGAAACTTTATTCTGTGAGCACTTTTCAAAAATTGTGCAATCCTATAATGATTTGCCAAAGTTATATAATCAGTGGTGTTCAGTAGTTCGTTGGGAAAAGACAACGAGGCCATTTCTTCGCACAACGGAATTCTTATGGCAAGAGGGTCATACAATTCATGAAACAGCAGAAGAATCTCAAGCTGAAACATTAAATATTTTAAATCTATATGCTTCTTTCTGTGAAGACTATTTAGCGATACCGGTAATTAAAGGACAAAAAACAGAAAAAGAAAAATTTGCGGGAGCAAAGGCAACTTATACGATTGAAAGCTTAATGCATGATGGGAAAGCACTTCAAACAGGAACATCCCATAACTTTGGAACGAATTTCTCTGAAGCATTTGATATTAAATTTTTAGATCGTACCGGTAAGTGGCAATATGTACACCAAACATCTTGGGGCGTATCAACGAGAATGATAGGTGGACTGATTATGGTTCATAGTGATAATAATGGGCTTGTAATGCCTCCTAAAGTTGCACCAGTGCAAGTTGTTATTGTACCGATTGCTCAGCATAAAGAAGGAGTTTTGGCGAAAGCGCTAGAGTTACAAGGACATATTCAAAAGGTTGCACGAGTAAAAATAGATGCTAGTAATAAAACACCAGGTTGGAAATTTAATGAGTATGAAATGAAAGGTATTCCAATTCGATTAGAAGTTGGTCCTAAAGATATTGAAAAGAATCAAGTTGTACTCGTAAGAAGAGATACGAAAGAAAAAGAGTTTATATCAATGGATCAATTAGAAGAACGCATTCCAGCACTACTTGAGGAAATTCATAACTCTTTATTTAATAAAGCAAAAGTATTTCGTGATGAAAATACGTATAGTGTGACGAAGTTTGAAGAGATGAAAAAATTAGCTGATGAAAAGCAAGGATTTATTAAGGCGATGTGGTGCGGGGAACTAGCTTGTGAAGAGAAATTAAAAGAAGAAGTCGGAGTATCTTCTCGCTGTATGCCTTTTGAGCAAGAGCATTTAGCTGACGAATGTATTTGTTGTGGTAAAGAAGCGAAACAAATGGTGTATTGGGGAAAAGCGTATTAATGCTCTTTTGGATAGGAAGGATGAAAAGGACTTTAGGCTGCATAATAAAATGCAATCCAAAGTCCTTTTTAGTTTTACAATTTGTTTCATGTATTTTTAAGATGGAAGGATATGTTTTTATTTTGCGTTTTTACGGCGAATGAATAGTAACATACCAATTAGGAATGTTGAAAGTCCCATTAAAATAGATGCAGGATAATGTGTTGCAGTATTCGGTAACTTATCGCCTTGTTTTTTCGCGTTATCTTTTACGTTACCACCTTTGGAACTATTGCCACCTTGAGGGCCATTTCCTCCTTGAGAACTGCTATCGCCTTTACCACGGTTACCTCCATGAGAGTCATTTCCCCCTTGAGAACTGCTATCGCCTTTACCACGATTGCCGCTAGAGCCATTGCCACCAGAGCCATTGCCACCAGAGCCATTGCCGCCAGAACCGTTGTCGCCAGAGCCATTGCCGCCAGAGCCATTGCCGCC
>NZ_MACE01000072.1 GCF_001883995.1 Bacillus paranthracis | reverse complement strand
GCAACCATTAACATTCCATCACGAACAACTTCGTAATCTACGTCAATACCAACGATAGCGTTCGCACCTTTTTGTTTTGCAAGTTCTTTCATTTCGTCCATTGCGATATCACGAGCTTCTTTTAGCTTACTTTCATAAGAACCAGCACGACCACCGACAACATCACGAACAGAAGCGAATAAATCGCGTACAATGTTGGCCCCCATAATAGCTTCACCATTTACAATATCAATATAGTCAATAATTTCTTTACCTTGAATTCCAGACGTTGTTGTTACAATCATGTTTGACACCCTCCTAATTTTTTATAATATTCAACTGCATGTGTCTCTCTATGACATATACAATTAAATAAAAGGAATAAAATTGTTTAACATATGTATCGCTATAACATATGCAAGGGATCTATTAGAAATAAGATAAGCTGCAGTAAGCATCACCGCGCCAGGTAAATAGATAGCAATATCCGAAAGTTGGTTCGTGTGAAGAAGTGTAAAAATTATAATCGAAACGATGGATGCAATAGCAGTACCAACATATTCCGAAAAACGATTTACTAATATATGGCGAAATATAATTTCTTCAATTATTGGTCCTATAATCCCAAATACAAGTAATGTGAATATAATAGGCATCTCTGCGCCATTTGTAAGGATCTGTTCTTGGTTCTCTGGCTGACCTGTATTTAGAAAATGCATAATAGAATTTTCCACAATTATCATAAGTAAAACTACCATAGGAATGCTTACTATTTTCAAAATTGTTTTCTCTTTAAAATAAGTAAAACTTTCAATAATTTCTTTCCTAAAGAAAATGATTCCTACAATAGCAGGTACAGTCACACCGATGGCACTAAGAGCAAATTCTGATTCAACTAAGTTGCTGTTAGTTAAAAGGGATATGCCAAATAATATGAACAAGCCAATTTGAAGTAGTGCAAACAGTATATAAACTATTAGCATAA
>NZ_MACE01000071.1 GCF_001883995.1 Bacillus paranthracis | reverse complement strand
AAAGGGATATGCCAAATAATATGAACAAGCCAATTTGAAGTAGTGCAAACAGTATATAAACTATTAGCATAACAAGTTCTTTTGTATTCATTTTTATAAAGCTCACTTTATTACCTCCATAATGAAATTACTTAGAATCTTTGATTTTTCTTGTTGCATTAGGTTCTCCTTCTAAAATATAATTATATTAATACCAAACCGGACGGTTCGGTTCGAAAACTAATGATACTATAAGTTTCTAGTTTTTTAAACCCCCTTTATAAATTATTAATAAAATAAAAGCAAAAATATTAAGATGTTCGCATAGTTAAGAAAAGGGTAGTTTTTAATGTTGTTGTAATAATTGAATATGAATTTGAAAGGATGTACATCATGATTTTAGTTAGTTCTTGCTTAGCTGGAAAACCAGTAAGATATAATGGTACTGCATGTTTAAACGATACAATTCAAAAATTAATTGATGAAAAGAAAGCGATACCTGTTTGCCCGGAGTTATTAGGTGGTTTTGTTACACCGAGAGAACCAGCTGAAATCTTGGGCGGAGATGGATATGATGTTTTAGAGGGCAAAGCAAAAGTAATGGAACGTTCCGGTAATGATGTGACGGAATTATATATAAATGGTGCCATGAAGACTTTAAATTTAGCACAAGAAATGCAAGCTAGCCATGTAGTTTTAAAAGAATATAGCCCTTCTTGTGGCAGTAAAGAAATTTATAGTGGTGAGTTTGTTGGAAAAAAGGTAACAGGAGTCGGCGTAACGACTGCTCTATTAGAAAGTAAGGGCATTAAAGTTATATCTGAATTAGAATTAGATAAATTAATTAATAAAATATAATATTAGAGGGCACATTTTAACAATTCGCTTACCGAAATTATCAAACTTTATTATAAAAATAAATAGCTTGTAAAATTTCAACTCACGCATTTTAATCAAATTTTTTTCAAAATGCGTGAGATTTTTTTGTGATGAAATCAATGGTTTCGCTTAAATTTTAATCAAACTTAATTTCAAACCAACAAATTCACTTATTTTACATGGATAATATAATTTGATTAACTTCTTTTCAAACTGTATTGTTTGAGATTTTCATAAGATAGCGATTGATAAGATATTTCTGTTCCGAACTTATTTATACTCACAAAAAAATCAAGAAAATAGAGGGTAAACATTACCTAGAATATTAGGATCGTTTTCATTAGGAGGACAAAGCATGACTAAAGTTGATAAGGTAAAAGAAAAAATTATTGAAACATCTTTATATTTATTTAATACTAATGGGATAACTCGCACATCCATTCAGGATATAATGACAGCCACTGAACTACCGAAAGGATCTATTTATCGTAGATTCAAAAATAAAGAAGAAATTGTTCTTGCTGCCTACGACAAAAGTGGTGAGATTATGTGGAGTCATTTTCATAAAGCAATGGAAAATAAAAAAACAGCAATCGATAAAATCCTTGCAATTTTCCTTGTATATCAAGATGCAGCTAATAATCCTCCTATTGCTGGAGGCTGTCCATTACTTAATAGCGCCATTGAAAGTACTGGCGTATTTCCAGAATTACAAAAAGCAGCAGCAAAAGGCTATGATGATACAGTAATGTTAATGGCCTCTCTCATAAAGGAAGGAATAGAGAAACAAGAACTTAAAGAAGAGATAGACATTATATCGCTCGCTTCTTTTCTTGCCTCTTCAATGGAGGGAGCTATTATGGCAAGTCGAGTATCTAACGATAATATACACCATCAATATTTCATTGAACAAATAAAGCATCATCTTTACTCTTATTCTAAATAAGTGAGAACTTGCATCGCCTTTATCAGCTGCTCAAAAAGAACGGTCGTAAATGTCATAGGTATAAGAAGATGACCGTCTTTGATATTCTAGGGATTGTGTATAAAACGACAGTGAAGCATAGATAAGCTGCCTAGCGAAAAAATCACGTTTTAATAGGCTTCTTTAGCATGCCTACTTTTCTATCAATTACTAGTTTTGAACCAAGAATCGTTTCATATCTAGTAAGTTACTTGTTTAGCTTGATGGACATGCGTTGGTACCCCTTAATGTAAAATTGAAATATAGCCGTACCGTTTATAAAAAAGTTGAATCAAAATGTTATTATGTCAGTTTCCCTTCTTCCACTAACTGGCAGTTTAATTTAATAAACGATGTTATAATTTAAATCAATTAGGGGGGATAAATTTGAAAAAGAAATCTATTGTTCTTTTATGCTTGTTAATTTTCAGCATGTTAATAGCATATTATTTTTATCAAAAAAATCAAAATGAAGAATTCGTTAGATGGGGCGATAGTATACATACTGTTAACACTGAAATATTAAAAGAGAATGATATTGAATACAAAATTGAAAACGATAAAGTTTATATTCCAAAAAGCTCTCTTAGAAAAGCAACATTTTGCTGTTCCTAATAAAAATACAGAGTTAAGTTATAATTCTAATGTTTGATTTAAAAAATGTTTTAGACTATAGAAAAAAGTATTAATCTATTAAAAAATAGTTGTAGACTGAAAAGGTGTTTTCTATATGTGAAAACACCTTTTATTTCTGTAACTCCATTTATAGTATCCATTTTCCTAGTGAGAATTTTCCGAATGTGTAAGTTTGAAAACATCACGTTCTGGAATGTGTTTATATAGCATGTTTTCTTCTTTGACAAGAATATCAGGGGTACCGCCAGCATTTCGGAAAAAAACCACGCTAAGAGAATATATATAAGAAAAGAGCCAGAATTTACCCCGCTAAGAGTAAATCGGCTCTTTAATATATAAAGGATGCACAGAAAAACCTAGAGGGGTTCAGCCGAGATACTTGTAGAAATGGGTCATAAGCATACATTATTTTACAAATACATCTTATCTTGAAGGTATATGGATTATATAAAGTTAAAAATATAGTGTTAAACCCAAAAAAACACCATAACAGTGTTCACGGTGTTTTCCATATTAAAAATAAGACTATTATTTAAGTACTCTGAAACTGATTCATATTGTAGAAATATCCATTTTAAGATAATGATACGCTTCAAAATCTTCATTAAATATATCTGTAACTAATTTTATAGCCTCCGTATCATAAAAGCTCTGATATGTCGGCAGCCGAGGGAAAGATGGATCTGTAATGTCAGCTTCAGCGTAGTTTCCCTTATGAATCATATTAGGCGCCTGATGATGCCATGATCTCGTTAATGTGTCTAGTGGGATAGTCTGTAAGTTATATTTGTTTTCTATTTTTGAGATTTCATTAGAGAAATTCTCTAAATATATATAATTGGTTACAAACTCTTCTTCTCCTTGAATATATTGTTGTGAATAGTGTGGATTAAGATAGTCAGAATCTGCCCCATTCGCGTGAAGATAATGTAAAAAATGTTTAAATGATTTTTTCTTTTTGCATGTACTGTCGTTATAAATAAACTTTCTAATAGGTTCCCACTCTGGATTTTCTATACCTGGTGGAGCAATAAGGGGTCACCATACCAGAAAAAGAAAATTGTACGTTTAGACAAAATTTAGACACATTTAAACTGATTCCTGTACGTTAAGGAACCGATTACTTAGTTTACTACTTTTTTTAAAGAATCAAATAGTGAAAATTTCGTGGAAATTTGCTTAACGTAAGTTTTATATCAACTATTACGTTGGAGTACAGCCAAGGTACGTGTATTATCTACTATGAAAATCAGGAATATTTAAAGTATTCTAAGAAGAAGAATTGAGTGATAAGCTACGTTAACTACTTGATATCTTAACTAAGTAAATTATGTATTTAATGTATTCAAGGTAGTGCAATGAGAAGGTATCGAATAACCTTGCTTGGATAAACCGTGTCTCTTAAGAGCTCCTTAAGGCGCGTCCGTTACCTTGAGGGCAACGAACGGTTGTAGACTTCGATGTTGCAAGGATCGTTGTCAAACAAATTGTTTACATGTATTCAATGTAAAACTCTTATTAAATTAAGGTTTTTACTCCTAAGTATAGATAACATGTATATCTCGTCTGTATCCCTTTTTGACTTGCTCTTGATTGACCAAATAAGTCAAAATACCTTTCTAAATTTCCCTCTGATATTCCCCCTATTTTATCTTATTCAAACTTGCATTCCAATAACCCATTTCTCATACGCCTGTTTCTAAAATAATAATTTAAATTGGGACCTCTGAGAGATCCCAATTAATTAAAAAGTAATGTCTCCTCTTGTTACATCATTTACAATTTTTATACTAATCCCTCTAACATCTCGAAGACTTCTAAATTATTTTTTTGGTAGTTCAGGGAATAAATAATGTAATATACAGATGGTCAAACGTCTGGATTTGCCTTTATACGGATATATATGCATATACATCGATGGATTAAAGTTTGCCTCAATAATTCCATAAGCATTTTTATTAGCTGCAGGAACTTCTGTATTTTCAATAATCAAATCAATACCACTAATATTTGCTCCAAGTGCCGACACAGCATCTACGGCAATTTTCTTATAATCATCGGGAATTTGATCTGTCATATCAATTGAGTCTCCACCTGTACTGACATTAGAATTTTCTCGCAGAAAAACAATTTCATCACTTGTTGGAATAGAATCTTTTCGATACCCTTGAGCTTTAAGCATTAGGACCTCTAATTCACCTAATTGTATATTTTCTAAAGGTGTTCTATGGTCCATTCCTCTTAATGAATTCAGGTTCTTTTGAGCGACTAACTCTTCAATCGTATGTGAACCGTCTCCTATAACATTGGCAGGAATTCGTAATAAAACGGCAGAAACTTTGCCATCTAGCACAAAAAATCGATATTCTGTTCCATTAATAAATTCTTCTATTAATACTGATGAGTCCTCTTTAAATGCTATTGTGAGTGCTTTTTGATAGTCTTCGTAACTTGCTCCGTTTTCTTTAAAGATAGATATTCCTAAACCATAATTTGTTGTTTTTGGTTTAACGACAAAAGGCTTTCCTGCAAATATATCATAGGAACGTAAGGCTTTTTCTATATCACTAAATTCCTCACCTATTGGTACACGAAATCCATGCTGTTGAAGAATTTTCTTTGTTACTGTTTTATTTTCCATAATTAATGGTGATATATAACTATCTTTACTTGTCATATTCCCATTTTTCACATATTCAACATGATTTCCTAACTGTAGTTTTAAAAATTGATCTTGTCGATCTAAAACGTCTACTTGTAATCCTTGTTGAATAGCATCAAACATTAAAATTTGTGTAGACAACTCCATGTCAGTAAATCCTGATAGTTGATATGGTTTATCCCATGCTTTTTTATAATTTTCTTTAGCAATACGGGAAGCTACCTGACTTTGACTACTTTTTATAATCTCTTTATAAAGTCTTCCAGCTAAAGTCTTACTTGGATCTGTTAGCATTTCTCTCAAGTTAACAAATAAGGTATTCGAAACAGTTATGTCTAACAGCCCTGTTAAATGTTCCATCTCATCAATAATACGCTCAGCATCTGTTTTAAATTGCGTATGTTCTAACGGATGTTCAAGAGCCACTAAATTATTTTGAAAATCACCGATTTTTACCCATTCATCATTATTATCGTCTTGATCAATCCAGAGTAAATAGATGAGGAAAAGATGTAGAAATTCTGCTTGTTCATGGCTAATTCCATATGTTTCAAAAGGATTTAAATCTAGGTTTCTTAATTCAATATAACGAATCCCATGATTTTTTAAATCTGAAACTTGAGGACCGCCCCTTAAACGGACAGATGCATAAAATTCTTTTTCTTCTAATAAAACCCCTTTACTTACCAGCGAAGAAAGATCAGATATATAGTTCTGTAAACTACTATAGGATACTTGAACATCATTTTCATTACTATAACCATATTTACTATTTCTAATGCTTCTTACGGCGTCATTTAAAGGATTTATTTCAAAGAAATTCTTTTCACTACTAGGAGAAGCACCGAAGAAATAAGTTATTAACCATCGATAGTGTAAATAATTCCTTGTGACTTTCAGATAAATTTCTGTTTTAAATTGATGATAATCTTTTATTTCTGATTGTAATTCAAATAATGCCTGAATCAAATTATCGCTAAATTCAAAATTGTAATGAATACCACTAATCATTTGTTTTCGTCGACCATAAGAATTAGATAAATATCGACGATATAAAACATTTTCATGATTATTAAGTTTCGCAATAACAATATCTTCTTCTTTTTCGGGCAACTGTGGTGGCATGCTTAATGGCCAAAGCATTTCGTTATTTCCCATAGAACGATAGGCAACATCATGGATAGCTGCTAAATAATTAAATAAATCTCCTAGTGTCTCAGTAACTGGTGTGATTAATTCCATTTGTGTTTCAGAGAAATCTCGCTGAATATAAGGATGTTCATCTCTTACTGAAATACTTTTGGGATGTTCCGTTTTAGCTAAACTTCCTGATAGGTCAACTCGTTGACTTTCTTTTTCAACTCCAAAACGTGCTTTTAATAAATATGGTTTAATACGGTCATTGTTTAACATTTTTTTCATTTCCATACAAACTGTACCTCCCATCAACTCAAATATTTGATATAGAAATAGCTAAAATTATAACCATTATTTTTTTGAATTTAGCATTTGGATATTAATGGCCAAAGCATTTTATTCTTATCCACGGAAAGAGAAGGGATTTCACGAATAGCTGCTAAGTAATTAATCATGTCTTCTAATGTTTTAGTATTAGGCTGAATATATGATCTTGTATCTCTTATCGAAACGGGTTTAGACGTTTCAGTGGAACTTTCAAATAAGTCAACTTGTCGATTTTCCTTTTCGATCTCATAACGAGATTTTAATAAGGATGGTTTAACACGGTAATTAAATAACATTTTTTTAATCCACATGAACTCTTCCTCCCAATTTATTTGTTTTTACAAACGATATAATATGACAAAATATAACAATCAAAAGCACCCACATCTCTACATGCGGATACTTTTGTTACTATATTTTGCTGTAAACTTAAATACTTCATATGCCATTGGAAGTGGGTATTGTTGTAAATAAGAATCATCTTAAATACTTCATATGGAAAGAGAAATGCTCATTTAAGAAAGTGGAAATAAAGAAGTAGCTATGATCATAGCCCTCCATTTTTTTATAAGTTACCATTTGACTATTTTTTTGAGCGTTCTCTAAGAAAATATGTTCTTCCAATTGTTTCGGATAAAACTCGTCTTGACTACCTTGCATAATAAGAATTGGTGGAATAGTAGCTTCTTTAATTAATTCTGAAGCATCCCATTCTTTCCAAGAATCTTTGTCTTCACCTAAATAAGAGGTGAAAGCATTTATTCCCCATGGTACTTGACTAGGAGTTAAGATTGGAGAAAAAGCAGAAACCGCTTTGAATCTCTTAGCATTTTTCAAACCGATCACTAAAGCCCCATGTCCTCCCATTGAATGCCCCATTATGCTTTCTTCACCTGAAAAATTAGGTACTATAGTCGAAGCAATGGATGTTAATTCATCTACGATATACGAATACATTTTATAATGCTGTGCCCAAGGATCCTGGGTAGCATTTAAATAAAAACCTGCCCCTTGTCCAAGATCCCATGCTGCAACATCAGAAACGTATTCTCCACGTGGTGAAGTATCTGGCATAATCACTGCAACTTGATGTTTTTCAGCCAAACGTTGAAATCCACTTTTTTGACTAAAATTATCATCTGTACAAGTTAAACCAGATAACCACCATATAAGTGGAATTTTTTTCTTTTCTTTATTTGATGGTAAGTAGATACTAAATTTCATATCACATTGCAAGACTTCGGAATAATGGCTATACTTACGTTGCTCTCCTTCGAAAGAACGATGTTGTTCAATACATTTAAGACTCATTATCTCACTCTCCGTAAGTTAAAATCGTACGAATGGATTCACCTTTGTGTAATAAGTCAAATGCCGCATTGATGTCTTTAAATTCTAAATGATGAGTAATAAATGAATCTAAATCAATATCACCATGCATATAATCTTCGACCATTTCTGGAAGTTCAGATCTTCCTTTAACTCCACCAAAGGCTGATCCACGCCATACTCGGCCCGTTACTAATTGGAATGGACGAGTATGGATTTCTTTACCAGCACCAGCTACTCCGATAATAATACTTTCGCCCCAACCTTTATGACATGCTTCAAGAGCGGATTTCATTACTTCAACATTACCAATACATTCGAAGCTATAATCCACGCCACCATCTGTCATTTCGACTATAACTTCTTGAATTGGGCGATCATAATCTGCAGGATTCACAAAATCAGTCGCTCCCATTTTTTTAGCGAGTTCCCATTTTTGGGGATTCAGGTCAACTGCAATAATTCGGCTTGCTTTTGCTTGAACCAATCCTTGAATAGCTGCTAATCCAATCGCTCCTAAACCAAATACAGCTGTTACAGCTCCTTCTTCAACTTTTGCAGTGTTGTGTACAGCACCAATACCTGTAGTCACACCACATCCTAATAAAGCAACTTTATCTAACGGAGCGTTTTCATCGATTTTCGCTAAGTTAATCTCATTAACAACTGTATATTCACTGAATGTACTAGTT
The DNA here is from genome assembly GCF_001883995.1 of Bacillus paranthracis. GTDB lineage: Bacteria > Bacillota > Bacilli > Bacillales > Bacillaceae_G > Bacillus_A > Bacillus_A paranthracis. The sequence goes on along the minus strand of NZ_MACE01000071.1, from coordinate 59,492 downwards.
CCCATGTAATGATAAAGGGGCTCTCCATTATAAGAGAAGCGAGTTGTTCCATCAGGCATTAAACCTTTACCTTGTGTTTCTCGTACAGCACTACATAGGTTTGTTTTACCAGAACGACAGAATTTACATTCTCCACATTCAGGTGTATATAGTGGAATAACATGATCCCCAGGTTTTACTGAAGTAACTTCATCACCTACTGAAACGACAACACCAGCACCTTCATGGCCTAATACAGCAGGAAATACTCCTTCTGGGTCGTCACCTGATAATGTAAAAGCATCTGTATGACAGACAGAAGTATATAGTATTTTTACTAATACCTCTTTTGCTTTTGGCTCTTCTACATCGATTTCTACGATTTGAAGTGGCTCCCCTGGCTTAAATGCAACAGCAGCTCTACTTTTCAATTGAATCCCTACTTTCTTTTTTTATTGTTTACACCACTATAATTACACTTTATAATTTTAATTACAATACTGACAAATTTGTCACTATAAACATTTTTTTCGCGAGAGGAAGGTCAAAAATTATGGTTATTCATTATAAGGACAAGGAATTTTTCACTGGAAAAGATTTAGCTTTATCTGTGATAGGAGGGCGTTGGAAAATAGCAATTATATGGTGTTTGTTACAACGTTCGCCATTAAGATTAAGTGAAATACAAAAAAAGCTGCCTGAAGTTAATCAACGTATGTTGATTAGACAATTAAGAGAATTAGAAGACGATAAAATAATTACTCGATGTGTATACCCCGTAGTGCCTCCTAAGGTTGAGTATGAACTTAGTGAAATTGGTCATCAACTAGAGAATGTTGTAACAGCCATCTGTGATTGGGGAGATGACTTTAGTGATTTTGTAGAAAAAGATTCGGACGAACTTAGTTGAAGAAACAAGTAAATATCGATTCATTAAAAATAGTGCGTAATTGTATGACTTAATCCATAAATTTGCATACAAAAAACCGATAACTTTGCATCGAATGCTGTAAAGTCATACGTAACGACTAGTTAAGATAATTAACGAAAATATACGCTAAGTAAATTTCGACATAAAATGAGCCGAATTTCCTACTCTAAGGAATATTCGGCCCATATGCTTTATTTAGGTTGTAATTTGTTCTCTTCATATTCTTTTAGTATTTTATAAAAAGTATTTTTCTTAAGTCCTAATAGTTCCATAAATATAACGCTCGTTATCTCTCTTTTTTTCCACTGTTCATAAGTTTCTTCAATTATAATTAGTTGCTTTTGACTTAATACTGAAAGGGTAAATGGAGGACGCCCTAAATGCTTACCTTGGGATTTAGCAACTGCAATCCCTTCTGCTTGTCGCTGATGGATTTTTTTACGCTCTTGATCTGCAACATAGGAAAGTAAAGATAAAAACTGATCTTCCATTAATCGACCCATATCACCCATCTCTCGAAATTTACGACTATCAAACAGTGTTTCATTTTCTAAAACAACAATATCAGCTTGTAATTTTCTTGTTATGTACTTCCATTCTGAAATTACCTCATCATAATTGCGGCCCATACGATCTAAAGCATCTATGTAAACAATATCACCTGTACTCAATATTTTTCGTAATAATTGATATTGAGGACGATCAAAATGTCGCCCACTTGCTTTATCGACAAAAATGCGCCGAGCCTCCACCCCACGTTCCATCATCTTATGTAATTGACGTTGTTCATTTTGATCTTTTGTACTTACGCGTATATATCCATAAATATTCGCCACGTTTGGTATTCTCCTTACATTTGTTACCTTAATTATACCATTTTCGTTTATAAAGGTATTCATTGAAAATAAACGTTTATAAAAATATTTCCATCACCTTTATAAACTTGATAATTCAATGTTTCATAGATGTTCTTTGGCTGTTTGTAAAGGTATACCTTTTTAAACGGTTAAAAAATCTCAACCTAATAAAGTAATTTTTTTAGACTATCTTTATGTTTTCGCATTCACCAATAATAAGTATTCTGTAGATTTTATCAATACCTAAATACCTCTAAAAAATATATATTTTAGTAAATGATGCTTATTGGAAAAGGGGCTAATGAACATGAAGATAAAAAAGAGGCAATTGGTAGCAACTATATATCCAGGTCAGTTATTTAGTACTGCAACTTTACCCGAAGGCACGAGTTTTTTGAAATGGGAATTAGCAGGTAGCGGTGATTTAGATGATATTCTTTTTGACGTAATGGAAGATAAATTCTGGGACATAGATGACCTTATTTTTAGTGATGTTTTACACGAAAATCGAACTGAAGTAGTACAAAATAAAGAACTCTACATTGATAATGTTCGGAATGCTACATCATTAGTTGGAATAAACATATATGCTTTAATTTATGAATAAAGACGCCGCAATATTTCTCAATACCCATTTTTTTCTACAAATTGTATATTTTAGTTAGGTTGCTGTAGTAACCTAACTAAAATATACAATTATTATGAAATGGGGAATGGAAATGGAAACAAAAGCGACAGTAGAGATTGCAAGAGTAAGATCAGGTAAAGAGCCACAACCAGGACAGAAAAATCGTTCAAGTGGCAACTTTAGTACTGAGAATCTTCCTGCAGGAACAAAATATTTGAAATGGGAGGTTATAGGAGGCGGAGATCCGGACTTTATTAGCTTTAATGTAATGGAAGATAAGTCCGCTGCAACGGACCCTACTCATTTCTCTGGTGTATTAAGTGGCAATCGGACAAGTGTTATATCAAAAAGATCTCTTTATATTGCCAACCCTAAGAATGCTACCTCTGAATTTACTGTAATCGTATCTGCCATGGTTCAATAAGTAAAATCAAAAAAGAGACTACGAAATATTTTTTTAGTCTCTTTTTTATCTGTTACTTCGTAGTTCTTTCTATTTAACTTGTTTAGAAAGAATAAGATTTTTTGATACTTGTGGGAATAAAGTTTCTTATGTAGACGGACACGGGAACCTATTACATAAAGAATACTCCTGTGCTTTTCTCAATATAAGTGTATCTTATGATTGATTAAGAAAATTCAAATTTATGTTACGCCTGTATGAGGAAAGTTTTTTGATTTAATAGGGAAAAATACTATAGGGAGGAATAAAACATGTCTTGGAAAAAGAAATTAGGTGTGGGAGTGGTTTCAGCCGCTCTTGGTTTATCTTTAATCGGTGGGGGGACATATGCTTATTTTAGTGATCAGGTTGTGACAAATAACGCATTAGCCGCGGGGACATTAGATCTTGCTATGCAGCCTACCACTTCTCTCAATTTAAATAATTTAAAACCTGGGGATAAAATTTTAAAAAAATTTAATGTAAAAAATAGTGGTACGTTAGATATTAAAGATGTTCTAATGAAGGTAGATTATACCGTGAACGATTTGAAACTAGATAATCAGGAAGATGATTTTGGTAAACATATTAAAGTACAATTTCTTTGGGATTGGGATCCAGCAAAAAGTCCTATATACGAAACAACTCTTGCAGAATTAAAATCACAAAATCCGGAAGTCGCGTCTCATAAAGTATTCCTTTCAAAATGGGCAGAGACGGGTGGATTAAAGGCAGGTAAGATGGATTGGTTCTGGATAAAGTTTATATTTGAAGATAATAAAATGGACCAGAATATGTTCCAGGGAGATAGTCTTGCGATAAAAATGGAATTCCAAGCGAATCAAACAGAAGGACAAGAAAGATAATATTGCAAGACCCACATCTGGAAAATCTAACACTTCTAAGATTTAACATTTTAGAAGTGTTACTTTCATATTTCAAATTGGGGCAAGACTTGTGAAAAAAGAGTAAACTGTAATCTTACTAATTTTTTATCTGTTAAAAAAATTTTGCAGCAGAACCCAGCACGTTATCTTGGTTCTCATTTTCTTTTACCTTAGGCTTTGTCTCATATAGATTGTTTAATACACGATTATACTCGTTCCTTGTAATTTCTTTATTATATAATTGAATTAATAAATCTTTATGTTCTTTTGAAAAGGCCATTTTATCAAAAAACTTAGGATACATAGTACCATTCTCTCCGCTTCATGTTGGGTTTTATATGATAAATCAGAAGTAGAAAAACCCATATCTATATAGAATAGGGATGGGTTTTTCAGTTACTGTTTTAGACGTCGTTGTATAGTATAAATATTGGCTGAGTCTTAAATTATAACATAAAAGTTATACTCCTAGTTATTTTTCTAAAGGTATCAGGTAACTACAAATGTGCGAAAGTCCCGTCCGTGGGCTTTAGAATCGAATCGTGGAGATTGCATGTTTATATACAAGCTGTTGCTTCCCCTCATATTCTATTAAAATAGAAAAAATATCATATCCTCTTATTATTCCTTTTATATGTAGTCCTTTTAACAGAATTAACATGATATTCTTCCTCTTTTGAAACGCTTCTTGTAATAAGTATTCCTGTGAAAATAGCATGTTCTTACTTCTATCCTTTTGAAATGATTGTAATTTCGTTTTCAATGAGTTCTCCCCCTATTCTCCTCATACAGTCGCTCTGTATGGTTCTAGTTCAGCTAACTGTTATTTTGCGCCGTTTGGAATTAGCGTTAGCCTTCCCCCTACTAGTTTTACATTCTTTGAAGTATTTCTCCTGTGGTAGGACAAGCGCCATGAGCTGTATATTTTTGTAGAATAATCGCATCTTTTTCTACAAAGATCTCTAGCGCATCCACTGTATCCACCTATGAATTTTTTCTTGTTTCTTTTGGTATTACAATTCGTCCTAAATTATCTACTTTTCGTTATTTTAAAACTATATACTAGGGGTCCCGTCAGGAAAATGCGGATTTACAACGCTAAGCCTATTTTCCTGACGATTCCCCCATTTTTACAACGTTAAGAAAGTTTTAATGGTCTTAAAGAATCTAACGAGACCACTTTCTCCGAATTAAAATGATATTCTCCTAGTAGATTAATATGTTCCCAACCTAGAGGCGACATATGGTGTAATAATTCTTCATTAAAACTACCAGACTGTTTTTGATATTCAACTGCTTTAGTTAGATGTAAGGTATTCCAAATACTAATAGCATTGATGATTATGTTTAAAGCACTGGCTCTTTGCAATTGATGTTGTATAGTCCGTTCCCTAAGCTCACCTTGTTTTCCGAAGAAAATAGCTCTTGCTAATCCGTTCATGGCTTCTCCTTTATTTAATCCCCTTTGTATTTTTCTTCTTAATGATTCATCCGATATATAATTCAAAATAAAAATTGTTTTTTCTATTCGACCCATCTCACGTAAGGCTATAGCCAAGCTGTTTTGTCTTGAATAAGATCCTAGTTTCCCCATAATAAGGGATGCTGAAACTGTTCCTTCTCTTATTGAGTGAGCTAATCGCAAAACATCCTCATAATTTTCTTTAATGACCTTTGTATTTATTTGTCCACGTAAAATGGCTTCTAATTTTGGATACTCACTTGCTTTATCTATTGTAAATAATTTTGAGTCTGCTAAATCTCTTATTCTTGGGGCAAATTTAAATCCTAATAAATGAGTCAGTCCGAATATTTGATCTGTGTAACCAGCTGTGTCTGTATAATGCTCTTCTATGTTTAAATCCGTTTCATGGTGCAACAAACCATCTAAAACATGAATCGCATCCCTTGAATTAGTATGAATAATCTTTGTGTAGTAGGAAGAGAATTGATCACTAGTAAAACGGTAGATGGTGGCTCCTTTTCCAGTTCCATAATGTGGGTTTGCATCTGCATGTAGTGATGAAACACCTAACTGCATTCTCATACCGTCTGATGAGGATGTTGTACCGTCTCCCCAATAGGAAGACAATTGTAATTTGTGATGAAAATTTACTAATACGGCTTGGGCTTTATTCATTGCATCTTCATACATGCGCCATTGAGATACATTGGCTAATTGCTTATATGTAAGTCCGGGTGTTGCTTCAGCCATCTTGCTTACACCTATATTCATTCCCATTCCTAAAAGGGCAGCCATAATAATAATCGTTTCTTCTTTATCCGGTTTTCGATTATTGGAAGCATGAGTAAATTGCTCATGAAATCCTGTTATATAAGCAATATCCATCAGTAAATCGGTTAATTTTATTCTTGGTAGCATCTGATAAAGGCTTGCACTAAACTTTTTTGCTTCTTCTGGTACATCTTTTTCTAAGCGTGCAAGTGACAGCTTTCCTTTATCAAGAGAAACTCCATCTAACTTGTTGGAATTGGCAGTTAACCACTTTAACCTTTCATTAAGGCTGCTGGTTCTCTCCGTTATATAATCTTCGAATGATAAACTAACTGATAATCTCGTATTCTCTTTCGTTTGATTCCATGTAAATTCGGAAAACAAATATTCCTCAAAATCTCTATATTGTCTGCTGCCAACAATGGAAACATCTCCTGCCCGAACATGCTCCCGAAGTTCTGTTAAAACAGCCATTTCATAGTAATGACGATTGATTGTTGTACCATCATTCTCGTATAAATGCTTTTTCCAACGTTTTGAAATAAAATCCACAGGTGAGTCATCAGGTACTTTTCGTTTTCCGGATTCGTTCATTCCTCGGATAATCTCTACAGCTTGTAAAAGTGGCTCATTTGCCTTTGTAGAATGAAATTCCAACACCCTTAATAGCGTTGGCGTATATTTTCTTAGTGAATAAAATCGTTTTTGCAGTAAGTCTAAATAATCATAGTCAGCAGGACGTGCAAGCTCCTGGGCTTCTTCGACCGAAGAGACAAAAGAATTCCATTCAATAACGGATTCTAAAACCTCAAAAACGTCTAATTTTTCCTGTTTTGCTTTGATCAAAGCTTGTCCGATGTTCGTAAAGTGTATAACTTTCTCATTCAGCTTTTTACCGTTCAGTTTCTGAATTTCCTCTTGAGCCTTACGACCTTTTGATAAGAGACTAAGTATTTGTCTGTCATGAATTTCAAAAGCTTTATCCGTCAAATCTTGATTAAGATGTAATAAATAGACGGTTAGTATTGAATATCGTTTATTTTCCTGAAAATCACGGAATGCATAAGGTTCATATCTTGAACCCAAGCGAGACAGCTGTAACAGGCGATTGCGGTGCAAATGATTAATTTGCACCGTTTCTAATTCCATTCCTCGTATGTATTCGAGTCGTTCTATTACTTTTAAAAAGGTTTCGGGTGAAGGATGTCCCGGTGGTTCTTTTAACCAACCCAATATCGTTTTATTGGATTCTGACGAATGCTGCAAGGTAATAATATCTTCAAGTTTTTCTTTTTGTTCATTTGTTAGGGATTGACTAACCGTGTTAAATAGCTTCTTTTCAGCCATTGCCCTTGCTTCCCACACTATTCTTTCAAGTGTAGTGATAGCAGGCAGTATGATTTTGTTTTTTCTTAGAAAATCTATGCATTCATGTAGTAGATGAATGGCATCACCATTTTCCAAAGCCAATTGATGTAGGTGCTTAAATGTCATTCTATATTCTTTCAGAGTAAAAGTTACTAGTTTATATTCAATTCGAATTTCTTTCAAATGATCCCAAAGTGTATTGTCTCTTTGAGGATAAAGCTTTAGCGAGGATGGACTAGCACCGATTTGTTTTGATATATAATGTATGACTGAATCCGGGATGTTTTTGATATGAGTGTATGGCCAACCGGGATATCGAAGAACAGCTAATTGAACGGCGAACCCTAAACGGTTTTCTTCTCTCCTTCGCTTATTGATAATTTCTAAATCCCGTTTGGAAAAAGTGTAGTAGGTTCCTAGCACCCACTCGTCTTCAGGAATTTGCATAAGGACCTGTCGCTGTTCCGATGTAAGCAATTCTCTACCTCTCGCAACTTTCATACAGTATCATCTCATTTCTGTAATTGTTCAGTTAATTAGTTCAATTATAAATCAATAGAGTGTACTCTATTGATACAATTATAGTAGACTGATAAAATCATAGTTAAGAGTGTCTCATAAGACTTATCTCAAAAATGAGGTGATATTATGCGGAAAATTGGTTATATACGTGTCAGTTCGACTAACCAAAATCCTTCAAGGCAATTTCAGCAATTAAACGAAATCGGGATGGATATTATTTTTGAAGAAAAAGTTTCTGGTGCAACAAAGAATCGCGAGCAACTTCAAAAAATGTTGCAGGATTTACAGGAAGGCGACATTATTTATGTTACAGACTTAACTCGGATCACTCGGAGTACGCAGGATTTATTTGAATTGATTGATTTAATACGAAGGAAAAAGGCAAGCTTAAAATCACTCAAGGATACATGGCTAAATTTATCAGAGGATAATCCATACAGCCAATTCTTAATTACAGTAATGGCTGGTGTGAACCAATTAGAGCGCGACCTTATCCGTATGCGTCAACGTGAAGGGATTGAGTTAACAAAGAAAGAAGGAAAGTTTAAGGGGCGTTTAAAGAAGTATCATAAAAATCACGCAGGGATGAATTATGCAGTAAAACTATATAAAGAAGGCGGCATGACTGTAAATCAAATTTGTGAAATTACTAATGTATCTAGGGCTTCATTATATAGAAATCTATCGGAAAGAAACAAATAGTTTGTCCTGATTCTATCAAAAGGTGTATTTTTTCACCAACATTTTTAGGCATGAAATGTCGGTAATTATTATCTATTTTGTTTTAAAGTAAATATTGAAAGGGAGTAAACTTATGGATTGGCTAGAAAGAATGAACAATGCGTTAAACTACATTGAAAATAGCCTGGATGAAGAAATAGACTACAAAGAGATTGCAAAAGCAGCTAACTGTTCTGAGTTTCATTTTTCAAGAATGTTCTCTTCAATCTCAGGTGTATCGCTATCAGAATATATTAGACGAAGACGGTTAACACTTGCAGCATTTGAAATTCAAAAAAGTGATATTCGGATCATCGATGTGGCAATTAAATATGGTTATATTTCTTCTGATACTTTCTCACGTGCTTTTCAAAAAATGCATGGGGTAACCCCTTCCAATGCTCGTAATAGAGGGGTACAGTTAAAAGCCTTTCCCAAAATTTCCTTTCAAATTTCTATTAAAGGAGATACCGAGATGGACTACAGAATTGAAAACCTTGATTTTGAATTAAGAATTGTCGGAAAAAGCAAGCCAGTAAAAACAAGCAGAGCATTTAAAACAATCCCTACGCTTTGGAACACTGCGAAAAAAGATGGATTTATGCAAGAACTAGTAGATATGTCATGGGAAAACCCAAAATGCACGCTTGAAAGCCTTCTGGGGGTTTGCGGAAAAGAAGCAGCCATCACAGATGAAAAGTTTTCCTATTTCATGGGCGTAAGATACGATGGTGACCCCCCCTCAAATATGGAGACGCTTATTCTTCCCGCAAGTACATGGGCAGTTTTTCCGAACATAGTAGATGCATGGAAACGATTATATTCCGAGTGGGTCCCTACCTCCGAGTACGAACTTGCAAATTTACCATGTATAGAATGTTATTACGGGCCGAATCATAAACCAAGACATGAACTCTGGGTTCCTGTCATCCCTAAGTAATTTACATATTCAATAATAGAACTCTGTTTATAGTGAACAAAAAAGCCTTATTTCTCGATTAAGTTGGCGAGAAATAAGGCTTTTTATATTGAAATTTCCTTATTGTTGTAATCACCATTTACCTGAAGCGCTTCCTTTAGGAGATTATCGCAAAAATATTCCAAACCGTGTGGGGATGGTTTGATGCTAATGAGTATAATATGAGGTGTTTTATGGATAATTAATTAATAAATGGAAAGAATACCTTTGAGTAACCTAGAAATAAATTTTATTTTATTTGCTCATTAATTATTAAATCCTAATCAGATAGTAGGTTTAACAATGCAATCACATAAAGCAAATTTTTCACAAGTATTTGTTTTGTTTATGATGAGTATTGGCTTAATGAATCACGTAATGGTAATTCCTATGTTATTAGCGATCTCAAAGAGGGATTCGTGGATTTCTGTCCTCTTATCTGGAGGATTCATTCTCGGTTGGTTACTTTTTATTCAATTTATTATGAAAAAATTAGACCATACACATCTGTATTCATGGTTAAATAACCATTTTGGCAAAATTATTGCAAGGGGATTATGTTTTTTAATATATATATTTATCCTCTTATTTATTGGAGTTACCTTAAAGGATATGATTGTATGGACCGTTACATCCTATTTCCCACAAAGTCCTGCGCCTATATTAGCAATGCTATTTTTAGTTATCTGCTTTTTTGCTGCAACTTCTACCTTTACAACCTTATCTATTCTCTCAGGTTTTTTATTAGTATTTGTTGTTGCATTAGGCTTTTTCGTTATGAGTCTTAATTTTCCTCATAAGGATTATTCTCAATTATTCCCTATCCTTGAGAATGGATTGACACCCGTTATCAAAGGAACCGTCTATAGTTTAGGTTCTCTGCTAGAAGTGACTTTAATATTTTTTATTCAACATAAATTAAAAATGAATATCAAGTCACGGAGTTTTATTATGCTCGGCTTAGTATTGATAGGCTTAACGCTTGGACCTTTATTGGGTTCTATTGCTATTTTTGGACCTGAAGAGGCTTCTAATCAGAGGTATCCTGCTTACGAAGAATGGAGATTATTGAAGATAGGAAAGTATATCGAACATGTAGATTTCTTTTCAATTTACCAATGGTTATCAGGTGGATTTATTAGGATTAGTTTTGGTTTATATATTATTGGACAATTATTTTCATTTAAAAACGAGAAAAAAAGGAATGTATTAATAGGAATCAGTTCACTAATTACATTTGTGGCTGTTCTTCTTCCTATAAGTGATATCGAATTTGTTCGTTTTTTACAAAATGTTTATTTTCATTTAACTTTTTTATTTTTACTTTCCTTTTCAATAGTATTAGGACTTTTAGTTTTTCTAAAAAGAGGAAAGGAGAGATAATCCTTGCGAAGATGGAATCAGAATACAAAAAAAGAGGGTAATGGAAAATTTTCTATCTATAAACCAAATCCAATATTAAATGAGGAAAAAATACGTTCAACATATCAAAATAGTGAGGATGTCAAAGTTGTTCTCCATAAAATTGGGAGTGAAGAAAAAGCTGTTGAGACCTTTTTCATTTATTGCGAAAGTTTAGTGGACAAAAAACAAATAAATCAGATTGTTATTCCTCAATTAGAAAAAATAGCTCAAAAACATCAATATCTTTTCTTAAAGGAAGAAATCCATAAGTATCAACAAGAGCTAGAGTGGACACCTTTAAAAGTGGGAGAAGGGTTAGAGTCTATCTCTTTGGAAATATTTAACGGAAATTTAGTTCTGTATTTTCCTAAGTCGCTTACCTTTTTTTCTGTCAATGCTTCAAATAAACCAAACCGTTCTACTGAACAGTCTAATTACGAAATATCCGTACGTGGGCCAAGAGACAATTTTATTGAAGATATTTCAACAAACGTGGCACTTATTCGTAAAAGATTAAGACATCCCACCTTGTCTTATCAAACGTTGACGTTAGGTAAACGGACCCAAACTCAAATAGGGATATTATATTTAAAAGATGTAGTTAATTTAGAGATTTTAGATAACATTCGAGAATGTCTAACTTTAATTGATATCGATGGCGTAATTAGTTCAACTCAAATTCAAGAGATGGTATCGAAACAATCTTTATCTATTTTTCCTCTTTGTGGTGATACAGCTAGACCAGATTTTGCAGTGGAATGCTTATTGCAAGGTAGAGTAGTGATTATAATTGATGGCTCCCCAATTGTTATTATCGCTCCTGTTACTATAACTTTTTTAATAAAAGCTGCAGAAGATTCCCACTTTAATTTTCTAACTGTATCATTTGCACGCTTTTATCGGTGGATAGGATTTCTTTTAGCTGTCTTCCTACCCGGATTTTGGATGGCATTACTTGCTTATCACCAAGATCAAATTCCTTTCCCTCTTCTTGCGACTGTGACTGTTGCAAGATCAGGTCTACCATTTCCAGCACCACTTGAGCTTATAATTGTTTTGTTCCTTTTTGAGATGTTCCGTGAAGCCGGTCAAAGATTACCCTCCCCCCTTGGTCAAACCCTTTCAGTGGTAGGCGGACTAATCATTGGGGATGCTGCAATCCGTTCGGGTTTTATCTCCCCTTCTGTCATTGTTATTACTGCTTTATCTGCTATTGCGGGATATACCTTAGTAAACCAAATATTAGCAGGAGCAGTATCCATACTCAGAGGGTTTGTACTATTATGTTCAATTTTGATGGGGTTATATGGATTTATGCTTGCCGGATTCGTAATCGTTCTTTATATCTCAAGATTACGTTCCTTTGGAATCCCTTACTTAGCTTTAGTTTTCCCAAAATCTAGTTCAGATTTTTTCAAGGGATTGTTTCGTTTACCGTGGAGAAGTTATAGACATAGAGTTGATTATCTCCGAACCAATGATAGTTCTAAAACGGACGAAGGAGAAGGAAAACAGTGAAGCTGCACAAAATAAAACTAATAATTATGATGCTTATCACTAGTGCAATGTTATCTGGATGTTGGAATATTAAAGAAGTTCAAGATATTTATTATGTTGCAGCTCTTGGTATAGATTTTAAAGAAGGAAAATATATAGCTTATGCTCAGTTACTTGACTTTTCTAACGTTGCTAAGTTAGAGGGGGCTAGACCTGATAAACAACCACCAGTGTGGATAGGAAGAGGTGAAGGTTTTACCATTACGGAAGCATTAAATCAATTATATAAGGATGCTCAACAAAGACTTTTTTGGGGACATGTATCTACAATAATATTAAGCGAAAGACTGCTCAGACAAGATATTAAAGACTCTATTGATTTTATTAATCGGTACCGAGAAATACGCTATAATATTCTCTTATACGCTACAAAGGAACCCATTGATGATATACTTAAAACAAAAGCCTTTTTTACATTATCGGGGTTGTCTACCATTCTCCATGAACCAAAGGAAAGGTATAAACAACGGTCTTACATACAACCTAAACAATTTTATCAATTTATTAGAGATAGTGATCCGATGGGGCAAACTGCTTATATCCCATCACTTAAAATTTCAACAGAAAATTGGAAAGAAGAATCCAAAAAAGCACCATTATTAAGAAATGATGGAGCGTTCTTTGTAAGGAATAATCGCCTAGAAGGATGGCTTTCTGAGACTGATTTAAACGGTCTAAGATGGATGGATGAAAAAAACGTTCGATCTCCTGTGTGGATTATTGAGAATGATAGCGCTGTTGTTTCCGTAGTGATAGAGAAACCTAAGATTACAATTTCCCCTATTATGAGTAGTAAGCCCATACTTTTTAATATTCGAGTTGAAGTTCAAGCTGGAATAAATGAGAAGATCAAGGAAATTAGTGATAAAGAGTTGATTACAAAAACTGAAGATATTATCAAATTAGAAATTCTAAAATCCTTTGAAAAAGGAATAGAAATAAATGCAGATATCTACAAATTAGGTGAATCATTATACCGTCAGAATCCAAGAAAATGGAAAGAAGAAGTAAAAACAGACTCGTTTTACTTAAATGAACACAGTATAAAGAATTTAAAAGTTAAAGTTAATTTAGTTAACTCCGGAAAGTTGAAGTACCAAGATGGATCCTAATATTAATTCAAACGGTATTTATAGTTTTTTAAAAAGGCCTAAGCTCTTGCAACACCGAGAAATTAGGCTTTTTTATATTGAATTCCTTAACGTTGTAAATCCGCATTTTCCTGACGCTACCCCTACTATAGAAATAAGGAGATTTTTCATATCTTCTTACGTCCACTGTTGCAAACATTCTAATCCCTTCATACTCTCAATCACTTTTTCGTCACTCACTATATAATAAATCTCATTTCCTTTTCGGTCATAGGAAACCATCTTAAACTGTTTTAACTTTATTAATTGCTGTGACATTGTAGATTGTGGAACACGTAGTAGCTTCTGTAACTGGGATACATTTAATGGACCTTTTAAAATTAATTCTCGAACTATCATCAAACGCATGGGATGTCCAAGCATCCGCAATATATCTGCAGGTCTCTCGTAATCATTAATATTCATATAGAAAGCTTTTGGCATAATCACTTCTCCTTGTTAGTGTACCTTTTCTACATCCTAACATCATTTATTTGTTTGGCAAATGTTTAGATACACAAGGGATCCCTTCAAGTGCTTATGTTTTTATAACCATATCATTCCCAAAGAATTTCCCTATGTTCTCTTGGTATCTCTCATTGCTTCCGATGTTATTATAATATATAACCCATTTAGTTCTCTTTGCTGTATATTTCCTGGTACTTCTAATTTACGTCCAAGCGTTTTCCTTCAAGTAATTTTTACTACTTTAATCTGCTGCGTAGAGACCGGGATTTGAAGCTTTTCATCTTTCTAGCCTAGTGACAGGGTAGTTTTAAGCTATTAAAGGTTCCTTTTTGTATCTAAAATCCAAAAATAAAAAGATAAGATCAGGGAACATAATCTTATCTTTAGCACAAGGAGTAAACAAAAGGATAACTATCATATTTATATCATAACCTACTTTTTGTTAATTTTGAATATTATACCCGTAATTAGGCAGTATATCTGTATTGAGAAATTCATTACAAATTTAGTTAAAATCCAATTGAATTTTACCCAAAGGTTTACTTTCATTTAATTAAATACGATGAAGTATCCACGAAAGTAGATGATTTTTTCTTTGTTATATAAAACTTATAGAAGGGGACATCACTTCTGAAAACCCCCACGTTAAAATCCTGACATGAAAATAAGTGATTTGAACAACGATAAGGTCGTTTAATGCGACACAATGTCATTTGTGTTGCATTAAAGTGAGGAAAACTATTCAAATTAAGTTGCTAACGCAACATAACTTACTTAAAACAACCTATTTTTATATAGTTCATAGAAAACCTAAACTTAGCCTGATAAGCATGTATGACAAGTCAAATTAGTTTTACTGACTGCTCTATTATAGAAACTTTTTAACAGGAGTATATAAGATGAAAGTAACATTTACGATACTTAAAAATCTTTTATTTATAACTGGTACTTTTTTAAGATTAGGGTGGTATAAACTGGTATTTACACATACTTTGTGAAGTGGTCCTTTGTTGCAGTGTTTGTGGGAGCATTTAGGTTTCGCTAGCTGCATTTTTTATTTCTTACTTCAAATCATGATTTTTAAAATCAGATTATACATCCTTCTCTTGAAGTATATTTGAATTATTATTTTTTGATTGTAAGTCTGTTGGGTTATCTGATAGTATATTTTGATTTGAAAATTGGGGTTAAATTAATCCTTTTAAGACTCATACTGTTAACGGCTTAGCATCCGCTTCTAATTCATACTCTAATTGACCATTGGGTTCTAGTGTTGCTGTTTTTACATCTCTAACCTTTGAAATTCCTTAGTTACGTAACGTCATTTCTAATTGACCTACTGTTAAACGCATTTTCTTCAAGTTAGAAACATTTAAAATACCATTTTTAATCACTGTTTTACGCTTACCAGTAATAAACTCCTGGAATGCATTAGATTTTAATTGTAGATATTCTATAATAACCACTGAAATGACAAATATAAATGAACTTACAATTGCCTTTAATACACTTTTTTCTACTATAGGTCGTACAATAACTGTACCAATAGAAATCATTACTACAGCTTGTGCTAATGTCATCTGCGAAGTAAACTCTCTACATGCTATTCGTAATAAAAGAATACCACTCAAGATTAAAATAAATGATTCTCAAATAAAATTCATATAATCTCCCTCTAACAACGAATCTTCATTTTACATTTCCTTTTTGTACTTGAAATACTACTTTACTTAATATTTTGCAAGATGTGCTTTTAGTAACGGGTATTGCCTTTGTAATGGATGTTGATAGGTCTGCGCCTATTACTATCTCAGTTGTTTCTGTCATGGAAAGTTAATCTGTTCGAGCGACACTGTTTGTTTATAATTATATAATTCAACAGCTTCTACTACCCTTTGGGATATTTTTTCCCATTATTGTCTTCCCACTAATAACATTGTGCAGTTAATGTCTAATACGTAAAGGCAGAAATCACTTTATTTTACTCTCTTGGGTAAAGCTGAACCTGAATGTTCAATAGTCGGATGAACATGAACAGTAATTTCGGCATCACTAAAATAATTTTTTCCTTGATCCCAATTCTTACTGATTTTTTTCCATTCTTTATAATTATGCCGCTTATACACTTCTCCTAGTTCTAATACATCTACCTTATATTTTTTTTGAACAAGCTTAATTGATTTTTGGATGCGCTTCTCCATTTCCCTCGAAATATCCTTCTCTAAACGCTTTTCATTCAGACCCCTTTTATGATCATTAAAGTGCAACTCAGCCAATGTACCCTCCAAGGATAAATGAATATCAAATTTCGGTTTTAAGGTATTTTCAGTAAATATCTTTATTTTTCGGTGCAACTTATGAATTTCATATGTAATAAGCTGATTTTTTTTACGTATGGTAAAGAAACCTCCTATTTTTCTGCCTATTATATAATTAATTCCCATTGTTTGTTCCCCGCTTAACGTTCCAATATACTTGTTATCTTTTCCACGAAACAGTGCAGCCCCTCCCATTTGTATCCCCTGTTCTGTTAACTTTAAGATAGGTAATACAAAACTTCGTTTTGAAATAATCTTTTCCTGCACATCACCAATTCTTGCAGCCCCAACCATTTGAGCGTTTTTCGGAGGATGTTCAGCTAACATATCAATATACTGTGCCGGTAAATTTTCAGGTTTTGCACTTTGATTCAATACAGCTTCTGCATTTTCCTCAGTAACGAATAGACGGATATTTCGTCTCATTTCATGATCTCGAATATATACATCTAACGTATTCTGTAAAATATATGGATTCGAGAGTAACTCTTCAGAAAAAATAATTACTTGTATATGCGGGAAGAACAATGTACGACTGATTTTTTTAGCGATAATTTGTATTTGTTCAAAAACGCTATCTGCCTTTGCACTCACATTAATAAAATTACCACTATCTCCATCACCCTGTCCACCTTGTTGTGCCACATGAGGGAGTACCACTTGATAGGTCCCTTTCATAATTGGATTTGATTGCTTTTCCTTCACAATATCATAAGCAGCTCCTACTACAAATCCCCTTTCTTCTATTTCTACTAACTCGGAGCAACCGCTGATAGATCCAACTAAAAGCGTAACTATAATAATTTTAAAAAGGTATTTCACTCCAGCGATTCCTCCATTTTATATAAAATAAAAAACTGGAAAGGTACTAGCTCAACAAACTTCATATCAACCCAACCTTTTAAAAATAAAGTTTGCATTGCACTATCTTGTTCCCTTGAACGTATTTTAGAATCTATTATTTGCAAACTTCTCGTCTTTCTTTCAACGTCGATTTTGGGAGACGAATAATTTCTTCCTTCCTATCCCTTTAAGGTGAAGAAGCAATAGGTGTTGTAAAAAAACACTAACAATCTTAAATTTATAAAATGAATCATATGTACAATAAGAGCTAAAATAATCCCATGTAATCCTACATCATTCACTATTAGCAAAAACACAAAAATTAAAATCCGATACCGAATTACGATGCTATATATGAGGAAGTGAAAATACAGTAACTGCAGCAACTGAAATATTAATCACTACGAGGTGGCACTATATAAAAGCGGATTTATAATCATTGCATTCACTACCAATTCCCAAATTATATGACCACCTACAATACCAATTGTTTGTCCCATCAATTTGAGTAGCCTAACCCTAGCTTTAACAAATTCACCCATTAAACTTCCTTTTCAGTAAGTTTTTAGTTAGATTACACTAATACAAAGAAATATATACGAGAAAAGAGCTATCCCTCTTTAAGGGGTACCGCCAGCATTTTTGAAAAAAACCACGCTAAGCAAATTTATATGCGAAAAGAGCCGTATTTTACCCCGTTAAGAGTAAATTGGCTCTTGGATATGTAAAGGGAGCATCGAAAAACTTAGAGGTTGATTAATTGCTCGATAAAAAGAACCTTGTGATACACCAGTTCCTTCTACAATTTCTTTAATAGAGTATTCTTTACTGTCATACATGCGTAATGCAATTGAGAGTTTTTCTTTTTCTAATTTAGGCCTACCTAATCTTTTTCCACGTTTCTTACTTGCTTCTAATCCTTCTTTTAGGGGGAGAAGGAGCAACTGTGCCGGGAAGTGCAAAGTAGTTTCCAATAAATATAACAATAAAAAAGAAACGCAAAGTTTTTTACTGTTGCGTTTCTTCTGTAGGTTTAGGATAAAGTTTGATTAAAAATTACTTTAAGCTATATAAAAAGCTATCGATTAGTCCTTCCTACATAAGCGTTGGACATTTCACATGTTTGTCCTAGTTGAAGAGAGTTCATTAAAATCTCCATATCTATCTGTATATACTCTATACCTTTTTTGATTCTTCCATCTTGAAAATAATTAAGGTTAGGATTTTTTGATAAATACGTGTATTCGTTTACTTTTTACATAATTGCTATTATTGGTAGTTTTAATAAAAACATACATATAATGGTGATTATTATGGGAAAATATCATAAATAATCAAATCCTATAATTTAATAATTAATACAATATAATCCAAAACTTACAACGAGTTACTTTTCAATTTGATTTGTGACTGGATGGAGGGAATATGAAAAAAATTACACAAAAACAAATTATACTATTTGGTATTTCATTAATATTTATGACAGGATGCTTGCAAAAGTCTCTTATTGATGATGTTCAATTAATTCAAGGCGTTGTATACGATACAACAAAAGATAAAATAAAAGCAACAATTGTCTGTCCTATTCAACAAAAAGGTCATAAAGTTCAAGTATTTGAGAATATTGCAAACACAGTAAAACAAGGAAGAGAAAATGCCTTTTTCGAATCTGCACAGCCGTTTGCCATTGGCCAATTACGTGTTGCTCTTTTTACAGAAAAATTAGCTAAAAAAGATATAGCGGTAGCGTATGATACACTTCTACGAGATAGTAGTATAGGACACTCAATATATCTAGGGATACTGGAAGGTAATGGATATGATCTATTCTCTGGAAAATATCAAAATAACTTTAATGTTGCAATTTATATAAAAAATCTGTTGGAACACAATATGGAAACAGGTTCATTACCGTATGATAATTTACATCATAACTCTAATCGCTATTACACAGTAGGACAAGATAATTTTCTGCCAATATTAAAAAAACAAAAAGATAAAATAAAAATTCAAGGTTTAGCTCTTTTCAATGAAGAAACATATGTAGGGAAATTGGAACCAAAAGAGATGTTTGTTTTTAGAGGATTGCTTGAAAAACATAGATTGAACTCTCAAGAATTTAAAAGCCACGGCGGTTATGTATTAATTAACAACATCCGTTCCACTCCTTCCTATCATGTTCGGATTAAAAATGGAAAACCATCTTTTTATATTCAAGTTAAAGTGGATGCTCGTCTGCAAGAAGTCTCAAAAAGAATAAGTCTAGAAAATAAAAAGAATTTCGAGATAATAACAAAGAACATAGAAAAACAACTTAATACAGATAGTAAAAAGCTACTAAAAAAACTACAAAATCTAAATGTAGATCCACTTGGTTTAGGCTCTAAATTTAAACAGCATTATAAATCATTTAAGTTAAAAGAATGGAACAAAATATATAAAACAGTACCAGTAAAAGTGAAATACATTGTAAATATTGAAAATTCAGGAGTCGTTGAGTAAGAAAATTGAAATGGTTTACCATGAGTTTTATGAAAACCATCTATATGTTTGCCGAGGCTTGTAATACTTTCAAATATAAAAACAAATTAGTTTTTCCAAAAATTATATGCTAAACAAATCTAAGTTTCCCTTTATGTCTAATTGTGCTATTATCTATTCAATGCAATTTTCATTGCTTATATATGACAAAAATACGCTACTCATTCAATACAAAAATGTCAATTCCATAATAGAATTGACATTTTTGTATTGAATTAAAGACTTGAACCCACTTTTATTTCACCAATATGGGGGTAGTGACAGGGTTGCAGTCATAGACCGCAAAGTAAAAACACAGAGATTTGTCACCTCTGTGTTTCTTCGAGTTTTCGTTGATTAATTGCTCGATAAAGAGAACCTTGTGATACACCAGTTCCTTCTACAATTTCTTTAATAGAGTATTCTTTACTGTCATACATGCGTAATGCAATTGAGAGTTTTTCTTTTTCTAATTTGGGTCTACCTAATTTTTTTCCACGTTTCTTACTTGCTTCTAATCCTTCTTTCACTCGTTCCGCAATTAAATTTCTTTCTAATTCTGCAATGACACACATCATTTGCAACATAGCCTTACCTGTAGGCGTTCTTGTATCCATATTCTCTTTCAATGATACAAATTGAACTCCTATTTCTTCGAACTGTTGGATAATACTTAGGATATCTAATGTTTTCCGTCCTAAACGTGAGATACTTTCAACTACAACAGTATCTCCTTTTCTTATCACATCAAACAAATTTATAAGACCTTGTCTTTCTCGAATCGTTCCAGTGAATTTCTCTTGTATGACTTTTTCACATCCGTATTCAGTAAGTGAATGGATTTGCCGATCTAAATTTTGATCGATAGTAGATACGCGTGCATAACCAATAATCATTTGCTTCCTCCTGTACAATCATATATTTACATTGTACCGAAGGTTCATTTATTGTAAAGGTATTTGGTAATACTTTTGGTAACTATTTTTTGCAACTCAAAAAACCTTATAAATATAGAAATAGAAGCAAGATGAGAAATGTTACAAAAATATTGGTTTTTGGTAAGAGTTCTTTTAATGGATTTGTTTATAAAATACAAATGAGATTAACCTTGATTAATAATAAATAAATCTTTGAAAATCCAAAGAATATTTTCAATTATTTTAGAAAAGACTGTTTCTTTTATAATTTATAGTATGTACAAGCCCTACATTAAATAAATTTTTTAAAGAGAAAGGAGGTATATAATGTCAGATGAGAATGAAAAAAAGTATTCAAACGAATTAGCCCAAGCTGATTTCATATCTGCTGCAGCGTTTGATCCTAGTCTTGTAGGCCCTACATTGCCGCCAACTCCACCATTTACACTACCGACCGGTCCGACCGGAGCTACTGGTCCCACTGGAGCTACTGGTCCTACTGGAGCCACTGGTTCTACCGGAGTTACAGGTCCTACGGGAGTTACAGGTCCTACGGGAGCTACTGGTCCTACTGGAGCCACTGGTTCTACCGGAGTTACAGGTCCTACTGGAGCCACCGGTCCTAGCGGAGCCACTGGTTCTACGGGAACTACAGGACCTACCGGAGATACAGGTCCTACGGGAATTACAGGACCTACCGGAGTTACAGGTCCTACGGGAATTACAGGACCTACTGGAGCTACCGGAACAACTGGTTCTACAGGACCTACTGGAGTTACAGGTCCTACGGGAGCTACTGGTCCTACGGGAGCCACTGGTCCTACAGGAGCCACTGGTTCTACCGGAGTTACAGGTCCTACTGGAGTTACAGGTCCTACGGGAGCTACTGGTCCTACGGGAGTTACAGGACCTACCGGAGCTACAGGACCTACCGGAGCTACAGGACCTACCGGAGCTACTGGCGCTACAGCAACAACTTCTACAAAGGCTATCCTTTTTGGTGGTACTAATGCGGGATTTCAGCGCATAGCAGGATCACCTGGTGCAGATTCACAAACGCTCCCTTATGTAACAGCAGGAGCTGGTAGTGTTGTTGCGTTTTCTGCTTCTATAAATGTAAATAACTTAGGTACAGGTGTATATTTGTTGCGAGTATGTG
This sequence comes from Bacillus paranthracis, assembly GCF_001883995.1. Taxonomy (GTDB): domain Bacteria; phylum Bacillota; class Bacilli; order Bacillales; family Bacillaceae_G; genus Bacillus_A; species Bacillus_A paranthracis. The sequence continues at coordinate 37,648 of NZ_MACE01000071.1, read as the reverse complement.
ATAATGTACCTACTAATCTAGCTTCACCGGGTGCTGGTCAAATAGTCTCTACAATTACGCTTACACTTACAGCCAATATTACTGGAACTATAGTGTTTTCGATTAAACCAACTGATATTGGAGCACAACCTGTAAAGGTATTTAATCCTAATCCAGTGGTAGCCCCTGCAACAGTTACATGGACTAGTACAATACCTGGTAATCCAGTTGCAAGGACAGATGCTATCTCACTTTTTATAACTCCAGGAATTACTCAAAGTGCTGTATACTCTGTATTTATATCTACTGCAGTTTAAAAAAATTAATACTATATACATACAATACTAGTTTTGAAGGACTACTATTGTATACGAATTTATGGTAGAGCCCAAGGGATATAGGGCTCTTTTTTTATGGATTAAGACTGGGATTTTACATTTGATATATACTAATCAAATTATACTTAGTTAAATGCTATAATTTGTATAATAAAGGCTATTCTCATGTCCCCTTATAGCATCTGCAGAGATCTTTATTAACCGTATATACAACATTGCGCTCCATAACTTTAAACAATTTAAACTAAAAAATAAAAATAAATTCTTAAAGAGAGGAAAAAAGAAAGAATGGGAGTTAAACAATTACTGTCGGAGGCACAACGAAATGAATTAATGGATTTATCACGTTTAACAGAATGGGATTTGGTAACATTTCATACCTTTTCTAAACATGACTTACATTTAATCTTCAAGCATCGTAGAGGATATAATCGTTTAGGTTTCGCTCTTCAACTGGCATTAATTCGTTATCCTGGATGGGCTTTAACTGAGTATAACGATATTCCTATGTCAGTAATCAAGCATATCGCAAGACAGCTACAGATTCCTGCAGAAGGGTTTTCTAAATATGCCAATCGTAATAACACATTATGGGAGCATCTTAGTGAAATTCGTGAGGAGTATAATTTCACTAATTTTTCTTCTAGCCATGAAGAAAATCTGTTGAAACATCTCACACAACAAGCTATGGAAAACAGCAATTCACTTCATTTAATTGAAATAGCACTGTCCATGTTACGGAAATCAAAAGTTATTCTTCCTGCCATGTATGTAATTGAAAATATAGTTTGGGAAGCCAAACAGCAAGCAGATCAAAAAGTATACAGTATTTTGTATGATGACTTAACATCTGAGCAAAAGAAAAGAATAGATGCTTTACTTCTACCCACAAATAATGGAATTTCGCCATTGGCTTGGTTAAAACAACTTCCCTCTCAACCATCACCAGAGTCTTTCCTCAAGGTTGTGGAGCGATTTGAATATGTAAAAGATATAGGGCTTGTAGTTGATACGAGCAAGATTAATTCCAACCGCCTTCGGCAGCTTGCAAGATTAGGATCAAAATATGAACCATATGCCTTTAGAAGGTTTGATGAAGTGAGAAGATACAGTATTTTAGTTGCTTTTATGCTAGAAATTACACAAGATTTAATCGATTATGCAATTGAAATACACGACCGTATTATGATGAATCTTCAATTAAAAGGAAAAAAAGCACAAGATGAGATGCAAAAAGTAAATGGTAAAAAACTGAATGAAAAACTTGTACAATTTATCAAGATATGTGGAGCACTTATTGAAGCGAAAGAAGTAGGAAAAGATGCTTTTACAGCTCTAGATGACGTTATGCCGTGGGATAAAATGGTGGAATCGGTTGAGGAAGCCACACAGTTATCAAGACCTATAAGCTATGATTATTTAGATTTGTTGGAGACTAGATATTCTTATATCAGGCGGTATGCGCCTACCCTATTAAGGGTCTTCCAGTTTGGATCAACTAAATCGGCAGAGCCAGTACTTCAAGCGCTTCATACTATACATGATTTAAACATAAACGGAAAGCGAAAAGTACCGATGAGTGCACCTTTGAATTTTGTATCAAATCGCTGGCAAAAACATGTGTATGACGACGAAGGGAATGTTAACCGACATTATTACGAACTTGCAGCATTAACAGAGTTGCGAAATTACATAAGATCAGGAGATGTATTTGTTTCAGGAAGTAGACAGCATAAGGCATTTGATGATTACTTAATATCTGAAGAGGATTGGAGAAACATAATAAATGCGGAAAATTACTTGGCAGTTCCTTTAACGGTCGAGGAGTACTTAACAGAAAGGATTACTTCGCTAAACCAACGTTTGGACTGGTTATCAAAAAATAGTGAAAAATTAGAAGGTGTTGATATCAGCCAAGGAAAGCTATATGTGGAGAGGTTAGATAAAGGGACTCCAGAAGAAGCAAAAGCATTTAGTATCCGTCTACATAATATGTTACCAAGAATAAAGCTCACAGATTTACTATTAGAAGTTTCCAGCTGGACTGGATTTCATGAGCAATTTATTCATGCTTCAACGAACAAATCTCCTGATAAAGAAGAGAAGAATGTAGTATTAGCAACTCTGATGGCAATGGGTACAAATATTGGTCTTACAAAAATGGCAGAGGCTACTCCTGGAATCTCTTATAGACAAATGGCAAACACTGCACAATGGAGAATGTATGATGATGCTATGGTTCGAGCTCAGTCTGTTCTAGTTAACTTTCAACACAGGCGACAATTAGCAACATATTGGGGAGACGGTAATACATCGTCTTCAGATGGAATGCGGGTACCTATTGGCGTTCGCTCTTTACATGCTGATTCAAACCCGCATTATGGAACAGGAAGAGGAGCAACTATCTATAGGTTTATAAGTGATCAATTTGCTTCCTTCTATTTAAAAGTAATTAATACAAATGCCCGAGATGCACTATACGTCCTTGACGGTTTACTTCATCATGAAACAGACCTCATGATTGAAGAACATTATACAGATACCGCCGGATATACAGATCAAGTTTTCGGATTAACACATCTTCTAGGCTTCCGCTTTGCACCACGTATTCGTGACTTAATGGATACAAAACTTTTTACTATTAACGGTGTGCAAGAATATCCAAATGTTCAGTCACTATTAAAAGGGAAAATTAATTTAAAGGTTATTCAAGAAAATTACAATGATGTTTTACGGTTAGCATACTCCGTAAGAACAGGTAAAGTATCTAGCTCACTTATAATGGGGAAACTTGGATCTTATGCAAGACAAAATAAATTAGCGACCGCCCTTGGTGAAATGGGTCGAATAGAAAAAACGATCTTTACCTTAGATTATATTTCGAGTAAATCAGTGAGGAGAAAAATACAAAAAGGCTTAAATAAAGGCGAAGCCACAAATGCCTTAGCCAGAGCTATATTTTTCGGAAAGAGCGGAGAGTTTAGAGAAAGAGCCCTCCAAGATCAATTGCAACGGGCCAGTGCACTTAATATTATTATTAATGCGATAAGTGTATGGAATACGGTCTATATGGAAAAAGCCGTAGAAGAATTAAAAGATACAGGCGAATTTCGAGAGGATTTAATGCCGTATATATGGCCTTTAGGTTGGGAACACATCAATTTCTTGGGTGAATATAAGTTTGAGGGATTACATGCAACAAGTTTACAATCCTTACGCCCTTTGAATATAAAAGAGCCGATTTACTCTTAACGGAGTAAAATACGGCTCTTTTTTCATATAAATTTGCTTAGCGTGGTTTTTTTCCGAAATGCTGGCTGTACCCCTAATTGAATCCAAAGTTTATTTAACGAACATGAAAAGACCACCTACAAAATTTCATAGGTGATCTTTTTTGTGATTTTGCACTTGTGCACTACTTTAAAAATATATCACAAATTCATTTAGTCTCCTAAACATTTGAATCTATAGATTGAATACCTTCCCGCATTCTATACTAATGTCAATTAGATCTTTCTAATAAAAATTTATTCTGTAAAAAAGTTTCAAGCTTACTAAAATCTGTAGAAGAATATAATAAACTCATTCCATTAATGAATTCATGTTCAACTCGTTTCTCTTCCTCATTGGGGAGACAATGATGTGAATCCTTATATAACTGAAACATATTCCACGGTACTGCATCGGAAACCTCAAATTTACTTAGTAATTTTGGACAAAGATCTTTAGTTGCTCCATCCTGAACTGGAAAAGCGAAATTTTTATAAAGTACGGCTGTTGCAGCAGAATAGTTATCCACTTTAGTTGAGAAGTAACTTACGCCATCAAAAAATTCATCATACCTTATAAATTGCAATAATAGTTGTGGGATAATATATTCTGGTTTGAATGTGTTAGTCGTATTTTTTACACGTACAGAACATGCTGCCATTAATGGCCAAATAATTAGATAAGAAATTACTTCATTTGGTTCATTTAACATATCCGCAAATAAGCGTTTTTTCATAATTGTACCGAAATCATCGAATTTCTTAATTATCTTCTCTATAAAAGCAACAGGTGGTGTAGATAAATCTATATAACTTATATCATCTGATTTAAATACTGAAGTCTGAACCGTGTTTAAATCCGGTTTATTAAGTTCTTCCCAGCAGGTTAAAGGTGAGCTTCCTAAATAGATACATGGTAATCCAGGAATACTGTATCTATTTGTGCTAACTATTCCCCGAAGTTCTAACGGAATATGAAACATTTCTTTACTTGTAAATACATGATCGGTACCGACTCGCATTTTATAAAGGAATTCATTGTCAAAGTTTTGAAGTGTTTTTATATCATTGAAATGATTTGGTTTAGACACGTTTTTTATTAAAACTCTCTGAAATTCTTTAAAAGCCTTTGACGGAAAACCTTTATAATATTCTTTTAAAGAATTAGTAATCCCATTACACAAATCCCTTACAAGTTCCAAATCCTTTTTGGTAATGACTGTTTCTAATGTTGCACTGCAGATGCTCTCTAACCCAGAGATATAAGTATTGAAGCAATCTTCAAGATACTCTATAAAATCATCATTCTCCCTAGTTAGGGGTAATTTCCCAACCTGGTTATACAAATCAATAATAGGTAACACTTCTAAAACCCAGTTTCTCAAACGAGGAATTATTTTAGGGTCTTTCGAGAAATCAGATAGTGAGAATTGACTGGCTTGCTTTTCATTATAAGGATAAAATTTAAATTTCTTGGGTTCATCTATTTTTTGTAACTCTTCATATAAATTAAATGCAATATCAATTTCCTGTTTACTAACATTGGTGTCTTCTTTTATATGAGTTAGTTTAATAGCTTTCTCTATTAAATCTGTTCTTAACTTTAAAATAGTAATCACATCACTTTTCAAACGAAAATAATTAATTAAGGTTTTACACTTTCTCAATATTACGGTATCAATTTTCTTATATAATTAAATTATTCTCTTTATTTATTTTATGTATCTGTTCCCTTTGAACCCTACTATTATAGGGTTCCTTTTTTATAATCATATATTTATTAATTAATTTATCGATTTCCTGACTTAAATAGAGGACTTTCGTATGACTAAAACCATGTTTTTTTACCAGTTCAACTAATTGTAATTTTTTATTCTCTATTAGATCGTTTAATTTTGTCACTAACATATACTATTCTCTTTCACACTCCCCCTGAGCAAAATAAAAAGAGCTGCTCCCAGCTCTTATTTAATAAAAATCTTTATTATTGCAGTGTAAAATTTTCCATATTCTATTATAAATGAATATACATAAAGCCAACAACAATAATTTTAGTGTATTTAATAATAAAAAAGCAGCAATAATTCATTACTGCTACAACTTCTTTATAAATTTGTTATTAACATAAACATATTCTTCTGGTTCATCAGCTTCACCATACCAAGCTTCCAGCTTTATAATATGTTCTGCTACTTCTTTTAATATCAAATTCATAAATAATGAAATAGGTGTCACATTATATTCTTTATCTCTGTAATTCTTTAAATTGGCTATAAATGACCATTCATTACCTTTTAAATTTGTATAATAGTCATTCTCTTCTTCCCAGTTTCCTACGTGCCACCTCATATATAGAAAATCATCTTCTGCTAGTGCTTTATTTATCTGTACCTTTGTAAATGGAATGTCTGTACTACGATTAACTTTTATATATTCTTTAACAAATGGAAACTTTAACGCGGCTTCTTCCCAGCTTCCTGTATTTATTAATTCCACCAATTCTTTATATTCTTCCTTTATAATTACTTTACCTCGAAAGGCTGTATACATTTCAAAAGACAAATTTATCACCTTCTAAAATTCATTATGAATTTAATTAACATATATATTTAACTACACAATAGACGGTTTTAGAAATCGTACTACGTTTCCCTTTTCACTAAATTCACTCTCATTGTTACAATTTTTCGAGGTGAGATCCACTATATAACTCTCTGCAATTTTAAAAGTTCTTTCCTCATTAAACATTGTCAAAGGAACTGATACTCCAACATTATTATCTAAATGACTTAGTACCATTACAGGGATAGTTTCTCCTTTTAACAAATCAACATATGAGGTCTTAACTTTATAATAATGTCCTTCTAAAAAATGCATTTTTCCGTTTATTAAATCCACTGCAACTCCATTATTACAATATGCTAAGCTTTGATTAGAAAAATGAATATCGTCCGATACTTTAATGAATTTCATCGTTTTATTATCGAATATATAATAACCTTCTCTTACTACAAATAGATTATGTGGATTGATAAATTCTAGTAAATAATGTGTGATTTCAAAGCTAGTATCTCCCTCAATCATTTCTCTGTATTCTACATAAAGTTTCTCTAATTTTTTAAATGTACTTAGTTTGATCCCCTGATTCGGTCTTGATGCAAGTGTTAAGTCATCTAATACCCATTTAGCCACATATGTTGACGTTGGAATCATTTACAATTTACCCCCTTCAAAATTCTATATATGAACATATAAACTATTTAAATTTAATAAATTGGGCTCTACTTAAAGTATAGGCAGAATCTATTTAATAACTAAGATAATTCTCTAACTTTTTCATATTTACTTCTTATAAATTATATTTATCAAACTCTAAAATGAAATCTTTATAATCAATTTACATTTTCAGAAATTTGAGATATTATTTGTTATATACACCTTTTTAATTTTTTAAATCAATCTCAATACACATAAGCCCTTCGGGTTACTTGAAAGAAGAATATAATGCAAACTGCATTAGTTCTTACTATCCTGTATCCTTGAAGGGCTTTTTGTATTGTCTAGAAAGGAGAGAGTAAATGAGTTTTAACGAATTCGTATTAGATCAATGTGGAAAAACATGGCCAGAATTAAAAAATGAAACTCTGATTGAAAATCAGTATCTAACACATGAAGACATTCAAGAAATCATCTCAAAACAATATCTACTTTTGAGAAAAGACTACGAAGAATTTCTACTAGAAGCACAGTAAGAAAATATTAAACGCATTTATGCGTAATACACAGACTTCTCAATTTTGAGGAGTTTTTATTATGGAGGGAGTTATGATGACTAATTTTATTGAGCTGCTAAATGAAACTTACTGGGATAGTTGTTTAATTCACGAACATACTGAAATCCAAAAGTTTTCTAAAGCAAAAATTGAATTTACAAAAACTATGCTTTTTTTAGATTCCTATAATCGTATCTACAAAAAGAATCCAGAAATATTTACTTTTATGATGGAAGTACTCTCTTCTAGTCTAATTAAAGCGATATATCGTTTTATCGCCCCGAAACTTGAAGAAAGAAAACTTCTCGAAAAAACAGAAGTACGACATAAATTCCAAAACACACAGCAAAAATCAACTTTCTATTTCAACAGTAAGATCGGTCAATATGAATTAAGCATTAACTTTGAAAGTATTACATCAATTAGCATGTACTTTGGAAGTCATGTATTTGACGATATTATTCTGCTAGACAGACAAATTCACTTTCTGTTGGACCAATTTTCAGATGCAGCAGCAAGTCATTATGAAGATGATAGAAATATTATTAAAGATAATAAGGAGGAATTATAATATGTTTGAAAATAATAATGAGTTATTTAGTTTATATTTAAATGGTGAGTTTCAAGGGTATTTAAATAGCGAAGATTATCGTCAAATAGCTGCAGCAATTCGTGTTTATGGAATGAAAGGAAATCTGATTATTACTTCTTTCATGGATACTATGGTTATTTCGACAATAGGCATATTTTTAGATTATTGCTTACCAGAAATACGTCAACCGTTAATGCAGGAACTAGTGCCAATGCAACAGAGTTCAGAGACTCCGGAACTAGTCCTTCTTGGGAACATTCAATTTTACGCTCAAGATGATGAAACTATTGAAGAATTTGCTGAATTTCTATTAGAACGGGTTAAAGATACTCCGAATTATCCAGATGGCTTAATTCAAGGAGTTATATATGGAGTTGTTATTCCTGTCGGTATGGAATCAACTAAAGAATCAATAATAGAAGACCTAAATGAACAACTAACTATCAGTAATTAGAACCTGGGTGAGAACCTAATTTTATAGTTTCAAAATGGGGTTATATTCAATTAGAATATGCCCCTTTTCTGCTTTAAAAAATAGTCAAGGGGGTACTTTTATGTTAGTGGCATTTGCATCTAAGACAAGTAATGTTGAACGGTTTATAAAATCATTTCCTGATATAAAGTCAGTAAAAATTACTGATAATTTACTCCTTGAAGAAGATTTTATACTCGTTACTTACACAACAGGTTTTGGACAAGTGCCACAACTTGTAGAAGACTTCTTAACTAAGAATAACAAGTATTTACGGGGCGTTGCAGCGAGTGGTAATCGCAATTGGGGAGATATGTTTGCAAAGAGTGCAGATGTTATTTCTGATAAATACAACGTACCAGTATTAATGAAATTTGAGTTATCTGGAACGATAAATGATCGCAAGAAATTTAAATCTATTTATTCACAGATTGTATGAGGGATATTTAAGGATTAAATTATGCAGACCAGGGGGAATACTTAACAATAGTATAATATATGAGTAGAGATAACGTATACAACGATAGGTAGTTCTCTTTTTTTGTCTCTTTGTAGAAGCTATAATAATAGTAAAAAAGAGATAGTATTTATAGTATAGATAGATTGAACAGTTGGAGGTGGAAAAATGTTTAAAGTACAAAGTATTATTACATCGTTTGGGGAAGAACGTTGGATGGTTTTACATAACAAGGGTGAACCAGTTATCCCAATCATGAAATTTATAAAACATAAGGATTCTTTAGGAAAAGCACCTAATACACTTAAAACATACTGTTATCATTTGAAAATATTCTGGTGTTTTCTAAACGAAAAGAATAAAGATTACAGAGAAGTGGATATAAGTTTATTAACAGAATTTATTCATTGGTTAAGAAAATCAACAGATGATATGAATACTATCTATTTAAATGACACAAAGAAGTTAGCGCACGCTAAAAGAACTGAATCTTCCGTTAACTTAATCGCTAATTGTGTTATTGAATTTTTGGACTACCAATGGCGTAGTGGTCAAATTTTATTTAATGTAAAATCCAAAGTTACAAAAGAAGTCCATAATACAAGGCGGAAGTATCGTAAATTTTTAGATCATATAACACATACCCCAACAACCAAAATTAATATCTTAAAACTTAAGGAACCTAAAAGAAAAATAAAAACCATTACTACTAAGCAGGCCGAATTAATTCATATAGCATGTAATAACATAAGAGATGAGTTAATAATTCGTATTTTATATGAAGGAGGATTAAGAGCTTCTGAGTTATTAAGTTTATGGATAGAGGACTTCAATATCAATGATGGTAGTATCACTGTTAGAGAATCTAAAACACAAGCTGGAGAAAAAAGAAAAGTATATGTATCAAATGAAACAATGAATTTATTCCAAGATTATATTATCGATTACCATACTAATGATGTAGATTCTAACCATGTGTTTATTAATTTAAAAGGGAAAAATAAAGGGCAACCAATGCAATATTGGGCTTTGCAAGCTGTTATACGTATATTGTCTAAAAAAACGAAAATAAACTTTACCGCTCATACACTTAGACATACATGTGCAACACAACTTTATGATCTAGGCATGGACGCTGGTATCATTCAAAAATTATTAGGACATGCCCAGGTACAAACTACTTTAAATATGTATATTCATCCTTCAGAAGAAACTATAAGAAAGCACTGGGATGAAGCCCAGCAGCATAGGAGAATGAGAAAATGAATATCGTAGCTATTAATTCCAATAAAATACAACGTAAAGTTATGAACGACCTTAAAGGTTATTGGGCTTTAGATGAATGGAAAATCGAAGAGTTTCCCCTGCCAGATAGAAGAGGAAAAATTAAAGAAACAAAAAAAATTGTTGATTTCAATAAAATTAGTAATGAATATATTAAACTGGAGATAAAGTACTATTCTTTTTATTCTTTAACCAATGAAATTTGGCTTTTATCCAGCTTTATGGAGAAACATTTTTATAAAATGTACTTTCTTTCAAAATTTTTAGTCGAAAAATTTCCTCAAGTCACATCGATAATTGATATTCCTTACACTACATTATTAGATGAATACAAATTATATCTAACTGAAAATAATAAGCCGTTAAAATACCCCCATCATCGTGGAGGAGAATTTATTTCACCTTATCTTGGAGTATGTAAAAGTTTATATGATTTTTTCTCTAATTATTATGACGAACGACCTGAACATCAAAAAGATAAATGGAATATAAAAAGACTAGGGATTCCATATAATATGTCTCGAAGAGACAGATTTCTTAATTTCACCAGTATAAAATTTCCCTTTCGGGAATTAGTTAAAAAGTATGTAAATCAAACATTACTTATACACCAACAAATTACCTTTGCCACCGCCCAAAATATTTTAAAGAAAATGTATTTGTTTTTTGATTACATTGTAGAAACGTATCCAAAGTGGATAGATTTACAGAATCTACAAAGACAGGACATTGAAGATTTTTTATTTTATGTTAGAAATCGTGAAATGGGAGGAAAGAGTTATACGAAAAATCGTGTTCCTAGTAATCGTCATGTAATAGAGTGCCTTTCAAATGTCAGAAGAATAATTGAATATATGCAAGGTTTTGAATGGAAAGAAGCACCTAAAACCCCTGTTAACAGATTAATATTTCCCGAAGACTTTCCTCGAAGAGAAAAGAAAAACTATCACGAACATGTTAAACATGTGCCAGATTTTATATGGGAGCAAGTGTTGGAAAATCTACATGATTTAGATTCGGAAATTGCACGATTAATAGTCATTATGGAAGCAACAGGATTTAGAGTCTCAGATGTATGTCAGTTACAATTAAATTGTCTAACATATAAGCAAGATGGTTGGTGGTTGGTAGGAGATCAACGAAAAGTAAATGTAAAAGAACATATTGTTCCTATTTCAGAAGAAATTGTGGAAATCGTTAAAATACAACAAGAATATATTAACAATCATGAAAAGAATCATAACAACTTAAATCAATTTTTGTTCCCTGTTCTTACTGGAAAAAATAGAGGGATGGCCTTTTCACAAAAATCGGTTACCTATGCATTAAATCAACTAGCCGAAAAATATAAAATCCTTGATAAAAATGGAGAAATATTTCTATTTAAGAACCATGCTTTTCGACATAGATATGGGGTCAATCTAATTAATAATGGTATGAATATTCTTCATGTACAAAAGTTAATGGCACATACTAGTCCTGAAATGACATTAACTTATGCAAAAATTTCAGATAACACTCTTCGTAGGGAATGGGAAAAAGTTCAAAACTCAGTGCGTATTGACACAACTGGAGAATTAATACAAGCCAGTCTCCCTGAGCAGGCAGAAGAAAACGGTTTGGAACTAGAATGGATTCGCCATAACATGGACTCTATTCGTTTGGATCATGGATTATGCATAAAGAGTCCTAAGGTTAGCTGTGAATTCTTAGATTATTCTTTAGAAACCCCTTGTATTAAAAATAATTGTAGGAGTTTTCATGTAGATACAACATTTTTAGATTACTATAATGCGCAGATATCAAAGATGGAAGAAGATATTATAAAGTATCAAACTAGCGGTCGTATTCGTTCTATTGAATTGATTCAACCAAAACTTAATAAGTATAAGGAAATTAGGGATTCATTGAAAAATGAAATTGGAATTTTCGGTATGCCGAAACATAAACGAGAATATATAGGAGAGGAAAGAAAAATTGATGGTTAACAAACATCCGAATACAACGGGGTTATTGAATCATGCCTCTAAAAAAAAGAGGGAAACACAATATAGAGTGAATGAAGTAATACAGTTAATGGTTAAAGAAGGACAAAAAATTAATTTTAATTCAGTTTCAGAAAAAGCACAGGTTTCAAAAGCATATTTATATAGAGAACCCTTAATCAGAAAAACGATTGAAGACTTACGTCAACAGCAAGAAGGCATACATGATTTTAAGAATATAAAAAGAAGGACATCGGATGCCTCCAAGGATGTAATCATAGAAACTTTAAAGAATAAGCTCAATCTTTTAAAATATAAGAACAAGCTATTAGAAAGTGAAAATGAGCACTTAAAAACACAACTGAAAAAAGATTTAGGAAAGGTTTATGAAAATTTATAAATATGTGATATCGTCCTATCAGTTGTAAAATAACACCCTTAATAAAGCAGGATTTGAACATTTTTATTTTAAGAAATAGAATTTAAATCATAATGATACATATTAAAATCTTTTGCAAATACCTCTTGAACCAACTGAATTGTTTCTGCGTCATAAAAACTATCATAAGTAGGTAATCGTGGAAAAACAGGGGTTGTAATATCAGCGTCTGCATAAACTCCTTTGTAAATCATCTTACTCCCTTGATAATGCCAAGATTTTGATAATAGATCTAATGGTGATTTTTTTAATTTATATACCTCTTCTAGCTTCGAAATACCTGTGTTAAAATTTTCTAGATGGATATAGTTTGTAACAAATTCTTCTTCTCCTTGTATATATTGTTGTGTAAAGTGAGGATCTACTTGATCTAATTTTGTCATGTGTGCTTTTAAGTAATACAAAAATAGTTTAAAGGAAATAGGTTTATTGCAAGTTTCATCACCATACAGAAATTGCCGAATGGGTTTCCATACGGGATTTTCAATATTTGGTGGTGGAACCAGAGCAACAAAAGAACTTACTGCCCTTCTATAAGGATTTCTTACTAGTTTGTACGTCTTCTTCTCTTTAGTTTGTAATCCATTAGCTAATTGTGCTAAATAATGTGTAGAGTTCTTATATACTTCATACTCATAGTTGTGAATGAACGGATTGTACTTTATCGCTTCTTTAAATAAATTAATTTGATAAAAAAACCAGTGGGCTAGCGAAGTACATCCGCTTTTTTGGCTCCAAAACAAGATGAGGGGAAAATCTTTATGAAAATGAGGGACACGCCCTTGCTTGTATATAAAATTATATAGTTCTATATGATCCATTTTGAACCTCCATTCTTATATAGCAAAACATGAAATATTTTTAATAAGCGATAACTAACTTTAGTCCACTAACACCAATAATGATAGCTAAAAATATTTGAAGAGGTTTAACGGGAATCTTAGTGGAGAATTTACTACCAAGTATGACACCTGGGATAGAACCAATGAGTAAGTGAATTAATAAAAGATAATCTACGTTTCCTAAATTCATATTTAGTATGCTTGCAACCGTCACTAATAAAAACGCATGTGTAATATCTGTGCCTACTAATTCGGATGGTTTCAGTCGATATAAATATATCATTGCAATAGCAAATAAAGAGCCTGATCCAACGGAAGTAAGTCCCACGATAAAACCGAGTATTGCACCGATAAGAATTGTTAGGTTCTTTTTTTGGACCATAGTCTGTTTTTGAAAAAAACTTTGTGTAGATTCATTATAGAAAAATGTTTTTATAAAAATAGAAATTGCCGCAAGGATTAAAACATATCCTAATATATATTTTATAATTCCCTCTCGATTATCATGAAAAATTGGCAAGAAATGAATTATTATTACTGCGATAATTGCACTAGGTAAACTCCCAATAGCTAGATATTTCACTAGTTTAAAATTGATGGTTTTCTGTTTCCAGTGTTGGGATATTCCAAACATTTTAGTGATAGAATTATATACTAGATCCGTTCCAACAGCTACAGAAGGACTTATGCCTAATGTTAGAAGAAATGGAGTCAGTAATGCGGCCCCACCTATCCCTGTTACTCCAACCAATCCCCCTATGATGAAACCCATCATTATAATAGAAATGCTCATTATAATTCCCCTTCCATACCGCTGGCTTTTCATAGTGGTTATAGTTTTTAAAGAGACTCTATACATAGTCGGGTGATAGGTATATTAGTTAAAAATTAATTCCATTCTTCTTATATCCATATGCTTCAAAATCGTCAGTAAATATTTCTGAAACAAGGTTTAGAGCTTCTTCATCATAAAAACTTCGATAGGTTGGTAATGAAGGGAAGTGTGGATTTGTAATATCATCATCTGCATAATTTCCTTTATGAATCATTTGATGTGCCCTATGGTGATTGGAGTTTGTAAGGAGTGATATATCAGAAGAAAGTAATCCATATTCTTTCTCCAGCTGCGGAATTATTGTATTAAAATTCTCTAGTTTTATATTTTGTTTGATGACCTTTTCTTCTCCCTCAATATATTGTTGTGAAAAATGTTGATCTAACAGAATGGATTTAGCCCCTATTTCTTTTACATAATATAAAAATTGTTTAAATGAAATTCCTTTCGATTCATTTTTATCATTATAAAAATATTCTCTAATCTGTTCCCATTGTTTCGAGGCGTAAGGGTTGTCATAAAGTATTAAAAATGAGCTTACAGCTCTTTTATAAGGGTTGCGCACAAGTTTTATGGTATCCTTACTTAGTTCCAAGAGTTGCATTTCTAAATTTGTGTAGTAATCAACTTTATTTTTGTATATTTCAGATTCATAGTAATGAATGAACGGTGCATATTTCATTGCTTCCTCATATAACCCAATTTGGAAGAAAAACCAATTCGCCAGAGAAGTGCAACCACTTCTGTGACTCCAAAATAAAATTATGGGGAAATCTTTATGAAAATGTGGAATACGTTCGCCATATTCAATTAATCCTTTAATATTGTTCTTCATCAGCCAAACCCCTTCGTTATTCTGATATTTATTGAACACTTAAATACAATGGTAACTACTCATACCATTGTATTTAAACACCACTGTAAAGGTACTTAAGTTGGCATATAAAATCCCAGTGTATTAAAAACACCTTACATAGGTGTTTTAATTTTCCAGGTTTATCAAAATGTAATAATTGCTTAACAAACTTTAAAATATAGAAATCTATTATAAAGAGAATTATGTATGAAGATATGTATACAACGATAGAGGCATTAATATCGCTACAATAATCGAAAAAAAGTCTTGATAATATGGTTAAATGGCAAGTATTAGCGGAATTGAAATCAAGACTTACACAATTAAACGCGGACATGAGGGTGAACCACTTCAACAAGCAGTGGTATATATAGATGGAAAAAAAGCTGGCTATATATCTGATGGTGATTGGGGCGGCCCAATGGTATTGGAGTTTAATAATTATGATTTAACCGTTATTAAGCAAAGATTATTTGCATATGCCAAACATGAAAATTTCATTTCCAGTATGTCTCGTGATATAGAAATGCTATTTGCACTACTACTCGGATATGTAAATTTAGAAAAGGTATATAAAAAAATTAGTAAAAAGAATAAGGATTTAATCTTATTAGTAGTTGGTCTCCGCGAAAATTATTTAAAAGGCTGGTCGATGAAGAATGAGTTAGTATATTGGCAATTAGAAAATTATGATCAAAAAAAATTAAATACCTTTATAAACAAAATAAAAAAGAGTGAAGATTGTTCTGAAGTGATTATGTTTCAAAAACAAAAAGATTTTCATATAAACACTCATGAATTTATTCGTATTTAAGAAAATTTTTTCACTTATTAATAGTCAATATATTCTTTTTAAGTTTAACTTTGATGAGATTTGAATTTTAAATACTTGGATAAAATTTCTGATTCACCAAAATAATTGAGGTGAATCAGAAATATTTTAAGGAGGTCCTTAATGCTTAATTTAGTTAATTTTAAATCCCAAACTCCTACTATGAAATTTCCAAGAATCAAAAAACTAATACAGTTTGATGTAGATATTTGGCTATATAAAAATAAATTACCTACCGATCAATTGGATTTACACTTAAAAAAATGTACAAATTGTTCCTATTATGTCGAGACAATTGAACTAATTGAAAAGAAAACCATACACGGAAAATCATATGAGGATATATGTAGCGATTGTGATTATGTTTTACGTAATTACGTGTCAAGTTTAAAATGATATTTCCGTCCCTTCAAGGACAGCATTCCCTTGATTACTTGGTGTTTAAAAATATATTAAATATATGGTACGTGAAATTTTATAAAGAATACTTTAGGAGGTATTAAGCACATGGCAAATGTTGTGTTAATTATAAGAAATTCAGATTTATTAAAATCTATGAATGAAATATTAACTAATTCTGAATCAGTAGAAAAAGTGCATGCTTTACTAAATAAGGCAAAAACAAAAAATACACTGCCACACGGTCTGTTATGGCATTGGTCGGAGTTTAATTGGGATATGCCAGAAGAACTAGGTAACAATATAAGCGATATTAAAAATAGCGAGCCTATTTTACTATTATTTTATTGGCTAAATTGCATTGGTGCTGAAAACTATTATTTAGCGAGAATTGAAGAAAGGTATGTTATAGATGGGCATGATCCATTAGATACATGGGGTAACTTACGTGTACCATCATTAGATTTATCCTTAAATGTTTCAATCTCCTTTGGTTTTGAAAGAGAGGATACAATATGAAACTACGTAATATTTACCGTGAATGTTATGGAACTGCAAGTATAGATAAAATGCTTCCTTCTATAATAACTAAAAGTATCTGGGATTTCTTCAAAACACAAATACTTTTAAAAAACAATTCATTATTAAGTTATAAACACATCTTTGATTTAAAATTGGAAGATAATTATTTAGTATTAAATTATCAACAAGAAAGTCAAGATTTTGAGATACGTTCCAAAACAAATGTAAAAGTGGATAAACTTCCATTAGCACACCATATATGGATTATTGATAACGGTAGAAGTTTTATTATGATGTTACCTACGGATTATTGATAGGAATTAGACTACACACTTATTTTACTAAGTAAAATAAGTGCTTCGAAATAATACCATTAAAAATACCGGTTCTAATAAGAACCGGTATTTTTATTATGTATTAAGCTTTAGGATTCATTAATTATAGGATAGCCTCTAGATATAACACACTCCCCTATAGTTGTTTAGTGACAATAAAGTTGTTTAATTCTTATTGAACTAAAGCGGCAGGTTAGTGTAAGAAAAGTACCTGCAATGTACGAATAAATATAGTTCAAGTAAAAAAGTACTGTATAATCTTGGTAAGGGGGGAAATTCATAGCTGGGGGGAATTACCTTGTATTATAAAGAATTTGGAGTAGAACATGAAAGAATGATGGTTTATATACATGGTGGTGGAGTAAGTGGTTGGATGTGGGATAAACAAGTTGATTTCTTCTCTCAAAATTTTCATTGTTTAGTTCTTGACCTACCTGAACATGGATATAGCAGAAAAGATGAACAAATTTTTTCAATTGATTATGCAGCAGAGCAAATAATTAAATTAATAGAAGAAAAAAGAGAAGGCAAGTCTGTTGTGGCAATAGGTTTCTCTTTAGGTTCCCAAGTACTCCTTTCAATGCTTAGTAAGAAAAAAGATTTAATTGATTTTGCAATGATTAATAGTGCTTTGGTTAAACCAATTCCTTTTGCAAATATATTAAATAAGATAATGACAATGGCATTACCACTGGTAAAGAATAAAACGTTTTCTAAAATTCAAGCAAAAACCCTATATATAGGCGAGGAGTATTTTAATCTTTATTATCAAGAAAGTCTACAAGTAAACAAAGACGCTTTTTTAAGGGTTATGAATGAAAATTCTTCATTTAAAATACCTAAAACATTCAGGGAATACCCACACAATATATTAGTTACTGTTGGTGAAAAAGAGAAAAAAATAATGAAGGATTCAATGAAGGAAATTATGGCTAACAACCCCAATTGTCAAGGAGTTATCATTCCTAAGATTGGTCATGGGGTACCTTTAGCAAATCCAAAACTATTCAATAAGATGTTAGAAGAATGGTTAGATAGTAATTTAATTATAGATGAAGTGAAATTGGCATCTAATAGTTGAAAATTTAGGTCTTTAATGTGCCTTCACCATTTTATGATTTTGATTTACTTATATCCGTAGTAGAGTTTCCTACTTATTAACTAACGGGGGCGTTTGCTCGGTAAGAATTAAACAACTTTATTATCTTTTTTATGAATGAAATTGTATAGATCAATTTGATATTAAACAACTTCAAAGAGCCCTATTACATTTCAAATGTAGTAAGGCTCTTATTTTTTAGATCAAAATTAAACAATTTTATTATTCATTTACAATAGTTAGGTTACTTGGATTTTTTTAATTCTTTGTTTGCTTTATCAATTAACTTAGAAGCAGTCTCTAATCTTTCAACCCCAGCATCAACTTCATATTCTTTACCCTTATCTAAACCTTCTTGTATGATTGCCACTCCATCTTTTACATGAATCATCGCTACACCTACATTTTGTTGTACTGGGTGATCTTTTTCTTCGTACTCTAACTTACTTATTTTGTCCACTAACTCTAAATATGGTTTAGATACTTCTTTTAACTTTTCTGACTTTTTCTTCATTGACTTGCTACTTTTTACAATATCGTCTATTTCCTTAGATTGTTCGGAGAAATCTTTCATTAAATATTCTAGGTTTTTACTGAAGTCTTCTTTTTTATTCTGTTTAACAGAAGCTTCCATTGCTTCATCTTTCTTAACCTTTGTCTCACATCCAACCCCAGTTAACATTAACATTGGAACTACTAAAAAAGATAAAATTTTACGTTTCATTGACATATACCCCTTTATTTAAAAATGCTTTTTCTATTCTTTCCACTTTTATATTTGTTTCCATTTTATTCGCCACTACGAATATCGTTTATTTTACCTATTTTCCTAATGTTTCAGCAATATCTTCAATCTCTTTTAGATATATATCGTTCACATCACTTATCCCTTCTAAATACTGGTCAAATGGTTCACTCATACTGTCTGTAGCTTCTTTAAGTTTAGTTGAATTTTCTTGTTTAATAGCGTCTAATTGCTTATTAAATGATTTATCTATCGCTGCAGTTGCTTGAGATACCTTTTTATGGGCATCTTTATATTTTGAGCTTGGTGCTAATCTTCTCATTTGTGCTGTAACTGACTTTGCTTGTTTAAATTTCTCTTCAAACTCAGCTTTGGATGATTCAGAACTATACCCCTTTTCCTCGGCTATAGCTAGATCTTCAATAATAGTGTTAAACTCTTTATTTAACTGGAGTAGATTTCCTGCATAAATGTCTTCCTTTTTTGCATCTTCTTTCGAAACAATAGCGTTCTCTTCATCTATCGCATTACTTCCACAACCAACTCCTCCTATTAATAGCATGACGGGTAAAGCAAGTTTTAGTGCCTTTCGTTTCATATCTTTTCCTACTTTCTTCAAACTCATTTTCTAGTAGTTTAGAAGCTAACTAAATTACCACTGTATGAAATTAACTGACTACTTAATGTCTTTCATCATCTCGTTTGCTTCGTTTATCTTCTTAGAAGCCTTGACTACTGCATCATTACCTAGTTCTATTAATTTCCTATCTTTTAATTCTAGACCGTCTCCAATTGATTTAAGTGACATATCTAGTAAACCCATAGCAGTATCTATTGTAAATTGCACATCTTTATACTTTTCATCATGCTTTAATTTTTTAACCTTTTCAGATGTTTCAAGTAAGTCTTTAGAAGCTAAATCAAATTCTTTCTTCTTCTCTTCTACTGACTTTTGGCCTGTTAATATGTCACTTACGACCTTGGACTGTTCAGAAACATCTTTCATTAGATATGCTAAGTTTTCCTCATAGTCTGCTTTCTTATTTTGCTCAATAGAAATTTTACTGTCTACTTGTTTTTCTTTTGTAGTACACCCTGCTGATCCCCATGCTACAAACATAAGTGAAAATGCTAATAAAATTAGATTCTTTACCTTCAACCCCCCACCCCCTAAGAAATTGTAAGTAATTAACATATGAAACCATAACATAATTTACATAAATATACTATAAAAAAATAGCGATTCTTACGATAAATTGCTATTGTTCTTACAATCTTAAAATATGTATCACAATTGCAAAGTATCTGGCTCCATATTCTTTTTTAATAATCCTTTATTCAACTTCTAAAGTTTAGTATTTTGTTGCTTTTTATTCTCTCTAGGATACCGTCAGCGTTTTTCACAATAATCTATGCTATGCCGAAAAATAAAATCAGCTGCCCATATGGACAGCTGATTTACATAATTCTTGAAAACGGAAGTAAGTGAATATAGTTTATTCAATATTAATATCTGTTTTTTTATAATAGAAATGATACAAATCTTTAACTAGTATATAAGTATCTAAGAATATTAGGAAATCTCTCTCTCCAGGCTATTTGATTATGAGGAGCTCCTTCAATAATTTTAAATCTATAATTTATACCCTTTTCCTCTATTACGGTCTTAAAGGATTGATTCGAGTCAATATAGGCCTTGGAATCAAACGTAACTGTCGATTCCTCTGTTCCTACATCAAAATAAAAATACTTTATATTTGATAAATCGCTTATTTTGGCAAAGTTTTCAATTTCAAGTTGATTTAATCAGTATGCAGAAGAAAGAGCGGCTACCCTTCGAAAAATAGATGGGTATTTCACCATTGCATAAGTTGAAATGAGTCCCCCTGATGAGCTTCCTGCAATTGCTGTATCATCTGTTAGTGTTCTATATTTTTTATCAATATGTGGCTTTAATTCCTTCACTATGAAATCTATATATTTTTCTCCTTCCCCACCTAAGTCGATGGTCTCATCTAATGATAATCCTCGATTTATGGTTTTATTGCTTATCCAAGGTCCATACTCATCAAAACGTTTTGTACCTTCTCCATTGCAATCAATTCCTACAATAATAATGTCTAGACGACTTTCTTTAAGACAGTCCGTTATTCTCCAACTAGTTCCAAAAAAAGATTCCTCATCTTGAAACAAATTTTGGCCATCGTGCATATATAAAACAGGATAATGTTTAGTTGAGTTCTCGTAACTTTTCGGTAAATACACTCTCACTCGTCTTTGTCTATCTAAAGTTGACATAGTTACTATAAATTCTTCTAGCATTTTTAGCCCCCCTCATTTTTAGCATTACTATTTCATTTGGAATACCATATATTTACTTAATTCAGTTTTGATAGGCTAATTGAAAGAATAGACTTGATTCGTAAGATCCTTATGTTATTTGAATTACGAGTTAGATTTAGATCTCAACATGATTCCTCTTTTAGTAATAACATAATTCTCTGGTAAGCAATTTATGCCTGGATGATTTTCGCAACGTGAAAAAAGCTCTTTTAAATCTCGTTGAAAATCACTACGTGGACGCTTTGGTTCTGCAATTCCCCATTTATTCATGCACTCTAGAATCAAAGATTGAGTCTCCGGGTATATCCTTGCAGTTTCAAGAAGACAGCCAACTGCCACTGAGCGGGTAGGTTCCTCGTATGTTTTCTTTAGTTTATCTACACAGCTTGTAGTCATATGCCAAAGCCATACATGGTAAGTTTGATTACTATCAGGGATAGGTGTATCAAAGAATCCCCTGTGAATGCATGCCCATAAAGCTAGTATACTATTATTAGTGAGAGTAGAAGATTCGTGGTTATTAACATTTATGACAAGTGAATTTATATGATTGGATATATTAATGCCTCTTTCAGCCAATCTCCTCCATATACTACAAATGAACTCATTTGTCGGTATATCTTGTCTATAATAATCCGATAGAATCAGCTCTACTACTTCCTGTGGCAACGAAACGTTTAACGAAATTAATTCATCCAACATTACAGCTGCCCAGTACTGAACATATCGTTCAGAATCTAACTTATCTCGTTCCTTTTTATCAATATACAATAATCGTACGATTTTTGTAACGTATGGTTGTAGATCAGCGTCCCTACTCAGACTTTCATAAGCCACTTCTAATAAATCAGCAATTAATTCAGGATTGTTCATTTGAGTGTAAACACCCTTGTCATGCTTGTCATGACATAAGCTCTCAATATAGCTAACTATCCAATTTGCAGCTTTAGACGTTTCACCAGATGACAGTATATAATCAGCAAGGCTACTCTTCATACTTTGGCGTTGTATAGATTCCCCAGAAACAAATTGCTGTAACTTATCCAAAATAATATCATCTTTTAACATATCGAATACAGATCCCCCTTCACTGACCTTATCGCCAGTCTCTCCATCTCTACCCATTTTACCTTATTTTAGTAATTATTGATGGGACTTTTAAAACAATTATAAACGTTTTTAACTTTATATATTCATTATTTAACTATTAACTATCCTTTTTACATCTTCTACGCTTACTGAAGTTGCTTCCGCTATGATTTTAATTGAAACACCTAAATTGAAAAAGTTTTGTATTAAATGTATTCTTTCTTGTTCTCTTGCTTTTTGATCAACCTCTAATAATTGTTGTAATAAATCTGTACTCATTGTAAACACTCCTCATAATTTTTTTAATAATAAAGAAAAGCTGATGGATAAATCCTCCACCAGCTTTTCTATTTCTTGCTATTCAATTAGAAGCTAACCGTCGCTGCTTCCTCTCCTGAACTAATCATTCGTTGTTCAATCTTTCCTAGCAGTTCCTTTATCTTACTTGAATAAAGTATAACCGCTTTCGTAGATTGAGCATTCTTAAGCTCTTCTGTCCATTCTGCTAAATCTTCCTTTTCTTGATCATCTAGATAATCAAAAACTTCCTTTCGAGACATCGGGCTCACCTCAACTCAACTCTCTTTATTTGGCCGTTACATAACCAAATCTCCTCATCTCTCTATTTCTATTTATACCAAATTACTCCTCTTTTATTCCTTATTCTTTTTTTCGAGTTCGGCCAATTTCTTTGAAATCGACTGAATCTCGTCGGTTTTCACCTGTTCCGTTGCCAAACGATTGTGCAGCAAAAAGGCTTGCCCTGAAATCCCAGCAAGAATACTCACCTTAAGAATATCCATCATTGTTTCAGGGTTAAACATTGCAACACCAACGAGTGAAGCAATACTTCCTACAAACATCTCTCCCAAGAAACCCGGGTGAAATGCAAGCTTGCTCTTACGAGGCAACAAAAACTTTTTGTTTGTGATGTAATGACTAGCCAATCCTGAGACCATACCAGCCACAACTGACACAATTACTGTAACCAACATAATATGCACCCCTTTTCGAAAAACTTTTGACATTGCAGCAGCAGTTTCTATTTAATAATTAGTTGCTATAACATAGCATCACCCCTTTCAGGCAAAACAAATAACCTTCCAGGAAAATGAATTGTTTACACAATGAAATAAAGTAACATAAAGTTCCTTTTTGTGTAATTTCATTAACCCGAAAGGTTATAAGTAATTAGTGATATAAAAAAGAAAAAGAAAAAAATGCAACTAAATTATATCACATTGAAGTTTGTTTTATCTTTAAATTCAGAAAATTTATTTTGTTATTTAACTTTCTCAAGTTAACAAATCAAATTCTTTGATATCTTTACTCTTTCTAATAATTCTAAAGCCTGATGGTTATTTAATTTTTTCAATCTCCCATCGATTATGCTATAGATTACACTACAATTTTGATAAATATAGAATTCCAGTATTTCAAATGCTACCTGTTTTTCTTCAACGTTTTCATAATTGCATAAATTTATTATTCTCGTTCCTGTCTCTCGTACTAACCACAATACCTTTCGCTCAAATAAGAAATAATAATATATATCAAAGAAATAAAAATCTTCTTGATATCCTATTAACTTATTTCGTATTATATTTTCCATATTTATCAGCTCTGGATAAATTCCCATATCTATTTCTGACGGTGCAATACAGGTATTACCTCCTAAATTTTTTTCTAGAATTTGCAATGTCTTCAGTACTTCGTTAAAACTGTTGTTTTTTGTTTCTTTTCTCTCTTTCCATTCTTTATTTTCGCGATTATAAATAGATACATTCATCAATATACACTCCTTTTTTTATCGTTTTTATTAAAATAAGGTTCTATTACCAATGCTACTAGTTACCATCTTATTGTAACTATCTTCAATTACATGTTGTTCTTTTTGATACTGATCCCATTCAGCAGCTGTGATATACGAGATAACATCTCCTACATGAATATAAACCGTATCACCTACGCTAACACCTTCGAGTTCTGTATCGATTCTTAAATCGATATTTTCAATTCTAATTAATCGTTTGCTAATAAGTTTCCCTTTAGTAATTTTCCATCGATAAGCATTTAAAATAACAGGATGTATTGTTTTTGAAACTCTCAATAAATGATTCAAATTATAACTCCTTTTTTAAGCAAAATAAAAAAGCAACCTAAAAGGAGAAGACATAACACATAAAAATGCGTACTCTTCAACCCGATAGGTTGCTTTAATTACAGAAAGGAAAAAGAAAAAAGATTATATACTTATTATACCATATCAATAACCAAAAACAGCTAATTTATAAACTGAAAATAATACAAAAACTTTAAATTATATTGCTGGTTTATGGTCTGTTTTTTATTTTATTGTATATCAAAACAAGAAATAATTTCTTTAACTTTTATAGTGCAGTATTCGATTTAAATGTTACAATTACAATATTATTCAAACATATTATTCGTAAACCAAGATATTGAGATGAATATCAAATACATACATTTTAAAATCTGGGTTTACTACATTTTTTTAGAATCCCTAAAAAGAGTGTAGTAGTTTAATCTATAACGAATAAAACAAAAAATTAGAAAGTAAGGGGTTTACAACATGTTAAGGCTTAGGCTTGTATATTTATTACTTCCACTTATGCTATTTGTCGGGGGTTGCGGAAACATAGAAGATGAAACAAAGTATGAAAAAGGATTTTTAAAAGGAACTGGAGCTATGAGGAAGGCATCCAATAAAATGACTGAAATACAAGAGAAAGACCATTCGCTATCTTCGTCACAAAAAGAGTATAAAGAAGCGGTTATGGAATTTAGAAAGGTAACTAAAGAATTTAAAGACTTAGTTCCTGACAAAAAGTATGAAACTCAACACAAGAACCTAATAAAAGCAATGGAAGAATATGAATTATCTACATCAAAACTATTAACAGGAATGTCTGATACAGAAGGTACCGAGTGGAAAGATGGTATTAATCAGTTCAATAAAGCGACAAATATGTATGTTATTGCAGCTGGGAATATTGTAGATATACAATACGGAAATAAAGTAGGTACAACAGAAAAAAGTATTGGAAAAATATCTGAAGAAGATGCACCAGTAGAAGCAGAAACTGAAACTGCCCAAACACAGCCGTCTGAGCAAGAGGTAGACTTAGCGACTAAAGATACCCAAACGCAACCGATAGAACAAAATGCAGAAGAGAAGATACCAGCCGCGGACAAGGAATCAGTAGTAGAACAATCGCCACAGCAACTTACAGTTGATAATGTAAAAGAAATTATTGAGTATTATTCTATTGGAGAAAATGACAAATTAAATGACGTAGCTGTTGAAAATGGTGAAATAAAAGCAACTATTGTATTAGCATCTAACAATCTATTTCCAGCTAAGGATATGGCTGTTAATAGATACAGTCAATTATCAGATGAATTACTAAAACATGAAGGTTGGCAAACACTAGCTGTTACATATGCTAACATAGGAAGTATTAGTATGACTCGTAACGAAAAGGAAACAAATGAGATTGGTGATTACTTCCCAGTACTTAAAATTGAGGAAAGATTGAAATGATAAAATTAGTATCATAGAAGACCTTTCATATTATTGACATAGTTAGCATGTGTTTAGTTAACAACATCTATAAGCTCAATTAGAAATAGTAATTCTATGTAGTACTATGGGTAGAGAAATAAAAGAAATGAATGAACCAATTGGTCCATTCACTTCTTTTATTTCTCTAAATTTAATTTATACTAAAACCCTCTTGATCTTGAAGTATTTCTTCTTCACAATCTGTACAACATGTTAATATTTGATAACCACCTACGATTTTAGTATCATGAAAATCTGATTCTCTTCCACAAAATGTACACTTATTCATTATTCATTCTCCTTTCAATATCCCGTTTGATACTCAAAATCAAATTACATATTTTAAATAATTATTCTTTAATACCCTTATTTGTTCGATTAAACAGCAGTCTTTGTTCCTCAGTTACAGGAAATGCCCTGCTATATCCCTTTTTCGCATGAAATACCATATGATGATTTACAATCAAATATTGATTAACAATAAAATTCAACATATTATTAACCGCCAAAGCCGAGTATTGATTTGTAATACGCCTTTGTGGCTGCGATACTATTACTTGATCACACGAAATATCACTGGGTGCTATTGTATCCTCATCTGTTAAAACATCTGGATACAATTCAGCAACAGGTGCTAAAATTGTTTCACCTTTCACTCTTAACCCTGTTACTGTTTGCCCTGTATAACCGCTCTCTTCTTGTTGTTTAATAGTTTCCTCACTTGGATTTCCTTTTATTAAATCTACTGCATCATTACCTGTGTCTATATAAACAATATTTTCTTGTTCATTGAAAAATTGATGAAATTGTTGTCTTGAAAATAGCGATAGGTAAGACTTTGATATTATCTCTATCTTTTCCCCCGCTTCACACCGCACGTGCGACTTTCACCGCATACGGCGTTCCATCAAATCCAAACTATCATTTTGAGTGTTAATTCATTAAATCTCCTCGTTACCAATAGAAGTACGCATTTTATTTATCTTACGTATCATAGACCTGCTGAGTATTCCGATTTTATCTAAATAGTAATTTATTGTTTCCTTTTTCTTTGCATGAAAGAGTTTATGGATATCACTACGAACAAAAATTAAATTTACGTATTCATCAGTCCCACCTTTTGACTTTGGAATGATGTGATGGACCTCCATATCCCCTATTTCTAGAGGCTCTTTCGTAATGGCACATTTACCATTTTGCCCTACATAGAGTGAAATACGGTTATCATTAAGCTCAATTGATTGATCGATAATAGGGTTTTCCATCAAATACCTTAATATTGTTATGTTAATCGATTTTAACCTATCATGAATTAGCCTTCTCCCTCGTTCGGTGTATGAATTTACCTCTTTATTTAGCGCTTTTGCAGATTTATGTGTAATACCTGCTATCGGATATATTGGCTTTTCCATAATATAGTACGTCTTAAAATTATACTTACCGTAGTATTTCAGAAAAGTTGGAGGAGTCTCTCCACCTTTAAATTTTAAAGACGATATACGATGTAACCGATTGTAAACAAAGTTTTTTGTTTTATAGTATATGTCTGCAAAATCTTTGTTTACCATCGTAGCGATATTATAGTAATTGTGAAACCCTAAAATTTTTGAATTAAGCAAACGAACCTCATCAGCATGTGGTCTAACTTTGATACGCTTAATAGCCTTTTTGTATTTTTCAGTGATATTATTCTTGGCCTGTTCGGTAATATGCGATTTTACAACATAGTCTGTTTTCTTAGCTTTCTTTTTAACAACCTTAAGCTTAAACCCAAGAAACTCGGTGTAATTTCTTCTAAGATTAGTGACTTTAGATTTCTCATTGTTCACTTCAAGTCCTAATCTATTTTTAAGCCATTTCTTAACTGCTATTAGAGTCTTTTGTGCAGAATTAAAATCTTTACAAAAGATTTTAAAATCATCTGCATATTTCACTAAAAACATTTCTTTAAGGTTACTCGTTCTTCTTAATGCAGTATATTTGTGGGAGCGAATAATTGTATTATTTCTTTTATCAATACTTTCATAGTTGTGTCTTGTAATCATAGTTTCCCACTGTGAACTTATCCACCAATCAAGCTCATTAAGAACAATATTAGAAAGCAATGGAGAAATGATTCCACCTTGAGGGGTTCCTTTTTCCATTTTTCCTACGTTCTCAATTTCCGTCTTGAGAATTTTAGAAATAATAGATAATAGACTTTTATCTCTAATTCCCAACGACCAAATCTGTTTTAGTAGCTTTCCATGATTTACATTATCGAAGAATCCCTTAATATCAATATCAACTACATAATGGAACTTAGAAATATTCATAAGGGACATAGCTCTAACAATAGCATGTTTTGCATTTCTATTTGGTCTAAAACCATAACTATGGTTATAAAATTTCGCTTCACAAATAGGTTCCAGAATTTGTTTAATACATTGCTGAACAATCCTATCTTCCATTGTTGGAATACCTAGTGGTCTTTTGTCACCATTCCTCTTTGGAATGTACACCCTCCTAATAGGTTTCGGATTATAATTTTCTAGCGCTTTTTGTACTTTTGCTACAAATGTAGTTAAATTTTGTTCAGCTATTTCTAAAATAGTAGTATCATTAGAACCTTTAGTGTAACTTCCTTTATTCCTCTTTATATTCCGATAGGCAAGTTTTATATTTTCTTCACTCATTATAAGGGAGATTAGATTTTTGAATATCTCCCCTTTACTACTTCTATTGTAAAGGTCATCAAACAATTGCTGTGTATCATAATACTCATTAAATCTAAGTTTCTTATGTTTCTTTGGCTTTCGTTCCATCTCAAGTCGGTTACTCATAAATTACTTTCACCTCTCTTAGTCTTACACGAACCTTGCGATTTCACGTCCACTTACATCACTCAATAATTTGATAGTTGTTTTTGACTAATGGCTATTCCTCCCTATTTATTACAAATAGTTCATAGGTCATGCCATTGCTCTCACTAGGATAAAGAAATGTTATAAATTTATTTAAACCCTTTCCATTTCAACACTTCACAGGCGATAAAACCTCCGTGTTCCTAGCTTTCTTCGTTCCAATATTCTTATCTTTTCATATACCCTTAGGTCATTCCTTTGCGCCTGGTTGCTGGATATTGCCTTTAACAATATAAGGTGTTTCATAACAATTATTCTTACTCCACCTCACAACCCCCACAACTTCGGTGGGTATGGCATTTCTACCATATCGATATTTAGACACTTACATTCAGAATTTCGTCAGTTACATTTAGTAACATTCTAACCATAGGTATTTTATAGACCCCCGGTCTATCTGCTACGCCACTCACCTCTGAGCAGTTTTCCATATGCCTTTTAGAGCATACTGGGGTAACATTCAACCGACTTTACCGAGCTTTATACAATCTTGTCTTTATCAACAAGATTGCATATCGGAGTATCAGGGAAGGCATTTTAGAGCGTTACCTCCTCATTCTACCTTTCAGAATATTAGTTTTCCTAATCCAATTAAGGATTAGTACCTAACCTTTTCAGTTAGGAACGAATCGCACAATTATTATCGACGCAGCTGATAAGAATTTTTATTGTTTCCTTTTTATTATTTACTTTCAATGAATCAAATAATTTCATTAAAAGATCAGTAGTTTCTATATACTCTTCAGAATATGACCGCAAATCAATTCCAAACGGATTAGAATATCTTTTTGCTAATACGTCTGCTTTTTTCTTACCTATCTCATTTTTAATGAAATACTGATTTCTTAAGTTTTTCTCTTCAATACTATCTGCATCTGCTAAAATCCCCTTGATTTCCGTAATTCTAGAAGTAACCATTTGCTGCGCTACATACTGAGCCACTAATGACCCCGTACCACCAGTACCAACTTGAACAATATGAATAGGAATATCTACATTAAATGGATATAATTGAATCATATTTCGTCCACCTCATGAATTGCAGACTCTACAACCTCCACTTGTTCCAGTGGTCCATTAACATTAAAAGGTGATGCAAATACCTTTGTAAGGTCTACTTGTTGATGTAACTCATCTTTATAAATCCTTGCATGTATTGAAGGAAAATATCGATGTAATCTACCTACAATTACATAAATAATATTTGGAACAACCTCATTTTGATTATCCAATACACTTGGTATTTCACTCATATTATGATGTGAATGTATTTGAAGCACTAATCTCTTCCCCATTTGCATTAAAATATCAGTCTCAGGTTTAACCCAATATTTATTTACTTTTTGCTTAGGAAAGACTATTTCATAACACCCATTTTGATCAAGATATACTTCTGCATGTAATTCTAACTCTTTAGTAGCGTAGAATTTTGCATGCTCTATAAAAGTTTGAAGTATATACTGTGGTATTGGAAAGAAAGGTGTAATTTTAGTACTATTCCCCTTTTTCTTCATGTCAATGGATACTGTGATAATATTTTTATCTTTGATATAACCCATTATTACATGACCTTTTACCAATTCATCGTATCCTGAGTTCTCCATTCTTTCTCTCAATTTTTCTCCACTAATTTCCATGAAGTCTGGTTTTCCGTTATTAAGAATCTCTTCTTCACTAAAGTACTCTATTAAAGCATGTGTGTTACCCCAATACTTCACTACAGTTTCATTATTAAGCTTCCACAATTTATAATCTCTAATTATTGCATCGTTATCGGGTTTCTGTTTATTATCTTTTTGCTCTTTCTTAGATGCCTGCTGCTGTTTACTTCTATTAGGTTCTTTTAATCTTGATGCTCTATTTTCTTCGCTGGCCCTTTTTTGTTCCTCCATCTTTTGTATTGCCAAAATCGTTCCTTCATCTAAGCTATTTATTGTTTCGGCTCCATTTTTTTCACTTTGTTTATTTTCCTCTAATAAATAATCAAAAATATCAAGTTCTTTTTTACTCATAATAACTTACTCCTTATTATTTTGAATTCTTAAATTCATTAACCAATTGCTTATATGTTTTCTTATATGAAACTAACCAATTATCATTAAATTCTTTTCCATCTAAAAAACTAAAAAGTTGAAAAACATCAGATTTATTTTTTAATTCTAGATCCTTCGAAATTCTATCCGGTGTATACATATCTGCACCGAATGGTAATTGGTGAAACCATCGTTCAAAAGCTGTTAAATTTTCTATTGTTGGAGGTTTATTCCCACCCATGCATACATTCCCACTATAGTAGACATTCGGAAATGGATATACATATAGTGGAGAATCTAATTTAATAGGTTCATCTTTCATCGCATATGCAAATGCACTCTGAAAAGATTTAACCCCTTTTGGATTTTGTAATACCGCGAGTACTAATAAGACCTTTGGAAAACCCACAATATTAAAAGTTAATTTTTCTTTATGATTACCTCTCCATAACTCAACTTTTCTATTTGCTTTCTCTAATTCCAAAAAATAAAAGTGCTTAATTCCATCTTTTGTACCAACAGAAAGATGCTGCTTTAAATTCTTAGGCATAAAACCTGAATCATAATTAAATTCAAAATCTAATTCTTCCTTTGCTAGTGAAATAGACCTAGCAATAGATTTTCCAAGCTCAACCGCAGGAAATTTAAAATCCTTTTTTATTACTCCTAAATCATCCACAATCTTTGCTTCTACTATTGGAGAATGTTCCTCAATTTTTAAATAAATTGTCAAAGTAAGTCCTCCCAACAATCTCTTCTTTATAAAGGCTTAAATTAAATTTTTCTTTTTCTTCTTGAACTTTTTTTATGAAATACACCACTTCAAATAGTTCAATCCAAGTAAATACGTCAAAATATTCAAATTGACTACACATAACAAAAGCAAATTCATTATCGAATTCGTTATCCACATCTTCTTTAAAATGGATTACCTTTTCCTTAAATAGATTCTTAATATCATTCATTTCATATCCTGAAGGTAGGGGAATGAAAACTAATATAATAGGTTCATCAAAATCTCCTTCAAATAGTTCATTTGCTTCACATTCTAGATACTCTCTAACAGTAGCTTCTTCTAAATAACCAATACAGTTAAGTATTCCTTCTACAAGCTCTGTATATGGATTGAAGCCATTATAGGAATAGAATTCTGCATTCCAATCTAATTTTTGAATTACAACCTCTTCAAATAATTCCGCTGGTACCCCTTCATTCTTCATTGAGATAAATAAAGAAATAAGATTTATTATTGTTAGATTAGAATTTTCTTCATGTTCATCCATCTCTAAACGTTCCCATATATCTATCATGATCAGGACTCCTTACTATTTAATTAATATCAATAAATCTATATATCGATTCAATTTCTTTGTATCTAACACATCATGAATGTCCTCATGGATTACATAAAATACATCTTCATTAGCATAGTCACTTATTAAAACTAAATCCGGAAATATATCCTTTACATTTTTTAAATCGATGTTACTTTTAATTTGTAATAAACACGTATCATTTAAAAATAGCTTTTTATTGTATTCTCGAAATACTGAGTCTTCTAATTGAAATAAATATACTTCTTCCTCATCCATTAAAAATGCTGCTTGAAACTTACATTCATCATTTATAGATTGCAGTAACGCATTAACAAAATTAATATGGGCGCATTCACTATTAGACTCAATATCATGATCTTGAATAGCAATTTCGTAATCATCCATATTAGCTTTTGCTAGCAAGTCTTTAGAACTACAAATAAAATAGATTAATTGAAAAAAAGAATTGTACATGTCGTATATACCAGTAGTATCATTTCCAACAAAAAACTCTTCAATATCATTCCACATATAATCCCCTCTTTTTCTACCATTTAAAAATGGGAAGTCTTCATCTGTTGTATCTGCATATTCAACATTTCCTGTGATTTCATCTAAAATAGTTTGATTTTCGAATAATTCAGGTCTCATGTAATCTGCAGCTGCAACTATTAATTCAAGTTGAAAGTTCTGATCCAATAACTCTTTAACCGAGAATGAATCTTTACGTATAAACTTTAGAACTTTCGCTAAATCAATAGGTACCATTAAATCATCCACATCTAATTCACGATTATTCATCTCTAACAAAGAATTCTCAAATTCTTTGTAATTAAAGACGGCCACTTTTTTTATTATTTTCATAGTCAATTTATCCACCCTTCTTAGAAAATAAAAAAGACAAGGAATTGATCCTCGTCTTTTTCATAACTGCAGTTAATTTTTCTCTTCATAAACAACTAAAACTGTTACAAGTGGTTGGCCTTGATCATATTCACGATTAATGATCCCACCTGGTTTTATTTCTTTAACTATTTTCCCGTGATTATCACAATACTTCAAAAAACCATTCACTTCTTTATCAATATTTAATGCATCAGCAATAACAGTTCTAATTTGTAACATAATAAGTTCCTCCTAATATTTTTTTATTTTAAATATGTAATCTCAGAAATTCGAAATCCATCTATTTCTGGTACATATTTAAATTCCAGAATTAAGTCGTTTTGTTTAACCAAAAACAATCCTTTTTTTACTTTTGTAACAGTTCTTGGTTCTTCATAATTAAATAGACTTGGTTTACTTTTATAAGTAACTTTGTAATTCTTATTTGTACTAAAATAGTCTGATATATATCCATCAGCTAATTCTGCAGTTGTTACATGATTTCCTAAAAACATTTCTAGTTCTTTTTTGTTTTGATAAATAGTTAAGTGACCGTTCTTATCAATATCATCAAATATTAATTTGAATTGCCCACCTAAGTCATTAATCACATTTTGTGATAATTCATCTTCAAACAAATAATCGTATTGAATCTTTTGTTTCAAATCTTCTACTTTGATTGGAGTTAAAGCATCAGTTTGAGGCTCATATTTTATAAAGGTGTTATAAAAAACAAACATCATAGCTAAAACGCCTAACACTAAAAATAATCTTTTGATCTTCATAAAATCTTCATCCTTTCACAATGTGATGTTCTCCAAAAAACGCAAAAAAGCCCTTTTCGGAGTTATATTTAAAAAGAAAGTAAAAGTAAAAAACTTAAACTATCTTTGAAAATCGAAACCCCGAAAGGGCTATAGTAGTTATAGATATAAAAAATTGAAATTAAAAAAAGGTATACTTAATTTTAACAAATTACACCTGCAAAAACAACAATCTTCAGAATATTTAATCCGTTAAATTTATGTTATGATAAATATTATAAACCCTCAGAATGGAGTTTGATTTACAATTGAAAAAACGTCTAATTTCTATTTTTCCAATATTAATATTTATAATTGGCGTTACCTTACTTTTATTAAGACAGTTCGTTTTTTTTCCATATAAGGTTTCTGGAGTCTCTATGGAAAATACCTTATTTAATAATGACAAGGTTTTAATTAATCACCTCTCCCATTCAATAGAAGATCTGCAAAGATTTGATATAGTTGTTGTTAATTCCCCGTTAGAAAACACTTCTAATAATAAAACCATTATAAAAAGGGTAATTGGTTTACCTGGAGATACAATAGAATATAAATCACAGCAGCTTTATATAAATGGACTTGTGGTAAAAGATCTATACGCAAAAGGTAAAACAGCTGATTTTTCATTAAAAGGTATTTACGGTTTCGATAAAGTTCCGAATGATACAATTTTTATATTAGGAGATAATCGCGAGGAAAGTTTAGACAGCCGCTTTAAAGAAATAGGCTTTGTACCTTTGAATAATATAGAAGGCAAGGTGGTTCTACGCTATAAACCTTTGGACAGATTTGTGAAGTTTTAAGAAAACATTATTGTAACAACTTAAAAAAATGTCCTGTAAAAAGTGAAATACCCTATCGAATATACATTTTAATTATGTATTCGATAGGGTACATTTTATTTTTTATGAGTTACATTTAAATGAAACTTTTGAAGTATTTAGCTGGTATTAAAATAAGAATTTATGAAGTTTCTTTATTTTAAACTAATAGTAGGGCTGTCAGTTCTTTTTAAAATAACTTTTAATTAGCTATTCATTACTGATACAAAAATTTATAAATGAACCTTCTAAAATTCTCGCTATTGTAATTTTCAGCTAGCTGAATTTTTGTTTCGTCATCTACTTCATTTATTATTTTATCTTCTAAAACGGTAAAATAATCCTTAACTTCTTCTCTTTCCTTCCTAACTTTAAAATCTAGTAATTTTTCACCTTGCTCTTGATTTATTGAAAATTCCACTTCTGCATCTAAAGCAACATATAAAGCTTCTTTTAACGAAGACCGAACTATTGAGTTGAAAAACAATAAACTTAACTGCCTCTTAATTAAGTTCTCTTTCTTACTCATTAGTACTTCATTAAACTTTTCTATTTCTCCCTTTGTGCAATTTGCAAAAACCACATCTCGAATATAGTTTACATACTCATTTTTTTCCCTTTCCTCTTTTGCTTTAAATACACGATTTGGTAATTGTACAATGTTCATTTTTATTCCCCTTCGCTTCTGTATTTACTAATTTCTTTTTTCAAAACAAAAAGCCCTTTGGGATATGTCATATTAGTAGACTACATAGAGTAATCTCATAATTTAACAAAACCCGAAGGGCTAAAAGTTATAGTTAGAATTTAAAAATAAAAAAGAAAATAGTATAAATTCATTATAAGACGAAATGATAGAATTTTCCATATATTAATCGATTAAAAAAAGAATCCCAACTAGTAGTTGAGATTCTATACTTTTACTAAATTATCATTTTGCTAATATCTTATTTCGCTACATCATTAGAATTTGATGCAAGCAATCCATTTCCCTGCTCTTTAGATGTTGTTTCTGCTGGTTTCTGCTCTGGCTTTTGCTCTGGTTTCTGCTCTGGCTTCTGTTCTGGTTTCTGTTCTGGCTTCTGTTCTGGCTTTTGCTCTGGTTTCTGTTCTGGTTTCTGCTCTGGCTTCTGTTCTGGTTTCTGTTTTGGCTTCTGTTCTGGCTTTTGCTCTGGTTTCTGTTCTGGTTTCTGCTCTGGCTTCTGTTCCGGCTTCTGTTCCGGCTTTTCTTTCTCAAGAACTACCACATTCACTGTTTCAGTTGAGCTGTTTCCTTCCTTATCAGTTGCCGTTACTTGAACTGATATTGTACCTGGCTTACTTGTATCATACGCTCCCACTGTTACTACTGGATTTGAATCTTTATTATCTTTTACACTCACTAAACTTCCTGGACTCAATTTATCTCCCACATGTACGGTTACACCTTGTTTTGCTGTTATTACTGGTGCTTCCGTATCCTTCTCTTCTTCCTTTTCTACTACTTTTACTGTTACCGTTGCAGTTGAGCTGTTACCCGCATTATCAGTTGCTGTTACTTGAACTGATATTGTACCCGGCTTACTTGTATCATACGTTCCCACTGTTACTACTGGATTTGAATCTTTATTATCTTTTACACTCACTAAACTTTCAGGACTTAATTTATCCCCTACATGTACGGATACACCTTGTTTTACTGTTATTACTGGTGCTTCTGTATCTTTCTCCTCTTCTTTCTCGACTACGTTGACAGTTACCGTTGCAGTTGAGCTGTTACCCACATTATCAGTTGCTGTTACTTGAACTGATATTGTACCCGGCTTACTTGTATCATACGCTCCCACTGTTACTACTGGATTTGGATCTTTATTATCTTTTACTTCTACTAAATCACTTGCATTTAAGCTATCTCCTACATGTACAGTTACATTTTGTTTCACTGTTATTACTGGTGCTTCTGTATCCTTTTCTTCTTCTTTTTCTACTACTTTAACGGTTACTGTTGTACTTGAGCTATTTCCTGATGCATCTGTTGCAGTTACTGTTACTTGAATTTCTCCTGCCTTACTTGTATCGTACGCTCCCACTGTTACTACTGGGTTTGGATCTTTATTATCTTTTACTTCTACTAAATCACCTGCATTTAAGCTATCTCCTACATGTACAGTTACATCTTGTTTTGCTGTAATTACTGGTGCTTCTGTATCCTTCTCTTCTTCCTTTTCTACTACGTTAACAGTTACTGTTGTACTTGAGCTATTTCCTGATGCATCTGTTGCTATTACTGTTACCTGAATTTCTCCTGCCTTACTTGTGTCGTACGCTCCTACTGTTACTACCGGGTTTGGATCTTTATTATCTCTTACGTCTACCAAATCACCTGCATTTAAGCTATCTCCTACATAAACAGTTACACCTTGTTTCGCTGTAATTACTGGTGCTTCTGTATCTTTCTCTTCTTCTTTTTCTACTACGCTGACGGTTACTGTTGTACTTGAGCTATTTCCTGATGCATCTGTTGCAGTTACTGTTACTTGAATTTCTCCTGCCTTACTTGTATCGTACGCTCCCACTGTTACTACTGGGTTTGGATCTTTATTATCTTTTACTTCTACTAAATCTCCTGCATTTAAGCTATCTCCTACATAAACAGTTACACCTTGTTTCGCTGTAATTACTGGTGCCACTGTATCCTTTTCTGGTTTTGTTGTACCACCATCGTTACCATCTCCGCCCGTTGGTGGTTTTGTATCGCCTCCACCATCGTTACCATCTCCGCCTGTTGGTGGTTTTGTACCGCCTCCACCATCGTTACCATCTCCGCCTGTTGG
>NZ_MACE01000070.1 GCF_001883995.1 Bacillus paranthracis | reverse complement strand
TACCGCCCCCACCATCGTTACCATCTCCGCCTGTTGGTGGTTTTGTACCGCCCCCATCATCATTACCATCTCCGCCTGTTGGTGGTTTTGTACCGCCTCCACCATCGTTACCATCTCCGCTTGTTGGTGGTTTTGTACCGCCTCCACCATCGTTACCATCTCCGCCTGTTGGTGGTTTTGTACCACCTCCATTATTACCTTCACCACCTGTTGGCGGTTTCACTTCCCCGCCACTAGTGTCACCAGAAGTAGGTGGCTTTTTATCATTATTAATTGGAGGTATTGAGTTATCTGCAATAGCCACACCATCATTAATATTTAGATCGCCACCAAATACAAAGTTCTTACTATCCTTATTATCCGAGACAGAAGGATTGTTTGTTGCTGATGCAATTGAAGTATTTAAATCTGAAAAACGATTATTTGATTTATCACCGTCAATAACTGATGCTAAGTTACGATCTGAGTTTATAGCTGCGGTTGCAATTGAATCTGTTAAGTCATCAAATTTCTTTTTGGTTTTGTTATTTTCAATGATACCGGCTAAATTTTGGTCAGAGCTACGTTTTGCATTATCAATGATTTCATCAAAATCATTAGTATTTAGATTTTCAGTCGGCTCATTCTTACTTTCTTCTTTTTTCTCATCTTTTTTCTTTTCTTTTTCACTATCCTTTTTCTTTTTAGATACTGATGCTGTTTTAGTGCTCTTCTTTTCAGAAGAAAACAGTGAGCAGCCTGTAACTACCCCAACACTTAAGGTAGTTACAGTAGTCGTAAGTAACACTTTCTTTAAAATTTTCGAATAATCTAAAGGCACAATCAATTCCTCCCTATTACCTAACCTGCACTTATAGTTGCTACAGAAGTAGCAGAACTATTAGGTGTAGAATTATTAATTTTTTCGAGTAAATCTTTATTTCCAACTTTTTGAGCAAACTTTTTAGCTTCCTCAGATTTATTTAATTTCAAATAACTATTAACAATAATTCCTTCTCTTCTGCCATCTAGTGGCACTTGATCTCTTAATTTGATAACTTCTTCATGTTTGTTATCTAATGCAGCAATTTCAAAATTAATTAGTGGATTTTTTGTTTTTAATTCTTTTACTTTTTTCAAATTATCTACAGCTATATAATATGAAACTACTGATTCTGCAAAATCTTGTTCTAAGTCAATTGCCTTCTGTGCTTTACCACTTAATAGATACGTAAATAAAACCGCCTTTTTATCTTCTTTTCCTAATTTTTTATAATCCACTTTATCAAATTCCAAGGCAGCATCTTGATATTTTTGAACTGCAGATAACCTTAATCCATTTATTAAATTCGCATTAACTTCAAGACTAT
Source organism: Bacillus paranthracis (assembly GCF_001883995.1). GTDB lineage: Bacteria > Bacillota > Bacilli > Bacillales > Bacillaceae_G > Bacillus_A > Bacillus_A paranthracis. The sequence continues at coordinate 545 of NZ_MACE01000070.1, read as the reverse complement.
TTACATTATTTGCAGATGCAGCCTGTGAATTCTTCAAATTACTAAAGGCAAAACCTGCTACTACTAATAAAACAATTGATGCGACTCCTATAATAGCGTACTTATATTTTTTCATATTATTTAAGATTCCTTTTTTATCGATTACTACTTTCTCTTCTTGTTCAAATTTAGTTTCATTTGGTAGATCTCTTTCCTTATTTAAATTAATCTCATCACTTTCTGTTTCACCTTTAGCTACAACTATTTTTTGTCTCTGTTGTACTTCTTTTATTTTATTTTCTTCCTCTAATCTTCTTTTTCTTACTTCTTCAAGTTTTCTCTCTTCTTCCTTCCGTCGTGCTTCTACTTCTTTCCTTGCTGCTTCTTCGGCCCTTCTATGCGCTTCTGCTTCTGCTCGTTTTCTTGCTTCTTCCTCTGCTTTTCTACGTGCTTCCGCTTCTTCACGTTTCCTTGCTTCTTCTTCTGCTTTTCTACGCGCTTCCGCTTCTTCACGTTTCCTTGCTTCTTCTTCTTCTGCTTTTCTACGCGCTTCCGCTTCTGCTCGT
>NZ_MACE01000069.1 GCF_001883995.1 Bacillus paranthracis | reverse complement strand
TTTCTTGCTTCTTCCTCTGCTTTTCTACGTGCTTCCGCTTCTGCTTGGTTTCTTGCTTCTTCCTCTGCTTTTCTACGCGCTTCCGCTTCTGCTCGTTTTCTTGCTTCTTCCTCTGCTTTTCTACGCGCTTCTACTTCTTCACGTTCAATCGCTTCTTCTTCTGCTTCTTTTATTTTTAAATCATTCTCAGAAGTGCCTGCCTGATTTTGAATTGTAGTGATCCAATCAAGAGCTGGGTTACTATTTGAAGATTCATTTTTAGGTAAATTCACATTTACACTTTCTTCACGTTGGTTCCGCGGTTGTTCCAAATGCTCTTGTTGTATTTGCTCACTTATTGGATCTTTATTGACATCCTCATATTGTTCTTCTTCCTCTGCTAGTAATCGCTCTCTTCGTTCTTTTTCTTGTCTAATCCTTTCTTTAATTACGTTTCTTTTTCTATTATTTTGCATATAACAACAATGGCCTCCTTTCTATCAGTACCTCATTAATGAGAGTAATTAAATTATTCATCCTTCATAATTAATCATGAGATATTTCCACAAAAAAACTAAGGAAAAATACAGATAATATTATTTTTTTTAGCATGATAAACCAAAAAGAAGGATAAACAGGTCGCCCCATTTATCCTTCTTTTTTGAAATTGTAATACAGTTGAATATTTTATTATAGGTTGTTAGAAACTACTGTCTAATCCCTTTTTTAATAACTTTTCTCATTTCTTCATGTAAATTAATTAAATTTGACATGTTTTCTTTTATTTCTTTGATGGCACCCTCATCCAAATTAATTTCTAGTTCTTCAAAATGCGGAAAATCAAAAGGATTAAATTTATCCTTTTTAACATGGCACATAAATTCAGTTCCATCATTCAGTTTAATTTCAGCCGAACCATCACCAATCCATCTAACATCATGGAAATCAATTACGCCTTGACTAAACGAACTATATTTCTCTATTTCTTCTAAAAAGGGTTTAATAAGTTCATTTCTTTTTTTAGAAGCCCAATATGGATTCGCTCTTTCGCAATTCATATTCTCACATATATACTTTGATTGTCCATAATCCCCTTCTCGAACAAAGGAACCACATAATTCACAATAACTCATTATCCCCCTCCTAAAATATATAGTATAGTTTTTAATTTATATTATAAGAGATGTTCTTAATACATCACAAATTTTAGTTATTGAAATTTCCATAGTAAGATATGAATCTTTTCCCATTTTCATATTATTATCAGCTTCTGTAAGTATACATAAGATATTTCCTAAGTCATCTTTTGAAAGATTAAATCCCTTAATTTGTTCTTTAGACTTTTGTAATACATATGGATGGCAACCTAATATCCCAATTAGCTCTTTATCCTTTGTACAATTCTGTAAAACTTTAATTTTGAATAACATATCAAATTTATATATAAGGGTAGCTAATATTTGAATAGGATTATGCTTTTTCAAAATCAATTCATTAAATAATTCGATTGCTTTATTAGTATCTTGACTTAGTAAATATTCACTCAAATTAAAGATTGACTGCTCTAGACTCTTAACAGTGACCGCTGCTATTGCGTCCATAGTTATTTCTTTTCCACCGTTACTATATGCATACAACTTATCAACTTCATTTTTTAAACATCTTAAATTACACCCTACTGATACTATCAATTCCTGAACCGATTCATTAGAAATTTGTATGTTTTTGTTATTTGCATACTTTAGTATCCATGTAGCTGTTTCTGCCTGATTGAGTGTCTTTGCTTCAAAAATAATTGCTTTCTTTTTTAATTCTTTTACTACTTTTTTTCTTTGATCTAATTTTTCCTGATTAACAATTAATATTAGTACTGAATCCTCCATTTTCTTCTCTAAAAAACTGAGTATATAATTAACATCATGATTCACTTCTTTATTATTATCACTTGTTAAAAAATTCGCGTTTCTTGTTATGACGATTTTTTTACCTCCGAAAAATGAATACTCTTCTGCTTCATTTATCGCAGTTTGAATTGTTTCCTCTTCCATATCAAATTCAACAACATTTAAATCTTCTTTTGTATTATTAGTAAATTCCTGAATTATCCCTTTAACCTTATCTTCTAATAAATAAGTTTCTTTTCCATATAACACATATGTTGGCATTCCTATCCACCTCCAGATAATTTTATTAAAACAACGTGAGCTGTCCATCACTGTTAATGACATATTCCAATGGAGCAGCACTTAATGTATCCACACTTGATTTCGTATCATTTAAGATTTTCATAATAGATCGTTCTTTTTTAGGTAACTGAGCCTTTAATTTTAGAAACAACCATTTAAAGTAATCACTTATCATAGTCATCAACTCATCATCTTTTGGAAAAACAATTGAATTATAATTATCATACAAGAATGATGTTTCTATCTTTGCAATATAAAACAAGTACATCTCCCCAGCACGTGCGAATATCTCCGAATAATCTAAGTAATAATCTTTGTTATACTTCTTATTACTAAACCACTGAGATTTAAAAGCGTGCCCATTTTCTAATGAATCCACTTTTTTTGAAACAAGTTCTATATATCTATCTAATATCGGTCTAAACCGAATACCTTCACTTAATAGCGTTGAATCTTTCATCACTGTATAATCGATTAGATGCAAACATTCGTGTGCAAAAGAATTAGGAGCAGCAATATCTACTATTAGTGCTTTGACCGGTGAAGAAACGTATACACCATCTGCTTTTATTCTGCCTAATTTTTTTACCCTAAAGCTATGATCATTCAACTCAGGTAAAGGAACGACTTTTTTGAATTCTAAGAACTCCCTCTCTATTTTTTTGAATTTCATCAAGTATAGTGATAGGTAAGTCTTTAGGTTCGGCACCCTCCGCAAACAACTTTTCAGTGATACTAGTGATTAGTATGTATCTCTTTACTAAGTTGACCTTTTCCCCCACTTCACACCGTGCATGCGACTTTCACCGCACACGGCGTTCCCTCTTACTCCAAATAACCTAAATTTTAGAATTCTTTGAATGAATATCTAAAACATTAACTTGCTATTAGGATATTCTTCTTGATACTCTTTAGGTCTATAGGTTCTAACCCTACTTTTTCTCTCAACGAGTTAACTCTCTTGAGTTTAGCTCCTTTTATCTCATTCATCACAAGAAGATTATAGATTTTAACTTCATCCGTCATGTGAATTAGTCGGTGTATGTCGTTTTCAACTATGACCAAATTCTTGTAACTGTCGTCTTTATTTTTATGAAATGGAATGATGTGATGGCAATGCCAACCAATTATTCCAAGTAACTTTCCTGTTACATAACATTTACCTTGTTGACCAACAAATTTTGAGATTCGATTATCGTGGTATTCTATACTCCTGTCCGATAAATACTGTTCCATAATCGCTGCAATGGTTGTTTCAGCGATTTTCATAAGTTTGTTATGAATGAGCTTTCTACCATTAGATGTATAATTACTTATGTTTTGGTTAAAATTCATTGGAGCTTCATGTTTTTGTGCATGAATTGGAGCAAGTACCACTGGACCGAGAGAGATTAGTTTTGGATTATATCCTTTGTACCTCTTTTGTTGCATTTTGGTCATATCCTTATAGCTAGCTTGTTTTGTATTCAATCTAAGACGATTGTATATGGCTCTCTGACAATGAAAGCTAATCTCCGATAGATTTAATGTTATATTAGTTGCTATTTTATAATAGTTTTGAATGCCCATCACCGTAGAGTTGAAAAGTTTTGCCTTATCTGGTGTGGGTGACTTCTGTATTGTTTTAATGGCTTTAGTTATTTTATCTTTTGCTTTTTTCAAAGCTTTAGGCGACATGCGACTAGTGCAAGTGTACTTTGGTTCCTTTAGAATTGATTTAACATAGTTCTTAGTTCTCCATTTCCCTGTATTTTCGTCTTTCACATTAGTTTTCGCCCATTGTTTAGTTTCCTTATAACCTTTAGCCTTAACTTTTAACTGGAAACCCAGAAAATCGGACCAATTTTTCTTTAGATTAACCACTTTGGACTTGTCTTCAGAGCAGTCCAATTGTAGTCTTTCCTTTAGAAATTTTTCTACAGCAATTTTGGTTTTGATTGCTTGGTTTCTAGTTCTACAAAGTATTTTGAAGTCGTCAGCATATCGAATAATGTAGATTTCCTTTAGTTTAGTGCTTTTTAAAGCTCTAAACTTGTTTGATTGGGTATATTGATGTTTCGTTTCAAAAGTTTCATATTGATTGCTTACCCACCAGTCTAATTCATTAAGTACAATGTTTGATAATAGTGGTGATAGGATACCTCCTTGAGGTGTTCCCTTGGACGGGATGCCTTCACCTTCTATTTCAGCTTTGACTAGGGTAGAGATTATGGAAAGCAATTTTTTATCTTTAATACCCAATGTCCACATCTGTTTAAGAAGTTTGCCATGATTCACATTATCGAAGAATCCTTTAATATCAACATCGACGCAATGGTGCAATCCACATTGATTTATAAGAAATAACATTCTTGCAATAGCATGATTGGTTCCTCTGTTAGGTCTGAATCCATAGGAGTGGTTGTGAAATCTCGCTTCGCAAATTGGTTCCAAAACTTGTAGAATACACTGTTGGAACAACCTATCCCACATACATGGGATGCCAAGCGGTCTTTTTTTCCCGTTTTCCTTCGGAATCATTTTTCGACGAACAGGTTTAGGGACATAAAAATCAAACATTTTCTCGATATTTTCAACTATTACATGTGGAGGTAATTTAGCAATGTCTTTGATGGTTATCCCATCAACACCTGCTGTATCTTTTCCTCCGTTTCTTTTGATGTTTCTGTATGCTAATCGGATATTTTTCTTGCTTTTCATTATGCTAATGAGATTTCTAAAATATTTCCCTTGTTGACTTTGAGAATACAATTCATCAAAAATTTCTTGAATGTCATAGTATTCGTTATGCCTTAGCTTCTTACGTTTTTCCAAGTCGCTAATCACTCCCGTAGGAGATTTCACTTTCTTAGTCATACGAGAACCTTGAAATCGTTAGATTCTAAATAAGGGAATAATTAGTTATCCTTCTGTAAGACTAGTGGCTGTCCCTCCGCCGCTTATTATCACGGGTTCATTGGTATATTGCCACCACTTTCACTGAGTTAAAATTAAGTTATCCTTTATGTGCTAATCTCACACTATAAGTTTTCCTTAATACCGATTCATTGACGGTAAAGTCTCCTCGTACTCAGCTTCCTGTGTTCCGATAAACTTATCCAAATAAATATCCTTAGATATCTCCTATGAGCCTGTCTATTCAATAATGCCTGTAACATTATAAGGGCGTTCATAACGTCGAAACTTACTAACCCTCATAGACTACCTACTTAGGGGGCAGAAACCTTTCGATTCCTTCAACGTCTAGACCCGTACATTCGGAGCTTCGTCAGTTCATATGGTGCTAAAGCACATTTAGAACATTCTTATCATAGATATTTGGGACCACCGACCTATCTTGCCCTCGACCACCTCTGGTTCGCATTTCCTCAGCTTAATCTGTTAGGGGACAATCTCAGTCGACTTCACCGAGCTTCTGACAAAAGATTATTTACCTAATCCGTTTCCAGTCGGAGTATTATGGAAAGCCCTTCAAGGCGTTACCCTATCATTTGACTTTTCAGTTTATCAGTTCCTGATAATTGTATCTTTATCAAGCCTAAGCTTTTCACTTAGGAACACATCGCACCAACATCATTGTCTAATTCAACATACCCAAAGTTCTCCTTAAAACAATTGTTCTTCATTACCTTAAATGTTGATTTGTTTATATGTTTTTTTGTTTCAAAAAAACGGGCATAAACCGTAGCTTTATCGCCCCTTATTTTAATATGCTTTTTTATATTCTCCTGTCTATCTATAAACTCTCTGAGCATGATTTTATAATGCAGATCGTTAAAATTATGGATCACATTATACTCTGAATTTAAGTAAAGTTTATAGAAACTTCTTGTTTCATCAACTACAGGAATTATATTTAATTCTGCATTAGCACTAATATATTTAAATTTTTTCAACTTCTCAAAAACCATTCTTCCTTCAGCATTCATATTATCAATTTTCATATCCACATATACATCGATGACATTTCCATTCTCCATCTTGTTCTCAAAGCAAAATTTTATCCCCTGATATTCATACAACTCGGGGTTAGAAATAATAAATAGCTCAAGCGAATTCTCTAGAAATGCCTCGGCTAATAACGTCCCTAAATCAATTAGTCTATATGACTTATAATCCGTTTTAATTCTATATGAGCGCAAATGAGCACTCTTTCGAATAGGGATTTTCCCAAATGCAATTCCTGTTTTTTCAAGGAATTGCTGTTTATTATTTGAAAACTTCTTCACTTTTATATTAATCGGTAATAATTCTTTAAAATTTCGAACTGTAAATCTCTCTTTATAATCATTACGTCTTTCTTTTAATTTCGGATTAATGTCTGTCAATAAGTGTATTGCACTTGAGTATCCTTCCTCTTCAATCTCTGATATTTCTATTGATTGCCTTGAAAATGGGATTCCTTCTATTATTTCTTCTAGTTCTTTATAACTTGTTACTTGTTCTATTTTTCTTCTGTAATATTTTATTAATGCTTTTAAAGTCTCTTCTTTCAACTCAGCAGTTGAATACTGATTAATTGGTTTTCTAAACTTTAATTGAATGTCCATAAACTCCTTAGAAAAACCGTTATTTTTTAGTTTTTTTCCCAGTTCTTTTCTTAAACTAAAGATTTTTTCTCTTTTCTGCATCACATAGTTTCCTCCTTTAGACACAAAAAGCCCCTCAAGGTCGCGTATTATTACAAACTTTAATAACAAATTTGTAATTCACGTTACCCGAGGGGCAAAATTTTGTGAAATAGATTTAAAAATAAAAAGATACAATATGTATATTATACTGTATCTTCTGACAAATATGAATATTCATTTTCACGCCATGTTAAGTTCATCCATCACTTTCATTTTTTCGTGAAGTAAATTGAAAATTTCACTCTTATGTTGACATTTCTTTAATTTTTTTATTGCTTCATCTTTTATTTGTGAAACTCTTTCAGTTGTAATCATAAGTGCTTTTGCAATTTCTTTATGCAAATACACTTTACCGTCAAGTAGACCAAAACATAAATTTAGCACCATCTTTTGCTTTGGATTTAATACTTCATCAAATATTAACCATATCTCGTAATTTAAGTCCTCTATTATCATCTCATTTGTTGAAGGTATTGCTGATCTATCATCAAAGAATGGCGTTGATATACCTACATCTTCATTTATAGTATCTATATCCAAAGTCATAGTAGTAGCTCGTTTATAATATACTTTGTGCCTTATAACCGTTTCTCTAGTTACATTTAGCTCTTTTACTACTTCTTCTACCGATGGAGTCCTATTGTACCTTTGTAAATATTTATCTTCCAATTCTACATATTTCAAATTAAATTGATTTACATGAGTAGGAATTTTAAAAGGCCCAGACTTTTTTTTACGTATAATTCCTAACATACTTTTTTGTATCCATCAGAAAGCGTATGTGGAAAAACAATATCCTAAATCCGGATTAAAATCTTCCATTGCCCGTAACATTCCCTCATTTCCCTCTTGAACCAAATCATCAAATTCTATATCAGGATGCTTATTTTTATAATTTCTTGCAATTGATAATACTAGACCTTCATTTACATGGAACAAATAGTCACGAAGATCTTTTTCTCCATGCTTATACCGCTTAAACAAATGTAAACTTTCTTCTTTTGACAGTACCTTGTAATTTCCAATTCCCCTAATATTATTATTGTTTTCTTCAGTATTAGGCATTGGCCTAATAGTTACTGCAGCAGTACCTTGTGTTATAGTTTTATTTAATGATTCATCACGATTTATCCTGCTATATGATTGATTCATACCCATTCCTCCTCTCTCTTTTTTAACGGATTGTTTCTAAAAACAACTTTGTTTCCTTTTGTACACTACTAATTAACTTACATTCTTTTGCACATGTATTAGAAACTTCCTTATGCGCTTTCGTTTTTCTCAGCTCTTTATATATATCGCACCCTTTACAGATGCTACTAATGCCTTCCATTATTTCTAATTGCTTTCTTCTTTCATATAAAAATTGTTCTTTTGTTTTCTTCTCGCTTACTCGTCTCCCCATTTGTTTCACCTCGTATACATGAATAGTATTTAGTAATTAAAAACTATCATCGATATGACATAGATACGAAACTTCCTCTTCAAAAATCTTCCAATTTCCCCTGTATGTATATGATATAGGATTATAAAAAAATGTAAAATCAATTCTTCAAAAAATTTAAAAAAATTACCAAGATATTAAAATATACATCATTTTCTTGTGGTTTGACTAATTATATCTATATAAACTTAGCAAAATAATTACACATCATTTCACATATATATTACTCTTCATAATCATCAAAATTTAAATATACAATCTAAACCTTGATGATTATGAAGAACAAGTATAAAATGATGGATGCTTTGTATTTTTACTACAAAACATCCATTAAAACAAAGTAAAAAATGATTTACCATTAAAACCCCTATTTACATTTATTGACTATTACATACTTTATTTGTATAATTAAAAAACATGAACTTTATTATAAAACCCCATTTTACCAGTGATTATCTTACCTTTTCTACTGCTGGAATATAATCCTGCAATAACAAATCATCAAGTCCCTTCCCAAGATTGATATCCCAACTAGCATAATTAATACTAATACCTTCCTGATATAATGCTTGTGCACACTCTAACAATGTTCTTTGAACGTCAGGATTTGTAATCATATCCATGTCTAAAGCGAAAGTCGCCTGCTTAACCCCCATTTTTTTTAATGGATCAATTAATATTCTCCAAACTTTTACTCCTGGTATGGATACAACTGTAGTACCATACATTAACTTCTCCTCATTGGTTAGAAGTTCGTCTAAGTTTTCTGCAGATATATCAGCCTTTAAACTACCTTCTGTGATCCATACATTATCCTTTTTAATTAATTCTCCACGTTCCCAATATTGCAACTCTCGACTTGGTACTGCTACATGTATCGGTAATGGGTTACCAGCTCCTGTTCCATGAAACTTTCCACCGGAGCTAACCCAAATGTATTTACTCTCCAATTTCAGCTGTACTTCACCTATTTTCTTGCCTTCGTAATCTATTTCATACCATTCTTTTACATCTACTGCACCTTTAAACAACGACTCTTTCTTACCATTGATTTTATAAGTTACTTCAATGATATTAGGCTGCTCAATAACAGCTGCTTGAAAGCTAGGTTTATGGTCTCTCACAACTGTCACATATTTTGGATTATCAATTCTATACTGAAAACCACATATTTGATTATAAATATTCCTTTGTGGAATTAAGAGAGAATCTCTCCTACCCGCAAATGTAAAATACCTTCCTTCCTTTGTTTCTTTTGCATAGAATCCCGGGATCCCTACAATCAAACTTGTTTTACCGCCAGCTTTCTTGATTATTTCTTTCGTTACATCCCATGGTTTGATAGGAAAACTTTTATAATTTCGTATATTTATTGTTTCTATTGCAATCCTACGTTCAGGACCAGTCAACATTTCAATATGTTCTTCTCGTAGTTCTAGTTCTTGCAGAAACATGTAATATAAAACATCTAAAGTATAATCATTTTTCTTTTTATGTTCTTTTACCATCTGATCCGGCGAAAAATCATATCCCCTTTTTTGTTTTTCATTGACTATATGCAAATAGCCAGCTTCACCTAATTTAGTATCAGATTCTATTCGCCCACAAATTATTTTTGTTTCAGTTTCATTTACCAATAGTGATAGGTAAGCTTTTGATGCTATCTCCAGCTTTTCCCCCGCTCTGCACCGCACAGGCGAGTTTCCCCGCATACGGCGCGCCATCTAACTAGTTCATTGTGATAGCCTTAAGATTACATTTCTTACGATATTGGTTTATCTTTCTAACCATTTCATCATTTAGCGACCATTCTTTCATGTATTTTTCAATCGTTTCTAACCGTGTAGCATGAATTAGCTTATGAATGTCTACATGGATAATTCTGAGGTTATTGTAGCTATCATCACCGCCAAGATGTAATGGGATATAATGATGACAATGAACCTCATAAGCATATAAAAATCTTTCTGTGATTTCACATCTTCCTTTTTTCATAGAATATCTTGAAAGTCTATTATCATAGAATTCAATACTATTATTTAGAGTTAATGATTTCCTCAAGACTTCAAGTTGTGAATTAACCATCATATCGAGATTTTTATATATCGCTGCTCTTCCTTCTATAGTGTAAACATTGTACTTATTAGGTAATAACCTCGTAACTACATAGTTTATATCGTGTAATGGATAAATATATACGCCGGCTATTTCCCATGTTTTATAAGTTAAGCTATATCGCTTCTTATACGTTTGGTTAGCATTTAAAGGATATTTTTTCTTACTAATATCCTTCAGACGATTGTACATGAGCGTGGAAAGTTTATATGAGACATCCTTTAGTTCCCTAAAAACATTCGTGGCATATTTAAAGTAATTTTGTATTCCGGCAATGTACTGATTAAGATTCAAGATATTTTCAGCTATTGGTTCTTTTTGAATTTTTTTGATTTTCTTCTTTACCTTGCTCTTAATCTCTTGCTTCTTTTTATTCTTAATATTAGTCTGCATTACATACTTTAATCTGCCTTTATTATTACTCCCCTTAACCTTTGCACAGATTTTGAATCCTAGAAATTCCGAATAACCCCTTCTAAGGTTTATAACTTTAGATTTTTCAAGCGAAATATCTAGTTTCAGTCTTTCTTTTAGGTATAAGCGTACAGCGTAGTACCATTTTTGTGCTGTCTTCCAATCCCTCGCAAATATTTTAAAATCGTCCGCATATCTCACAATATAGCCTTCTTTTAAGTTTGTGGTTTTTAAAGCTCTATTCTTCTTATTATCACCAGAATATTCCCGCTTCGTTTTAAAACCTTCCCATTGGCTATATACCCATTGATCTAAATCATTAAGGACAATATTGGATAGTAACGGAGAAAGTATTCCACCCTGTGGGGTTCCTTTACTAGGCAACCCTTCACCTTTTATTGGAGCTTTTAACATCTTCATGATAATTTTAAGAACTATCCTGTCCTTAATTCCCATATTCCACAGTTGTTTCATTAGTAGGGTGTGATTTACGTTATCGAAAAACCTCTAATATCAATATCAACGACATAATTAAGCTGATATCTGTTTACGAGAGATGCACACCTAGCAATAGCATGGTTAGCACTTCTAATTGGTCTAAAACCATAACTGTGTTTATGAAATTTCGCTTCAGCTATTGGTTCTAAAACCTGCTTAAACATTTGCTGTATTAGCCTATCCTTCATGCAAGGTATACCTAATGGCCTTTTTTCTCCATTAGGTTTAGGGATCATTTTTCTCCGAACTGCTTTAGGTTTATAATTCGTTAAATCATCTCTTATAAATTGAATAAACTCACCTTTTGTCATTCCTTTATAGTTATCGATGGTAAATTTATCAGTACCTTCCGTTTTTGACCCTTTATTTGATTTGATTGAACGATATGCAAGTAAAATATTCTCTTCGGAAATGATAATTCTGTATAGTTTGCGAAATGATTGATTTTCTGTGCTCGACTTGTATAAATTATCAAATACAGTATGCATACCGTAATATTCCCAATGTCGTAATGACGTGTTCAGTGTGGCATCTCCTTTCAATTTCTCATGTAATGAAGATGTCTCCCACTTTCCTACTCGACCGCTGAACTTCGTCTTAAGGTATTACTTTAGGTTATAAACTAGTTAGACTTAGGCCCATCCCTCCACGTTTATTAGACGTTTCTTTGGTACTGTGGCCCTACTCTCACAACGATAAATACATTTCGGAAAATTAATTTTTCCTTATAGTAACCGCCCCGATGATAGTCGTTGAAATAGACGTTCGTTGCTTTCTCCGTTCCAATTATCCTAGCTGTACATATATTCCCTTAGGTCGTGACTTTAGGCCTGTAAATCTTATAGCATCATTGTTTGCTATCCCGATTTTCATGGGTGCAAAGCTTACTCATCGGTAATTTACCAATCTCTTTGGATTGCGGAAACTTTCGTATTCCGTAGGCTTCTAGACCTGTACATTCGCCACTTTGTCAGTGTTACCTTTACACATTCTAACCATAGGAATCTTATAGCCCCCCGCCCTATCTTTAATCATACCTTCTCACCAAGTGGCTCCAGATTAAATTCAGGCGACTTCACCTAGCTTCGTACCTCTCACCGCTATCACAGTTTGACGCACGTAGGAGTATTAGGGAAAGTGTTTCAGCTCAACATGACGGCTTTCATTCCACTTTTCGAATAATTAGTTGTGAGCTCTTATCAAAGAACCCCAATCATTTCATTCCATTAACATGACATTACCATGTTGATATGGAACTTATAGATTAACGGATCGCACTACACCATCCTTGATGACCGCATATTGGGCAAGTTGTTCTATAATATTCAAACCATCTTTCATTGCTACCTTTACTCATACTTCTTGCAGGCCTTAAAACTCTACTTACCGCTAATTTTTCTATCGACATAATATCTCTCCTTTTCCATTAAATTAATAAAAAAAGCCCTTTGGAATACGGAGGTTAAATACCACACAATAGTGTAATTTAATCCGTAACCCGAAGGGCTTTATGTAATCACTAGAAAATAAAACAAAAAATTGAAAGAGTATATTACGAATATACTAAATTTTCCTAATTTAATCTAGGGATTAATAATAATTTTTTTCATTACATTCCAAATCCTTTTTACATTAGACTCATCGTTATAACTGCCTTTAAAATTCGATTCTGATATTAAATAATTCATAATATGTTCGAATCCAGGCTTTAACTTTGCAAATGTAGCATCATCCTCAACAAAAAGTCTATTAGAGTATTGTATTTTAGCTACTTCCTCAAAAATAGAAGGAAATTCAAACAAAATATCAGATTCAAACATTTTCTGAATTATTTTTGGTTTACTAAACTCAAACTGATCTATAAAGATGAGTTTAGTTTCAACTTTAGGATTTATTTTTTGAGTAATAAATTTCGAGGCAAGATTATAATTATATACATCGTTATTGCATAGGATCCATAATTCATCAATGTGTTTTAAACTTTCAAGTGTATGCTTTACCATAGGACCAGAAGGAATATCTAAAAAGACTAAATCAAAAAAACGTAGTCCTTCAATGTAATAGCGGTTCATTATGTTATCTGTAAAGCATTTATAATTATTGCGATTAAAAGGGAAAAAGGTTACTCCCTTATAATGAAGTGGAATGTGTTGTGTTGTTAAATTAGGGTTAATTAAATAATCACTTAATGATATCCAACGTTCATCTATGTTCAAAAATTTTTGAACATAAGAATATAATTTTGGTGTATTTGATACACCTTCTAACACAGAAATTGAAATTGAGTAATTAGCCATAAACACGGCGAGGTTAGTCAAAAAGCTTGTAACGCCTACACGATTAATAGGTGACCATACACCAATTACTTTTTCACCTATTAGTTTTCTTCTATGAACAGGGATATTTATATAATTTCTAAGGTTTAATATTGCTTTTTCATATGTTTCTTCACTTATTGCAAGTACACTTTCCCTTTTTATAGTTTCTTTTTTAATTTCTTCACTTACCGGAGTACCCTCTCTACTACATATATCATCTTTAGAATTGTTAGCATTTTGATTTTCAAGAGGTTTTTCTAAATAATTCTCTTTACTAGCAGCTACATTTCCATCATTATATTTCTCGATTGCTTTGGTTTCATTTTGAACAATATTATCCTGTTCATTTTTATCAGTATTTAATTTTCGTATTTTGACTTCCTCTATAATATGAGATTCTATTTCTATATCTTCATTATTTTTATCACGCGATTCTTTACTACCGGAATTCTCCTGGTCTCCCTCACCTACATCGCTTCTTGAGTTAACCATAATTATTTTTTGTAAATAAGAATGTAAACTGTCGGGTGTATTATCAACTACTTTAAAAGGATGTGTTATAAGATCTAGTTCTAAACTATCTAATTCATCAGCTAAGCATATCTTGTAATTCGCTCTTAAGTTTTGCCGCAGCATTGCAATATAACTGCTTCCATTTTCGCCTATTATTTCTTCTGAATCCACGAAAACTGCAAAAACTTCATTATAATCGTCTATGTTGGTATACGTAACTTCAATGATCTCATCACCAGGAAAAAATTCTTCAATAACCTTTTTTAATTCGGTAGCAATTGATTTTAAAACTAGAACTTTCAATTCAAGCACCACCTTGCTCTCTACTCAAATTAAATTCCTCTAATAAACGACATAACTGTTTCCTCATTTTGTATGAAAGCTCATACTTACCATTTTCTATATTGGATAAATGGCTAGGAGTCACTCCTAATTCTTTAGCTAATTCGTTTTGTTTAATTCCTAATCTTTTTCTACAAAGCACCAATATTTCAGAATCATTTTCTGGCTTCAATGTATCAATAAGCAACCTTCCCCCTCCTTCCATTATTCAAATTGTTAACGAACTATTTAAATTCCTTGTCATAATAAGAATATTCTTTTTCTACCAAATTACTAAGTGTTTCTCTCGAAAAAATAAATTGAAAATACTGACTACAAAACATATACTTAAAATGTACCATTATTTTTTATTTTATTTCAAAAAACACTCATGCCCTTCGGGTAATCGATTTTATTACACTTACTTCGTGTAAAAAAATCGATTCCTTCGAAGGGCATTTTTGTGTTTAAAAGGAGGAAAAAAGATGTTCAAAAAGAGAAAATACCAAAGATTAGAAGATGTACACGACGCTTTATTAGCTCCCTTTGAAAAGAATGAATTGAAATACAAAGATGGTAAACCATACATTCCTCATTATCAAGCTAGAAAGAGATTAATAGAGATTTTAGGTGTTTACGGATTTTCAATTGAATATCCGATTCAAGAACTTTATGCAGAACCAAGTAGCGTCCCCCCTATTATGTGGGCAAGAACAACATGTAAGTTAACATTAGACTTTTCAGAATGGGGTGGCGAGAAAAGAATTGTTTATGGCACAGATGCAAAGAAATTGAACAGATTTTCTAATAAAGAAAAAAATATAGAAAATGGAGTTGTGGGACAAATTTGTGATTTAGGCGATGATGAAAAATCAGCAATGGCTAGAGCATTTGTAAAGGCATGCGAATCTATTGGGATTGGCTTATATCTATGCTTAAATCCGAACCACCAACAAACAAGTAATACAACTCCACCATCTAATAGCAATTACAATGAATTGTGGAACATCGTAAACAATTATGAAAAAGCGTTAAAAATCAATATTGATGATCGAAAAGAAATATTAATATCTTCATACCCTAAGCAACGCGATTTTAAAAAATTAAATGAAAAACAATTAGAATTTTACATTTCTATAATAAAACATTCTGCAGAAATTGCAGTAATGGCCACTAATTCAAATACTGAAAAACTTATATTAAATGAGTTATCAAGATGCTGTAATCAACAATTTAATAATTTTAAAACTACTATTCGATTTATGAACGAAGCAGCTGTTGAATATACAGGTAGCTATTTAAAACAAAGTAAAAGTGCAATCTAACTATCAATTTCATGTTAACATCGGACGGAATTCAATGAATTAGAACGACTCTTTGTCATTAACATATCAACTGAAATTAACATGTTAAGAACGGTAAAACACCAAAATATCAATGTTATATCAACGGAATCTCTTAGAGATTGACATAACATTAACATTTTAAACTTTTGAGGAGGAATTAATTATGCACATCGAAATTTCAAAATCTAAATTAGTCGAAAACTTATCTAGCGTGGTGAAATTCGCAGGTAAAGACAAAAAAGAACCTATTCTTGAGAGTATTTTGATTGTAGCTGAAACGGATAAATTGCGATTTATTGCCACAAATTCAAAAGAAACAATTGAGCGTATTGTTTTTTGCGATGAAGATGTATCGGTGATAGCAGAAGGAACAGTATTAGTTGAAAAGAAAATAGTAGATGTCGCAAAAAAATTAACAAAAGAACCTATTAAACTAAAACTATCCAAAAATATTCTTCAACTAATTTCTGGTAAAAGCAAGTTCACTCTTAATATCTTTAAAGTAAGCGATTATCCTGTAATTAAACCGAGTCAAGCGGAATATTTCGCTGATATAGAGTGTTCTATATTAGAAGAAGCTATAAACAGCGTCTGCTATGCAGCATCTACTTCAAATCAAAGACCTATTTTAAAAGGTATTCACCTAACTGTATCAGAGAATCTCATGACCTTTCGATCTACAGATAGCCATCAACTAGCGTATAAAGCTATTAAATTACAGACAGCCTTCAAAGAAGAAATTAAAATGACAATTCCAGCCATCGCTTTAAAAGAAGCTATCAATAGTTTCGATATAAAAAAATCAATTAAACTGAGCAAACTTGATAATACATTTATTTTATCAAGTGATACTGAAACATTTAGAACCCAAACACTTGAGGGCGATTATCCAGATGTCTTAGTTAGATTACTTTCTCCACTCTATGAAAATGTAATTTTAGTTAACAAACGTGAGATATTAGAGGCTCTAGAACAAATAATGCTATTTACATCAAATAAACCTACCGGTATCTTTACATTAAATAATAACGCGATCACTATAGAAAATGAAGAAAAATCCGAAGGCAACGCACAAATCTTAATACAAACTGAGGATATTACAACACCAGATCCATCAGTTAAACCTGAAGACTCAATTATAAAATTCGGTTTTAATGTACAATTACTTTATACTTCTATAAAAGTTATAAACTGCGATTTAATTTCGATCGGCTTTAATGGTGAGAAAAAGCCAATTAGTATAGTACATGAAGATTATTACAATAACCTTGGTGTTAATTCTACTGAGCCGTTACAGCCGATTCATTATTCAGACTTTAGATTCATACTACCTAGCATTATTAATTAAATAATAAAGCCTATACTATCAAGTATGGGCTTTTTTTATTTGTTTTATACATAAACTTTTAGTTTTTTATATTATAAGTTTAATATTATATCTTTATAATTTATTTACAAATCACTTTTATTTACTTATCATTAATATATTGTAGACTAATTTGTTAATTTCATAGCAACAATAAAGCGGATTAACACTCCAAATAACGCATTACAAATAACAAAACATTAACATGACATTAACATTATTATGTCAATATCGCACAAACATTAATGTCATGTTAACCATTAATTCATTACATGTTAATGTTATATTTGATGTTAATTTCATTTTATAAAGGTATTTTAATTAGTATTGCCGAAAAGTACTTAACATGTCAATTCCACTTTCTATGTTAATTTCACTTTCTACGATTAAATTCCAAGGAGGTATAACAATGATTGAACAAGAACAGCAAACTACCACTGAAAATGGTGAAGAAACTAATAAAAACTTTATTCATGAAGACGCTTTTGAAAAAGCATGGCGAATAACTGAGTTTTCAAAGTTAGTAGGTCGCCATCACAATACGGTATATAATTGGTTCAATACCTTAGAAGAAAAAGGGTTACATGGGACTCTTAGAACCAATAATACAAATGAAAAATTATATAATAGTCTCGATTTAGATATTGCTTTATTTATCAAGCAGAAGAGAGACGAAAAATGGTCACTAGATGCAATTATTGAACTTTTACCACATCAATTTGAACTAAGGCCCGTTTCACCAGAAAATCAAACCAGTGAACTTTCAGCTCAATTAAACATACATGAAGCAGCTGCAACAATCGAAAAAATAGTAGAACAAAAGCTTGAATTGCATTTACAGAGCATTGAAATGGAGTATAGAGAAAAATTGGAGGAAGCTGTGCGTTCTGCGTTACCTGAACCAGAAGACCCTGAAACCTTAAAAGAGCGTCAAAGACAAGAAAGACTAGATAATATGATTATTCAGCACAGAGCGCGTACAGAGTTAAGAAAACAGGCTGAAAAAGAGTGGAATAGCCTTCCTGAAGACACCCGAATTAAAAAGGTTGGTTGGTTTAAAAAAGAAGAAGATCTTGCGCGGAAACAACTTTTCATTGAAAACTATATTGATGAAAACATGATTGAGTATATACAAAATACAATGAATATAGAAAAATAAGCCTGGAATTTTCCAGGCTTATTTTTTATTTTGCTCCAAACATTTTATCGGGATCCATAAATGCCGCTAATTCTTCATCATTTTGTACATTCTTTTCGTCATCTTTAGCTGGTTCTATTTCTAAATAATCACCAAAATTAATGTGGAAATCATCATCTGAATCTTGTTCCTCAATAGTTGTAATTTGAGACTTTGTATATTGAATTTGACTTTGCTTTTCTTTAAATTCATTGTATTCCTCGACTAATCCTTTAGATAAACGAGATGGTAGTGCATCTGTTTTATAGAAAGTATACACGCTACCCATAAAGTCATTCTTACTAACTAGATATCCATTAAAAACAGTTCCATTGATTGGTAGTTTATTTGTTACTTCTACCTTAGCATCATCCATAAATGAATCATCAATATTCTTTTGTTCATCTAAAATTGCCAACATACCAAAATGATGCACTTTAGATGCCTCTAAATCTCCATTTTCATTTGTTTTCATTAGATCAATTGGATGGTGGAATGAGCTTCCTTTTAATGATTCTGAGAACATATCTACAATTTCTTTACTATTTTCAATTTGGCTCATGTTACGTGAAACCTTATTAATTACCAAGCAGCCAGTTCTTTCTAGCAGAATTCGTTTAAAGTCTTGAGAATCTAAAATTACAGACGTTCCAGAGCCATTTGCAGCTGTGTTTAACTCATGAATAATATCTCCAATGCGTTGGTTTGCATAGTCACGTGAGTTTGCAATTCCTTTTTTCTCATTTTCATTTAATCCTTTAAACTCATCATAAAAATGTTGATTATCTGCAAACACAACAAACGCTACACCTTTAGCCGGATCATTAGCTAATTTCCAAATTTCTTGTGAGAATTTATTTACTTGTCTTAGTACGTCTGGTCCATCAGCTCTAACTGGAAGTGTAACTACAATACCCATTTTAATGAAATCTTTACGTTCAATTGCATTATTGAAAGCAATTCTTGCATACTTTTGTTGATTTGCTATTAGTTCTTCTCTAGGGATTTTCATTGCCATACTTTTAAGTTCTTCCGCGATAACAGGCTTATTATGGAAAGCAGAGAATTCCTCAATTGCCTTAATAATTGTAGATGTACCTGTTCCACCGCCTAAACCAGCAAAAAATAGCACTAATTCATCAGATGGTCTTACACGTTCTGTAATAAACTCTTTTAATTTATCTTTAGCATCATCATTAGATTCTAAAACCTTTACAGCACGTTCAGGATTTTTACCTAAACCACCTAATTTTAGTGAAACCTGGTTACTTTTTGGAACATTCTTAAGTTCAGCTAAATCTCCGTCATTACTATTTAATGCAAGACAATTATATACTGCTGTACCATCTGTATGTTTATACTCAGCAAACTTATCTACCATTCTAGTTCCGGCTTGCCCAAAACCAACCATAGTCATCTTTACAGCAACTTCGTTTTTCAGAAAGTTTTTTGCCATTTTCCATCTCTCCTTCGTTCTTTTTACTTGTTTTTACGTTTCTCTAATTCAATTAAAATCTGTTGTCCTCTTATTGTTGAAATTAAAAACTTATACGGATGCATAATTTTTTCTGTTATTAATGACATGGCAGCTAAAGTACCCACACTTCCCTCTGCTGATCTTCTAGAAATATTAGTCCTTTCAATTTCTAACGAATAGGATTTTCCCTTAGGTTTCTTTACTCTCCTATCAATAACAACATTTTCTACTATCTCATTTATTGAAATACCTCTCATATACTTCGTCTCTTGGTATTGTTTGTTTACTTGAGATCCTATGTAATGAAATACATTGTACAGTATTTCGTCTTCTTCAATAATGTCTGCGAACATTTCTACAACTTCAGGAGTAAATTTATTCTGTTTATATTTTTCACTTAATACCTCGTTCAAGTTGTCCCCCCCTTAAAACGTTGGTTAATTATTCCTAAAAACATATTACCTTATTATAAGACGTATATCAAGTCATTATATATAAGTCTTATATAAGGTTATTATATACAAGACTTATATAAGACTTTCATTTCAAAAAAATACATTAAACTCTTACCTATCACCACTTTACATATAAGACGTACATGTAAATCCTTTATATACGTAGTAAACAAAACATGTTAATACTAGATTTCATATAACTAACAATAACTATCGGATACTTAATAAAAAGACAGTATTTATGTAGATTTTTATCCAGATTTATATTATTACCATTTGATACATCTAAAATATAGTACTAATAACCCCTCTATCGTACATATACAACCTATATAAACGCACTATATATAAGACTTATGTACAAACACCTAAAAATAAAGGTTTTATCCACTTTTATATAAATTTCATGTCAATATAATATCACCACAAACCTTTATACGTCTTATTTGTAAGTCTTATATATACACGTTATAGATAAGTCTATAAAAAAAGAGTAATACTTATTAAAGTATTACTCTTCTAATTATAAATTTTTATATACAATACTTAGTTTATTGAAAAGAACTTCATGATCTCGTTTCTTATTTACCAACTTATTTCTCTCTCTGTTGTCAACAGAATGGAAAGGGGATGTTAATGTCATATTATATTCAGCTATTTCTTTTATTAATTCCGTAGTTATTTCTGATATTTGTAGGAATAACACATAAAATTCTGATTCATTTTCATTCAATTGGCTAGTTTTATAGTTAAGTTCTACAAACTTGTCAGTATAACTTGTCAATTTCATATCAATATAATCGCTATAACTAACATGTGTAGTCATGATTTTGTTAAACTCACCTAAACTAATTAATTTCTTTGTTAAACATAGGTTCACCAAATATATCCTGTATAAAGCTTTAAATGAAATAGCATATTTAGCTCTTTTTTTTATTAATTGGATGTATTCACCGTATTTGTTGATTAAATATCTTAATTGGTTAGATTTTATCCTCAAAATTCTACTGACTTGTGCCATATTATACGTTTTATAAGGATCTAGAGCTGCAAACTTTATTGGGATTATCTCATGTTCGTTACTTAATGTATTAATTACTTGGGTATAAAGAAAGTCCGTTTCAAATTCACTTTGTATTATCTTTGTTATTAACCCATATTCTATGTTCCAATTCCGCATTTTTTCACCCCTTAAATCAAATTGTAACATGCAAAATATGAAATATACACAATTTTCATTTACTTTATTATGTTTATTTACTTATTTCTTTTATGATGTGATTTTTCCTTCTGATAAACAAATAGCTCTATAGAATTAAATACAATTCTGTTTAACACATAATATCATCTATGCAAAAGAATATTCACTGTACATTTCATCTATTTTTGTTACTCTACACATATATAACGAGATACATATGACGAACCCTTTTTTCATCATTAGAGTTCGTCATATGTTCTTTTATCTATGTCGAAGTACAAATGACGAACTCTAACTGTAATTTTCCACTTGATATCATTGAATTTAATTACCCACACCTGACGAAATAATATGTGTTTTTAAATCGAGAGTTCATAGGGGATAATGAGTTACTTTTTTGTAAATTTCAGTTAAAATATACACTAATCATTTTTATGTACTGAACTGCTTAATTTATCCAACATTAATTACTTTCATTTCATGACAATTGCACCCGTTTTTATGCAGATTTCCGTATATTATTTCCATATCAAGGGAGTGTTTTAAATTGAAAAAATCATTTGATCATGCCGTTAAATATATCGTCGGAGAGAATGACCGTGGAGTTTATTTTAATCGTTCTGACATTTTTACAGTCTTATTTTTATATGAACAACGAACAGTATCTCAAATTCAATTACGAAAATTTTATGAATTAATAAGTGGGGAGCCTATAAGTCGAACTACATTTTCATCCAAGTTAACTAAGTGGGCAAAAATGAAATTAATAAAAAAAGAAAATATAAGTGTGAGAAAAAAGCGTGGATTTACATTAGATTTCGTTTCTATAGCTTCAAAGGGAGCAGAAATATTATATCGTTTAAAATTAATTACTGATTGCAACACATCGTTTGTTACCAAAAGGCAATATGAACACAATATAGCTATTACACAATTCGTGCTAAATCTACTTGAAGCAGAATCTCAAAATGAACATACCGGTGCAATTGTAGGTGGTAATGGCGATTATCTTTTTCCATTAAACTCAATTGTTAAGCAAAACTTACATTTACCCAACCTAATGTATTCCGATTCAAATGATGTCTACTTCTTATATGAAGATGAAGAGTATCGCGAAATGTTTCAGCCAGAACTTCAACCCGTTTCCTTCCAACCAGACTTACCTCAACTCGTTTATTCATTTCGTCCATCTAAGGAGTTTTATCCAGACCCAAAGGGAGACCCATTAATCATTCCTGATTGGGTTCTTACATGTAATGATTCTATTATCAATATTGAAGTTGATACAGGGACGGAAAACATTCCATTTCTAGAAAACAAACTAAAAAAATATCTTGATATCGCTGCTTCTAATCCGTCTAAACAGTTTTACGTTTTATTTTCAGTAATCGATGATTCCTATCACACAATTTCTACTTACAAAAAAAGAACTACACGTGTAACAAATTTAAAAAAGGCATTCAGCAATATACCACGTTTAAGTGTAGTGAATAACCTAAATGTTTACGTAAGCAATATGGGTGGATCTGCACTTGTAATAAATAATATTCTTCATGAAATTCGCGAGATTAATAGTTTAAACAAAAGTCATTTGCTCAAAAAAATCGCTGAACGTTTAAACATAAATTCTTCTTTCCCTTATTCAGTAGAGTGGATTTCTAATAAAAATGAAATTCAAGCGAAAGGGATTCAACATTCTAAACTACTTGAGCTAACAGATGACATTTTGATATTACGAAAAAAAGCACCTGATGAAGAAAAAAAATCTTTAGATTACTTAGAAATATTATGTATATTAACAATACTTAAGGTAGGGGAGGTTAACACACACTTTAAATTACAGCAATTATCAGGATTGTTGGCTATGCAAAATCAACACCGAACACTAAACCCAATTAAGATTTTGGGGATATATGAAGCGGATGAATTAGAGCATGGGCAGCAAGCCATTTTTACTAATTTGTATCACAATTCCATAGCACCAGAGAATATATTATTGGCTACTTCTGCTGAATTGCTTAATTTCACCGCTGCTTTTTATTCGTTAAAAGAGAGGGTGAAACAAGAATTTGGAGAATGCAGTTCAAAAGAATGCTGAACTCAATAATGCACCAGGTAATGGGGAGGATCCAAAAGCCGGAAAGAGCAAAAAAAATTCCTATACAGTTACAATCGATATTACAAAAAGCTGGAAATATCGTTTAGCAGCCCGCTCATCTTACTATGTTATAACATTACTACTTCTGCTAGCTTGGTATTTTGCTTTTAGAGGAATATATAAATACGCTTCTTTCTGGTCCATACAAATGGGAGCTCCGTTACCTACTTTAAGTATCTTCGGTAATCCTTTTGAAACTAATTATTACATTGAAACCTTTTTTAGTTTTTGGATTTTAATTTATACTTGGCAACTATCAACCAAGGTTAAGACCTACCAGGAGATAAAGCGTAGATGGTTTATATTCTCGATGATGTTAATTGGTATAGTTGCCCAGTACTTATGGGCGTTTAGTGTTCCATTAGCTAAAATATTTATTCCATTCTTAAATTCGAAAGCTGGAGAAGTTTCACTAAATGACAAAGGATTAGAGGATACTATACTTTCAAATTTTAGTAATATCATGCACCTTGTATTTGCAATACCTGTAATTATTATTATTCTCGTACTCTTATGGCTCTTTAAGATTTTTTATGAACATAAAAAAGAGCTTTTAGATGAATTCGGAAAATGGGAATACGTATTTAAAATACCTGGTTGGATGCTTTCCTTTTTGAATGATGATCGTCAACGAAAACTTGCTACTTCATTACACAGATTTTTCACTGAAAAAAATCCATCAAAATTGCCAGAACCCGATATCTTTCTTGGTCCTAACAGTGCTACACGGGAAATGGCAGTAATACAGGGCAAGTCTCTAACGCTTAATATAATGATCATCGGTAACATTGGTACCGGTAAATCTGCGGCACTAGGTTTGCCAATTGCCAATCAAATTCTTGACTATATGGCTTCCATGATTAATAATTTTAAAACTTTATATGCAAGAAAAGATTATCATTCAGAGGATGTAAAAGGAACGCAGGTTAATGGTCTTACAGTTATCGAGCCATCTAATGACTTCTGCGAAAAAGTATATAAATTGGTATTAGCACACAAGATTCCCGAAAGTGTTATTTTCTATTTAGACCCAACAAATCCTGATACCCCTTCAATAAATTTTGTACGTGGTCCAGTTGATAAAGTTGCTGAGATGTTATGTTCAGTATTAACGGGTCTCTCTGATAATGGAGCAGGAAATCCGTTCTTCGTTCAATCTGAGCGTTCCCATCTTAAACAACATATTTATTTGCTAAAACTTCATGATTCTAATTTTGAAGCTAGATTTGAGCATTTAATTGATATGTATAATGATGCTAATCTCGTATTTGAGATGCATCTCAAATTAAAAGAACGACTTCCAAATGATATTGAATCTATTCCAGATAGGGATGAACGAAATCATTTCCGCATAATGAAACAAGTTGATGAATGGTTTGATTTAAATTATGTTCCTGAAATTTCTGGTGGTCGTGGGGGAGGGGAAGTTGTTTATCATACTGAAGGGAAATACTATGGTCAACCAAAGATAATTGATAAACAAGAAACCTTTGTTCGCGGTTTACGAAACACATTAAATGATATTTCTGCTCAACCTCTGCTCCGACGTGTTTTATGTGGTCCATCGGATTTTGATTTTGAGAAGCATTTGGAATTTGGAGGTATTCTGTTAGTCAACACAGCGAAAGGGGAACTTTCTGATCTATCCGATGTATTCGGTAAATTATGTTTATATGCCGTGCAGAATGCTGTTTTCCGTCGTAAGCCTAACGTATCTCCTTACCATCCGGTTTTAGTCGATGAGTTTGCGGATTACATTTACAAAGCATTTAAAAGTTTTCCTGCTCAATCACGTAAATATAAAGCACCTTTAATTGTTATTGCACAAACCATTAGTCAATTAGCAATTGAACATGGCCCAAGATTCATGGATATACTGTTAGGTACATTTCGTAATAAACTTGTTTATGGTGATGTTACAAATGAAGACGCTAAATTATTTAGTAAGCTAATGGGTACGAAAACAATTTATGAGGCACGTGAAGGTGATCAAGAAATTGATATGGTAACAGCAGAAACAAAAACACAAAGTACTCGTAGAACATCCTACTCTTATTCGAAAACAGAGGTACCAATTCTTTCTGAAAATGACATTTTAATTCAAAAAGCATTCCAGTGTGCTGCTAAAATTGTAAAAGATAATGCTCCTCAAGGAGGGATACAAGTAAATGCTAACTTTGTTCCTGCCTCTGAGTTTAAAACAGCTAAGATTCAAGTTGATGCAGAAGCAGCTGCTTATTGGTTAAAAATTCGTGAAGAGTCATTAAATACGGAAATTAAATATGATGATTATGTCACAGATACAGATGTTGATAGTGAAGAAGCTGTAATTGAAGAATTAAGTACACCTAAAACAGCACCTACTGCAATAGAAGGCTGGTTACAAACGTTAAATCCTGATACTTACGATTTTTATAGTAATGAAGATGATACTGACAATGAAGGGGAGTTAACAAATAATCAGTCTGTTCAAGGTTACTCAAGGAATTCTGCTCCTAAGCTCGAAAAGGAGGACGCTACAGCATCAATGGCTACTTCTAATAAAACAGAATCTGCAAAAATTAATGAAGTAATCGATATTCAAAAAGAAAATGTACCAGATACAAGTAAACATAGAGAACCTATTGAACTTAACAACAAAGCACCAGTTATTACTGAAACTCCAATAGAAGTGCCAAGGGCGAAGCATACACCACAATATAGAGAGCCTGCTTACACATCGACTGTGACCCATAATCAGCAGGAACAGGAAATTCAACGAACTGCAGAAATCAATGGTAAAAATACAACATCTAACTTAACAATGCAATGGTTACAACAAATGGCTGCTACCGTTCCTCAAGATGATGAAAATACGTTACCTTTAGATGAATTCGAAGGTGGCTCTCGTCTTCATAATCGTAAAGTAGCAGAATTAACTCCAGAAAGTGCGGCAATTAAGGATAAACTCAGTCAATATATCGAAGGTGACATTGATCGTGATTGATACACGAAGCATATAACGAATATTTCTACTGGTAAAAAGGTGTGGGGCGTAACCCCATACCTTTTTATTATTTCAAATGTAACTTTCACTAAGAGGATCATTTCTTTATGCTAAAATTTAATGTAGCATTGAAATAAAGTTACGATGCTTTATCTCTTTAATCAAAGAATTATAAATAAGCTAAGATCAAACTTTTTTTATAAAACATAAGCCTGTCGGATAAGAAACCATAGAATACGGTTTAACACAATATTTTTAATCGAACTGTATTTTAAAGCCACACATGTTACCATCGTTTATTCAAGTAAAGACAATCAAAACTTAATTGTTGAAATAACAAGAGGAAAAGATGTTTTCCCACAAAAATCTTTACAAAAGATCAATGCATTTGATAAAACTCGTCAAGCATTCAATCAGCAAAAAAATGAATCACATTATGTATACTGGAATGAAAATGACGTACATTATCAAATTTATTCATCTAATGTAAATAAGAAACAATTAACAAAAGATGAACTTTGTACAGTTCAAAAGTCTTTTTCTGTGAAATAGTAGTTACGTATTTTTCATCGAGTTTTTTTAGATAACATCAAGTATTGATAGTATCTTTTTAAAGATACTTTTGTTTTAAAACCTATTTTATTTACTAATTCATCCTCATTTATTCCTTGTTTAATAAGACGAAAAATAAACGTATTTCTCATCTGTTGTGCAGAAATACGTCTACCTAATTCTGCTCGTTTTACTTCCAGTCGAATCATCTTCTGTATAGCAACCTCAGATAAAGCCTTTGGTGCATCATTTTCGTAAACCCATCGATAAGTACCTCGATTAAAATCAAATGCCACAAATAGGGGATTATCTGTGTGCTGTCGAGGTCTTACAGATTCAGGGATAGTCGAATAATATTTGTAAAGCTGTTTTGTATCTTCGGCTGTTAAGAAGACGGATCTAGTAACTCCGTTTTCTCCTGAAACAATTAAAGTGTTCCTAGCAAACTGTATATGGCTCATATTAAGCGATACAAGCTCTTGCAATGACAAACCGTAGTTTACTATTAAATTAATTATACAAGCGTTTCTATCCATGATTAGAGGCCGATATTTAGTTTGTCTCTCTGTTAACCCCTTAGTTGATAGAACAGTTTGTTTTAAAAGCTTCTCTTCTAATTCGGTAATAAAATCATTGTCATTTAATGATTGATCCGGAATTAAAGAGAGATGAATATCATCTAATGGACTAACTATTCCTAAAAACGTGTGTAACTTTTTTAAAACCACCCATATCCTGTGCCTTGTTTTAAGAGAATATTCTCGTTTGTTTTCTAACATTGAGAAATAAGCTTGATAATCATGAACAGATATTTCATTCCATGATTTGATATGTAAAAGCAACTCATTTTCATTTAACCATCTATAAAAATCTTTAATATCGTATGCATAGCGTTGGATTGTAGAATGTTTTCGCCCTTTTTCACTTAAATATGTAGAGAAAGCTTTTAAATTTTCCTCTAAGCTAATTGTCTCGTTCAATATAATCACCTAATTTCTTTGGATATATTATAACAGAAAACAAGTAAAAGACCTGCTACCGCCCTTTGCTACGCACGGTTGCGGGCATATCCAAAAAGGCACTACAAAAACTAATCCCCAAACAATCCCTGTAAAAAATCCAATCTCGTTATAGGTATTCGTTTCTATGTAAGTTGTTTCTTTTAGTGCAGCCATGTGTAATCCTCCAATATAAATTGTTTATTAAAATGAAAAAAGGACAAACTTAGTCCTGGTAGGGATACGTAGTTTTGTCCTTTTGTATGAGGGTAATGATCTGTTTAATTTAACTCATTATATTTCAAATTACCAATATATTTAAGTTTTAATTTTAATAATTGTTGATAACTCCCCGGTTTTAAAAATCTAATATAAATATATATCTTAAAAAATAAAAAAATAAAAAGATGGAACTTTTATAGGTAATGAAAAATAAGGTGTAAATATACTCTCACAAGAGATTATTAGATATACGAACATAAAAAATCATAATTGGTAATAAATAGAATCAATCAATCCTTTAATTATTCGGCTTCAATTCTACAAAAAAGCAGAAAGTAAAATATATTTACATACATGAAATCACAAAAGAATTAATACGAGGCATCTTATATTTATACATTACTTTTTAAAAAGGTAAACATTCCTTTTTTTTGAAAATCAGGTTGTTCAACCTCAGCTTATAAACAAATTGTTCACAATCTGCTTAAGATATATAAACATAATTAAGTGTTTCCACATAATACACATTATTTTTGATGATTTTTATTAGGTAAATACATTTACCTCAGTAATTATAAGGATTATAGGTAATTTTTATTCACATTTAATGATTTTTGTCCTCATATCAACAGTTTTTTAATATTTTCTTGTGATTTTATGTAGGTATAGCAAGATGATATTTTATCGATAATAGAATTACTTTCTATATTGATGTGGAGAGTTCGATGTAGAAGAACGAGAATTTGAATAGATATGTATAAAAATAGACTTCATTTTAAATGAAGTCCTTCTAATTTGGTCTTTATTAATGGAGTAGTTAAAAAGGAATACTAATGAAACAAACACTAATAGCCCTCTACTTTCGAAATTTTTGAAAATAGGGGGCTCGTTACACTTATTTTATTGCTATTGCGTTTAGTACCTGATCTGCAGATTTTATTGTTACACCAGCTCGTACTAAACGTTCAAAAGTACGCATAAATTCTAGTAAATTAAACGATTCTGATAGTTCAATTACGCGCAGCTGTTCTTGCGGTAATCTATCAATCTCTTCAATAAACCATTCACGTATATCGCTTGGAATAGTACGATCTTTATGACCACGATTTTTTAATTTCTCACGCATTTTAATTTCCAATGCGACATATGCATGGACATTAACGCCCTGGTCATATGCATATTTTCTAAATAATGTTTCTTCCTGGTATTTTAGGTAATTACGGTTATAAGATTCTTCATTCGCGGGTACTGCAAATTTCTGTTTCAGTAGTGCATATACACTTTTAAATATTTTCTTAATGTTACGAAGAGAGTACATGGCATAATGTAGACCGAAATTAAAGACAGCTTGTTCACGGTCACTATTTCTCTCTTTTGGTATATGCTGAGCGATAAGAGGATAGATACCTTCTTTCGCTGCAGTATCAAGAATTTTATATTGAGATGTTTGATATAATAGTTTTTTTAATGTATATACAATTTTCTTTGGAAATCCTTCTTTACTGTCAATCATGTCGCGAAGTCCACGAATTACACTCCGAATTTGGCGATGTGAAGTATGCTTTAATACATGAATAAATTTATCCATGTCTGCAGACAGTTCACCGATATTCATTTCTTGTAGGAGGTCTTCAATGAATCTTGCTTTACGAGCATATGTAGCTTTTGGTGTAAACGGATCCCTATGATGAACATTCCCAGATTCTTTTGTACATAAGAAGTCCGGATGGATAGATAGATATAATGTTGTATATCGTTTTGTATTTTTTACCCCCTTTTGCATTTTGCAAATTTTGAATAGGGGAGTACCCGTACTTGGGACTACTGTAGTTAATTCATCTATAACTGCATGGATTTGATGTGGATATTTTTTATGTAAGTAACGATACATCCCACCAAAATGAGTTTTGTTTCCTCTTTCGTCCAGCTTGTCTAAAGAGCGTTTTAATGTTGTTTCCCTATGTTGTTGCATAGCAATGTCTAAGAATAGCTTCTTAGCTGCTACAGATAGTTTAAAGAAAGCCTTTGTAAATACAACAGGACTAATATATACATATGGATTTGCCTTTTTTGTTTCCTCATTCGTAAAATGAGTCAATTTAATTGTATATCGGCCATCTACCCCATTTTTAATAGAGATAATATTATGTAAGCTTAACTTTTTCAAAGCGATATAGAATTGAGAATGCTGAATGTATGCTAATTCTTCTTTATATTGCTTGTAATCTTCCCACATCATATGTACTGTTACATTTGGAATAATACCATTAGTAAAACATTTTTTATGAAGGTATAAGAATACTTCAAGATCTGCATTTGTAATACCATATAATTTATGTTTTCTTCCTGTTTTCTCTGCAAGTGCAGATATTGCGCGACGTGAAAAAGATGGTTTGGCTTTTTCGACAAAACCGTCAACATCAGCAATACGGTCTTCATATGTCATGTGCTGTAGAATATCTTCTAAATATGTATCTTTATAGCTGTAGTATTTCTCTTCAAATGTTTCCACAAATTTTTGCCATGATTTTAATGTTACTAGCACAGCATTGGTTGTTTCCCCATTTAAACTACGTTGATTTCTTATTACAAATGATTTCCCCATCTTTTTCACCTCCATTCTACAAATTCAGAAATATATGCCAAAAGACTATAAAATATACCAATTTTGATTATAGCAAAATGAATTTTGTAAAAATGTGCCCTTTAAGAGAGAATTTTAAAAAAAGCAACACCTTATGAGTCTTAGAGCCACAAGGGATTTAAAAAAAGTTTGAGATTTTTTTTGGTACGCGACTTGGGAAGCGGTGTTGCTCTTTTCTTGTATGATGCTATTTATTAAGAATAGGAAAAATCCTTTAATATCAATACTTCATAGATACTTTAATTAATTTTCGGTACGCAACTTGGGAAAGATGTTGCTTATTTTTTAGGAAAATAGGTACGCGACTTGGGAAAGGATTTTTGTGAAATATATAGATTATTTTTGATTGAATATCTTTAATCGTCTGATATAACAGCGTTTGTAGTAAATTTTGATAGCAGGATAGGTACGCGACTTGGGAAAGATGTTGCTTATTTTCAATGGAAAATTAAATAATTTAAATATTAGGTGTTGCTTGTTGCGAAAAATAAGTACGCAACATGGGAAAGATGTTGCTTGTTTTAGTAAAAGAGTACGTAACATGGGAAAAGCGTTGCTCATTTTATATTAAAAGTACGCAAGATGGGAAAGATGTTGCATGTTTTATAGGAAAGGTACACAAGGTGGGAAAGATGTTGCACGTTTTGTAGAAAGGTTATGCAAGATGGGAAAGGTGTTGCATGTTTTGCAGGAAAGGTACGCAAGATGGGAAAAGCGTTGCATGTTTTATAGGAAAGGTACACAGGGTGGGAAAGATGTTGCATGTTTAACTTATAATTAGTGTAAAACGAATTTTGTAAACTTAATATAATTAAATGTATTGTTGCTATTACAAATACGAAAGGTAATTCTTGAATAAAAATTTATATTCGTGGGATAGGGAAGAAGATAGAGAATTTATTATTTTTTACTATTTATACTAATTTAATTCTATTATCTTATTGTATTAAATAAAATATAATATATAATTTTATGAATATAATAAGGTGATAGGAGAAAGATATATGCTGGAAAAATTGAATAGATTTATGTTTGATTTACCTATAATTTGGTTTGTATTACTTATAGTATTTGGATCATTTTTACTTGTGATGCCATTAGATTTATTTTTACCCGCAATAAAACAACATCCAATAAAGGAAGAACCCGCTATTATACAGATTTTAGTAGGAGTATTTGCGGCACCTGTATATGAAACAGTAATTTTCCAGGTATTTTTATTTTGGGTATTAAGTTGTATTCCTCTTATTAAAGATCGTGATTATCTTATCATTTTAATAGCATCGATTATATTCGGATTAATTCATTCAGATGGTATCACTTATATAGTCGCTACAGCAATAATTGGAGTATTATATAACTATGCTTATTGGGTATATCAAAAAAAGAATGAAAAAGTAGAAGTTACAATATCTGCTTTTTGGATTGTTGTTTTGATTCACTCACTACATAACTCTATTGCTGTTATAGCATCACAGTTATAAATGTTTTAAAGAATACTTTATACTATTAGTAGTGGATTTTAAGTTAATAATTAAAGGGAATTGAGTTGTATATAAAAAAAGGCATAGAGTGTTTTTCTATGCCTCTTTTTTATGTGAACTTATATTTATTTGTTTACTTTCATTCCACCTTAAATAATGGATTTATGTCAAATCTACTGAACCCTCAAAGCAAACCTTTATAAAAAGGTTTGTTAAATATTATTCCCACTACTCATAATCAATTGCATTTTAATTTTCTTTAATAAGTGTTCATAAAAGTTGCCTGCTTCTGGATAGATACCTTTCTCATGGGCACTTCAGTTTACAAAAAGATATTAATTGTTCATTATTTTTACGTGAGCTAAACAATAGGAATGCTTAATAATAATATATCCTATCGAAACTCTAATTAGAATGGTATGAATGATAAGTAGCAATTGATATAATTGTATTAGGAGCATTTAGGAGGATTATTAGTGGAAAAGTTAAAAGTACTATTTCAAAACACCTTATATATAGCATACCCTCTACTAACTGGAGTTGAGGGTAGTGAAAGAGTTTTAAATAAATGGCAACAGTTCTATCAAGATGTAGAAAAAGACTTACAGGCAATTTTCAACTCAACTTATTCATCACAGACTTTTGAAAGGTTAGTGAAATGGGTTTCTAAAAAGGAAGCCTTAGGTTTATCTGCGATAGACATTCTTCCAAAATTAGATAATCATAAGGAAGAAATTTTCGAATGCTTAAAAGACGACTTATATATGGAATTTGGAATTAAACTACCTGTTATCAAAAAAGAATTGCCTTTAGATTCAGAGGCTAAGAGCGAGTATATAGAACGAAGTAATGCAGGATTTATGTATCATTTATCGGACACCATTGCTAAGAATAAGTTTACAGATGATCAAGATAAAAATGTTCGTATTGCGCAATTGCAGGATAAACAAAATAGTCTAGTCGTAGTATCGTCACACGACGATGGTGATATGAAGTTACAAAGGGAAGAGTTAAAAAGATGGAATACTTTGATTGACTCTACTTTTTTAACACGAGTAATGGATGATTTAACGGCGGACTGCCTCGATATTGTTACAGAACTATGGGTAAAGAGTGCAGAAAATGATAAGACTATTGTGCCTGTACATTATGAACAAATATTAGATATGTGTAATATGAAGCAAATCAAAAATGGTAAGGCTTATTATCGAAAAGAGGACAGATTAAAGATTATGGAGCGTTTAGCTGCTCTTGCTAGTATTTTTATTTATGTTAATGAAGATAATGAGATCGTGATATTGAATGAAGAGGATCCGAATGAAACACTAGCATATAAAAAACAAAGAATTAGAAGATTGTTTGTAATGGATGAAATTATCATTGCAAAAGATATTGATACGGATAAAACATTAGGAATAGAGAGTATGAACGTTACTCCAGGTAGTTTTTTATCGAAATATCTATATGGTTCTGAAAAGTTAACAGGTTTATTATCTAAGAAAGCATTGGAGTATAACAGCAAGCAGCAGAGATATCACAAAAGGTTAACTAGATATCTAAGTTGGCGTTGGCGTATTCAACAATCATATCAACATCTAACTCATTCATATAGTATTGGTGGTCCTAAAGGGCTATTACAAGTAATGGAGATAAGTATGAATAGAAAACCAAGCCTAATAAGACAAGTTTTCGAAAAGACGTTAGATGATCTTATGAGAGACCAAGTAATTCAAGAGTGGAAATACTCTCCTGAAATCGATGAAGAAAAATGTAAGGGAAAAAACTGGTTTGAAAACTATTGGTTAAAATTGAAAGTCATTATTTCTCCTACAAATGAACTTGTTAAATTACAACAAGAGTTAATAACTAAGAAAAATAAACAACAGGTACCATTAGTTATCGAGATGGAAGAAAAGCCATCAGTAATTGAAGAGAAGCCTGTAAGTATACTAAACCAAGAAATTCCTAATAGTATTGAGTTCTATATCGAAAAAATGAACACGTATAAAGAGAAGAATAATAAAAGTATTCGTGGGTTAGCGAAAGAAATTGATATTTCGTATTCAACGCTTTCAAGGATGTTATCCGGTCAAAGAAAACGATTAAATGATGATACAAAAAATAAACTGGATAAGTGGATAGAGAGACAAGAAGTAATGAACTTATTATAGAAAGCCTATAAAAATGATAAGAGGGGAAGGGAATAAATATGGCCGAAAACATCAGCATGTTACAAATAATAGATAGGGATAATTTATGTAAACTCCGAAGCAATTTCATTAAAGAAAATTAGTTCTTTATGCTAAAAATTCAAATGAGTTTGTGAAGAAATTAAAAAGAAGCAGGTACCTCTCCCTTTAAAGGATCTGCTTCTCTTTACATTGACTCTATAATCATTTGTCTTTCATACCACTTTTTTAGTTTTTCATTAACACTTTTTGAAATACGCTTCATTTTGTTATTACAGAATCTTGATAGTGTAGCAGGGGATAAACCTATTTCATCTGCTATCTCACGCATTGTTTTATTTTGATGCATATGCTGATACATAATTTTTTCTCGTATCACATCTTCTGATCCTTCAGGAGTTTGTTTTACTGTCTCTGCAATATAATGGTCCTCCTGCTTCTCTTGCATATCTATTGCTTTTTTCTTTACCATACTATATATATTATTCATTAATTCTTTTGGTGGTAAGATAATGATTCCTAATTTGGAATAGTAATTCTTAAACCAATTACGTTCGCCTATCTTTGTTTCATCCAATTCCTCTGCATACGCCCAATGTGAAATTACATTTTCTTTTTCTAAATCATTTAAAATATTCTCTAATTGTTCACGAGTTCGAGTTGGGCGACCCTTTGTGGGTGTAATACCCATTACAGATAGTAGACCTTTTTCTCCACCAATGGAGTATGGTCTTTTTAAAGTACTGTATTGTTGACGGATTCTCCACTGCCAGGATAAATAACGTATTAAACGTTTATGAAACTTGTGTCTATAGCTATTATACTCTAATGCTTTTTTCGATAATAAAGCCGTTGTGCTATTAGATCCATACAAATAGCCCGATAAGAAACTACCCGGTTTAATCTTACAGGATTCTATCCCCATATATTCATTTGTATTCTTATCTCTCCATAACACTACAGAGTCCAGTACGAATAGCCTTTTGATTACTTCACGTTTTACTTCAAATTTTTCCCCAGTTTCAGCTTGATCGTTCAGTACTACAACTTCATTATCATCATTCAAATAAATAAAGATGCTTGCTAACGCTGCAATACGTTGTGCTACCTTTATCTTATCTTCTGCACGATAATACTCTACACCATTTGCTGATGCTTTTGGCATATTACATAATTCCAATACATTCTCATAACTAAAATCTATGAATTCATCTGGTGATTTAGCTTGATTTAACCATTGTATTGTAATGGTATCTAAACAGTCTGCTGTAAGATCATCCATATTACTAATTACTCCATCAACCAATATAGACCATCTTTCCGCTTCATTTGTATTCACTAATCTCAAATCCTCATCCTTATGTGAAGATAGTTGTGCTACTCCGCTTGAATTTTTTGTTTCTAATGGCAGTACCGGTTTTGCCGCTGCTTCATCTTCTTCAAACTGATTTTTTGCTATTCCATCACGTAATTGATAGTACATTGCGTCATTTGATACAGGATAATATTCGTCAGGCATATCTGCTATACGCTCTTCTATCTGACCATGTTCAGGATTTGAAATTTGAGTTGGTTCAGCTGCTTCAAACTTTTCTCCAAACTCTTGTTCAATGATTTTATCTAATACATTTTGAATCTCAATTTTATATTTATCTAGATTCGCGTAAATGTGCAATAACGATATTCCTTGTTCTTGTTTCTGCCCCAGCCAAGAAACAAGTGTTGAGAAAGAAGGGGATATATTAGCTGAAGTTACTAATTTATCGTGATTCTCTTGGACTTCGTTATAATATTTTTGCCATTTGGCCCATAACTGCTTATTATCTTCATAGATTGGAGCAGCAAGTAGGAGGGCGTCACTGAACAATGCTATTACTCTCTCCATATTTAAGTACCTCCTAATAATGTTATTAACCAATATAATTAAATCCTAACAATATGAAACGTCATAGCTATATGATGGCTACATAACCTTTAAGTTGAAATGTTATCTGAATAATTCACACAATTATTGGTTTTTACTCGTTTTATTGTGGGTCATTTTAATTCTATTTACTTGTCTTTAATTATATAAAACTGCTTCTATTTGTAAAATCACTACTTTACAATACAATTTCAATTTTTAAAAGTAAATTAGTTAAATACACTGATTTTTGCTTAACGACTAGTAACTTGTTACTTTAGGTCACAACTAAAATACACCAGCTGCTTCTTAATTGAAACTGAATAGCTTTATCATGGCTACTACTTTTTATTTGAAACTATGTAGCCTTATTATGGCTATAAGCTTTTATTTCAAATTTTATAGCTTTATCACGGCAATTACTTCTTACTTGAAATGCATAGCTATATCGCGGCTACTACTTCTTACTTGAAACTGTATAGTTTTATCATGGCTATAAGCTCTTATTTCAAATTTTATAGCCATATCGCGGCAATTACTTCTTACTTTTAATAATGAATAGCTATATAATGGCTACAATTTCGTAATTTATGAAACGTTATAGCTATATGATGGCTACAACTTTGAAAAAATGAAACGAGAATATCTTGAAAATCATTTGATTAAAAAATTTTTTTATTCTATTAAAATTAGTAATAAACGTTGATATAAAGCCATTTCATAAAAAACGAAAAAAAACAAGCTAAAATCATTATAGCTATATGATGGCTACAACTTTCACTGTGAAAATCACAACAAAGCTACACACACCAAGGGTTACAGCAGTTTTCAATAAAATATAACTTGTTGTAAAAACATGAAACGTTATAGCTATATGATGGCAGTAAACATGAAACGAACTGAAACGTTTATAGCTATATGATGGTTACAACTTTCACTGTGAAAATCCCAACAACCTATATGTACCAAGGGTTACAGCAGTTTTCAATAAAATACAACTCGTTGTAAAAACATGAAACGTTATAGCTATATGATGGCTACAACTTTCAAACGAGATTAGATGAAAACCCTATAAAATCAATGGTTTCGAGGGATTTATCCCACTACATAATACGTTTCATATTCAAAAAACTTTATAGCCCTATGGTGGCAACAAACTTTTTTAAATGAAACGTCAAATCCCTTGTCGCACAAGGGATTGAGGCACGTTTCATTTTTTTATTTTTCCTCTTAAAGGGACAGATTTCGCCAGTATTCGATTTGATATAATCAAAAATGAAAATCTATATCTAATTGTGGGGAAAACTGCAACTTAAAATAAAAGGAGGTGAAAAAGATGGCAAAACCTTTCGTTATAAAGAACAAACGTAGTTTGAATGGTGAAACAACAACACCAGTAATTGTAACAATTAAATCATGGCAAAGGTTAGTAGAAGCTTTAGAAGGTAAGTATTACAGTTTTAAAGATACTTATCTAGAAGACATTGTGAAGTCAATGTCCTATGAAGAACGAATTGCAGATGAAGAAGGATTTGTTGCTAAAGCAAAGCCATCTTTTTCACTGAAAATGAAAAAGATTGTAGATAAAGTAAGTGAATTTGATAAAAACGAAGGCAGAAAACATAAACTATATGGTATTACAAATGCTGATCTAGAAGTATTTCTATTTCTTCATAAAAAATGTAATACATATGGTGAGCTTTCACATGTATCGATCCACATGCTTTGGGAAGATTATAAAAATTATAAAGAAGCATTTGCACATATTCACCACTCACAATTTTATGTAGCTTTGAAGAAGTTAAGTTTCCATAACATCATTACAATCGAAAATGAATACAGTGGTAAATATAAAATTACCTTAACTGATTTCATGAATAAAGAAACGAATAAAGCAAATGCCTATACATTTATTAGCCCGATAGTATTTACCAAAGAATTCTTTGAGTTATCAATTGCAGCTAAGAAACTATTCATGGATGTAGCAATGCAGCAGAAACGCGAAACTACCCTGAAACGTTCTTTATTCAAAGTGGATGAGCAAGGAAACTCAACTCATTTTGGTGGTATGTATCGTTACTTACATAAGAAATACCCACATCAGATTCGTGCTGTACTAGATGAATTAGAAACAAAACTTTCTGCAACTGGATCTCCTTTATTTAAAATTTGTAAGTTAGAAAAAGGGAAGAGGAATAAAAAGCAATACACAACATTGCATTTATCTGTACATCCTGATTTCTTATGCGCGAAAGAAGAAGGAGCAGAATACCGTGATCCTTTTACACCACGAGATACATATAAGCGTAAAGTTAAATTCATTGAAAACTTGTTAGTTGAAATGAACATTGCTGAATTTGCAAAGGATATGAACCAATTCATTAACGTTTTAAAACACTCTTGTCACCGTCAAATTCGCCAAGTAGTTCGTGGCTTACGAGAAATGATTGATCGACAAGAAGGATATCCTAAAAAGCTTGTTTATACACTAAGTAAATTATTAAAGCAATCTTCTCAATATCGTGTATTAGACACAGCTGCTAAAACTGGTATTTATCCTTTAATTACACACAATGTACCTAAACATGATCAAGAAGAGGCCATTTTTAAATTCGGTACTCATTTTGCTATATACTCTTTACGCAATGTTCAAAAGCTATTCCGAAAAGCGCATGACCTGCTTCATGCAAAATATGCTGTACCTGTAACTATAGATGCTTACCATCGTAATTACATGCAGTATCAAGAGGAATCACTATTTAGAAAATATGCTTATGAACAAGGAGTAAATATTAACGCATATACAGCATTAGAAATTGAAATTCGCGAACTCTTAAAGTCCAGTGGACATAAAGGAAATCAAATCCCTAGCGATATTCGTGAACTGTTCATTGAAAAAATTGATAAATTGCCGAAAGAAAAGATCCGTGTAATTGAGGTCCCTGAAGACTTTGATTTAATCCAGTTTCTTCATTCTTTAGAAGCATACTACCGTTCAACAAAAGAAGTACCACATACTGTTGATCAGCTGCTTCCAGCAATGTAATGATAAGCTCTCTATTTTTGAAAAAAACAAAAGTAGAGGGCTATTCGTGTTGGAAATAGCATTTAAAGTGGATTGCTTCAAATAAAAAAGAGAGGCGTTTTCATTAAACTTGAAAACTTCCTCTCTATTTTTATGCAATTTCATATATTGCAGACTGAGTAAATTTTATTATTCACAAGTTTCCAAGTTTATAAATCTGAATTTTCTGTCTTTAAATTCGTTTATTATCTACAAAAAAACATAAACTTTTTTTATTATTGTGTTGATATCTTAATAAATTAGACCATGTGTGTATAATATATTGCTCGAAATACAGTTCTTATAGGCTTTTACCTTTAAATCTACTTAAAATCAGAAAAATCTATGTTAGTTATGTTTAAAAAGTGAATACTGTTTCTAACTTTGATCACTTTGTTAGTAGTTTGTGTATAGTTTTCATCTAAATGTGGAAAATTTGTTTGTAAGTCCTTAAGATTTAGTTTTATTATTTATTCAGTTTTCCGCATTAATATAATGATGATTATATGTAGGTTTTATATTTCCACTTTTTGATTTTATGTAGTTTAAAACCGTAACCATAAGTAATAATTACGTTTCCAGTATTTGTTGTTTATGATTTTTTATGACTAAAATAATAATGGACCCTTGCTACAGCAAGAGTCCAACACTACTTTTTCTTTGTATAAAAGTTTTATCTTTATTCTTTAAATATATTAAAGATATATATTATATTAGGTTTTATATTACAGTAATACTTACTATAGGGAAGCGATTCTGTGTATAACCAATTTCATTTCTAAATGGAATTGGTTTTTTATGTATTCTAATAAACATTATAACTGATTCTAAAAAAATTTAATATAAAACATAATTTTTTTCATTTTCTCTTAGATTTCCGAAAAAA
The DNA here is from genome assembly GCF_001883995.1 of Bacillus paranthracis. Taxonomy (GTDB): domain Bacteria; phylum Bacillota; class Bacilli; order Bacillales; family Bacillaceae_G; genus Bacillus_A; species Bacillus_A paranthracis. The sequence goes on along the minus strand of NZ_MACE01000069.1, from coordinate 60,136 downwards.
GTAAATCATACTTAAATTAGATAGTTGATTAGTGGAAATTACAATGAAATTTGTAATCTCCTAACCATTTAAAAAGAGAGGTGAAGACATGGTAAAAAAGAAATCCCAGAAAAACCCCGAAAAAAAGAAATTTACATTCTTTAAAAAAGCAAAAAATAAAACAACAGAAATATTAGATATGCAACAAGAGAATTCAGAAGCTCTTAAAGAAAAGAAGAAACGTAAAACAAGGGAGAAAGTTCCAGCGATAACAGGAAGAAAAGTAGGGAAGGTTACATTTTGGTTTGTAATGGGATTTGTGGTTGTAGGAAGCTCCCTTTCATTTATCCAACTTGCCGGTCCTCCTAGAGCAGTAGCTGTTCAGGAAAAGAAAGAGGAACCTGTAAAAATTAAAATGTCTGAAGCAGAATTAATTGCATATGCGAATAATTTTGCTGCTAATTATTTTAATTGGAAAGTTGATATGAATGTAGCTGAAGAACGAAGAAAACGATTAGAGAAATTTCTAGTTGAAGGATCTGATGAGCAAGGTGGATTAAATAGAGACACTTTAAAAAACGCTTCTAGTACTTTAGTTAAATCGGAAGCAGTAGAGGTCCGACAAAAGGGAAATGAAGCAGAAGTTACATTAAAAATCATTCAAAAACTAGAACCTGTAAATAATCCTGCTCCTGGAACGACACAAGCTCCAGACACACCAAAAGAACCAAAAGAACCAAAAGAAGTAACAAGGTACTTCTCAATTCCAATTTTAATGGAGAAAGGGAAAATGGTAGTCCCTAACAATCCTACAATCGTTCATGGAGAGAGAGAAAAGGCGGCTTATAAAGTAGCAACTTTCAAATCAGAAGGACGAGAAATTAATACAGATGCAGAAATAAAAAAAGTAGAACAATTTTTACAATCTGTATTTAAAGTGTATACAGAAGGAACACCAGAAGAAATTGCTTACTACTTTGAAAAAAGTAATATAACAAATGGATTAAAAGGTATTATGACATTTAGCAAATTAGAAAACCTACGAATTTATGAGGATAAGGATAAAGAATATAGAGTCTTAGTCGATGCCAAATTAAAAGATAATGATAGCAGCTTAGAGTACACATACACATATGATTTAAATCTTGTAAATAAAGATAACAAGTTTTCAATTAGCTCTATGAAGAAATTTGAAAACACATTAGAGAAAGTGGAGGGTAAATAATTATGGAGCTTTTGGGATTAGATATGGTTGCTCAGCAATTACCTGCTATTACGGATGCAGCGGTCTTAGGCAACATTAATTTTGGAGTAAATGCAAAAAACTGGTTAGTAGCTCAGTTAGGTCCCATATTTTTAGTTGTAGCAATCATCGGTGTAATAGTTTTACTTGTAAAAAGACAAATGGCTGGTCTAATTGGTTGGTTAGTACTTTGTGCGATTGTATCTGTGTTTGTATTCACTCCAGATGTATTCAAAGACCTTGGAACAAAATTATATAATTTATTATTTAAATGATCATTTGTAAAAAATAGAAATTTTAAGGAGTTGGTATAAGTGATTCAGAAACCGACTCGCAAGGAAGTAAGGACTTACAACTCTATATGGGATATTCCTAAGAGTTTATATGGGATAAGGGATATAACACTCCCTTTCCCTGTACCTTACAGACAGCTGGGGATTTTTGTTGGAACATTATTAATAATATTATTCTTAGAACAGATTTTACCATTAGGAAATAACGTCTTTTTCAAATATCTAATATTACCTGGTGGTATAGCGTACTTCTTTGGAAATGTAGAATTGGATGGAAAAAGTCCACACAAATTTATATATCGATTCTTTGTATTTACATTTGAAAAAAAGAAGTTGAGTCGTTATAAAGATACAACTGGCAATATTGGAAGCTATCAATATAAGACAGTAGTTCGATTTAAGGATGATTCAATTAAGAAAAAGTAATTAATTAATCTATACGGAAGAATTAGTTTAGTCTCATATTCTTCTCTAAGGAGGCACAAATGAATCAGGTTGAATTTCCAGTCAAATATTTTCATGATAATTTGATTTTTAACCAAGATGGTTCTTGCTGGGCGTATTATGAGGCATACGGGATTCCTTATGAATTTAAAGGAGACGATGATAAAAATACGTTGTTTATGCGACAACTCGGCTTATTTTGGAATTATGAAGAAGAAAAACATCTATTAATGATACCTGTTTATCAGAATTTCAAAGAAAAAGCCGATGAGTTTAAAGAAACAGTAAGCGGTGAACTAAAAGAGCTGGCAATCGATCATACTGATGACGTTGTCCATGAGTTAGAAAGAAAATTTGGTAAAAACGCTGTAGAATATCGCTATTTTATAGGTGTGAAATTAAAAGTAAGACACATACAAGAAGGACTTAAGGAAATGCTTTACACTGCATTTCATACCTTTAAAAACACTGCAGAACAGTTTGGACTACTTGGTGATACAAAAATATTAAAAACTGATTTGGAGATGTATAAGCGGGAAGCTAGTGCCTTTAGAAACAAAATAAGAAAACATTTAGCAGTAAGAAGTTTAGAAACAAATGAAACACAATGGATTGTATTACGAAACTTCTATCGTACATTGGAAGCACCTGTTACAGCAGGATGGACGCCACCAGTAATTGATGACGATTCTGCAATCTTTCCGAATCAAGAGAGTTTATTACGTTTAACAGAATCAGAAGTAGAGGTTAAAGGAAGACATATAGAAATGTCCCAAATTGGTTCTGATGGATTAGATTATCCAGCATATATGAGTTTCTTATCGGCATCCAAGATTCCATATACAATGGAGTTTCCAGACCAAGAGTGGATGTATATGATCCAAAATATAGATTTCCCAATTGAACTAAGTGTACGCACAGAAAATATTAACCATCGTAAAGCTCTATCTAAACTAAATAAAAAGAAAAAAGATTTAGAAGATCAAGAAGCACATGCAAGGGAAAATTCACAAACTGTTGGATTAAACGTGTATGAAGGTGTTCAAGAAGCTACTGAATTACAGGCCCTTATACAAAAGACACGTATGCCACTTGTTAAGACATCGGTATCCTTCTGTATATGTGCTGAAGATTTAGATACAATGCGTCGAAATACCAATTCACTTATTCCTATTTATAGAGAGATGATGATTGAACTAGTAAGACCATATGGAGATCAGTTCCTGCTGTTTAATGAATTTATCCCTGGTGCTAGAAGATATGTAAATGATTATATACACTTTATGGAGCCTGGGGTTCTGGCAGCCGGTATGTTTGGTGCAACACAAGATTTAGGTGATAATATCGGATTTTATATAGGTACAACTGGTATTTTAAACAAAGCGGTTTATATGACACCTTCTCTCGCAGCGACAAATACTGTTGCAAATCAAAAAACGAGCGCACTTTCAGTTGCAGTAACAGGAAGTACTGGTTCTGGTAAATCATTTGGAACAAACTTAATTGTTTACCTAGCGGTACTGGGAGGAGCCCAAACTCTGATAGTCGATCCAAAAGGTGGTGCGACACGTTCCTAAGTGAAAAGCTTAGGCATTGTCGAACTTACAGTTCAACAGTGAACTGTCATTCCAAGAAGTCAAATGATAGGGTAACGCCTTGAAGGGCTTCCTTTAATACTCCGACATGCAGTGAAGTTAGCAAGAGCTGAACTGTATGAAGCTCGGTGAAGTCGGTTGAGAGTTACCGTAATCCTATAGGATGCGAAAGTCACTCAGAGGTGGGTGATGTAACCTATAAATCGGAAGTCTATAAATTACCTATGGTTAGTATGCACTATGAACCAATTGAGTATGGGATGTGCGGACGAATCTCTGATGGTACGGGTCTATATCGGAAGTAAGTCGAAAGGCTTACTGGCACAATTAGTGTCGCTACTGTGGATGAGTAAAACTCGCCTTTATGAAAGTCCATATATTGTTACAGGCAATATCAAGGTAGCAGGCTCATAGGAGAAACCTAACGGTATATGTACAGATAGGAATGACGGAACGTGGTAAGCTGTCAACACTGAGGGCTTGCTTCCAATGAAGTGGTTCTAGGGAAAACAATTGTAAATTGTATAACCTAGGTTTATGACAGTGAAAGTGGTGGCATAGTACCTATGAAACGTGTAATGAACGTGGAGGGATAGCCACTAGTCGATTGAAAACTGACTGTTACTTATGGTTGACATGGTTTCGAGTAAGACTAAAGAGATGTAAACCTCCAGTAAATAAGGGGAGGTTACAGCCCATGTTAAAGAAAACTAAACTAAGGCACAGTGAATATTACGACATGCAAACAAAGTATGATGAGTTATATTCAAATAGCCTTAATGGTAACAATTTCTATAAATTAATTGATATTATCGGTTCGGAAGAAAATATTAGATTAGCATACCGCAACATCAAAACTAATAAGGGGAGTAACACGGCTGGAGTTGACAATTTAACCATTAAAGATATTTGGCACCTAAACGATACAAAGATTGTTCATGAAGTTAGAAAACGATTAAATAACTATCAACCACAAGCAGTTAAAAGAGTTCTTATCCCAAAAGAGGGCAGTGATAAGAAGCGACCCCTGGGGATTCCAACAATTTGGGACAGATTAGTACAACAATCTATCCTCCAAGTATTGGAACCTATTTGTGAAGCTAAGTTTCATAACCATAGTTATGGATTTAGACCGAACAGAAGTACACACCATGCACTCAGTAGAGTTGTAAGTCTTATTAACATAGGTCACCAACACTATTGCGTTGATATTGACATTAAGGGGTTCTTTGATAATGTATGCCACAAAAAGCTATTAAGGCAAATGTGGACTTTGGGAATAAGAGACAAATCGCTTCTATGTGTTATTTCAAAAATCCTTAAATCAGAGATAGAAGGAGAGGGTATTCCCAATAAGGGTACTCCGCAAGGAGGAATTATTTCTCCTTTACTTTCCAACATTGTTCTAAATGAACTTGATTGGTGGATAAGTAGCCAATGGGAAACTTACAAACCTCACAGAATATCTACTCGGCATCTAGGGTTTCGACAATATGCTAGGAAGTACACGAATCTAAAATGTGGTTATGTAGTGAGATACGCGGATGACTTCAAAATAATGTGTCGGACTTATGATGAAGCGCAACGCTTTTATCATGCGACAGTTGATTTTCTCAAATCCCGTTTGGGATTAGAAATTAACGCCAAAAAGTCCAAAGTGGTTAATCTCAAGAAAAACTCGTCAGATTTCCTTGGATTCAAAATCAAAGTGGTTAAACAAGGTAAAGCTAAATTTGGACATATTGCAAAAACCAGTATGTCCGACAAAGCTATTACAAAAGCTAAAAGACAACTAAAAGAACGGATCAAAGGAATTCAAAAGGAGCCCACTTCAGAGAAAGTTACTCAATTTAATTCAACCCTTCTTGGTATACAAAATTACTTTAAATATGCGGTTACAATTTACATGGATTTAACGGAGGTTAATTACTCTTTGCGAAGAGTCATGAGAACCAGACTTAGAAACAATATGAAGCACATGAAGTTCTGTGAAACATCTGTGAATTTTAAAAGGAAGACCAAAGGAATACAACCCAACTCTAAGATTTACGTTGTACAGAACACTCCACTCTTACCAGTTACAGGAATACATCATAAAAACCCGTGGAATTTCTCGCAGGTTATCTGTAACTATACGGAAACTGGGCGTAATAAAGTACATAGTAATCTTAAGGCAATACCTAAGGATGTTCTCAACCAAGTTATGAGGACTTATTCGAAGAATAAAAGTATTGAGTACAACGATAATAGGATATCAAAATACGTTGCTCAATATGGTAAGTGTTATGTAACTGGTGAGGAAATTGGTATTGAACGTGTTCATTGTCATCACATTGTTCCCGTTAAACAAGGTGGGGATGACAAGTACAACAACTTGGTAATTGTAGATTGGTTTATACACAAACTGATTCACATGACGAATCTTAATAAGATTACACATTACCTTCGGTCTTTTAACCTTAATAAGATTACACATTACCTTCGGTCTTTTAACCTTAATAAGAAACAAATGGATAAACTGAATGTGCTAAGAACTAAAGCTGGAAATGAACCGATAGTAACATAATTTGATTTAAAAGTCAGTTGGAAACGATGGAACGCCGTATGCTAGGAAACTAGCACGTACGGTGTGAGGTGGGGGAAAAGGTGGAGATTGCATCAAAGCCTTACCTATCATCATAGAGGGGGAACTGGACAGAAGATTTACACGGCTTAGAAGGTAAGGTAAATGTAATTACACTAGGTACTGATAGACGAGATGAAGGGAAACTAGACCCATTTATCATCCATAAACATAGCAGAAAAGATGCAATTGAGTTAGCAATGACAATTCTTACTTTCATTACAGGTATTAAACCTGATAACTCGGAAAAATTCCCGCGTTTGGCTTCAGCTGTAGAATTTGTTGCAGGGATGGAAGAACCGTGCTTAACAGCTGTATCTCAATACCTTGAAGATAGTGAGGATAAAGTGGATCAACAATTAGCTGCTCATATTCAAGCTTTTGAGAATTTATCCTTTGCACACTTAATCTTTGGTGATGGAACAAATAGAGATATTGAACTTGATACAGCAGTGAATATCATACAAATTCAGCATCTTGATATGCCAGATATTCAAAAAGATCCGAAAGATTATACCTTACAAGAAAATTTATCAGTTAGTATGCTGATGTCTCTATCTTCTTTTGCAAGAAAATTCTTTCAAAAGGATCCTACTAAATTCAAAATTGTTCTATTAGATGAAGCATGGGCAATCATGGGAACTTCTCAAGGGCGAGAGTTAGCTCGTAAGCTAGTTCGTGAGGGTCGTGCCTTAAACTCAGCAGTATACTTTGCTACTCAAAGTGCAAGTGACCTTGGAGATGAGACATTTAAGAATAATATCGGTATGAAGTTCTCATTCCGTAACACAGACAGTAAAGAAATTTCTTCAATCTTAGATTTCTTTGGATTACCTGATAATGAGGAAAATCATGCGATTGTTACTAATTTGGAAACAGGACAATGCTTGTTCCAAGATATCCAAGGAAGAACAGGTGTTGTCACAATGGATGTAGTGTTTAAGGATTTATACGATGCATTCGATACAAGACCAAATGCAAGAAAGAATTATAGAAAGTCAAATGATGATGAAAAGCAGGAAGTTAATGCAACCTTTGTCGAAGAAGGGGGAGAAAAAATAAATGTAGGAGTGAGTTAATATGGTAAAAACTAAACTAAAAAAATTAATGCTATCTAGCCTATGTGCTGGCGCTCTAGTTTTGAGCGCAGCATGTGGAAATAGCGAAACAAATGTAGGAGAAGAAAAAGATAAACAGGGGCACACTCCAAGGGAAATGATGCTTGATTTTGTAAAGGCCGACTTACAACATGATTATAAAACAATACGTAAATTAGTTGTCGATGGGGAGAAAAATAAAATATTGGACCCTAATAAAGGACCTCAAAATAATTTATCTTACAAAGATTACACTGTAAAAGAATATGTGGTAGATAAGGACACAATTATGTATAACTTTATTTCAAAGAAGCCCCCTAAGAATATCGATAAAGCAGTGAAATGGGTAAGAGTAGTTCGTACAGAAGATGGGTTCAAAGTTCGAAGCTATACCGGACCTGAACGAAATGAAATTGATGAAGTAGCAAATACTAAACCGACAAATGAGTTTAGTTCCAAAGATTAATGGTTTTCCCATAAAAGGGGGAGTAACATGTAATGAAAAAGTTTATTACCCTATTGTTATTAATTTGTACTTTGCTTTTAGCATTTAATTTACTTTTTAAAGCTGCTCCAGTATATGCAGAGGAAGAACCCAGACCTTCTCTTATAGACGACATCATTCCAAAGAATAAGGAAAAATTAAAATATGAAGAATATCCACCAAGTAGTTATGGGATTGATGTTTATACTCCAGAAGGTGGATTTGGAGAATCTCTTAAATTTTGGAAATGGAAAGATAATATTAAAGAACAAATTGTAGCAACTATTTTTATATTAATTAGTATTGGGTGGTCAGTAAACCTTGCAATTAGTAGTTTTGTGACTAGTATGGTAGGCCAATCAATGAGTTTAAATATAGTAGATGATGTTGGAGATAAGTTAGGTGATGTAATCTCTAAAGCGGCAGGCTTCAATGGTTCCTGGGGGAATGGAATATATAGTGAATTAATTGGACTCATGTTAGCTTTATTAGCTTGCTGGGTTATCTGGGTAGGCTTTGTACAACGACGCCAGTCAGAGATGCTAGGAGGATTATTAAAGGCATTAGGTATTTTAGTTTTCACCCTAGGTTTTTTTGCGAATTCAAGTTATATCATCAAAGGACTTAATACTTTCTCCGAACAAGTAAATAAAACAGTTCTTGATTCAACTCAAAGTATTAGTGGAGCAAGTGAAGGATATTCAAGTGGTGTCGATTCTATCACTGATTTAACACATACCCTATTAATCAAACAACCGTATACGTTATTACAGTTTGGTACAACAGATATGAAGAAAATTGGTGATGAGAGAATTAAGAAAATGTTAACAACGACAGATCCTGAAGAAAGAAAAGCTCTTTTAAAGGATGAAGTTGAGGTTCAGAAAAACCAAACACTCTCGTTAGATGCTACTTTTGAAAGAGGGGCGCTTGTATTATTACTTGGAGCAATTAATCTACCTTTATGGATTGTTCTTGGATTATGTAGTATGGCGATGTTATTCTATCAATTAATGTTTATTATTGTAGCTTTAATGTCACCTGTAATGTTATTAATGGCATTAGTTCCAGCCTGGACTGGAACAGCTAAAAGGTTCTTAGCTGAATTATTTAGAACACTTTTAATGAAAGTAGCAATTGGCTTTCTTATAACTTTAATGTTTTGGGTTTCTTCAATCTTATTTAGCGCAACAGATAAGTATGGTTATTTAGTAGTTGCCGCATTACAAGTACTTTCATTCTTAGGTGTTTGGTTATACCGTAAAACAATTTTCGACGCAATTACTACAGTACCGGCAAGTGCAGGAGCGGCACGCGCATCAGATGCTATGAGTAATATTAGGCAGAAATATCGTGATGTTAAACGTGGATCTAAGACAGTTGGAAGAGGTGTAGCAACTGGTGCTGCAGTAGCTAGTAATGCGGGGAAATCAGGCTATAGTAAATTTAAACAGATGAAAGCAAACTATGCAAACAGAAAAGAAAAGGTAGGAGAAGGAAAGCGTAAGGAAAAAGAGCAAATGCAAGCAGAAAAAGAAAAAAATATTAATCAAATGAAAAAAGAAGAAAATTTAGGTGTTCGCGATAGAAAAGGAAATCAGGAGCAAGAAAGAGTTAAGGAAGAAGTAGCCGCAACTAAAGAGAATCCAGAATTAGCAGTACGAGGGAATCATGAAGGTAATGATTCTGAAATGCAACAGGCTGAATTAAAAGGTAAAGAAGAGGATGTAAAAGCGGACGTTAAACCAGTAGCGCAATCAAATGAGGAACTAAATAGTAAAGAAGAAGATGTAAAAGCTCAAGTTAGACCAGTAGCAAGTCAAAATAATGGTGGACTTGAGAATAAAAAAGAAGATGTAAAAGCAGAAGCAAAACCAGCAGCAACAATTAAAACACCAACAGGTCAAACAAAGCCAGTTACAACACCACAGTCGGGACCAACACCGTCGCCAGCAAATCCAGTGGAGAGCAAGCAAATTACAACACCACAGTCGGGACCAACACCATCGCCAGCAAATCCAGTGGAGAGCAAGCAAATTACAGCACCACAGTCAGGACCAACACCATCGCCAGCGAATCCGATTGAAAGTAAACCAGTTACTACTTCACATGTAAGTACTCCACAAAAACAAGTAGAGGTAAAACCGGTTAATCCACAACAAATTAAGAATGTTCCTAAAGAGAATAATCAGCAACAGGTAAAAGATGGAGCGGCAATTAAAAAAGTTGAAACGAAAGCACAAACACAACAAGAAGCTTTAAAAAATGTAAAAGCAAAAGAAACGATAAAACCAAAATAATTCAGCTCGTGAGGGAGGGTTTATACATTGAGTGCGGAACCAAATCGCGACTTTGAAAATGAACATCGTCCTGAAGCTGAACTAGGGAATGCTAAGCCTGCCTTGAAAAAGGCAGGCCATTCTTTAGGAAAGGCGGCTGGAAAAGGATCCAAAATAGCGGGTAAAGCAGTTGCGCAAGTTGGTAAGAAAGTAGCGGTTAAGGTAGCTCAAAAGGCAGCTACAGTTGCTATTGCAAAGCCATTATTAATAATAGCTGGTGTTATTCTGGCTGTTGTTGCAGGTTTAGGAATAGTCATATTTTTATTAACTGCTACAATGGGAGAGGATGAAGTCAGTCCTGGAGGAATTGGTGGTCCTTTTACACCAGGTACTGCAAGTGTTAGTCCTGAAGTAATGAGATGGGAGCCATTGGTGAGGAAGTATGCAGCACAACACGGCATAGAAGCGATGACCCCATTAATATTAGCTCTTATTCAACAAGAAAGTTCTGGGACTCAATTGGATGTAATGCAAAGTTCGGAATCACAAGGATATGGTCCAGGATATTTTACAGATCCAGAAGAAAGTATTAAATATGGTTTAATGCATTTTGCTGATTGTCATAAAAAATCTAACGGCGATCCAAATATTACACTACAGTGTTATAACTATGGTACTGGTTATGCAAACTATGCACTTTCTAACGGTGGATATACACACGCGAATGCAAGAGCATTTTCAGCAGAACAGACAGCGAAAACTGGTTATAAATGTGCTTCTTGGCGAAGTGCAGAAGCAGTAGCCAATAATTGGTGTTATGGTGATCCAGACTATGTTCCACATGTATTAAGATATTATCAAGGCGGTAGTGGTGGTGGACCTGTAGCCGGAGGAGATGAATTATTTAAAAAGGTAATGGATGAAGCAATTAAATATCAGGGGTGGCCCTATGTTTGGGCAGGAAGAACTCCACAAACATCATTTGATTGTAGTGGACTCATTCAGTGGGTATATGGGCAGGCCGGTGTTAATCTAAATGGTACTGCAGAAACACAATTTAAAATTACACAGCGAACCAATGATCCACAACCAGGAGATTTAATATTTTTCCAAGGTACCTATAAACCAGGTATTTCACACGTTGGAATTTATGTAGGTAACAATCGTATGTTCCATGCAGGAGATCCAATTGGTTATGCAGATTTAAATACACCGTATTGGCAACAGCATTTTGCGGGTTATGGAAAGGTGGCAAGATAGGAGGGGTGAAATGAAAAAAACGACAATTTTATTAATCGTATTGCTTATAGGTAGCATAGGATTAAATTTTAAAATAAATGCAGATAATGCCCAACTTAAAGATGAAAAGGCAAAGCTGTCTAAGAAAATACAAAAAGTAGAATCACAATATAAAGATACGGAGAAAGAATTGCAAGCTTTAAAGAGTAATAACCAACAACAGGTAAAGGAAGCAGCTGAGAGATTTTTGAAAGCATTTCGAACATATGATACTGGTAAAGGAGAATCATATATTACAAACGTTGAAGCGTATATAACTCCAAATGCGAAGAAGGAATTGACACCTCCTGGTGCACCAAATCCACCTGCTTCAAGTACTGCAGAGGAAAAAGATAAGAAAAAGGTAGCTTTTAAATCAGAGTACGTTGGTGGTGAATTGTACTATGCTTTCATAGATACTACAAAAGCAAACGTACTTGCTAAGGTTAAAAGTAAAATGATTATAAATGGTGTATCATCTGAAAATATGTCATTGATGCAAATCAATTTAATTTATGATGGAAATAAGAAGTTATGGCTCGTTGACAAGGTTATACCATTAGCTGATTTAAGAGATCAGATGCCATAAGTTAATAAATAAGTACTATAAGGGTGTAATAATAAAAGAGCCTCTTCTATCATTCTTGAATAGAAAGGGCTCTTTTACTTTTAGTAGTTATTATTAATAACTAACAATTTAGTGTAATGATGACTTTTCTCTTTTATTTCTCATATAAACAGCAAATTGCATCATTTCTTGCTCTGTTAGAAAATCTTCTTGTATTTCCTTTTGCGCTGCTGTACCTACATATACTAAATCGTCCCACTTTGAGAATGGCTGTTCCCCTTTAAAAACCATCTCGCTATACCGTTTTAATTCTCCATCAATGTTTACTACATTAATTCTTCCCCCATTATTTAAGAAGCCTAACGCAAACATCTTGTCAGAATAATAAAAATCACATTCAGTATTAGGGTCATGTAATTTCTTTAAATTTAATTGATAATTTATCTCTTCTTGTGGAATTTCTCTTTTTTCAGTTATCATTTTTTCATATGAGGAGAGTGGTAGGTTATCAAATTCTTCTTCAAAGACTTCTTTAAAAACCCAGCACTTATCACTTGTATCTAAAGAATAAAGTTGATACCACTCATCGTAATGTGTTTTGTATAAGTATGTATGTTGCCCGTTAATTGTTTTTTTGTACGATTCCACAATGTAATGATCGGAAAAGTAATGGGTTTGATCATACAAAGTAACATCATCATAATGATCTTCAGTTTCAACAATGAATTTTTTCTTTTCTCCTGCATATGCATATTCATACCCATCAACAATAGGGAAATCTTCTGGATAAACGTTCATACACTCATTTTTAATTAAACAATCTCTTACTTCTTCTACAGCTGCTGCTGGTATTTCTGCTATATTCAAAAATTCTTCAAAGCTATTGTTTATATTAATTCCATGAGAAGACAATATTTGATTTAGTTGTTTGGCTAAACCAAACTCTTCAAAAATCATGTATTCGTATTCGTTAGGGTTAAATTCATTTAGTAATACGTAGGAATCCAAAGAATGCATCTTATAAGTATTTACCCACTTCACAGGTTTATGAAATTCTCCAGGGCGTATTAGATACCCCCAAAGTCCTACGTATTTCTGAAATGCATCTGCAGGCAATATGAAATATAGCGAACCTTCCTCGGTTTCTTTTTCTAATATCCTTTTTTCATTAAATAGTTTACGCATCCTTTTTCCCCTCGCAATCAAAATTGAAAATAAAAAAATAGTTTATATAGAATTAGTTTTTGATGAAAATTTAATTGATTAAATATACAACTATTTTAACATTAACTTTTATAAATAAGATAAGAATCAGAGCTAGTTTTAAAAATTTTAGAAAATATTTCTAAAACACTTAGTTTCTCAGTTAAAAGTATCAATAATTCAAGTAGAAGTATTATTTTTGAATTTTATAAATATTGAACGAGGGAGAGGAGATATTTTTATGGATTCAAAAACTTATGAAAAGCTACAGGCACTACGTAGATATAAAGAGCCAATTCAAGCAGTATTGAGAACGGTTAAAAGACATGATAAAGAAGATCCAGATACTGAATACGCTGAGTTTGCCCTTGAAAACGGTAAAATTATAGGTATTTGTAAAAAAGAAGACTTCTCAGATTATTCTTTTAGAAGTATTACACAATTCACAGGTAATATTTTTAATGTAGTAATCACTCAGATGTCTGATGAACTGGATGTTAATAAAGTTCAGGTATCAGTAAAAGAAGCAAGTAGGAGATCGGCAGATGCTTTAATTCGTGAGTTAATAGAATTGGAGCAAGATGATAGACTGCAAGAGCCAACCTACGAAGCAGAAGTAACTGGATACAATATGAATGCTCAGGTTCCAACTATATTCTTACGCATCAATGGTGCCGAATGCTTCATGAAATTACATGAACTAAACTATGGAAGAGTGTATAAAAATGCTGTGGATCGTTATGCACCTATTGGTGAACGCATTCCAGTCAAGGTTCTACAATTTAATCCGGAGCAACGATTAATCCACGTTTCTAGAAAAGCAGCAGTGGAAAACCCTTATCAGTTATTATCTGAATTAGCTGAAGGAGATACAATCGTTGGAAGGGTAGTAAATGTTGACCCGCGTTTTGGAGTTTTTGTTGAATTGGACCAAGGCTGCACAATTAAAGGAATTGTCCCTAAAACAATCGAACAGCCAGTATTGGATGAAGTAGTTAGTATGAGAATTGTGAATGTGGATGTAGAAAAAGAGAGAGGGTCGGGGGTTATCTTCAAGTTTCCTTTTGGACGCAAAAAAGTTAACGACCCAACGGCGTTTTTATATAACTAATGAGTGCGCCGCAGGTTTCCGTACAAGAGAATGGAAAGGCGGTTCAATATTGGCTTAATAGGGACCAATCTTTATCACTTTGGGATGACCCCTCTTTACAGGGGGGACCAATTCTTCCAGATAAATTCAAACCACTCACAGATTTACGTAGTATTTATGACAGAATTAATTCAGGTTTTATAAATGAAAAAGACAATTTAATACTAAAGCTTATTTGGGATTCATTAGCAATTACTGAAGCTCAAATTAAAAATTTTGTGGAGTCTAAAATTAGTAGGTCTCAGGTTTCCGAATCGCTGAAAAAGCTAGTACTGTATGGATTTGTTAGTAGATGGGAGATAAAATCGGGGCTATTTCCGGATCAACCCAAAACCTCTGCTCCAATTACGCTAAATACTGCAGGTCATTTGATGATGTGGGCTTATCATAACCGTAATACAAACTATTCATTAAAGCCAGAGCAGTGGTTAAAACTTGGGGTGGCGGGTGTACAGAGATTTGTCACTATGAATCAGATAAAATATGAGTTTGCAGTAGGCCAACAGTTATTAAAAAATTGGTGCTGGTATCCGAAGCTACAAGGTACTGGTAGGGGATATAATCCAATTGCTGTTGGAGAAATTAAAACTCCAATTGGAAATCAAAACTTCATATTTGAAAGGGTACAACAAGGTCAGCGATATGCACAACATTTGAAATCGAGATTGAGAATTTGGGAAGATCAAATTCAAAATGGACCAAATAATTTATTGAATTTCGAAAACACGAAGAGTTTACCAGGAATTTTTATATTATCTATATCTAATCTCGCTTTAGCAGAATATGTTAGAAAGGAGCTAATGTTAGACTTACGAAAGATTCCTATAATGCTTGTAATAGATGAATGTATTCACAATGAGGGATTTGCAAAATCATTTTATGTCTCAACTCAAAGCAGCATTCAGCAAGCATCATTACCATTTTTGAGATAACAAGAGCTGCTTCAGGTAAATATGCTGAAGCAGCTCTCTGTTGTTCTAACGATGAATCGATATGCACAACTTAACTTTTGTTTGAAATATATCTAATTTTATTTTTTGTAGATTTCTATATATAATTATATATATATCGATTAATAATTTCTAAAATATCACTGCGAGAAAAAACGCCTGTTTTTGATACTTTTTTTGCTAATTTTATTAACGGAGTCATTATAGAAGTTGCTAAGTAGTTACTACCTACCATTTTGGATATATATTGTTTTGTATCAATTGATAAAATTTGACTGGGTTCTATGTTTAATCATATGGTTTCTGCAAAACGGTAATCACCTTGGGAGAAAAGTGCTGCATTTAAAGCTCCAACAGATGTACCTGAAATGGCACAAATATTGTCACTAATACCGTATTCATTGAATGCTTTCCAAGCACTTATGTGATAGGCTCCTTTGCCCCCACCACCAGCTAGAACAAGACCAACTTCTGTCATCAAATACAATTCTTTCTATACTAGAATTTCCTAATAATATTATAACAAAAAAACATAATATGAAGAAAAAATAACTTGGTAGTTGTAGTGAAAAAGTAAATATGTTTATAAATCATAAAAACATTTCTTTTATTATGATTTATTGTTTTTATCGATTAGGAGAACTAACTATTATATATTGAAAATTAAGACAACTAAAGATATTATATAGATAAGACTTTCTTTTTTTTTACTTTTCATAATCAATTACTAATATAACCCTTTCGGGGCTATGATTTTGTAAAGCTGAATTGCTTGCAATTATTCATATACCTGAAAGGTTTTTTTTATATTTAAAAACAATTAAGCTGGTCCCATTATTTAAAGGTTTTCAATAAAGAGAGTGCGATGAGTTGTTAATTTGTAATGTGAAAACACTATGAGTTATTAAAATTAAAACATTAAGGGAGATAATTATAATGATAGGTGAAACTTTTAAAAATTTGCTAATAAGTCTGGCTGTTTTGATAGTGGGGTTAAGTACCATATATTTAATAATTAAATATAGCTTCAAATTAACAGTAGAAAAAGCTATACCTAACTTAATAGCCTATGCCAGCTTATATTTACCAGGAGTTATAACTTTTGGCTTAGTTGGATATTTTTCGAATTCATGGATTTTTGGAATTATAATGGGTGTCATAGTTGAAGCAATTCGTTTCTATGGGTTAGGAAGAATACTAAATCAAATATCCTCTTCTTTAAGAGCGATGAAAGTGAAAAATGCTATAGCAAAAGCAAATAAAAAAGTAAATGTTAAAAATAAACCTTTAGAGGTCATTCAAGCTTCTGAAGTTAACATAGAAAAAGAGAGCAGGTCACAAGAGAAACCAGCAATTGAGCTAAAAAAAGAAAAAGAGAAAATTATAAAAACAGAAAAGCTAGAAATAATTGATGATGCAGATGAAGTTAAAGAGTCAGAGGGAATGGAGGGATTAGAACATATTGAGGTACTTAAACACCTGGAAATGATCGCAGAAACTAAAGATGATGTAATAGTGGAAAATGGTACTACAGTAAAACGTAAGCGTAAACAAGCTGAAAGTACACCAGATACACAGAAAATCTATGAACAACTAAAACTAGTTATATTAAGTAGGAATTCAGAAAAGAAAAATGATGAAATGAGTTTTTAGTTTCTCTTTAAATTGTAATATTATAGGGAATGTTATAAAGATAAAGTGTTTTATGAGGGAGATATTAATTTAAAAATAGTAGGAGCCGAAGAATATTTAAAACAAAGCGCCTTGGAAAAAATTGAGCATTTAAAGAATGTATATAAGGCTGTTAAAAATGAGGAATTAGATATAGAAATAGAGGTGCATCTGGAATTAAAAATACCATTTTGTCGGAATCATAGGTTTTTATAGGTTTAGACAATCTGATAACATAAGAGCCTGTTTGCATGTGCTACCTTTTTTTATGTACAATAGTAATAAGATATGATATAGACAGGGAGAGGAAATCCATGTCCACTAAATTAGTGAATTTACGCATTGATTTTGCTTTTAAACAGTTATTTGGAACAAAAGGAAATGAGGAAATTTTAACGGGTTTCCTAAATGCAATTTTAGAGGAATCTTTAGATGCACCTATTACTTCGCTACAATTAGATGATCCACATCTCCATAAATCTTATGAAGATGATAAGTTATCGATTTTAGACCTATTAGCAACGCTAGATAATGGAACGCAAGTGAATATTGAAATTCAGCTTCGAAATACACATGATATGGTAAAGAGATCATTATATTACTGGAGTAAACTTTATACATCCCAAATGCAAGAAGGAATGCCATATCGTTCACTTCGGAAAACTATTACCATTAACTTACTAGATTTTATTTTATTTTCTCAGGATGATGCATTTCATACCATCGGACAATTATGGAATACTAAAATGCAGCAACTCCTAAGTGACGACATTGAAATCCATTTTGTAGAGATACCGAAATTGGTAAAACAATGGCGTGAAGAAAAAGTAAACCCGTGGGAAAATACATTTGTTCGTTGGATGTTATTATTACCAGCGCATGAAGATGAACATTTAACTCAAACATTGGAGGAGATTGCGATGAATCAAGATCCAATTTTACAAAAGGCAATAAATAAATGGGAAAATATGAGCCATGATTCTTCTTTTAGAACAGCGTACGAAGCTCGAGAGAAATTGCTTTTAGATGAACAAGCCAAGCTAGCACATGCAGAACAAGAGGGCATGGAAAAAGGCATTGAGCAAGGTAAGATGCAGATGATCCGAGGAATGCATGAAATTGGTGTACCACTTGAAACTATTGCAAAAGCAAGTAAGTTGAGTGTGAAGGAAATAGAACGTATCTTAAATATAAAATAAATATATGTGAGTATACAGAACTCATGAGTAGAAAAATTAGACGTTCATTATCATATACGGTTAATGGGAAAGCATTGCTGAAGATTTCAGCAGTGCTTTTTTTATATCATTTAAGGAAATTGATTTTTTGTTAAAAAATTCAATTTCCTTTTTACGATTTAAAAATATTTTAATTTTGTTGTAAAGTGACAAAAAAGTTGTTTAAAAAAATGTGAGTCATTCTGTTCAACAATCGGGCCATTTAATGGAATTAAGGAGGGGATTATTCAAAGGGAAATCGAAGTTAATTTAGAGTTATGATATTTTTTTTCGATAATCTAAAGTAACTATGTTATGTAAGGAAGGAACTAATATAAGTCTTGGAAATA
This sequence comes from Bacillus paranthracis, assembly GCF_001883995.1. Taxonomy (GTDB): domain Bacteria; phylum Bacillota; class Bacilli; order Bacillales; family Bacillaceae_G; genus Bacillus_A; species Bacillus_A paranthracis. The sequence goes on along the minus strand of NZ_MACE01000069.1, from coordinate 41,712 downwards.
TAAATAATTGAAAGTTGTACAAGAAAGGTTTAAAAGCGTTAGAGGCATTAGGATAGTTGTGAATAAATAATTATGAAACAAAGTAAGTTAGAGCTTATAAAGGAGCTTAGAAGATGACAATTAGTGCAGAGAGGAAGTATTCCAGATTGATGAGGTTGCGTAGAATCTGCGGTTATGGTGCCGCAATATCAGTAGCACCTTACCTGCTGATCAAAATCGTATGGACTTTTGGTATCTTCCTTCCAACCGAGCAAATGGGTGACGCTAGTTGGCGCATTATAAACGCAGTAACCGCCGTTCTCGCTGCAATTGGTATCTTTCTTGCAATGGCGTTTTGCAGGCCGTTGGGGGAGCGGCTACCTGCGTGGTTATTTGGGTTGGTACCGGTTTACTCGCTCCCATGCTGTTGATTGCACCGTTTCTGGGCCCTGCAGCTATGATACGGGATCAAGAAGCAGGTGCCGCCGACTTCTGGGTATACGAGCAGATTTTCGTCATGATCTCACTTTTCGGGATCGGCGTCTTCCTGCCGCTTGCATTGGCGGGGTATGCAATGGCACGTTGGCCAGAGGCACTGAGTGGCACAACTGACTACAAGGGGTTGCCGGGCAATACTTTACAACTGCAGATCATCTTAGCTAGGATTGTCGCTGCAGGCTGTATTCTGCTCGGTGTCATCAAGGTGTTTTTGGGCGATAGGAGGCGCGCCTGCACCTAAGTTAGAAGCTGATGGGGATCATGGAGGAGCTCCAACTTATACTCATGGACATTTCCCTGCGCCGAAGTTAGAATCACATGAGAATACAGGAGCACTAGCTAATACAGAGCCTGGCGGGGGGATTTAACTAATACTAATATGAAAGTTATAAATTTATATAGAAGAAAAAAGACTTTGTAATTTACAAGGCCTTTTTTCTATGTAAAAAGCTATTCGAAGAAGAAATGAACGAGTTACTTCCTAGGAAAGGGTGGCGTATTTTTGTTTTGCTAACTTGATTTTGATGTGACGTAATCGTAAGTATTTAAAAATTTAAAAAAGCCCCTCGATCATGTTCAAGGGACCTTACTCACGCAAATGATCTGTAAATCAATTCATTTTTGATATACAGATCATTTGTATGATAATATTTATAAAGAATTGCTAAAGAATGAAATTACATAAATGCTTTTAGAAGTTCTTGAATTAATGGGATTGCTCCACCAATAAATTTTAAAACTGCCATTGCGATTTCCATAGTATTCTCTCCTCTGTTTTTGTATTAAGATGTGTGAATCTTTATAACCTCATTATAGTAAGCGCTTACATTTATAACAATACGTTTTTGTATGCAATATTGCATATTTATACGTTTGGACAAAAATTAGGTCCTATTAGTCATTCTTTAATGGTACCATAGCGAGGTGTGAGTCTTTAAGGGTTTTCCCTAATAGGAGGAAATATGGAAAGAGTACAAGTGATTTACAGTAATCTGAAAATTAAAAGTTTGGCTAAACAGGTATTAGCTGTAGGAGGAATATTAGGGTTCTGCTACTTGGTGTTATATGTTTTTAGTTTCTTAATTGTTATGTAAATATTATATAACTAAACTAGTAGAGTCTTGCCTAGATAGGTAAGGTTCTTTTGTTTTTATCTGTGATGAGCAAACTACATACAAAACCTCTCAAGTTTGTCAGATGCTATGTATAGTGCCTTATTTCTCTATGTTTTAGAACACTAGCTCTTATTATTGAAAGTAAATAAACGTCTATTAAAAATTTTCCGTTTATATTGAAAACACAATTGTATTGATAAAAAATGTGTTTTTATTAGATACATCTTAAAAAGACCAGCATAGATTATATTACGTTTTGGTGAAATTTTTTTATCTTTGAAAAGGATTTAAATCTTACAAATAGATTGGATCCCTTTCTGTATACCGTAATTCCTATATTACCATATTTATATAATATATTGAAAATGATTTAAAAGCAAGAATATTAGTAGGGGACTGTACATGCCCATCAACTTAAGATTTTAAAGTATCCCCTAAACAAAGAATTTCTTTTAAAATTGATTGATAGTAAACAAGATAGGTTGGCAAATCACTAACTAAAGAAATTTCTTCAGGTAAGCTAATCAGTAATATATCAAAAGATTCTTTACAAAATTTAGAGATATATTTCGTAGGTGTTTATCCTTCTATTAGTAGATTAGAAATACTGATATAATTCTACCAGTTGATTTATCAAGACACATCTGGATTTGTAGTCTGTTCATTGATTTTCCGATATATGTATTTCTAGGTCCTTTTAAAAATTGAGCGTTTTGATAAGTTTCATTATAACTAGGATTAATGAAAGATGAATTGTAATGAGCGATATTGTTACGAACAATTCCATTCCGTGCTTGATCTAAAGCAGCTACTGGATATATTTCTTCATGTCCAATAAGAACAATTCTGATGTTGTTATCGTGTACCTTGTTATTGTTAACTTCAAAAGAATCTACATTCCCATTCACAGCAATTGCTTCACTTAGTCTTAATTTTAAATTTGTTACTTCTTTATTTTTTATCAAAAGATGATTTAAATTATTTTATACATGAGGTGAAGTACCATAAGTAATAAAGAATAATTTAGATGTTTCATGTGAAAAAGAGTACTAGATTTGATAATATTTTATTTGAATATAAACAGTTACTTAAATATTGATAAGATAAGTTTCCAAACTAATATATGGGGAGTAGAAAAAAGAATTATTTTCTTGTTTTTCAAAATAAAAGTTATAAGGAAGAGAGGAAGCACATGAGTTGACAATATTCACATTGTAATGAAAAAGACCTCTATTTTACTGTAAAGTAATAGAAGTCCTTTATTCGAATGTTTCTCTTTGTTCAATTTTATAATTGTATTTTAGTAACTTTTTTCGTCTTTGGATTTACAGCAAACCATCCTAATGTAGCTGTATGATCGGGATGATCTTCATACACTTGGATAACAAAATTACCATTCTCATCGTCGTTATTATATTGTACTACTACATCTGTTGAGAAATTAAATTGTCGTCGTACAAGGTCTTCAGCCTCGTGTTCAGTTATTTCACCTTTATCCGTGACTGTGTCTTGTTGTTTCTTAATTTCTTCTTTTGTTTTTTGGTGTTCTTGTTCCGCTTTTTTCTTTTCTTGCGCAGCTTGTTCTTTTTCTGCTTTCTCTTTTCTTACCTTTTCCTGTTCATCTTCATGTTGTTTCTTCGATGTAATCGCTTCATTCATTAATGTTGTTGCTTCACTTACAAGTTGTGGTGATTCTTTTTTATCAGCTATTGCTTTGAAAGCTTGATAGGCTTCATCATATTTTTGTTGGTTTAATAAATCTTTCCCCGATTGAATTTCTTTCTTTGTTGATTCTTGTTGTTCTTGAGAACTCTTAGCGGTTTTGATGATTTTATCCGCTTGTTCTTTTGCAGATTTGAATATTTTATCATCCGTTTTTCTTTCGTAATTTTTTCAGCATTTGCAATTGCCACTTCGTATTTTTCTTCTTTTAATGCAGTAGCGCTGTCTTTCATATCATTTGCTAATCGAATGTATTTCTGAATTTCGTCTGTTGATTTATCCTTTGCAGCTTTTTCGAAAGAGTTAACAGCATCTGCATATTCCCCTTTTTCTATGGCCTTTTTACCTGAATCAACTTGCTCATCATACATTTTTGAGCTACACCCACTTGCTACAATTAACAAACCTAAAACTGTTGCCATAACTTTTTTCACAACAATTCCCCCTTCTGCAATCTATATTTTAGTTTATTTAGATATACTTATCAATCAGGGGAACTCCATTTCCTCAAGATATAAAACTTTGAATGCATTGGAGTATTAGGTCTCTTATAGGTAATGGCGCATGTCAATCAATCTAAGGTTCTGAAGTAGCAACGAAGTGTGTATTTAGTCGTTATTTTTGTTTTGAGGAAGAATGTATTGTTAACTTGATAACGATGGGATACTGCATACATTTTAATCCCCCCATTTTTATGTATAATTGTAATAAAAATCAAAATGTTCGAAATGAAGGTGAGCATCATGAAAAGTTTTGGTATGTTAGTAATCTCTACCGTCCTTTCAGCGGGTCTATTATATTTTAATGTCAATTCTTTTTATAATAAATTTAACTCTGGAAATACATATTACTGGATAAATGGTATCCTAGCAGTTTTCTTCCTTGCGTTCCTTATCAATAATGTAAAAGATATCATCAAGAAAAATTACATAAATTAAACAAGTTTAGATACCTTACGCGCTTTAAATAATAAAGGGCCGATACACCCATAAGAGGGTAAAATCAGCTCTTTTCGAATGGGGAAATGCATGAAGATATGTATAAAGGATGATAATGAGGAAGCACTTGTTTTTGGTAATGTACATACGAATAAAACTCTACAAGCAGGAAAACACAATGTTATTGATATCCTTCAAAAACATGATATTTTTGATGAAAAAAGCATTTGCCAGTGAATCTGTCCGAAAGTTAGTACGATTTAGAGGAAGAAGCGCTAAGAGAAATTCAAAGATACATAGATGCAAATAACGATTGAAAACCTCGTTACGCTGTAAGGGTTTCGAGGTTTTTCTATCAAAGGGCTGTATACTTTATCGACGTTATTTTTAAACTGCTTTGTAATGAGGGAGATAATTTGTTAGGGTATATATCATTATATAATTTTATGTAGATGAAATTATGCATATTTAGATTTTTTGAACGTAATTAAAACTATATGTTTTTGATTACGTATATATAAAGAGGGGTTAATTATCGTGTCCAATCGATTCATTGAATTACAAAAAAATAATACGAGTTTCAAATTTAATAATTTAAATGGCTCAATAATACAGGTAATGGGCAATTGAAAATTCAAATTGTAGGTCAATTGGATGCTTTTACTATAAAGACGCTATATAAAAATTATGACATTATTGCAAGAAATTTAAAGGTTTACCCAACAGTTAAAATATATCCGAGGGGCTATGCGTTAGATGGTGGTATTGGGGGCTTTTATCATGCTGACAGGAATCATGTCTATATAGTTGATCACTATTATTTAATCTCGATTCTTTCTCATGAGATGAGGTATGCTTATCAGTATATATATTTTCAGGATTTATACTTTAATACAACTTACAGCTCCGCGCGTGAATACTTAAATTGTGAAGTTGAGAGGGATGCAAGAGAATATTCAATCGAGTTTTGTTTGGCTAGGGGATATCGTGAAGAGGCAGAGCATTGTAAAGTAAGTGAGGAACAGTATGAATTAGTTATACAAAATAAGTTATCACCAAGTGAAATGGGGTTAAGCGATGGGTATTTTAAAAGAAACCCTGTAAAGGCTACTGTCGTTTCAAGAGATTATCATTTGAGTCAAAAAACCATTATGAAAACAAAGGGTGGTGTAAGTCTAACGGTTATAGAAGGTGGTGCTGGTGAAAAGTCTGGAGGGGCAATATATATATGTGGGCGGTACTTCTTATCCTTGCTACACTAATTTATTTAAAGTGGGGATGAAGTTTGTGATTGTGTAAAGCGATAACAAAAAAACTGGGCGATGACGGCAAGTTAGCAAAAAAGAAAGGGAGTCTTGTAGCCTCTTTCTTTTTTATATAGGTCAAATATAGATGGAGGGAAAAGGGGAGTATTTATGAAAGTTAGTAAGATAAAGATTGTTTGTTTATGTCTTGGACTATCTGCTATGGTTGTAGGTTGTACAGATACAAAAGAAAAGACAAAGAATGTTTCTAAGGAAGATAGTAAAAATGGTGTATGAAAGGAGAATTCCAACTCTAAAGAAAGAGTTACGCCGAAGATCGATGAGAATTGTTCAGAGGTATATAGCAAAGAAGAGTGTAATCAGTTCGCAGCGTATACACAATTGGATGCAGGTAAACATAAGGCGCAGGCAACCATATAAAAAGAAATTAAGTATTCGGATAAAGAAGTGTATGAAAAACCGCAGTGTGAGTACATTAAATGAAGTAAAAAATAAGAATGTAATTAACTTAGTATTTATGCAGGGAAAGGAAATTAGCAATACGCTCCAAGAATCTAATGAAGTGTCAGACTCAGATCCAAGAAACTATGTATTTTTTGGTCCACCTGGAACAGGGAAAACATATCAAATTGTTGAACGTGCTCTTGAATTAATCGATAAAAAAACACATGAGGAACTGAAGGCAGATGGACGAGAAGCATTGCAACAAGAGTTTTCACGTTTAACAAAAGAAGGACAAATTCATCTTGTAACGTTCCATCAGTCCTATGGATATGAAGATTTTATAGAAGGATTGAAATCTGATGGAAAAGGGAATTTTGTGCCAACGGATGGTATTTTGAAAAAAGCCGCTCTTGAAGCGATGTATGAAGGAATTCAAAGTACAAGTCAGGAATTTTCGAATGAAGTTCGTTTTGAGCAACTTTATAATTACCTGGTTGAAAATGGCTTGAAGAATAATATTCAATTCGAATCAAAAACAGGAACGAAAAATTTCATTTCATACATTTCAGAGCAAAATAATATCGTTGTAACGAGTGAAGATGTAAAAACTAGTTCAATAGTTTCAAAGAATCGTTTACTAAGCCTTTATCGTTATATTCAGGAGCATGATATTGATTGGAAGAATAATATTATGTTTGTTCGTGAGGCGATTGGTGGGTGTAATCAGACGAGATATTGGTCTGTACTAAATTGGATATTAGAAAAAATGGAAGATACAGTAGAAGACGAAGAAAAAATTGAAGTTGAAGTAGAAGAGAAAAAGGCAATTATTCAAAAGGCATTGTTGGAAAACAGTTCGTTTGATTATTCGAATGCGAAAAAACATGTTGTAATTATTGATGAAATGAACCGAGGCAATATTTCTAAGATTTTTGGTGAGCTGTTAACGTTACTAGAAGAGGATAAGCGTTTAACACAAAGTAATGAATTGATTGTTGAACTACCTTATTCAAAAGCGAAGTTTACGTTACCACCCAATTTATATGTAATAGGGACGATGAATACAGCCGACCGTTCAATTGCACTGCTTGATACAGCGTTACGCCGTCGCTTTGTGTTTGAAGAAATCATGCCAAATACGGATCTTCTTGAATCGATTGGTGATGAAATTGATCTTGCTGAAATGCTTTCTGTTATTAATAGGAGGATTGAAGTGCTGTACGATCGTGATCATATGATTGGGCATGCGTATTTTATAAACGCGAAAACAGATAATGAAGTTATAGCTATTTTTCAAACGAAAATCATTCCACTTTTACAAGAGTATTTTTATGATGATTGGGAAAAGATTGGTCTTGTTTTGGGTGGAATTGGGAGCTCAAAGGAAGATCAATATATTGTTTATAAAGAAGAAGTTAATATAAATGAACTGTTTAAACAAAAGCCATCTATTTATATTCCTGCACTGTACCGAGTAAAACGAAAATTAACAGCGCAAGAGCTAATCGCGATTTATGAATAAGACAATTATAGTGCGTGAGGCGTATGACTGGATTACAGAAAACGACGTTACAGTAGAACAATTTGATGAGCTTATACGATATATTGAAGAAAAATATCCAAATGAACAGGTGATTGATCAAAAGTATAAACGACTTCGCTTTATTAATTATGTTGGCGTCATACAATGTTCTGATGTGCGGTATGAAATTATACCAAAAATAAAAATCACACCTATTGACGATCGAAAGGCATTGCTAGGAATGCTTTCAATTACAGGCTTTTTGCCGGTTTCATTTTATGAGGAAGTACTAAATGGTGAAGATAGAGGTGAACTGCTTACGGCATTTCTTGCTACATTTCTTACCCGTTTGCTAAATGAGCTCAGAAAAGGGACTTATAAAACATACGAACGTCATGAAGAAAATTTAAATACACTGCGTGGCAAGCTCGAGCTTAGTAAACACATTTATAAGAATATATTTCAAAAAACAAAAGCATATTGTGCATTTGATGAATATACGGAAAATAACTCTTTAAACCAGTTATTTAAATGTGCATTGCTCATTGTAAAAAAGCATACCAAAATACATACTTTAAAACTTTATCTTGAGCGCTGTTTAGGCTACTTAGAAACTGTGGATATAGTACATTTCACAGAGAAGGAATTAAAAAGCATTACATTTAACCGACGGAATGAACGTTTTCGTCAAGCTGCTTTATTTGCTAACCTAATTGTTGAGCGAGCAACGATTTATAGTAAAGGGCGAGGAGCATCATCGTTCTCTTTCTTATTTCAAATGAATATGTTGTTTGAAAAATATATTGAAGTAGCACTACAAGAGGCTATTGGTAATAATAAAATAATCAGTCAACATGCAGAGAAGAGGCTATTACGTAACAAGAAGAGTGGACGCCAGAACATTTTATTAAAACCAGATTTTGTGATTGATAATATGATAATCATGGATACGAAGTGGAAAAGTGCAACAAATAATGGAAGAATTAGTTATGTTCAGAGTGACATTTATCAAATGTATGCGTATGTAACTGCTTATAAGGAAGTTCAAAGATGTATATTGCTGTATCCGAAACAGGAGGGAGAAGTTATTCATCCTGTGTGGGAAGTTATCAATACTGAAAAAACTATCGAAATGTGCACGATAAGAATTGATGAATTTTCCAAGACTGTGCGAGAATTAAAAGAAATTCTACAAAAACAAGTTAAATAATTTTGTAAAGACACTCAATTGAATTTGGGTGTCTTTTATTTTAGAAATCAAATCTCCTTTGTAAAAGTATGAATATTTTGTTTTTTTAATTGAAATAGAAATGAGCTTATTATATAATAAGCTCAAGAAATTTTTTCCTTTTTAATCATTCCTAAATAACCACAAACCTTTCGGGTTTACGATCCATTACAAGGAAGTGTATAAAACATATACGCTAATTTGTAATACGAATGTATTCCTGAGAGGTTTTTTTGCGTTGTAGGAATAGGACAAGTATTGAACTAACAAGGATGTGATAGGATGTCTTAACTTTTTAAGAAATGTAATAAGGAAGTAAGAATTTTGAATTTCAAAATACAAAAGAAGGTGGAAAAAGATGAGAGAAGCAGTCTCGTCTTTTTTATTTCGAAAGGAGAAGGGCATGGGTAAGAAAATTATGGTTCAATCTGTAAAGTTGGTAAAAGATAGTAATCGAATTTATGATATTGAGAAAAAGAAAATTACTTGTCCAGCGGATGCTGTACGCTTTGCACAGATTATATTTGATATAGAATCAAGGCCAAATGAAATTTTTGGTGTATTTAACTTAAATACAAAGAATGAAATTATTGGTTGTAGCATTGTGTTTGAAGGAACTGTTGATTCATCGTTAGTCCATCCAAGGGAAACTTTCCGCACGGCAATATTAAACAATGCATCTTCTATTATATGTTTTCACAATCACCGTGCGACACGTTCCTAACTGAAAAGGTTACGCACGCTGTCTGAACGTCATTTATGGCAAGTAAGAGAGTCGTGAACTCTTAACTCGATAGGTAGAATGATAGGGTAACGCCTTGAAATGCCTACTCTAATACTCCGACATGCGTTATTCGAATGTGTATAAGAATAGGGTGTGAAGCTCGGTGAAGTCGGCTGAAAGTTGTCGTAGTACTCATGAATAACCGAAAGCTAACCAGAGGTGGTTGGTACAACTGATAGGTCGGGAGTCGTGAAAAACTTAATATGGTGAGAATGTGGTAAAACACTGACGAACTAGCGAATGAAATGTCTGTAAGTGGAACTACTTAGAAATGAGTAGACTTGATGAAAACTTCAAGTGCGTTCCGTGGGCGAGTAAGTATGGTGGTTTCGAAAGCTCCATGCATCGTTACAGGCGATGGAGAGGACGTCAGGCAAGAGCTAGCACCTAAGTTAAGAATAGATAGAGTTAAGGGAACGTGGAAAGCTATCAACATGGAGAGTACACACTCTATGAAGTGGTAGGGAGGAAAGGAATATATCTATAACTTCCTTTTATGATAGTGAGAGTAGAGGCAGGAGTGATAAAGTTTCTGTAATGGAAATGGAACAATAGCCTCAAGTCGTTTCGCCTAAACTATTTCAACTCAATCATCTCAAGGATTCTCGTATGACTAAAAAGGTCACGAGCCAAGATTGGAGCGTGATATACCTTGAACAAAAACTTTAAGAAGATCCCTAGAATGAAAAATACAAGGTTACGCCATGCTGATTATTATGGCATGACTGAAATCTTCGATGAACTTTATGCAAAAAGTAAGGATAAACAAAAATTTAAAAACCTCATGTCAATCATTACTTCATACAACAACATTCTACTCGCCTATCGAAATATTAAACGGAATAACGGAAGTGCTACGCCTGGAGTCGATGAAGTTACGATAAAGGACGTTGAAGAGCTTGGAACCCATGAGTTTATTGGAATTGTGAAGAAAAGATTTAAACAGTATAATCCTTGAAAAGTAAAACGTGTGGAAATTCCAAAACCTAATGGAAAAACTAGACCATTAGGTATTCCATCTATGTGGGATAGAATTGCGCAACAATGTATTCTACAAGTACTGGAACCTATATGTGAAGCTAATTTTTACAAATATAGTTATGGGTTTAGACCGACAAAATCAGCTGAAAATGCAATATCTGCATGTAATGGACCAATAAACAATAATAAAATGCAATATGTAGTGGATATAGACATTAAAGGTTTCTTCGATGAAGTGAAACATTCAAAACTTATGCGACAAATTTGGGCAATGGGTATTCGTGATAAACAATTACTTGTGATTATACGTAAAATGTTAAAAGCGCCTATTGTTTTACCAAATGGAGAAATCGTACATCCAACAAAAGGGACACCGCAAGGTGGAATACTTTCCCCTCTATTGGCGAATATCGCTTTAAATGAATTTGATTGGTGGATTGCAAACCAATGGGAAAGTAAAAAGTGCCGAACACTTAAGGACTATCTTAATAAGAAAACAGGATGGTATAGTCGCCAATATCGCTATCAACAACTTAGAAAAACATCTACATTAAAAGAAATGTACATTGTCCGCTACGCAGATGATTTTAAAATTTTTACTACAACGCGATTAGATGCTGAAAAGATTTTCATGGCAAGCAAAATGTGGCTAGAGGAACGGTTAAACCTTCCTATTTCTGAGGAGAAATCTCAAATTACAAATCTGAAAAAGAAAAGTAGCGAGTTTCTCGGCTTTGAACTGAAAATGGAACGAAAAGGATATGACCGTTTTGGCCGCAGAAAATACGTTTGTCAATCACATATAGCAGAAAAAGCACGAAAGAGGATTAAGAAACAACTCAAAGACCAGATCAAACTCATGCAAAGAGTTCCCAATGGAAACGAATTAATCAAGAACGTTCGAATTTATAATAGTATGGTTATTGGCATTCACAATTATTATCAAATTGCGACGCAAGTAGTCAATAGTTTGATGCCAATACAATACCAATTAACACAAATAGAACGTCAGCGATTAAAGCAATTTTCATTGAGAAAAACAACCAATTATGCAATCAAAGATAAAGGCATTAAACCTTATTTAAAATCAAAGATGACAAGATATATTAATGGATATCCCCTTATTCCTATTGGGTTCATTAAAACAAAAACAGCATTAATGCCTAAAAATGGTGTTAATAAATTTACCAAAGAAGGACGAGAACTAATGCATCGGGAACAAAAGTCGGTTCCGAACTGGCAAGTTCAATGGATTAGGGAACACCCTATCATTAATGAACGGGCAACAATAGAATTCAATGACAATCGAATATCGCTGTTTATAGCCCAAAATGGAAAATGTGCAGTGACTGGGGAAGAATTGATTCTAACGGAAATGGATTGCCATCATAAAACATTATGGAGTAAAACGAAGGATGATAGTTATTCCAACTTAGTGCTAATTACTAGAGATGTTCACCGGCTAATCCATGCCACAGATGTAGAAACTATCCAAAAGTATCTTGAATTTCTTGAATTAAATGAGGAACAACTTATGAAGCTGAATAAACTAAGGTTGTTAATTGGGAATGAAATAATCAAGTAAATTAGGGATTCAAATTAAACTAAGTAGATTGAGGAAAATGAAATAGAAGGTAAACGATGGAATGCCGTGTGCGATGAAAGTTGCATGCACGGTGTGGAGCAGGGGAAAAGGTGGAGATAACCTCAAAGTCTTACCTATTGCTATCTTCAGGCCATAGTGCGGAATCTCACGAAGATGTTGAAGTGACTAAAAGGTTAAAAGAATGTGGAAACATTATTGGTATACCTCTTCTAGATCATGTCATCATTGGAGATAACAACTATGTGAGTTTAATGAAAAAGGGGATTATCTAATACAAAGCAATAAGCCAACTATTTTTAAGGGGGTGTATAGAGGAATAGGAAGATTCTAAAGCGTTTACTCGCATGAATCTTCTTATTCTTTTTTATTTTGCATAGAAAAATGAAGGATATAATGTATTAACAGAAATGAACGGTCAATACAATGATATGTTAATGGGTATAGGTATATATAAGATGTCTAATGGAAAAGAAGAGTTGTTATTTGATAATAAGAATGAAACAGCAGTACTTTTACTAGAAGAGACAATACGTTTAGAGTGGGAATGGAACAAGTAATTCAAAGACAGTCTGTTTTTGAAGAAAACCCTTGGTGTTTACATGTGGCTAAAAATGTGAAGGTTACAATTACTGCTCTTTCAGATAGTGAAGTGCTTGTCCAAAAAACAGATAATGACCAAGAATTTGCGTCTAAGTTGTATACTCCAAATGAGTGCCAAAGTGTTGTAGCTGGGGAAGGTCTATTAGAGGGAACAGCCCAGCGTGTTATTCGTACGATTTTTGACTATAACAATGCAGCATATTCTAACATGGTAGTAGGAGAAGTTATTTCTTATCCAGGACGATGGTCCAGTTATCCACCGCATCACCATGATCAACCGGAGGTATATTATTATCGCTTTAATAAGCCGCAGGGATTTGGATGTGTAATGGTTGGTGAGGATGCTTATCGCGTTGTACATAATAGCTTTATTACAATTCCAGGTGAGCTAGACCACCCGCAAGCAACTGCGCCTGGATATGCAATGTATTTTTGTTGGATGATTCGACATCTTGAGAATAACCCATGGAATGATCGTATTATGGAGGAAGACCACAAGTGGTTATTAGAACCAAACGTGAAAATTTGGCCAGAAAAGGAATAGATAAATAGAAAAACGAGCACTCCTATTTATAGTGATAGGGTGCTCGTTTTTCTATTTATGCGCAGAAAGGAAAATCCTTCTTACTGTTACCGTCGGGCTATCGTCCTGCACACATTTGAAGAAGGAGAATTCTTTCAGTAAGTATGTAGAAATAATCCTTTATTTTGACGTGTGCTTCTGACCCGATAGCTATTTTTTATGGGGAAAATTAGTTTGCTGGTTATTAAGTTTTTTCTTTGTAATTTATTTTTTGTTTGTTGTTCTATCTACATCTGAAATGGGTAAGTCTGTGCCATATAGGTCTTGGTTAATATCTTTATTTCTAGCATTTGTTCTTGTTCCTTACTAGGGGTATTCAGGGCATCCGATGGGACGCGATTAATCTGTTCGCTCAATAGATTTTCTTCGTCCATATTATACAGCTCTTTTTTGGAATGAGATAAAAAACAATGGAATTATTAATAGAAACTCCGATATTTTGTGTCTTTGAAAGGAATTATATACAAACTTATATTGCAAAGTTAACTAATAAAAAAATGTTAGTGATAAATAAAGAGGTACAGAACTAAAGTTCGAAAGTGTGGTTCTTCTATCAAATAAGATATGATTTGATATTTTCTTAGTTTTGGTTCGTTAAGTTTATATACTTAAAGTAAAGGACTTAATTTCAATTAAGGGGGAGGATAATTTGGAAGTGTATAACTCAGCTGCTCCTGCACAAACAAAAAATGAAGATTTACCATTTGATATTTCTTGGATGACCGATTGGATTGTAGACTGGTTTGGTTCTTTGTTTAATGGCGGCAGTGATGTAATGAAAGATGGGGGAGATAAAATAGATGGTGCAGTCCATGCGAGTGTGCCTGCATTCTTTGATGTTATTTTCCTTATACTTTCTGTAGTAATTTTAATATCATTATTAGTTTTTGGGGCTTCGTTATGGTTTAAACATATTAAGTGGAAAAAAAGATCTATATATTTTGGAGTAGGTTCATTTATTCTCATACTTTTAATAAGGATTCTACCAGTGTTAATGTTGACGACACGTTCTTTTGATTTTCAAACCTTTATGAGTAATATGGTGGGCTTAATTACTTCTATAATTTTAGGAACAGCTGTATTAATGTTTTTGATATCTTTAGCATTAGGTATGCTTTATAAGAAATTTGAACATCCCAAATATGGAAAATGGAGTTCAAGTTTGAGATATAGTTCCATTTTTATATTTGTAATGACATTGCTAGTACCGGCCTTACTGCGTCATTTATAATTTCGGTTTATAAAAGGAGAAGGAGGAATAGTGCAAGTAATTTCTAAAATATTTCTGTGTAATGATGCTAGTATCCGTTCTCCTGTAGATTTCAAGGTAAATCTAATAGATTAAAAAAATATATGATACGAAGTTTTGCCAAAGGGGAGAGGTACTAGTGACTACTTTTGTTGTAATGGTAAGCATATTCTTAATTCTGTTCGTAATTGGTCCAAAAGCGACTAAGAAAAAAGAAGAAAGAGATAGAATTAAAAAGGAACATGAAGAGAAAATAGAGGCTTTAGAGGAAGAGAAAATTGACTTAGATATTAATGGAACTAAAGTACGGTTACACAAGAAGCCTAAGTTAAAAAGTAGTATATATAAAATAAAGGGTGACAGATAAATTCATAATAGGATAATCAGTTTCAAATTTATTTACAAAGCTTTAGTACAATCAGAAAGGATGATTCGATGGGAGCTGAAGTTAAATACCGATGGACAACTAGCATTTTTAATTACAAAGGTAAAGGAGAAGAATGGATAACAGGTTATTTAGAAACTAAGGAAGCAGCAAGTGGTGACCTTATAGCTGAGGGCACATCAGGGTTTATATTATTGGATAACCCTGATAGTGAAGGAGATATTCAAGAAGTAGAATTCATAAAAATCATTAAAGATGAAAAAGGGAATGCTATTGTTTCAGAAGTAATAAGTGATGAAACAGCTAAAAAACTATATTTTGATAAGGCTTTTGAAGTATGGAAAGAGGATTTTTAGATAATATCATTTATTGATTAAATTTTGTCCAAAAATCATTTTATGTGTAATAAAGTCATTTTAAATAAAAGCAATAATTTCCTATCATATTTTCGTGACAGGAAATTATTGCTTTTTTATGTTGATTTATACTTTACGTATTGCTTCTGTTAGTAAGTAATTTTATCTTTATAAAAATATATTTATCGCATTATATAAATATTAAACTAAGTTAAATATTGGTATCTGTTCTCATTGAATATATCAGAAAATATTGGTAAAAAACAGTCTTTTTATTACATTCAATTGACTTTAATATTTAAAGGGTCATATGAACTTTAAGTTTGTGTTGATTAATCCTCGTCATTACAAGGGGACGTTTTTTGAAGGAATCGTTAAAAAGGAGTGGTGTTTATAAAGAAAATATTATTATTTGTATGCGCTTTAGTGTTATTTGTCATGTTTGGATGTACTAAAAAAGTATCTAATAAGTATGTTATCTCAGAGGGAAGTTGCCAGAAAAATTGGGCAGTTTGTACGTTATTTCCTGAACGTGTAATCAAAATTGCAGGTTCTAAAACTGTGAAAGTAGCTGTTTTAGATAGTGGGATTAATCAGGACATAAAGGGACTTAAAGGCCAGGTAAAGAAAAGTTATAATGCGCTTAATAATACTTTTGAGACAGAGGCTATATTAGATCATGGAACTATGATTGCAAGTATCATTGCTTCTACAAAAAGTAGAAATAATGTGGTGGGAATTAATCCTGCTGTTGAATTGTATGATGTTCAAGTTTTAAATGAAAAGGGTAGTGGAAAAATAGCGGATATAATATCAGGGATAAACTGGAGTGTTGAACAAGGTGTTGATATTATCAATTTAAGTTTTGGCTTTTCTAAAGATGACCCTAAGCTAAGGGAAGCGATAAGAAATGCATCAAATAAAGGGATAATAATTATTGCTGCTACAGGAAATACCATTGGCTTATCTACTGATTACCCTGCTAAATACCCTGAAGTATTATCTATTTCTGCTATTGATAAGGATATGAAATTATATGCTTATGCCGGCCAAGGCAAGGTTGATTTTGTGGCACCAGGCGTAGATGTACCTGTATTAAACATACATGGAGAGGTTGAAATGCAAAGCGGGACTTCTTATGCAACAGCTTATACAACAGGGATAGTTTCTATATTGCTTCAAAATGGGAGTAAAGACATAGAAAAGGATCTACGCTTTGGAGCAATAAAATTAGGTGCGAAAGAAAAATTTGGGATGGGATTAGTACAAATAAAAGAATAAGGTGGAGAATTTAATGAAAAAATATTTTATCTTCAGTATAATTACAGCGCTTTTCATTACATATGTTCCTACAGGGTTTGTATATGCAGCGCAAGAAAATGATTCTGCATTAAAAGAAATTGTAAATGTTACCGAAAACACTGAAACTAGTAAAATAGATACCGAAGTTAAAGTTGATGTAAAGGAAGATTTAGGAATAGAATCATCCGAACAAATTGAAATAACTGAAAATGTTGTTGATAATGTAGACACTTTTGAATCAATATTAGATACTGATCAAGTACAAATGGAAAGTACATTGGAATATAATATTGAAACAAGTGAAATGAGTGCTAAAGCAATACTAAATGATGATAATGGAAATGAAATAGAGAAGAATTTTTCAATTCTTGTGACTGATGTAGAAGGTGAAGATTTAAAAGCCATTTTTGTGGATCAAGAAACTGGTGAGCAATATTCTATTGATACACAAGAAATAACTGCATCTGCTCTTCCTTTGGTTCCCGTTCTTGTTGCATTCATAGTTAAAAGCGGTCTAAAAGCAGCTATAAAAAAATATGGACCAACTGCTATTAGAACTCTAATGAAAAACTCTGAACCTCTTGCTAAAGCAGTTGCAAGCAGATTAGGATACGCAGAAACAAAATTTTACTCTCATGGTGCAAGAGTATATTATAACAAAAAAGGAAAACCTAAATATATAACTAGAGACAAAGATGGCCACATTGGTGGAGCTTTTAAAGGTGCTGATACAGTAAAAGCTCTTGCAAATAAGAAAACTAGATCTGGAACTTATGATTTAGAATTAAGAAGAATCGGAGCTTAATAACTAATTATGGATAAATTTAAAAAATTCAAAGTAGATTTTACAAATACTGAAGAAACTCCCTTTTTTCAAGTAACTTCGAATCATAGAATTAGATTCGATATGGATTTATTTGTGAATAATAACACTCGATTATTAAAAAATATCTTGGATAATTTATTCAATCAAAACGAAAAAATAAATTCTTCCTTTATCTGTGGATATATTATAAATGGTAAAAGAATTCATGAAAAAACAGGTTTAGGTAAATTTACTAAAATTAGAAATTGGAAAGAAACATTAATAAAAAACGATAATTTTACAAGTTCAACAATTTTTGCATCTATAAAAAATTTAAATTATCAAGATGTCTATAAATACTGTCAAAATGTATCACAAGGGCATCCATCAGCATATATCTCATTTTATAATGACAATTATTTATTATATATAAATCAGGATGTACTTGATATAATTTCATTTAATGAGAAGTTAATAGAACAATTAAAAACTAAATATGCAGTGGAATATGATAAATATTATGAGTAATTGATATATTTTAAAGGAATATATTAAGAGATTATAGAGAATTCCCAAAAGACCAACCCCTTATTTATTAAGGGGTTGGTCTTTTTTGATTTTTGTGTAGGTTTGCAATAAGGTTTAACCGTTTTGAAAAAAGATTAACTGCTTATAAAAAAGTCGTACCGTTTTCAATCCTTTTTATTTCCAAGTTGATGTGATATATTTATAACAATTAGTGCGAAATACATCGCAAAGGAGAATTCACATGAAAAACAAACTGGCTTACTTGGGGTTTATTGGATTTCTAGGACTTTTAGGTCCTCATTCATTTTTAGGTGAAACATCATTTACATATTACTTTTTCGCTTTCTTCCCCTTCTTTTTATATGCAAAAGTTATACCAGATGAACTTTTTATTCTACATGTTCGCATTGCTGCCACAAAGGCATTTTTCGTGGCATTAGTAATGGGTGTTTTACTAATCTTAAGTATCGTTATTTTTGCAAATGTACATGTAATCAGATTATGCGTTGTACTTGCAGTTGTAATACCATTAGGAACTTTTGTAATTAATTTAGAAATATTTGAACGTAGAGAAAAGAAAGGGATGCAAGATGCCACTTAAAACTCGAATGAAAGAATATAGGGTAAAGCTAAGTATGTCTCAAGAAGATCTAGCCAATGAGGTTGGTGTCCGAAGGGAAACAATTGGCAATCTCGAAAATGGAAAATATAATCCTTCATTCAAACTCACTTATGATATTGCGAAGGTTTTGAAAGCACCTATTGAAGTTCTGTTTTGGTTTGAAGAATAGGTTAGGTATAAGTATATTGTTGTAATAGATATGTCTATGAGTTTTGATTAATCTTTTTTATAAAAACTAGATTCGGATTTCTAACAAAAGACTCCATTTTGATTAATCTTTTTTCAAAATGGAGTCTTCTTATTTACCATATAATATGGGTTTGTGGAGTTTTTTTGATTAAACTTTATTTCAAACCAACATTTTCTTCCATAATGAAGTATTTAATTACATTGAGTGTTGTTATTTATCCTTACATATGCAATGTTCTCAACTAATTGAAAGTCATTTTCTATTAATTGGGTAATAAATTCATTTGAATTATTTTGCTTATCAATTTTCTCTAATAATACAAAATCACCTAATTTATTACTTTCCTCAAATGGTAGGAGCCTGTTTTCAAGTATAACGTTTAGGATACCTAATTCGATATTAGAGAATGTATGCTGCTTTGTTAATTTATTTGCTAGATGAAATGCAATTAATTGAAGAAACTTTCTAATGTCATATGGGGTAGTATTATAATACTTATATCTATTTGCAAGTTCGTTAAGTACATACAATAGATGATCAAATTCCATAGAAGATAAGGCGGAAATATCTTCAACTGGGAGTTTAGGTTTCTTTTTTCTTCCAAACGGTACTTTGATACGATTCATTTCTACACTTCCTTATTAGTATTTATCTCTTCCCACTCACTTTTTTCTAAGTAAATCATTTTAATTTGACGTCTAAGTAATTGTGAAATGGTTTTAGTAACTATGGAATCATTTAATGGATTATATAAAGTTTCAACTTGTTGGGGATGTTCCATTACGAATATAATATGGTGCTTTGATCCAGTAGCATGAACTATTTCTCCTAAACTATTTGCAATAAGGGGATTATCTTTCTTTATATGAGCAATACAGTTAGGGAGGAAAGTTTCTAACAATTTGCTTGTTTCCCAAGTGATTTCAGGTAAAACAATATCTTTTGCAGTTTCCTTAGCTTTAGGATCGCGATAAATTTGAATGTTTCTGCGTCTTTGATTAGCAGTTGGTTCTTCTTTTTGTTTTTCTAATTCGTCTAAACGCTGATTGAATGCTGCGATGGTATCAAGTAAACTTTGTAACAATGTTTGATTAAGCTCACTGGAATCTTCATTTTCATTATTTTTGATATTCGGTTGGATCGTTGATATTTCCTGCTCCAGTTGAAGTATCTTAACTAATGCAATTTCGATTAGCGTTGCTGCATATACAGAATTTTTTATTTTATACTGTACCGTAGTAAGCTCTTCAAGAATATTTGGAATCTTGGATAATGGTATTCGCTCAGCAAGGTTTATAAAGGCATTATTATAAATGGCCACTTTAAACATGTCAGTTTTTTGAGATAGATTAAATATCATGAGGTCTCTATAGTAACCGATTAAATCGCTTAAAAAGAAATCCGCTTGTTTTCTCTCTAGGATAGTTTGCAAGGAATCCAAAGTGCTGTTTAAATCTTTCTCAGTTATATAATGTATTAGTTTTTCAATATCCTGAATTGCTACCTTACCAACGACTGTTGCAACATGCTCTATTGTTACATTATTTGTTGCGTATGCAATTACTTGGTCCATTATGCTAAGAGCATTTCTTAAACCACCTTCAGCTAATTGGGATATTAAATGCAATGCTTCATCTGTAATCCGAATCCCTTGATCATGGGAGATGAATTTTAACCTGTCAATCATTGCTTGAAGTGGTATATTTCGAAATTCAAATTGTTGGCATCTAGAAATGATAGTTTTAGGAACTTTTTGTGGATCTGTTGTAGCCAGTATGAAAATAACATGTGCTGGTGGCTCTTCTAATGTCTTTAATAGGGCATTAAATGCAGAATTTGAAAGCATATGCACTTCATCGATGATGTACACTTTATATTTTCCTGTAACCGGTGCTAAATGTACCTGGTCTCGTATCTGCCGTATTTCTTCTACTCCATTATTACTTGCAGCATCAAATTCTAGAATGTCCGCGAATTTATTATTATTGATATCACTACAGTTGGCGCACTTTTGACAAGGCTCACCATTACTTAATGGAGCTAAGCAGTTAACGCCTTTTCCAATTATTTTGGCAACAGTTGTTTTACCAGTACCTCGTGGTCCAGATAGTAGGTAGGCATGAGCTACTTTTTCTAGTTTAATCGCATTCATGATTGTCGTTTTAATATGATCTTGCCCCACTAAATCATTAAAGTTATTTGGTCTATACGCACGGTATAGTGCAATATAATTACTCATTAATATTCCTCCCATAAATATAAATTTTATTAAATGGCAATCCTTTTAAACGCAAAAAAGCAGCCAAATGAGTAGAGTTACTGTTCACATTTTCATGTGTTAACTCAACCCAAAGGGCTGCTTTTAATTTAAAGAAGAAAAAACAAAAAGTAAAAAAATATAAGAATATTATAACTCTTGATTTAGCAAAAAGGAAGATTAAAAAGTTTATGAATCGATTTGACACTCATAATTCCACATATTACTATTTAGAGGAGTTGTCAGAAAATTCTATTGTGGAGGGGATTAAAAATGGGTGAATTAGTTTCGATTACAAAAAAGGATGGAAAAGAATCAATAGATTTATTTAAACATTATAGTGAGTGTTTTGAGGAAGGAGATTCTATAGGTCAAGATAAGATATCTGATGAATTATTTACAAAAGTGAAAGATGCTGTTACTCAGTATTGGTTAGAATCTACGGACTCATTACCTGATGTTGTTGATTTGTACATTATTATTTCATTAATAGAAAGTGATTCACCAAAACACAAGAAAATAGTTACTCGTTTTTTCAATGACTGTAAAATTTTCTTAACTGCAAAGGAAAAGAAACAAGGTAAACGAGGGAAAATCGATCGCTTGTTAAAAGAATATAGTAAACCACAAATGAAAGAAAGACTTCAAAAGAACTTGAAAGTCGCTGGTGAAATTGAGATAGCTCAATTACAAGCAGCGTATGATCAAACAGATAATCAACAGAAAAAAATTAAAGATGTACAAGAAGTAATTGAGAAGTACGGAATGCATTTCACAATTTTTATCACTGCTTATATGAAAACTAAAGGAACAGATGATATGCATGATTTGTATTTAGAAGCTGCTCCATTTAGATACATTAACATTCTTGCAGAATTAGCAATATTTCATCAGGAGAGATATCCTAGTCAAGAAAAGGCCGAAGAGATTTCGTTTAAAGAGGAGTGGAATAAACTTCAAAGTAAGTTAAACGAGTATGAAAAAAAGTTTAACAAACAAGAGAAGATGTTAAATAAATACAAAATGGAAAATGAACATTTGAAAAAACAAAAAATCTCATCAGATGCTAAGGCCTCAAGAGTTGTTAAACAAACGGAGAGGTCAGTAAATGAATTGATGACTGATTTGGCAACTGAGGAGGAAATCAAGTCAGAACAACATAAAAAAGAAATAGAGTATTTAAATAAAACGATTGAACAAATGGCTCTAGAAATCATTCAATTGCAGAAAGAAGAAGAGCCGGAAGGAAATGTGCATAAGAATGATTTGTCAGGAAAGAAAGTGGCTGTAATTGGTGGGAATAAAGAAAGATACTATAGAGAGTGCGTTGAAAAATACAATGCAGAAATTATATTTGTAGCAGAAGATCAGCATCGTAAGATAGATAGTACAGTTAAAAAAGCTGATGTAGTCTTTTATCTAACAGAATTATTGAGTCATATATATCATGAATTAATTATTCCGGCCGCAGCTCGTTATAACACTCCTATTCGCTTTGTAAATAGTAAGGGGATTTCAGCATTTGAAAGTGCATTAAAAAGATATGCTAATGAGAATTAGATAAAAATTTGATGGAAGTTTGAGATTTAGCTAGAATGTTCGATGGTGAGGGGACGCATTTGGGTTGAAGGATACAAAGATATAAAATAAGAGAGAGTTTAATATATAATAAAGTGTTAAGTTGAAAAACGGTAAGTTCATCTTAAAAGGATTCATTTTGATTAAACTTTATTCAAAATGAATCCTTTTAAGATGTTATAAAATACGTGTTTATAAGAGACTTCTAATCAAACATTATTTAAAAAATCAACAATATATATTTTTAAGAATTAATTAAAGACCTTGTAGGTGGTGAAATTTGTATATTATTATCTCCAAAAGTAATAATATTATTGTTATAATGCATTTATATTGATTTTGAAAAAGAGGGTGAATCCTGATGTCACAACCAATTAATATAAATGCAGAAACTAATAGCATGTATATCTTTCAAGGTAATCGTTTTTTAGAGTATATAGAACCAATTGAGATAAAGAAAGTTATAAAAGAGAAGACAGGTTTTGAGGAACAGGATGGAGAGGGTTTTGGAGAGTATTATAAGCGCTTTCTAACAGAAAAAGCTAGCGAGGCAGAAATTTTAGAAAGAGAATTTTTTGAATCAATTTTTTATGGACGATTAACCAATGTATTCATAAATAAAATAAAAAATGAACCCGTTACTGAGGACATTTTCAAACAAGCAGTCAAACGCTTAATTGATGATATGAATTCTAGAAATACTTTACCACCAGATGTTAAAAGGTTAATGAAGGAAGATGGCTTTTACATAATGGATTTAGTAAACACTACAGAAAAAAATACATTTTTAGCTGGTTTCGATTATAGTACTGCAAATGGTTATGTAGATAAATCCAGATTTCTAATTACACATGTTGTTCCAACAAAAACAGACGCTGATAGAACAGTTATAAAATATCTTGTATGTGCAATAGAAATTAATTATACAAAAAAAACACTTGTAGCAGCTTTAAAAAACATTCCCAATATAGTAAATGAAGATGAGAATGGAGAAATAGATGAGGGAATACAAAAAACAGTAGTTCAAGCGTATAAAAAATTTTTAAAACTTTTTGAAAATCACTTACAAATTCAAAAGTTTATTAAAGTTAAAAAAGATAGAAGAGCAATGTTTGAAATGTGTGAAAAACTTGATAATACTATGTTGTATGATTTAAGAGAAGAAATTGAATTGAAAAATTCGGACACGCTTAAAACTATGGTAAGTACGTTAACTGAAGAACTATTTGGGAAAGCAATTGCCCCAATTGTAAAACAAGATAATTTAGTAAAACGTTTTAAATCTTTATTATTGGCAACATATTTAGATGTAATGACCGAAGATGATAATTTAATATATATCGCAAAGAGTAGTAAGTTAGTTGGTTATCCTACTAGAGTGGCATTTCAATCTAGTAATTCTTTAAAGGGAGCAACTGGAACATCAGGAGCAAGTGAACCGGTAGCTACATCTGTTATGTTTCATAGTTTATATACTGACTTCCAGGAAGCTCTGGAATTACCAAAATGGGCACTATCTTGGTTTACAGATATAAATCATTTAACAGATAGCACAGAAGTCATTCAAACATCTGTAGTATCTATGAAAGAGAATTTCAAGGTGACTTTTATTAACAAAAACCATATTGGGAAGGAATTATTTCAGCATGTTATTGGAGAGCTTAGTCAGTGCCGTGATTACGAAGAAGGCGATGAGTGAATCAGAGGCCATAGAAAATATTAATTCTTTTCTAAAAAAATTTCGTTTTATCAAGTTTAGTAGCGATTCGTCTTTTCCGAATTTTAGTGAAATTATTTTAGCAATGAAGGAATTAGGTTTAACACGAGAGTATTTTAATTACACATGTTTAAGATATGATAAAACTGAAAATACAAATGTAATGATGACCACATGTGTACATTGTGGAAACAATATTAGTGTTGTAAATGGTAATCATGAAATTAAACATATGTTTCAAATAAATAAGACGAAAACTTTGATACTATTAGAGGAGTTAAATTTAAGGAGAGAAAAAGAAATGTTAGATCATTATCTTATAGAGGATTATTCTCTTAATCTAGAGCAATTAAAGAAAAGAAAAGAGAATTTAATACCATTTATGGGTTCGGGATTGTCAGTTCCTTTTAATTTACCTAATTGGAAAGGCATGTTAAATGGATTTTCAAGATATCTGAAAAAAGGATATGAGGGGTATTATAATGATAAGCTAGATGAAGGAGATTATTTCGAAGCGCTTAGTTATTTAAAAAAGTCTTCGTTCTTAAGCAAGGACGAATTAATTCAAGAACAAATTGTTGATATATTTAATGAAAAAATTAACATGAAAATAGAAAGAGAAAATCATAATTATCAAGATGTTTTAGATTTGAATTCTGATTTTTATTTAACAACAAATTATGATAATATTTTTTCGACGATTAGGGGTAGTTTCCATCCCCCTCTTATGTGGGATGATATTGAAAATATGCAGAAATTTTTAGGCGAGAAAAAACAATCCATAGTGCATTTACACGGGATGATTCATAAACCTAAAACTATGATTGTTACAAAGGAAAGTTATGATGGGCTGTATAAGAATGAGGATTTTATGAGAATAATCTCTACGTTTATGAGCAATAAATCATTTATCTTCTTAGGTTTTTCTTTTCAAGATGTTTATTTTAAAGACTTGTACGAAAAAATTATATCTAAAACGGGTGGAGAACATTTTATTATCCTTCCTAATATTTCATATAGTGATGCGCTAACCTTTTCGAAGCAAAACCTAAAAGTAATTGGAATAAATGTTAAAGAATCAGACGTTGGAATAGACGGGGAGGATTTAGTAAAAGGTATCAAAACAATTTTAAATTATATTAATAATGATACAAAATAATGTTATGGATAAGATTGAAAGACTCTTATCTACTATATATTAACCCATTATAGTAACAGGGAAATGTTTGAATGTTTCGTGAGTTCGAGTTAATATAGATTAAATAATACTTTTATTTTGTTTAAAATAATACACAAGACCTTTCGGGTTATAAGAATTATTGTAAGTCTCTTACAATAGCACTTATTTCTTCGGAAGGTCTTTTTGTGTTAATAAAATTTAAGGAGTGGTAATGATGACGCGGATTATATCTTGGGGCGAAGTTATGCAAAAGCAACATATCGTAGGGACAATACTGAAAAATGGATTAGTAAATAATAAGGTTAATCATGCGTATCTATTTAACGGGGAAGCAGGTACTTTAAAAAAAGAGACAGCTTTATTATTTATTAAAAGCCTATTTTGCTTAGAAAATTCAGAGAGAATACCATGTAATGATTGCCGAAATTGTAATCGCATAAATAACAACATTCATCCTGACGTAGTTATTATTTCACCAGAAGAGGGTGGGAGTATTAAAAAGGAGCAAATTCAGCAGTTACACAAAGAAATCTCATACACATCTACTGAACTCTCAAGAAAGATTTATCTTATTGATCGAGTCGAGATGCTAACAACTAGTGCTGCTAATAGTTTATTAAAATTTTTAGAAGAACCAGATGGAAATACAACGGCTATTCTTGTTACTGAAAATATACAAAAGGTTCTCGGTACGATTCAATCTAGATGCCAAATTTTAAACTTTCTAGATACACCTATGGGAGAATACGAAGAAGAATTATCAGCAGCTAATCTTTCTCAGGATATAGTAAAGCTTTTAACTCGTATGACAAATAATATAGATAAAGCTATGTCACTAGCAAAAGGGCAGTGGTTTATAGAACTCCATTTACAAATAGTTAGTTTAATGAAAAATTTGATGGAACCTACAGTCTTTATAGAAATAATAAAGTTATTAAAATTAATAGATACAAAAGAAAAAGAGCCCATTCTATTTAAATTTATAAATATATGGTTTAAAGATGTGCTATATGCTTTAACAAACAAGAAAGATTTTGTATCTTTTCAAAGTCAAATCGATACTTTAGAGTTACATGCTGAAAAACTAGGTGTAAAAGGAATTGCTGATGCAATAGAACTTTTAGAAAAAGGTTATATAAGAAGACAAGCGAATGTTTCGTTAAATCTTGTTCTGCAAGAAATGTTCATTAAGTTGCAAAAAAACGTATATATGGTTGCTTTATAAGGAGGAGAATCTATGTGGATAGAACAGTTGAAAAGAAACCCACATATGAAATCAGACGCTTTATATACTGCTCTAGGTTACTCTAAGAAAGGGTTTGGGGCATGTGGACACTGGAAAACTTGTTCATTGGGAAAAGGAGATTGCTATTTAGAACAAGTGGATCCTGAAGTACCATTGTATTGCGCATGTTATAAGCGAAATCATACAGAGTGTAATGAACAAAACGTCTTATCACAATCATGTACAGAAGAACCTTCAGAACAAGAAGAAAAAATTACTAGAGAGATGAGCTTGAATAATGATGAATTAGGACAGTTAACTTTATTTTAAGCAGCTGCTTCATTAAAAACTACGTATGCAGTAAATACCATAAATGAAAGGGGGATAACCCTTTGTTGCAATAAGCACAAGGGAGAGATCCCTTTGTGTTTTTTATTGTAATATTGGGTAAGAAAAAATGAATAGAAACTCTTTAGATGAAATTGAAATAATAAAGCAAAGAATGAAAGAAGTATATTTAAAATATAAGACTCACATGGTTGCAATGAGTGGAGGGAAAGATTCATCACTTGTAATGCAATTATTATGTGAAACATTAGAGAATATGAAACCAGAGGAACGTATTCACAGGTTCATATAATTTGTGCTGATACGGGTGTTGAGACACCAGAAATGACTGCTTATCAATATAGATGCTTAGAACAAATTAAGAGATATGCGGCAGGTGAATTTCATAATAAGGGGAAAATGCCGTTTTTGGTTCATATGGTGAAACCACCAATGAAAAGTAGATTTTTTTATGAATTATTAGGTCGCGGTACTTCTATTCCGTTAGGAAATGTAAGAAATAGATGGTGCACGAGCCATTTAAAACTTCTGCCAATGCAGAATAAATTGAAAGAAATTTTAAATGAAATTCCTATGGATATAGAAAATGACGAATTTGATGTTTTGCTTTATAACGGTGTAAGGAATGAAGAGAGTGCGCGTCGCAGAAGGAGTATTGCTGCAATTGAAGATGATGCAACCTCATACTTTGCTGAGCATCCAGATATAACTAGAATAAAGTATTACTATCCAATAAAGTTTTTAACATCCTATATTTTTTTTCACTTTCTTTCGGTTCGTCTTCTATTGTTTTGTCAATTAGCTTTCTCATTTTTTCTTGTTTATTTTTCTTTTTTTTCTCGAAAAACTTATCGAATAATCCCATAGGTGAACCCCCTTTACTTTTATCGTATTCGAATATATTGTTTAATACTATACCATTTTTTGTTCCGCTTTAAAGAACGTTAGTTCTTTTAGAAGGGGTGATTTTGTTTCTTTTAGACAAAAAGGTCGATGAAGTCATAAAAAATCTTATAAGGGCTAATACAAATGTTGTGGTAAATGTGTACAAAAAAATAGACACGAGCAAAAATATTGCTTGTGTCTATTTTAAAATTTTTCTCGTATAAAAACTATAGTGAGGCAAATTTAATCTAGCTAGAACTTGAGCATGGTGTAGATGCAATAGTTCATCCAAAATTTAAACGACTGTATTTTGATAATAATGAAATTACAGTAATTGTGTATATTGCATTCAATTCTTTAGATGATTCTATTGTCGCTACCCATCAAGATATTATCTAAAACAGAGGTATAATATGAAGGGTAGTTTACTAGTTTGTTGCGAAAATCCTTTTCGTAACTTTGAATTAACGATTTTAACATTCTCTTATTTGCTGGTGGAGGTTGATCTATTAAAATTGTGCTCAAATCTAAAGAAATGATCCGATCAGCAAAACCCAATTCGTAAAATAGTATACTTAAAGGGGTAGGTACACCATATTTTATACGTTTTTGTAATTTCTTGAGATTGTCAACTAAATATAAATTTCGATCAGCAATTAAAGATTCAACTATTTCCGCTACTGCTCCAATTAGAAGCATGCCTTCATATGAAAATGCATTGTCACAGAGTTCTACAATATGATCTATTCTATATTTTCTACGCTGTTTTTTTGTTTTTATCCTAATATCATTTTCTTTAAGAATATCTAGTAGTTTAAAGTAGGGCAATCCATAAATCCATGCTAAAGCAACTTCTCTTAAAATTTCAGGTTTTTCGCATTTGTTAAAAATATTATTTTTAATATTCGATGCTAAAAGTGGCCATAAAACATTCAAAAGCTCCTCATAGCTTTCACACTTCTCAAGTTCTTCTAAATGCATTTTAGACCATTCTTCAATTTTTATAGCAGTTTCTACTCCGTATAGCATTTTCCCAAACAGTTTCTTTTTTGAGTTTTGTGGGATTTTTTTTGAAATATTTTTAGCTAGCAATTGGAATAAGATAATAATTTGTTCTTTCACTTGTTCTTCAGCTAGTGAATGAGCCAAAGTTTCTTTAGCGAGTGAACTTATCCATATATCTTCTGTTTCATTAGTTGAATTTTCCCAATTGGCCATCAAATAACTTTCAATAGATGAGAGTGCATTTATTTTTGATTTAACTTGTTGAATTAGTCCATCAAATGAAAATCCATCGTCGGCAAATGCTTTAGCTATTTTTTCCAATACATTAAATATTTTATCAGGATCTTCTAAATAAATTTCAAATAGTCTTATGTAATTAATATTATATGTAGTCTTCCTATCGTCGCTACATAAGGGATCAAATATCTTTAACAATGAGCTTTCAACTGGTTCTGAGTTATTAGGATCTAATAAGTTTTTTACTTGTCGCCAACGCCATTTGTTATTTTGGCTGTTACGTTTATCGTAGATACTAGGGTCTGCGAAAATAACACTACCTTCTGTATGCATACCAGAACGACCGACGCGACCAATCAAATTATGAAAATCACGAACTTTTATTTTTTCAGATCCTTGATAAATACTCGTTACAATAAGATACCTAATTGGTAGATTAACACCTTGTGCTAATGTGGATGTACATATGACGAATTTTGATAAACCTTCTTTAATTGAGTGTTCAACAGCAAGACGTATACCAGAAGGTATATTTCCATGATGTGTTAAAATCCCTAGTTTTGCACTTTTTGTGACAGAAGCTTGTGAACCCAGATGTCCATGATATAGCCAGTGCAGTTTCCTTATTTCATTTTTTTCTGATAATTCAAATGGAGTTTTTAAAGCTAATCCTCGTTCATACGCCTCCACTACCTTGTCACAAAGACTGGATACATTATCTTTCTTTCCACAAAATATTGCTACACTTCCATTTGAAATTAGCTTTAAACCTAAAAATAAAGAAACGGTGCTGCTATCGTTTTTAATAGGAAAGAAGCGTTCGGTTGTTTCTCTTCCTTTCAATTGCAGTTTTTGTTGCTCAATTATTCTGGGTACATAAAAATCTATTTCATCGGGATTTTCTTCATTCAGAAATTGAAGCTTTCCAAGACGATCCAACCAACTTGTAAGTGCTACAGTTCGATATGTAGGAGAAAGATTAACTCCTGAAACAACTTTATTTTCAGGGCCATTAAGCCAAGAACCAACCACTTCTGCATTATTGATTACAGCGGATATTAATACTTTTTGTACACCTTCAGGAACCATCCCTTTTAAAGCTGTAAGGAGTAATTCATAATTGATCCCTCGTGTATTACTATCAAATTGATGTCCTTCATCATATATTAATAATCCAATTTCCGTTGCCAATTCTGGACATTGGCGAAGCATATAAATAAGTTTTTCTGGAGTAACAACTAAGATTAAATCATCCCTAAGTATTGATTTAAGTTCAAAATCCATTTGAAGCACATCTGATACTTCATCAATATTAATAGACTCATTTTGGAATGATTTACTTAGACTGATACTAATTTCATGACATAATGCTCTAAATGGAGCCACAATTACAGCTAAAGAAGTTCTATTTGATAGAAAGGCGCTACGTATTATTACTTCTGTTGCTTTGGTTTTCCCAGCACTAGTTGGTAATTGAATTACAGCGGATTCCCCTTTAAAAACACCAGTTTTCCCCAAAAGGTGTTGAGCTGGCCAAAATTCTTGCATGAAATTTTTATTTTGTAAAATATCTTCCCAATTTTCAACGCTAATATCAGAATATATAGGTAGACATTTCCTACTAGAGTTTTCTATTCTTTTTTTTATTACTGCACCTATTACATCAGCGAAAAGTAATTCTCTTGGAGTGCCAAATGCATAAGCATTAACCCTGAGAGTGGAAATGAGGTTATAAACATGTTGCTCATACCATCCATCCTCATAAAATTTAGTTAGATAAAATGAAATATCTAATATATTTTTTGTATATATTCCGCCTTCTTCCACATAACATGGATAGAAATTCCCAGTGAGGATCCTTGCTAATAAAGTATCTAAATTCGAACATTCTAAGTTTAGATTATCTATATCGATACGATTTACTAAAACAAGTGAACTTCCTGGTAAATCGCATAAATAATAGGAAGCTGAACCTAGCAGTAAAACGTAGTCATCTAAATCTGCCTTAAGATTTGTTTGTAAATATGCATCAAAAAAATGCGCTGAAAATTTAAGGTTTTCACGCAATTCCTTTAGGTGTCGCTCGTCTGGATCCTTGGAATTCAGATGGGCTGACAAATCACCTAGCAAGCCTATTGCCAATGTAAAAAGAGTTGATGGATCTTTAGTGAGTTTTATATGATCTTCTTCATTGACATTGTATTCATTCATTTTTGCTTTTGATCTAGTAGCACTTAATAATTGTTTGGAATGTTTCTCAGGCTTCATGTGCCGCCCTCCTATACAATTCATGGACAAGGGGCATCATATCTTCACCATGAATTACTAATAATGTTAGATTATCTTTATTTGGATGCTCATTAATAGATGTATTTGTAATCATTGAAAGATCCAGTAGGTTTGAAGAAAACATAGCAACAGCCCCTGAAATCTCTTTATACGGATAATCTGTAGGATTTTGGAACCTATCTATCTTTTCAGATTCTTCAAGTTCTCTTTTCAGAAAAAGTTGTTGTTTAATTGCATTTAGTGATTCACCTTTTCTAGCTATATCTTTTTTTGAATCATCAACGGCATCCTGCAACCGTGGATTCGCCTTTGTACCAGAGAATTGTGCTTTGGTTTCGAAAATTGCTAGAGTATCTTCAGGTGAATACTCTCCATCACTAATAATTTTAAAAGCCAGGGTATCGCATCCTTTTGTAGATTCATTACTAATTGTTTTTGTACCATATCGAGTACGAGGTACCCAGTAATTTAGAATAAACTCAAGGTAATCAGCTACTAATATCTCACTGAAATCTCCAGCTCGTATACTTGGCCCTGGAGCACGAGAAGGGTCAGGAAATTTTATTCTGTTTAAGTACTCAGTTCTTGTAAATTTATAACCCTTCCTGAAATAATCAATTTCACTATCTAAACAATAATGTTGACGGAAATGTTTTGCCCATGAAGATAAAGTTTCATCATTTTGCTCATATTTAAATTCAAAAATTTCAATATTTTTACCTTCTGATGTTAAGATAGTTGTACCTGCATCTACAAACCATTTAGTATGTGATTGTGTAGTTGATATCATGTATATTCATTCCTTATTTAATATATTTTTAGGAAATATCTTCTAAGGATATTTTACCAAAAAATCACGACATTTAGTTATTTGAAAAATAAATATATTATTATTAAGATATGATTTAATTTCAGTATTAATAGGAAAATAGTGTACTAAGAGTATTATCTTCTTCAGGTAGATGTAAAAAGGTTGATGAAGCCATTAAATGGCTTATAAGAATCAATAAGGGTATTAAGTTGATAACAAGTGGACTGTCAATACAAACATTGTGGTAAATGCAGTTTTTTGTGATAAAAAAGGATAGAATAGACAGAATAATTCTGTCTGTTCTATCCTTTTCTTTTATTATTATATAATGTTTAACATTATATGCCTATTCCTGTTAAGAAAAAGGTTGATTCAAATTACTTGAAACTAAATAAAACAATTGGTTTATCTCTTTTTATATTTTCTTAGATTTCTGGATAGAAAATCTCATAATCCATATGAGGGAGACTATTTCTATAAGCTGATATCAGTTGCGGTATTTATAGAAATAGTAACAGGATAGTAAAAGCCTATTATGCTTATAAGGAGGGTTAAGAGTGTATTTATGTTTGGCAGAAAAACCGGATGTAGCAAAGAAAATTGTAGCTGCTTTTCCAAAATATAAAAAGCATGATTTGTATTACGAGATAATGCCCTGCAATGAATTTCCTAATGGTGCATATGTAGCCTATTGTATGGGGCACCTTTTGACTTTTGATGAAGAAAAAATGGAGACTAACACTCCATGGAGTTTGTCTGGATTACCTATAATGCCTAAAAATTATATTTATAAGCCAATTAAAGGAAGAGAAAAATATGTTAGAACAATAAAAAACCTGGCTAATGATCCTAAAGTTACAATGTTTATTAATTGTTGTGATTCAGCTAGAGAAGGTATGAAAATATTTACTGAAATAATAAAGTACGTAACAAATAGAAACCTTCCAACAAAATGCTTGTGGATTTCTTCTCTAACGCCAGCATCAATTAAAAAAGGAATGCAAGAATTAGTTCCTTATAAATCCAAAGAGAATTTATATCATAGTGCTTATGCGCGAGCAATAGCTGATTTCTTAGTAGGTATAAATTTATCAAGGTCTGTATCTCTAAGAATGCAATCAGAATTTGTAAGTAGAAATTCTGAAAATGGGGATTTAAGTGCTTTGAAAAGGGAAGTATTTTCGATTGGAAGGTGTCAATCTCCAACGTTACGTCTTGTTTACGATCGTATTAAACAAATAGAAGCACATGTACCAGAACCTTTTTGGACTTTAACTGGGACTTTTGAAGTGGACGGTAAAGAATATACAGGAAGATGGTTCAAAGAAGACAAGAATCGTTTTGATAGTGAAGAAGAAATAGAGGAACTTTCAATTCGATTAGTTGAAGAACCAGCTGTTATAAAGGAAGTGAAAAAGGAACGTAAGGCATTTAAGCCACCACAGTTTTTTGATTTAACCAGACTTCAATCTACTGCTAATAAATTATTTAAAATGGATCCTAAGGAAACTCTTCATCATGCAGAAAACTTGTATTTAGCTGGTTTGTTGTCTTATCCCCGTGCAGATAACCCGTATATTACGGCAGCTGAAGCACCAATCCTTTCATCAGTTTTAGAAAAGTTAAAGTATACCGAGTCATACTCTAAATATTTACCTGCTCCAATACGTAGTACTGATTTGTCCTCGCGGTATATAAATGAGAAGAAGGTCTCAGATCATCACGGAATTATAGTATTAGACGTTCCTAAGGATTTTTCTAAATTAAATCCTGGTGAAAAAGCAATATATGATTTGGTGGTGAAACGAGTAATTGCCGCGCATCACGAAGATGCATTGTATGATTTTACTTCAATTATCACAGTTGTAGACGAAACAGAAACGTTTTTAACTAAAGGGAAACAAGAAGTGAGTTTGGGTTGGAAGATGTTATATCAGAAAGAACAAGTATCTGAAGAGAAAGATGATCAAGAAGAGGAAAATGAAGAAGTGGCCCAATTACCGGATGTAAAAGAAGGAGATACAGGGACAATTGTTGATACGGAAATTAGTAAAGGAATGACAAAAGCCCCACCATATTTGACACCTGGAACACTAGTTGAATTTATGGAAAATTGCGGTTCACTTATGGAAGAAAAAGAAATGCAAAAAATCCTTAAAAAAACAAGTGGAATAGGTACTGTTGCTACACGTGATGGTATTATCCATACATTATATGATCGTGGATATTTAATTAATAAGAATAATAAGGTACTTTTATTAGAGAAAGGCCGGATGTTAATGGATGCACTTGGCGACAAGATGATTGTGTGTTCACCTGAATTAACGGCAAAATGGGAAAATGTTTTAGAGGCAATCTCAGATGGCCGAATTGATTATAAGCAATTTATAGGTAAGGCTGAAAAATTAGTTGTGAAGCTATTAAATGATATTGAACAAATCTCTAAATCGTGGAATTTAGATTCTTCAATTAAAAAAATTGAAGAATCTAAAAGGAAAGAGGAAGAGAAGAAGTTACTAGGTTCGTGTTTAAAGTGCGGGAGTCAAGTGGTTCTAAAAAAAGGTTTTTATGGCTGCACTGCATATAGTACGACAGGTTGTGATTTTCAGATTAAAGAGAAGATATTAGGTAAGAAAATATCTAGTGCACAAGTGAAAAAACTATTGAAGGATGGAAAAACAAACACGATTAAGGGATTTAAGAAGGGGGAGGACCTTTTCGATGCTGTGTTGTCATATAACGTAGCAGCTAATAAGTTAGAGTTTAAAAAGCCTGAAATTAAAGAAAAGGTGGAAAAGAAGGAAAGAACCATTCAAATTTCAATTTTTAATCAACAGTAAAACATTGAATCTGTTTTCATTGCAGGAAGAAATGAGGTTTTAAAGTGGGGAAATCATTATTTAATGTAATTGGAATAACACTGGGGTTCTGTGTATTTATTACTGCGTGTTCAAAATCAGATACTATGCCTTCTAAATCTAATGAACCAAAAAGTGAAGTAGTTGAAAAGGAAATCAGCAAGAAAGAAATTAAAAAAGAGGATACCAAGACATATGAGTCGTTATTTGCTACTAATGCCCCGTTAATGATTCAAGAAGGACCAGGTAAATACGCAAAGGAAAGAGCACTATCATCAGAAGAAATGAATGAACTTAATCAGGAATTGATGAAATTACCAAAAGATTTAAGTGCAGAACAAATATATGTACAATTACTAAATTTACAGGCGCAAAGTTATAAAGATGCTGTAAGTAAACTGGAGGGAATAATTCCTGAATTAGCGATTAAAGAACAAAATAATGACAATGTACATTCTATAAAACCAAAAGCTAAATCCCTGAATGTGGAGATCTTACTTGATGCAAGCGGGAGTATGGCTGGTAAAGTTAATGGTGAAGTTAAAATGGAAGCAGCTAAGAAAGCTATTTACAACTATCTTGATAAGATTCCGGACAATGCCAATGTAATGTTAAGGGTATATGGACATAAAGGAAGTAATAATGAAAATGATAAAAGTTTATCCTGTGGATCTTCCGAGGTAATGTATCCATTACAGCCTTATAATAAGGAGCAATTCAATGCTGCTTTATCTAAATTTGGTCCAAAGGGTTGGACGCCGTTAGCATCCGCTATAGAGTCTATAAATGATGATTTTAAAGAGTATACCGGAGAAGAAAACCTAAACGTAGTATATATTGTGAGTGATGGAGAAGAGACTTGTGGAGGAGACCCAGTTAATGCTGCCAAAAATCTCAACCAATCTAGTACTCATGCAGTTGTAAATATCATTGGATTTGATGTGAAAAATAGCGAACACCAGCAATTAAAGAATACTGCAGAAGCAGGAAAAGGGAATTACGCGACAGTAAGTAGTGCTGATGAATTACACCAAACTCTTAATAAGGAGTATGAAAAACTATATAAAGAATGGGGAAATTGGAAGATTGATCAATACTTCAGTCTGAATACGCAGTGGGCAGATTTATATATGGATATTAAAAAGGCTCATATGGAGATTAATGATGTAATTAATAAAGAGCATTATAACTTAAAGAATAATATTTCTTACTTAAGTGAGAAAGAAATAATTGATAATCATAAAAAACTCAGTCTTGAAAAGCTTATTAAGCTTCGTTTTGAAACACTAACTAGTTATTATAATAATAGGGAAAAGGAGTTAATAAATCTTATAACTGAAAATGAAAAGAAAATGAAACAGCAATTGGAGCAATCTAAGCCATAATGTAAAAGTGTTAAAATATAAATGGTTGATAATTTATTAGGGGGAATAATATTATGAAAGCAACTGGAATTGTTCGAAAAGTTGATGAGTTAGGCAGAGTTGTAATACCAAAAGAACTCAGAGATACGCTAGGCATAGGGATTAAATCACCATTAGAAATTTTTGTTGATAATGAAAATATAATTTTAAAAAGATATTCACCTTATAATGCTTGCCAAATTACTGGAGAGGTAACTGAGAGAAATATAACTTTAGCAGATGGAAAAATTACATTAAGTCCTAATGGAGCTAGACATTTAGCTGAAGAATTAGAAAAGTTTTTAGTGAAATAGGTTTAATATCCTAAGGGTTTCATTCGCAGCAAGTACCATCTGTAAAAATGGATTGTTTACTAGGACAGAATGGTATCTTAAAAGATTGTGTGAATTTCTCATAATCAAGACCTAAATTGAATAGGCTTAGATAAATTAAAGGACATTACATATTTAATATGTAATGTCCTTTCTTATGTAGCTAAAGTACACATTACTTTAGCTACATTTATTCACAATTCTCTTCTTTTAAACAAATTTCGATGAAGGCAAAAATATTCTTTGCCTCGATAGCACGCTTTCCCCAGTCATGGTAATAGTATAAAACCTGTCCTGTTAACCCAACTTCAGATGGATCTGTATCAATGCAAAGGTAATCTCCGCCACCATTTTCTGCAATTGGAATCCACTTAGAATTCCAAAGAGCTGGTTTAAGCTCTTTTTCAATATCTGGCTCTAAATCATCATCCGGATCGAATTCTTCCTGTAAAAATTCCCAATTTGATATAATTTCAGAAATGGGAGACAGGGTCAAATTTCTTACAAATGGATTCACCCCTGGTTCCCAAATTTGTCCGTTATACACTTTATAAAAGCTCTTCATTTCTTCAGGTAGTGTAAGTCCTAGTGTATCCTCAATAAGTTGGAAATCTTCAGCACTTGCACCTGGCTGAAGATTTAACGATTCTTTAAAGTTACTTTCAGAATTTGAACCTCTTTCGATAATCCGTTGCCACAACCATTCAGCTTGATTTATCATGCCATTTATATGCCCCTTTTTGATGTTTGAATAATTAGTATTTTTATAATGTTCAATGGTATTTTAACATAAGTTATCCAATATATGTATAATTTGATTGGATTATATCTTAATATTAATATTGTTAAGAGATAATAAAGTTGTTAAATTCTTATTGAACTAACGGTGCAGGATAGTTGAATAAGGATGATGATATACTTAAGGGGGAATTTACTTTATTTTATAATTTATGAGGTGGAAAATGGACTCTTTAGAATTAAACAAATCTAAATATATTGTCTCTAATATCAAAGAAATTTTGCATAATAAGCTTATTCTTGATAAACCGTTAACTAAAGATGAGGTAAAAAAATTAAACCTAGTTAATCCCCCTGTATACGAAAATGAGAAGTATCTCATTCAAAAACGGTGGTTTTATAGTATTAATATCGGAGAATGGGAAGATGTTGATATTATTATTCAGGGGAATAATGAAAATCCCGATGTGGAGATTATCGAAATGGCAGAAAAAACATTTGATGAACTCCATCTACATATAAGCTGTGCATTAAAATATTTACAGAAATTCTTCCCTAATCAAGAAATGAAGAACTACTATCTATCCACAATATGTTTTGGAAAGATGGTTAATTTTGATGATTATATATTTTCTGGGTTTAGTTTAGCTTTTATTTATGATGGTCACTTTGAGTTTCAGTATAAAGTAAAATTTAAAGACGATGGATGGCCAATTGGTTTTGAAGGTGGGCCACTTTAATAATAATAGATAATTTTTTCTTATTGAACTAATGGGTACTTTAGTTGAACAAGATTTAAGAGTGTCTCTCCAAGTCCTTATAAATTGAAGGTTAGATTAGAAAGTGTAAAAGGGATATTAGTATTGTTTCTCATTACTGAATAAATCCTTTTTGGGAGTGTGGAGGTTATACTAGATATAAAAAAACGAAAGGGGATTATAATTTGCAAACATATACATGGAACCTTGGTGATGCATCACTAACATTTTACAACGGTACTATGGTTCCATTTCAAAAAGGGGAGCTTGCTACTACGACTCGTGACATGATGTATTTTTATTACGATGTTCTTCTACAAGTGCGTCAGGAAACGCGTCGTATCTTGGTTCGTAATCATCCAACAGCGCATTATATTACGGAAGCGATTCATACGATGATCCATCACCCAACAAAGACAAAAGGGTATTTGTTAGAACATACAAGAAGTATTCCTGATTATTTCCGTAAAGTCTAGTATCATCAAATGGAAATTGCTGATTTATTCTGGCGAGATATGTTTATTCGTCTTGAAAAATATCAGTATGAGGTAAAGAAGTCATATGAAGAAACGGTAACAGAAACTACAGAATATAAAATAACCATTGGTTCCATACCAACTGATTCTGAATCCAATAGTAATTTTGTTTGGTATATCAATGGGGTAACGCAGGAGAAATTACAAGAACTTGCAACAGTCATTCAGAATTTTACAGAGGATACTATCAAGCTATACAATCATGGCGTAGAAACAGAAATAAGATAACATAAGAATAGAGAACAAGTTTCGATTGTGCTTTTTAAAACTTGTTTCCTATTCTTGATTTAGTATGAAGGTTAATTGTAATAATTCCATCAAACTGTAGTTTATAACTGTATGAGAGTATGTTCATTATAGGACTGATTATGTCTAAAATAGCGTTGTTTAATAAATGAAATTAATGACATTGAATTAAAATTCTTTTCGATATGTGACAGGATATTTAGATAAGTATCTATTTCATTGTTATAGCTTTCATTTTGTTTACTTAGAAATGTGTAGTTTTATATAAAAGATTGATCAATTAAAACAAAGTTCGATCATTTATAATAAAGTTTGATTAAAAATCCTGTGTAGATATGCAGGTTTTTTTATTCAACAATCAGTCCAGATTGTTGAATAATTCTTTAATAAGGAAATTCCCAAAAATTTCATAGGAATAAGAACAGTAAATTGTTATTATTCTAATATGATTTAAGTATTAAGATTGATGAGTGCATGAATATAATCATTTAAACGAAGCAGGAGTGGGAAAAGTGGTAATAATGTACGACTTAACAAAAGTCAATCAACCTAGAATTGCTATCGATAAGGAAGCTTTTATAGGAAATGTAGATATCAGATATTCTTTAACAATACCATTTTTGAACAGAAGAGAGGGCTCGTCAGTAGGGATTATATTAATGAATCCTTCTGGAGCCAACAAAGATAACTCAGATGATACTGTTAATAAGCTAATTGATTTTTTCTATGACTATCAAATAGATGGACATCAAATTAAAGATATTAGCATTTGTAATGTCTTACCGGTCTATGCAAGCAATACTTCCTCGGCTTTAAAGGAAATTAGATCTTTAAACGAAGCGAATGTCCTGGATAGAGTTCAAAAGGTAAATGAAGCTAAGTTGGCAATTGCAACGAAGGGTAAGAGGCTTATAGTAGTAGGTTGGGGAATACCAGAAGCTAAAACCATTCCCCACCTACTTTATTATAAAGAAGTTCTGCGTATTGTTGATTTACTTTCAATATTACACAAAGATGATTTATATGTTTTTGATATTAAGAATGCTATTAGCACTTTTACCGAGAACGGAGATCCACGTCATGCTGGACGTTCTGTTATTTTAAAAGACTTAATAAAGATAAGTGTTCCTGAATTATTTGGTCTAGGTTAATTTAACCAAACGTTCAAATAGTTAATTCAGTAGTATATGTTTGTTCAAAAACAATAATCCAACAATATATGAGGAATGAAAAAATGATGTTTATTAGGGGGTGGAGTGATGATAGTTATAGATAAGCTTGATGAAATTGAAGAAGAATATACAGAAAAAATGAAAGAACACGTAGAAATAATTGTCGAATGGCTCTCAAAAGGTTTAGATTTATCTAGGTTAGATTATATATATTTTCCTAACGATTTTGATAAAGCTATACTGGAATTTCAGATTGAACAAGGTATATCTGAAAGAGGTGTAACAAACAATGCTATGGGAACTACATTCGGAAAAACAATTGAACTAGAAGTAAATGGAGAACTGAAAGATAGAATTTTTCTTCGTAAAGAAATTTTATTACAACTGTTATTAGGAGAGGGATATGCTCAAAAGTTATCTTTGAATACTCTGCATCATGAATTATGTCATGTTCATGATAATAATGATTTGGCGAAAATGTTTGATTTTCAAGCGGAATTAGATATGGAATCCGATACTATTTATAGTGTATTAAATGCACATGCAATGAACATATTCAGCGAATATATAGTTCCTAAAATGGCGGTTACTACTAAAGATCCAAATACTATTATAGATACAAATTTTTTAGCAGATATAATAAGTTATACTCAAAAAGAAGTAAAAAAAGATATTGAAAAGTATCAAAATGGAGAGATAAATATATATAATTTTTTCGGAGAACTTCAATTAAAGACTAGCCATTTATTAAAGGTGTTTTCAACTATTATAGGTGAGCTGGATGGTATTACAAAAGAAACAGAGTTAATTAATGAACAACTATTAGATAGTTTTATAAGTAATTATCAAATAAGTGATTGTTGGTTTTCTTTAAAATCCGCACTTAGAGGATTAAACAAAACTTATCCTAATTGGACGCAAGTTGCTGAAATAGAACCTTTAAAGAAGTGTATTTTAAAAACATGGAATACATATGGTGTATATCCAGATGTATATGGAATTAAAATCCTAGAAAATTAAATATTATTTATAGGTCTCAAAAATTAATATTACACTATTTTTAAATGATGGTTTATCCTACTATTTATGGACGATGCGACTCCTAGCTTAAAATTGAATTACAGCAAAAAGTTAGGTGGGAGACTAACCACACATTAAAGCTTGATGAATTCAGCTGAATAAATGAACTTAAAGACACAAGAGTACAACTTAATGTAATAAAAAAGAGCCATATATGATACTATGGCTCTTTTTAGGTATTAAAACGTTTCTCCATGTTCTCTCATTACGTAATGGATAGAGTTATCTTTTACTTTGGGTGCAAATGTTTCTCCGTGTTCAGCATTTTGTATTGTGTTGTTTGAAGTAAAACCAAAAACGGCTACTAATCCTAGAGTGATACCTAAAACTTGAATTACTTTCTTCATTATTTTAG
>NZ_MACE01000068.1 GCF_001883995.1 Bacillus paranthracis | reverse complement strand
TGACTTAAAGAAATATTGGTTTGCTTTATCTTGCTGGTTAGATGAGTAGAATTTTAAAGCCAATTGTTTCGAATAGTCATGAACGAACCCTAATAAACCTTCTTGTTCAAAGTATTGAATTCCTTCTGAGATTATATTTTCTGACTTTTCTGTAGATTCTTTTGAGTTTAGTGCGCTTAATATTGAGAAGTGGTGTTTATATTCCGTGTTATTGATACGATTACATGCTTCTAACCCAGTTTCAATAAATTTTAATGACTCTTCTGTATTTCCAAGTTTGTAATTTTCTCTAGCAATAAGGAAAATAGCTTTATAACTCTTTTCTGGAGTATCAATAGCTGTTGTTAAGTTTCGTATAGCTGCTTCTGAAAGATCCTGTTCAGCATATAGAAAACCTAAATTATGTCTAATTTTAAGACCTAACATGGTATTGTGTTTTTTTGTAACGATATCTAAAGCCTTAATAAAATATTCTTCCGCATATTCATATTGTTTAAGTGATGTACATGTTAAACCAAGGATATTATTACAAGCTGCTATATTAAGTTCATATCCTGTTTCAGGTTCGAAGAATTTTAAAGCACGGTTTGCATACTTAACTGCTTCTAAAGGTTGTCTTACCTGATAGTAAAAAGCTGCTGCTTTATAATAGAATTCAGCTTTTTCAATCTCATCAGGGATATTTGCGATTAATTGTTTGGCTTTATCGAAATACTCACCAGCTTTTTTATATTCTCCAATTTCTGTGTTATGAATTGCTTTAAAGAAGTTATAGTAGTAATTCAAAAGTTCTTCACTTGGTTTATTAAAATCTTCAATTTTTTCAAGAGATTTCTTAGAGCCTTCATAATCCTTGTTTAACATATTATGTCTAAACTCTAATAAAGAGTAGTATAAAAGCACGTTTTGGTTTTCCTCAATTTTATCAATCTTATTTTTTATTTCTCCAAACAAATGAGTTGATTGTTCATGATCAAGTTCGCGTATAGAGTCATGCCAGTTACTTAAAAGCTCTGTAATTTCACTTAATGTTACTGTTGCTGCTCCCATATAAAACCCTCCTATTATATATTGTGCGATTTCTCATTATTGTATCAAAATTGTTAATATTTAGGTATCTAGAAAAATATTTCTCAACAATTTTCTATTGACTTCTTCGGGAAAAAGTATTGTTTTCGAGTTTCTCAGAATTTAATATCTATGAATAAAATCATAAAATTTTCTTATAAAGATTATTGACCTTAGCACAATGAAGAGCAGGATAATTAAAAATGACCTAGTTTTGACATTTACGCCTAGTTCTTTTTAAGAATTGAGAATTGGTTGCTGTTTTTTTACTGTCACTTAGTTTCGTAGAATCATTTGTATATATTTAAAGTGAAGGACAAGTTACCGATAGTAACCTGTTAGATAAAGAGTTATTTTTATATTTATAATTAAAGGGGGGGATCTGTAGAAAAGTGTATCTAGTTTTGTATGCAATTCTCATGATAGTTATAGCAATAATGTTTAATCTAGGAATTTTGTTTTGGGGAAGAGTGAGGAGAAATTATAAAAAGCAACATTTGCATAATACTAATCTTAAAAAAAGGGAGAAATGACATTTGTCTATTTTTGATAGATTATTATTTTTTTATGTTTTAAGCATGGTTGCTTTATTATGTTGTGATGTTTTAGGAATCAATGTGTTTTATAGTTTATCTACAATGATAATCAATATGATTTGTTCGTGTTACCTATATATTCATTATGTGAAAAGACGGAAAAGGGAAGCCCATTACGATGTTTAAGAGTAACTGGTAGAAATTTGTGAACATACTTATTAGGCAATTTTGGGCATAATGATTGTGAGGGAATGAGATGAAATGGGGAATAGAAGC
Organism: Bacillus paranthracis; assembly: GCF_001883995.1. Taxonomy (GTDB): domain Bacteria; phylum Bacillota; class Bacilli; order Bacillales; family Bacillaceae_G; genus Bacillus_A; species Bacillus_A paranthracis. The sequence goes on along the minus strand of NZ_MACE01000068.1, from coordinate 60,213 downwards.
AATAAAGAATTATGAATTAAATTGTAATGACTTAGATCTATATACATTTTTAGAAGAAGAGTACCAAAGTACAAACTGGAGTTATTTATCTCTCTCCCATCTTCAGAATTTCTTAGAAACATCAGGTTTGGATAGAGATATGATATTAGAACTGCTGCCAATTAATTTTAAAGGAATTGTATGGAAGTCTCTCGAAAGCGAGGATTTGGAATTTCTAAATACTTTAACGAATCCTAATAGATGTTTGGAGATTTTAGATAGATATAACTTAATGGATTCTGCAGCAACTTATACACCAAGCCTAGAATATAAAATGAGATGGTTAAAAGAACGCTGGGTGAAAGGATATTATATTTTCGCCAACTGTTAAGATAAAGCTTGAATAATAGAAAGGAGGATATATTTGAGAGGACCGACACATGTAGCAGCAGGAGCAGCATTGGCTTTAATTGCACATAATTATGCGGGAATAGGTGATGATCCATATTTATTAACGGCCACATCAATAATTGGGGCATTAATACCAGATATTTGTCATCAAGGATCCACTTTAGGAAGAAAAATACCTTTATTATCTTGGGGTATCAATAAAACTTTTGGTCACCGTACAATAACACACAGTCTAATCTTTTTGTTTGGTATAACGGCACTTCTTAAGTACCTAGTTCCCCAGTACCCCATGATATATATAGGAATGTTTATTGGGGTATTAAGTCATCTAGTGTTAGATGCCCTTACTCCAAGTGGGATTCAATTGCTTTATCCTTTGAAAATGAAAATAAGATTTCCGATATATACAAGAACAGGAAGTATGATTGAATATATATTTTTCTTTTCACTTATTGTAATTGACATAACTTTAATTGGACGCTCTTTTTAAAATTACATGAAAAATAGGGAAGAAATAAGGCACTCGAACAGCTATTTAATGTTCAAGTGCTTTTTTTATGTAGAGTCTACATTTTAATTAATGATGGATAAACTTTCTATCATATTTATACAAATTATGTTATGGTACAATATGTTAATTAAATGCGATTTTTTCTAAGGGGATGGGGCATAGTGAAAGCAAAGAAACTAGTAATGTTTGTGATACCGTTCATGCTATTAGCAGGTTGTGGTACCGATAAAACAGACGCAAAGCCAAAAGAAAAAGTAGAATCTAAATCAGAAACGAAAGAAAAGCTGTCCAAAGAGAAGTATCCAACTCGAATGACTGGTTTATCTTCTGAGTTAGTGCAGAAAATTACAGTAATAACTGAGATAGCTATGGATAAAACTAAAAAGGAAACTGACTTAAAGAAAGAAATTCTAAAAGAAGAGTCTGAGTTGCAAAAGATTATCGCTAAGTTTAAGAAGATAGACCCACCAAAAGAGTTTGAAGACGCTCATAAAGAGATTTTAAAAGCAGTAGACTGTTATAGTGAAGCCTATGCACTTCAAGTAGAAATTATGGAGGGTAAAGGAAAAGTAACAGACGAAGATAGAGAAAAGTCTAAAAAGTCAATGGACTTGATTAATGAGGGTAACAAGTACTGGCATAAAGGATTCGACCCTATTGAATCCCATAATGAGAAGGAAGCAAAAGCCTTAGGTTTCGATGTAGATACGAAGACCGACTCTAAGTCGTCAAATACTTCTGATAATGGTAACGTACAAATATCCGCAGACGGTAACGAGTTAATCGGTTCTTGGGGGAGTTACAAAGGTTCTGAGTTTCGTAAGGGTTTAGACTTTAGACAAGATAAGTCATTCACGGCTTATGATGACACTGGTAACTCTTCTTATGAAGACAATCATATGACAGGAACATGGTTATACAATAAAGACAGTAATAAAGTAACTTTGATTCCTACTGAGTTTGTTAAGGACGGTAAGAAGATAGATGCTAGACAAATGAATGCGGTAGTAGATTATACTGTTGAGTTCTTGAGAGCAGGTTCTTTAAGAATGGTAGATAGTAAAGGTAACAAATTAGAAGTAGAGAAACAGAAATAAATTTGAAATAAAGTCGAACTGTTTATAAAAAAAAGCTGAAGCACTAGATTCCTTTGTATAAAAGGAATCTTTTTTATGCTTATTTTTAATTACAATATTCTTATAGGGTAATAATTTTGTTACAAGTAATGAGGTAAAAGACGAAAGAGGTGTGGATTTGAAATAAAGTTTAATCGTTTTGAAAATTTATTTCAAACCAACAATATTACTAATATGTATCAGCGTAAAAATTACTTAAATAAATTCCAAACAAAAAACTCTTTAAAATTATTACAGAGTTTTTTGTCGACTTTTCATTTGCTATTTACTTGGTGATAAAGTCAAATCTCCAAATTTCTTTTTAATAGCTGAAGTCGTTGCCTTAAATTTATATTCATCACCATCTTTATTTACTCCAAATACAATTGGATCTTTCCCATCTTTTTCTAAACTAATTTCATCTTTGTTAATCTTATTGGCTTCGAACAAGGGATGGCAGGAAGCCATCTTAATTGTTGGACATACAGAAAGTGTAACTTCACTATCTATCGAGAGTGTGTTTGGTGCATAATAGTCATACACCGAAATGGATGTGAATTAACTGATGATTAATAAAGCCTATAAGTTTCGTATCTATCCAAATTAAGCACAAGCTATTCTAATCAATAAAACGATCGGTTGTTTTCGCTTTGTATTCAATCATTTCCTATCCCTATAGGCTCACGCATGCAAAGAAACGCAAAAAGGTTGACATATGATTGACGTTTAACAAATCACTTGATAATATATTAGGTATCTAACATGTTAGTGGGTGATTTTTTGTCTTTATATGAACAAGTTAAACGCATTAATGAAGCTGAATATACAATAAACCGTTTGATATATAAACATTACAAGCAATATTTAAATATTGGCATTACAACACAACAAGCAGTTGTATTAGATATTGTATATTTAGCGAAACGTATTACGGTCGGTGAAATTGCGATTGAAATGAATATAAGCTCCAGCGCAGTTAGCCAATTAATAGCGAAATTGGAAAAGAATCAATATATTAAAAGGGAAATTAATCTTCAAAATCGACGTGAAATATATATAACGTTAGATGAAAAAGGATTAGAGTATTTTTCGAAACAAGATTATGTAGAACAGCAAATTGCAGATAAAATTTACAGCAAACTTTCATCAAAAGAGCTAGACGAATTTGAAAGAATTGTTGATAAATTAAGGGGGATTGTGATGAAGGAATTATAAAAATCCCTTCATGCCTAATATGTTAGATATCTAATTTGTTTAGGGGGCTAAAGTATGAGGGGTTTACTTGAAACTATCGCTTTTAACGGTGCAGTTTATTATGAAAAAAACGGTCAAATCAAGCAGTATTTTCATGGTTGTCAAGAACTCGAAAAGAAGCACCTTATTAACAAAAATACACAATTTAATCTAGCATCATTAAGTAAAATGTTTACAGCGGTAATGACGTTTCAGCTAATCGAAAAAGGACAGCTACAGTTAGAAGATAAAATTACATGTTGGTTTAACGTACCATATTTTACAGAAGTAACAGTTGCAGAATTACTTACACACACATCTGGTATTCCAGAGTATATCACAGACGATTTAACAATAAGTGTTGAAACATTTATCGAAGGAGTGCTACCACAAAATACATCAAATGAGCATTGGTCTTATAGTAATACAAATTATGTTTTACTTGCCAAAATAATTGAAAAAGTGAGTGGTTTATCGTATGAAACGTATTTGCAACAATATATTGCAGAGCCATTAAATCTTACTCATATGACCACACAACCTATAAAGCAATCTGTAGCGCAAGGTCAAACGTTTAATTATGAGAAGCAACAATATAAAAATGTGCTTGATGACCCATATTTACACGAAATCGAAAAATATAATGATCAATATGGTGACGGTGGTATTTATGCAACAGTCGCAGAGGTAGCGAAGTTTTTAAAAGCATTTTGGCAAGGGCAGTACATTAGCAAAGAGATTGTTCAATTTATGTTAACACCGACAGAAGTCACTAATAATTATAGTTATGGCTTTATCATTCAAAATGAGTGGGTTGGTCATACAGGTGGATGGCTTGGTTGCTCAGCACAAGCTTTTATAAATATATCTACAGGGGAAGTAATTGTGTTAGCGACGAATCAAGAAGTGTTTCCTCAATATGAACAAGAAATTATGAATTACTTAATGGGAATACAATATGCTGTAGAAGCACCAAAATATGTGATGACTTTACCGCTCACTATTAAAGATGATATTACGGGTTGCTATGAATTAGCAGATGGACTTGGCACAAGATTTACAATTAAAAAGGATGTACAATTTATGATTTCATTTGAACATCAGTTGTCTGTCCCACTTTTTAAAATAGATGAGTCATATTATTGGATACGTAATACGATGAGTTATGTAGATGATGCGAAGCATTTATTTATCGATGAAGGTATTGAAATACCATATCAAAAAGTTAATTGATTTGGTCAGGAAGGTTCTGTTGTGAACTACTCGCCACTTAGCAAAGCTTGAAGTGGGAGCTTCTCAGTTCTACAAAGAAATTAACCTTTCGATTCCCTGAGCGATACTTCGGGGTATTACACCTAGATTTCCAATGCATGGACGCTCTTGTGGTAAGGTTGATATTTTACAAAGGAACCACATGGCTTAGTTTTAGCACTCTATTTTCTTCCTATAACCTCTTATATCAAGTTATTAAAGAACTTTATATAGCTTGTTTATCAAAAGTTTTTGGCTTTGCCAAAACGAAATTCAGCTCCCATCTATCGTTGGGTTACGCCCTTCACACGCTTGAGGAAGGAGAGTTCTTTCGGGGAATAAGTAAAATATCACATGTATAATTCTCCTTTTGCCTTTTTCTAGAGTGTTGCCTCAGTTAGACAACTTTTCAACAGAATTTTCAAAGTTATCCATATGATCAAAAAAGAACAGATGGATTTGCAGGATTAGTCTATCCAAAAGTGGGAGGTGTTCATTCATTAAAAGTTTGAACTTACAGTATAGGTTTCGATACCATTAGGAATCTACTAGCATTTGTAATCTTTTTCATGTATTTGCACCAAAATCCATTATTATAAGTAAATATGGTACAAAAATGATAAAACTCTTTTAAGGGAAATAATAAAGATTGACGGTTTATAAGTCACCTGCTAACATATTAGTTATCTAACATATTAGTTGCTTAATATATTAGTTATCTAACGTATTAGCGGGTGATTTTTTGTCTTTATATGAACAAGTTAAGCGTATTAATGAAGCTACATATACAATAGACCGTCTGATATTTAAACATTATAAACAATATTTAAATATCGGTATTACAACACAACAGGCGGTTGTATTAGATATTGTGTACGTGGCTAAGCGCAGTACGGTCGGCGAAATTGCGATGGAAATGAATATAAGCTCTAGTGCAGTTAGCCAACTGATTGCAAAATTAGAAAAGAATCAATATATCAAACGAGAAATTAATCTACAAAATCGACGTGAAATATTTATAACGTTAGATGAAAAAGGAGTGGAGTATTTTTCAAAGCAAGATTATGTAAAACAGCAAGTCTCAGATAAAATTTACAGCAGACTTACATCAAAAGATGTAGATGAATTAGAGCGTATTGTTGAAAAATTAAAGGAGATCGCGATGAAGGAATTATAATGATCTTTTTATGTTTAATTTGTTAGATGTCTAATTCTTTTAGGTTATTAACAAGTGAAGGTTTACTTGAAAATATTACATTTACTTGTGCTATGTATCATGAAAGAAATAGATAAATCATGTTATTAAGAAATTACAAAGCAGCATCTTATTAAGGAAAATACACGATTTAATCTAGCATTATTAAATAAATATCTACAGCGGGGCATTCTAGCTAATCGAAAAAGGGCAGCTACGGTTAAAGATAAAATTATAAGTTGGTTTAACGTACAGCATTGTACAGAAGTGACAGTGGCAGAATTACTTATACATCCGGTATTTTAGAGTATATTGCGAAAGATTTCATAATAAGTGTTAAATAATTTAATAGTCTTGTAGTTTTCTATTATAAATGGGATACAAGATTGCTAACATTATTTAAATTACATCATAAAAAAGTTGTATAGTGTCATAAATCTAGCTTTGAAATAAAGTCATTATGTATATAAACAAATGTGATGTTTAGAAAAAGTTTCTCAATCTTCATTTCCAATTAATTCGTTTACAAAATTACCTACATATGCTAATTTAATGGAGCTGAAGTAATAATATGGAAAAATAGTGATGTAGTAACTCTGAATTGAAAAATGAAGTAAATTATTTGGGAACTATGTTAGAAACTATCGTTGGTGTCATGAATGGTGTATCTGTATAATCAAACGATACATTGAATAATACCCCGTATAAAAATGTATTGAGTCAAGGTATAAATTCTGAGTAGGATTTTCTACTATTGAAAGATGAATTATTAGAATTGATGAAATTCAAAATCTTAATTCTTAAAATGAAAATCTATAATTTAATAGTTTCTCAAAGCAAAAAGAATTAGTATCAAAAATTACAAAAGTAGAAAATAGATAGAGCAAACTGTAGAAATTGAATTATTAAACGTTAGTATGTACGTTGGTTTTCAAAAAGGAGACTCTATTGAAGTAGAGGAAGGTGGTTCTATAGTTAGTTATAATAAAAATGAGATAACACAGATATTCTACCGTTGTTTCGCTTAACGGCATTTATAAAAAAGTTTAAAGAAATGCCATTTTTAAACTTTTTTATGAAGGGAATTCTATATCACGAAAAACTGACTATACATTTTGCATATTCAATTGGTGTGTGATTGCCAAATACTGAGTTGATTCTCTTTGAATTATAGAAGAATACAATATACTCAAAAAGTGATTTTTTACTTTACTCATTGTTTTATACTTCGTTTGATAAACAAGTTCTTGATTAAGAATGCGGTGAAGGTATGTGATACAAGCATTAATTGTAATAGTTTCTTTTGCGGTTCAAGTTGCCTATCAATTTATATTGTTTTAATAGTTTTGATAATCACTGGAAGCATACTGAATACTATACTCACTTGTTCTTTTTCAATTTTGATATTTCTATATATTTGGTTGAATTCTTGGGGGCTTGAAATGTTTTGCGCATAAGTTTTTGGTCGGTATAGCCATTTGGAATAACTACATTTAGAAATTCTCAGACTTTGCAGATCTTCTTCACTCAATATTGGGAGCGAAGATGGTGAATAAATTCTAAATTAATCGAGTACTATGTCATAATTAGTGCATCGCCTTTTTTAGAATTCTATTTTCCTCTTTGAGATTATTTAATTACTTTTGTAATGCTCTTAGTTCAGTACCTGAGGTAGAAATTTACTTCAAGTTGTTCGCTATTCTTTTTAATTCAACTATATAAGGGATTCACAATTAATCCAGTTTCTCGAATTAATTGTGCCACGGGTTTATTGTTCTCTAGAATATACTTTACTGTTTCTTTTTTATGTTGCATTATGACATTTTCCATTTGCTTTTTCCATATAAACACCACATTATTGTTATATTTTTTAGTAAAACAATATAGGGCTGCCTTTTAGTCTAGTATCAAGCCTAAAAGCATGAATTTATTACTATTTAATGTCTGTATATTCTTATAAAATCTAACGAAGGGCAGGTATAAATACTTATGGATCATGTGTTTTTTGAAGAGCTGAGTTTTATTATATGTAACATGAAAAAGTATAAAGATGAATTAAGATCAATCCTTATGGAAGTCAGCACGATTGAAAGTGCTGAGTATGAAATTAGTTCTAGCATTAATGTTCTGGAGCAAGCAACAAAGGAACTGAAATATATGAAAAGAGATATAGTTGAAAAAGTAGCAATCTTCTATCCAACTAACTCTATTCTATATTCTTATATTTTATATGCAATTATTCCAAGCTATTACTGTAAAAATATTTTCTTAAGACCGTCCACATTATCTCATTCTACTACGTTAAAAATTCATAATTTTTTTAATAAATATTCTAATTTGAATGTAAAAATTGAACCTATTGGATATGCAGAATTTAAAAAGAAAACATCTGATGCAGAAGTGGTGGTATTTACAGGTAATTATCATAATAGCCTATCTGTTCAAAAGGACTATCCTGGCGCGCTCTTTCTATTTTTTGGTTCCGGCTTGAATCCTTTTTTCATAGGCGCTGAAGCTGATATCGAATATGCTGCTGGAAAAGCTGTAGAGGCTCGAGTGTTCAATTCTGGTCAGGATTGCATGTGTCCGGATTTATTTTTTATCCACAGAAGTCAAAAAAAAAGGTTCGTCAAATGCTTGTTGCAGCAGTTAAATGAGATGAAAATGTCTGGACGAATGAGTGACAAGGTCAAAAACAGTAATTATAAAGAGCTAGTGCTGCAGGCTGAGATATTTCTTACTGATTATCAAGAAAAAATTGTATATGGAGGCCAAGTGGATATAGATAAGAGTTGGATTGAACCTACTGTTTTGGTTTCCGATATGGATGATATGCCGCGATATGAGGAGCACTTTACCCCGATTTTTAATGTTGTTTCCTATCATGATGCGTCTGAGGTACTCAATTGGCTTATGGATGCAAAACGCTTGGAATCGTCATTTGGTGTATCTGTTTTTGGGAATACAGATTTAATCGGGCCATTAAAAAAACATTATACAGTTGCCCTTAACAAAACACTTTTTGATATGGAATGTGGCCATCAGCCTTTTGGTGGTTATGGTCCAAAGGCAAGTTATGTGAAATACAACGACTGCATGGAAAGCAGGCCAATTTTAATTTCTAAAGAAGTCAACCGAGTATTTAATCAATATATAATGCAGGTTAATTAAAAATTAGGGGGAGTTGTTTTTGTTCACTTCTATATGGGATTTTTATGCATATTTATTAAAAAATTCAAATATTAAAAAGGTCTTTGCTATGGTGGGAGAAGGCGAAGGTCTTCTAGAATCTGCACACTTAGCCAATATGGATGTGTATACATCGAAAGACCAAAGAATTGCAGCAAGTATGGCTATGGGGTATTCTCAAGCCTCAGGTGAACCGGTCGTTTATGCGACAAGCCCGGGTCCAGGACTTGTGAATGGATTAACGGCAGTGTTGGAGTCTTTTTCTGCGTGTGTTCCTCTGATTATCATTTCTGCAGGGACATCGAGAACATCCATTGGAACAGGAGCTTTTCAAGAACTCAACAGTATCGAATTGATGAAAGCTATCACAAAATGGCAGTATAGGGTTGAACACGAAGATCAAGCAGAGTGGGCGCTAAAAAGAGCGGTACATATGGCTATAAATGGAAGGCCTGGACCGGTTTATTTAGAAATACCAAATGATCTGGAGCAACAGCGGTATGAGCAGCCCTCTTCATTGATTCAAAAAGAGCCGATTGTCATGTGCCCAAATCCAAGACAGATAAGCTTGACTGCAGAGATTTTAACGAGATCAAAACGACCGGTGTTTATCGCAGGAGGAGGTTGTCAAAATAATTCTTTGTTAGGCCAATCTCTTTTGACCTTGGCTGAAAAATTTCAGGCCGCCGTGTTTACCACTGCTTCTGGTAGGGGGATTGTGAATGAGCAGCATCCACATGTATTTGGCAATATAGGTCTTTATGCTTTGCCAGAAGCAAAGGAATTATTGAGGGAAGGGGATGTCTTTCTGGCTTTTGGCACGCAACTTGAAGAAACAGCTTTAATGGGATGGAAAGATATTGCAGATGAAAATTTGTTTATACATATCGATTGTGATTACCAAAGTTTGAGAAAGTCCGTTGATGAAGATGTGAGCATCTTAGGTGACGTTTCCTTAACTGTGCAGCAGCTGCTGGAACATGAGGAGAATGAAGGATCAAAGCGACATTCATGGCTAGAGAGACAGAGGCGGGTCAAATATCAGCTCACTAGCGAATGGACTAAATCCGATTTTTCAAAGCACCCTGTCAGAGCTGCTTATCATATATTGTCACAGAATATGGAAGGAAATAACATTTTGGTTCAGGATAACGGACTTCATGATATATGGGGCTATTCCTATCCTATTTTTATTAATCAATTGGGAAGAACTCTTGTACCTGGCGAACAAACTGCCCTTGGTGTGCCAATGGGGGCAAGCATCGGAGCTAAATTAGCTCAGCCTGAATCCACCATTATTACGTTTATTGGAGATGGCTCATTTGAAATGGGAAAAGGGGCATTAGATGCAGCATACGAGCTGGGTTTGGGTATGATTTATATCGTTATTAATAATGGAGGCTATTCGTGGCCGCGATTTAATCAACAAAAAATGAATGTTTCTATTGGATGTGATTTTAGAGAGCATCAATGGGCTCATGCGATTCAATCTCTTCAAGGAGCTTTTTATTCTCCAACTAATGAAGAAGAATTCAAAAATGCTATTTGTGAAGCTAAAGAGCAATGTAAACAGGGGAAACTGTCCTTAATTGAAATATGCATAGACTGGAAAACGGATATTCCATATACAGTACAACAGGAGTATGGGGTGTAGGGCATGATAGGATTAAAAAACAAAGTGAGTGTCGGCCATCAAGATCAAACAGATAAAATTCAATATTTAACAAATAAATTCATCCTCTTAATGAAGGCTAACCATATAGAGTCGAAAGAGGCTGTCGCTCTTTCAATAAGAGATCCGCTGCTATTTTACGCAGCCTATAAAGGGTGTAGTGAACTGGGAATTATTCCAGTCGTGACAGGTGCGATGAAAAATCCTCAAAAAGAGCTTGCGCGGATTCAAGTGCCGCTTTTCTGCTATGAGGCGGATCATGGTTTTTGTGTTGAACGTTATGATGGCATTGAAAAGGCACTTCTTCCAGAAGGAATCGGGGCTATTATCAGAACGACAGGATCGGTTACTGGTATGCCTAAATTTGTCATCTGGTCTAAAAAGGGAATCAAATATCAAAGTGAACAAACAATCACAAGAATGGGCTTTATTGAAAGAGATATTATGTTTGCGGCTGTTCCTTTGTGGGGAGCTTATGGCTTGACTCTGATTAATATCATTGAAACATGCAAAATGAACCTGGTTATTCCAGAACATTTGCGGCCTCGGTATGTTTTGCAATTAATGAAAGAAAGTGGTGCTACTTTGTTTGAGGGAACACCTTCATTCTACAAAATCATGCTTGAGCATTTCAGTAAGGACATGGATGAACGAAAGGCAGTTTCCAACATGCGGAGCTGGGGATGTGGAGGAGAAATCTTACCTGAAACTGTCGCAGAAAAATGGTTTGAACTAATAAAACGTCCTATTCTCGACGGATATGGGCTTTCAGAAGCTGGACCCAATGTGGCGTTGAATGCATGGAATGATTTTTGTATAGGAACGGTGGGAAGGCCACTGGAAGGGACGGAATTAAAACTGAACGAAAAGGGAGAGCTACTTGTTAGGAGCCCTAGCAATATGATGGGCTATTTTGGTCCAAATTCACAGGAAAATCCACTCGATTCTGAAGGATGGCTTAATACTGGAGATTTAGCAGAGATCAATGAGGAAGGTTATGTAAAAATTATAGGCCGGACGAAAAATATTATTGTGATTAAAGAAAAAAATATTAGTCCTGAATATATCGAGAATAAGCTGCGCCACTTTCAAGAAATTCAAGACGTTGTCGTTATTGGTGTTTATAATGAAAACAACGGTGTGCGTCTCGCTGCCATATACATTAGCAAAAACAAAAGTGAAATCAACTCAAAAAATGTAAAATGCTATGCACAAAAGCATTTAGAAAAAGAACAAGTTCCTTTTTATTACAAACAACTGGATGAATTTCCGATGCTGGCAAATGGAAAAATTGACCGGAATGCTTTAAGGGAAATGTGTTTTACAAAACAAGCAAAGGGTGTGATTGAGTGAAGAATGAACCTTCAGTTGTTCTTATTGGTATTGAAGTCGACGTTATAAACGGGGTTCCGAGCTATCAATGGATCACAAAAAATGAGATACCAATTGAAAGAGAACCCTTTCAATATCAAAAAAGTAAATTTAACGATGAGACTGTAGAACCGTTATGTGAAGGACTGTATAAAATTATTACTGAATTATCACATCAAGGATTTGTCCATTCTAATGATGATATTGGCCTGTTTGTCAATGTTTCAAATGCGATTTGGCCTGATATTGAACGATACGTAAAAGCTTTGGAAAAAGGAAAAAAGGCTGTTAGGCCTCACATGACGATATCTTTTGAAAATAGTCTTCCAACTGCTCAAGCAGCCATACAACTTGGTCTCAATGGACCCTCTACAACGTTTGCAGATTACTGTGGCAAAATGTATGGAATTGGATTAGCGCATAACGCTTTAGTAGACCGACTGGCCGGTCTAATGTTAGTGGCAGAAATTTATCGAGCACCTGAAACTGACTATGAAAATTTCACCGGTCGGATTACAATTGCCGCTTTAACAAATGCATGCCGTCTTCAAAACTACCAACCTCTGTTTGAAATACGGAACTGGGAATGGGAAAACGAACATGATGAACACTTAAGTTTTAGTGAATGGATTCACCATTGCGTCGAGAGTAATAAAGGACAAGGTGTAAGTCGTTTAACATAAAGGCAGTGGAAGGAGCTGTAAATATGAATAGGATTGGCATTAGTGGAATGGGGCTTGTTTCTCCATTTGGGCTTGGAATGAATTCATTTGAAGAAGGGTTATATTCAGGGGAATGTGCTATGTCGCCTATTACCCGTTTTGATGCAAGTGGTTTTAGGAGTCAAATAGCTGGCCAGGTAAAGGGGAATGTTCTTCATTCTAAGGAAAGTATCGCTAAACAATTTTTATCATTTGCCATGAAAGAGGCTGTAGAAATCGCTGGTTTAAGTGAAAAAAAGATAGAACATCACAGGACGGGATTGATTCTTCCGGTTGTAACAGGGCCGGACAATGACACAATGGAAAATGAAGCTAATGAATGGATCATGGATCCTGAACATCATCTTCCAACTTCTTTATTTCAGACAAGAAACATCATTAGACCGACGTCTGCTTGTGCGTCAATTGGTACAGCACTTTCAATTGGCTACAGCATGATTCGACATGGCCAGTTGGATAGGGTCTTTATCGCACGTGCAGAAGTATTTAATAAGTATGACTTTGCTTCACTTGATATTGTCAGAGCCATAACAAAAACTGAAGCAAAGCCCTTTGATCTCAAGAGAAATGGCATTACGATCGGTGAGGGGGCAGGAGTCATTATATTAGAGTCGGCGGATAGTTTGAAAGAACGTAAACATAAGCCGTTGGCATGGCTTGACGGTGCCAGTTGTGTATTAGGTGGAGAAAAGCAAAATATGATTGAGCTAGATAAGGGAAAGGTAGTCAAATCTATTCAAACAGCGCTCCAACTGGCAGGGGTCAATAAGCCAGATTATATACATGCTCATGCAACTGGAACGCCGCAAGGAGATGTGATCGAATCAGAAGCATTGGTGGAAACCATTGAAGATGGAAGCAGTATACCGGTGAGTTCTCATAAAGGAGCATGTGGGCATTTGTTGCGTTGTTCAGGTTTTTTGGGAACAGCAGCTGCTTTATTGGCCTTGAAGCTGCAATGTATTCCGCCGACAACAGGTTTAGATCAGCTTGATCCGAAAATTACCGCAAATATTATGAAAGAAAAGGCATTTGCGAACATATCTAGCGTGCTTGTCAATAACTTTGGGTTTTGTGGGAATTATGCATCCTATTTGATTCAACACCCTACAATTGAATGGAATGGAAATATCAAGTGAACTATGAAAAATTGTTTATTTAATTAATATAGATAGAGAAAAATAATCTTGGAGTTTACTCGTTGTAAGGGATCTTGTATAGTTAAGCCCCATTTTGGAAATGAAAATTGCAGAAACAATCAAAATGCACTTGTTTTTTGCTTGCTACAATATATACAATTTCTCAAATTATCTAAGCAGGTAATCTTGTCATTTTGAATGGTGGAAGTGGTGAGAAAGCAAGGCGTGTTTGCATTAATAAAAGGAACCTTCATTGTATATGTAGAGAGAAATAAAGAGGAAATAAAATACAAAGAGTTAGAGTTTTTGAAGGGGGAATAACGTTGAATTTTAGCAGTGAGCAATCACTAGCAGATATTGGACGTGCCTTGACAGGGGCTTCGTTTGTCATCGGCGTGTTTATTTGCATCAATTTATTTATTTTATACAGAGTCATTGTACAGGCTCTGAGAAAAGAGCGTTCACTTGTTGTATCGGCAAAGAATAGATTGCTTTTGGGTGTGGCAGTTGTTATATATGGGGCCTTAATTTACGTTCTTCATGAATCTTATAAGTGGCTAAAATATGAGTTTGTCGATTTACAAGCAGTTAGTACACAAATGTCAATTGTATATTGGTTATCGATTGGATTGATAGGTCTGTATATTCTCTACTATACGCTTACTTTATTTTATAAAAAAGAAGGGCAGGAACAGTTTCTGCTAATGATTATCAGTGGGGCTGTAAGTGGGTTGAGCAATACGTTTGTCATATACATCATTAATCAATCGTTAAATACGAAAGACAACTTTACGAATGGTTTATTCTATGCCTTTTTAATTGGGTTGGTTGTTCATATCATTGCAGAACGATACATTCGTACAAGGATTGCTGTAATTACCAATCGAGTAGTTTATGAAAAAAGGGTTAAGCTGATTGATAAAACGTTGCAAATTCCATTTGAACGAATGGAGCGTTTTGAGAAAGGAAAAATCAGTGCTTGTTTAAATAATGATACAGAAAAAATTAGTGAAGGCATGCATTTAGCAGTTACTGGTGCGACCAATTTAATTACTTTGTTTTTCTGTCTAATTTATTTGGGTATGTTGAGCTTTTGGGGCCTTGTTTTGTCTTTGGGCGTTGTTGTGGTCACTATTCTAATCAATCTATTTGTTGCAGGGGAAGCAACTAGACTGTATGAAGAGACAAGGGACATTCAAAATAAGTTTTTTGGTTTTATTAATGACATGTTGGCAGGATTCAAAGAGTTGAAGCTAAATAGAGCAAGAAAACTGGCATTCCAACAAAATTTTGAAGAAGCTTGCAGCGACTATCGTAAAAAGGGAACAAAGGTTGACCTAAAGTTCGCTAACGCTTTTATTATGGAAGACATGATTCTATTGTCGGTTGTTGGATTTGTGGCGTTTCTCTTTCCATTGATTTTCAAAATGCAAGGTGAATTGCTGTACAATTATGTTTTTATTTTCCTTTATATGATTGGCCCTGTCACCTATCTGCTGCATTCTTTTCCGCAAATTATGCAGATTCAAGTAAGCTGGAAACGTATTAATAGTTTAATGGAAGAGGTCGCTGAATTAGAAAAAGAAGACCGTATTTCTGTCGAACCGTCGCCTGAAAAGAAAGTGATTCTCACTTTAAAGGGAGTCCAATTCCAATATAAAGGTACAAGCGGAGAAGATTTTTCAGTTGGACCAATTGATTATGAATTTAAGGCTGGAGAAATTACCTTTATTACTGGAGGGAATGGAAGTGGGAAATCAACCTTTGCTAAGCTTGTTACCGGCCTTTATCCGGCTGATCGAGGAGAAACTCTCATTAACGGCGTTTCTAAAACACCAGAACAAATCCAAGAATACTATTCTGCAATTTTTAGCGACTTTTATCTTTTTGACCGTCTCTATGGTATAGATATTGATGGAAGAGAGCAGGAAATTCAAAGCTTGCTTGAGCTTCTTAGAATTCAGGATAAGGTCACAATCAAAGATGGTGAATTCAGCACGACTAAACTGTCGACAGGTCAAAAGAAGCGTTTGGCTTTGCTAGTTTCATATTTAGAGGATCGACCTATTTGTTTATTTGATGAATGGGCGGCAGATCAAGATCCAGAATATCGCAAATTCTTCTACTACAATTTGCTTCCTATGTTAAGAGATGAAGGGAAGTGTGTCATTGCAATTACACATGACGATCAATACTTCCATAAGGCTGATCATCTTATCAAAATGGAGCAAGGCCAGTTTGTAGAAAATAAGGATATATGAGGAGGTACATGTAGATGAGTCGTTATTTTCCATTAAGTAATGGACAGCTGGGCATTTGGTATGTTGAAAAAATGTATCCTAATACAAGTATTTCAAACAACGGGGCACTTATACAATTGGCTACAGAGCAGCCCCTTCTTTATAATCTAATTTCTATTGCTATAAATGAGTATATAAAACGAACAGACAATATCCGTTTACGTATGATTTCTAGAAAAGAAGGCGAACCAGTTCAGTACGTAGCTGAATATATTGAAAAAGAAATAGAAATTATCGAGTTAAAAGATGCAGGCACTGAAAGTGTAAAAGAGGCTGCACTTGCCCACTTTCAGCAACCTTTACCACTAGAGGACGAGGATCTTTTTGATTTTAAAGTGTTTAAAGAAAGCAGGCATCAGTGCTTTCTTTATGTGAATATTCATCATATTATTTCAGATGCTGTGTCTGTCATGAGTTGCATAGAGAGCATTATTTCCATTTACACTGATTTAGCAAGTGGTGCGGTCATCGATATGGTGAAAAGTCCATCGTTTATCGAGCAAATTGAAGCGGAGCAGACATACGAGAAAAGTCCGCGTTATGAAAAGGATCGTCTTTATTGGGAACAGATTTTCCAAAGTAGGCCAGAATTAACATCTCTTAAGCCTAGCAACGATTATTGCAGCAGTGCGAAAGCAATACGGCTGTCTAAAGCAGTTCCGAAATCTCTTGCGGAAAAGTTGAAAGAATATTCGACTAAGAATCATATTAGTTTATTTAATTTGTTCTTGTCAGGCGTTTTCTTGTATATGTCCAAAATGAGTCAGAAAAAGGATATTGTAATCGGTACAATGTTTTCCAATCGGACAACGCTTCGTGAAAAGGAATTGTTTGGCATGCTTGTTAGCACTGTTCCTTTTCGTGTAGAGGTTAATCCAGCTCTCACTTTTTCTTCATTCGTAAGAAATTTAAATCAGCAGCAGATTAGAACAATGAGGCATCAAAAATATCCATATAATCGTATTTTAAATGATTGGCGAAAAAAGCACAGCACGCATGATTATTTGTATACAACTTCCTTACAATATTTGGAGGTGGATTTCCCTAAGACAGATGGGATTAGATATAATGTTGATTTTTTATATAACGGTTATGAAATCAATGATCTCGCCTTTCATATTGTAAAAAATGGGGAAGACATTGCATTTGAAATCGACTATAGAGTTGATTTATTTGAAGAGACAGAGATCCGCGACATGTTTAATAGAATAATGCTTTTACTTTCTAAAGCATTATTGGCTCCGCAGCAGCAGATTGGAAATTTAGATTTATTAACAGTTACTGATCAATCCTTATATTTTAGGGAGCAAATGGAAATAGTCTGTCATGAACCGGAGGAATATTTCCAACAGATTTTTCAAAGAATTGCAAAAAAAATACCTGAAAAGATAGCGGTTGTTTGTGAGGAGCGCACACTGACGTATAAGGAACTGGATGAGCGGTCGAATCAGCTTGCACGACTCCTTCGACAAAAGGGGATAACACGAGAAAAAACAGTTGCTATTCTTACTAATCGTACAGAAGATATGATCGTTGGATCGATAGCGGTGATGAAAGCAGGTGGAGCTTATGTCCCAATCGATGCCGAATTTCCAGAGCAGAGAATCCAATTTATTCTAAAAGACAGCAGTTCTGTGATTTTGCTGACGGATCAAGTAAATAGAGTAGAACAAGATGCTTCTATTGAATGCATCCACTTTCAAGATGAAGCAATTCAGCAACAGCCGACATCTTCTATTGAAAACCTGACGAAGCCTGAAGATTTATGCTATATCATATATACGTCTGGAACAACAGGCACGCCAAAGGGGGTTATGATTGAACATCGGAATTATCTAAATATGTGGAAAGCCTATAACGAAGCATACGGTTTTCAAGAAATAAAGCCTTGTATCTTACAGATGGCCAGCTTTTCGTTTGATGTCTTTTCTGGGGATATGGCAAGAGCTTTATTGAATCAAGGAACCCTTGTCATTTGTTCGTCAGAAGCAAAGCGTGATTTAGTACGTATTCAAAATTTGATTGAGACACATCAGATTACAATGCTGGAATCAACACCAGCTTTAATTGTTCCTCTTTTAGATGACATGTATGAAAAAGGGATTAAGCATACTTCTCTTGAATTGGTTGTGCTGGGTGCTGATTCTTGTTTGAAAGAAGACTATGAACGTCTCTTAGAACGTTATGGTGAGAGTATACGAATTTTTAATACATATGGTGTCACTGAAGCGACAATTGAATCGAGCATTTATTGTTCTGAGCAGGCGTTTGCAGATTATGAGGGTATTACGCCAATCGGTAAACCGTTATCAAATATGTCAATGTACATTTTTAGTGAAAACATGGAGCTTCTTCCACCTCATTATATAGGGGAGTTGTACATTGGTGGAAAAGGCGTCGCCAGAGGCTATTTGAACAATGCAGAGCTGACAGAGGAAAAATTCATCTTAAACCCTTATGATCCCTCTGAAAGGCTGTATAAGACAGGGGATCAAGCGAAAATGCTGCCTGATGGAAATATTCAGTTTCTTGGGCGCAATGACTTTCAAGTCAAAATTAGAGGGCATCGAATTGAAATTGGAGAGATTGAGGCAAAAATGATTCAGCACTCTTTGGTGAGGAGAGCGGTTGTAAAGACTGTTAAACCTAACTCCCATCAAACCGTATTGGCTGCTTACTTTGAATCAGATGAAGTAGATATCACAAATCAAATAAAAGCATTTTTATTTAGAGAGCTGCCGGACTATATGGTCCCGACATATTTTATTCAATTAGACCGATTGCCTTTAACTGAAAACCACAAAGTCAATCGGAGAGAGCTGCCAGAGCCTGAAGTCTTTTTCAAGGAAAAGGAAGAGACAGGTTTGTTTCATAAAGCAGTTGAGGCGAAATTAGCCGAAGTTTGGAAGAAAACGCTAAAGGTAGACAATTTACATGCAACTTCTGATTTTATCCAGCTAGGTTTTCATTCATTGCAAGCATTAAAACTTTTGAATGAGATTGAGAATGAGTTCGGGATTCGACTGACGCTAGGGGATATTTTTTCTAATACACTTTTGTTTGCAATGGCAGATGTCATTGAAGAAAAAATGAAGATAGGCAATTTTGAACAGCTGCTACCTGCTAAGAAGAGTGATTCTTATCCTGTGACAGCTGCGCAAGAAGGGGTATACACAAGATCATTAATTACAGACGCTAATCTGTTTAACATACCTTGTGTATTCCAAATAGATGGGCCACTTGGCGCGGGTGCGCTTATAGATGCAATGCAAAAGTTAGTCAATCGACATGAATCGCTTAGAACCGCTTTTATAAAAGAAGATGGCGTCATTAAGCAGAAAGTTCATACAAACGTTTCCTTGCATGTGGATTATGATGTATACAAGGAATCTGAAATAGAGGAGATTATTTGCGCTTCGCCTCATTCGTTTTCATTGGACAAGCCTCCCTTGATGCAGGCACGGTTGATTAAAATACAATCTCTTCAAAAACATGTTTTATTATTAGACTTTCATCATATTATTTTCGATGGTATGTCTCTCCAAGTATTTATGGAAGAATTGGCATTGATATATCAGGGGAGAACTTTGCCACAATTGGAACTTGGGTACAAAGATTACGCTGTATGGGAGAATCGCCAATTAGAAGCAGATCGGTTTTCTGCACACCGAGATTTTTGGAGGGACATTCTTGTTGACCATACAGAACAGCTCAATTTGCCTGCTGATTTCCCAAGGCCAGATGTGCAATCTTTTGATGGAAAAACATTTGAATTTGAATTAAATATAAATCTACTAAACAAACTAAAAGATTATTCTATGAAGCACGGCCTGACGCTTTATATGAGTCTCTTATCAGTATATTTTGTCTTGTTATCAAAATACACGGGTCAAGATGACTTGATCGTTGGTACGCCTATATCAGGACGCATTCATTCAAATATAGAAAGGATTACAGGATTATTTGTCAACACTCTTCCTATTAGGAAGGTAGTTGGCAGAACAGTTAGTTTCGCTCAATTTTGCCAAGAAGTCAAACGCGATATGCTTGGTATGCTGAATCATCAGCAATACCCTATTGATGAACTAGCCAAGCAACTGAAACTCAATCGTGATCCAAGCAGAAATCCTATTTATCAGACTGTATTTGCTCTACAAGATGTCAAAGAGAGTTATGAGCTGTCTGAAGGTGTCAAAATGTCTATTGTCGATACAGACTATAATACTTCTAAAGTTGATTTAACATTGGAGGCTGCAGTTCTTAATGATTGCCTTGGGTGCCGGTTTGAATATAGTACAAGTTTATTCAGAAAAGAAACTATCGAACAGATGGCAAAACATTTTGAACATCTTATCGAGACGATGGTGGCCGATCCACATCAAATAATCAGTGAAATCGGGTTGCTTTCCCAGGAGGAACAAGAGCTATTGGCCGGTATGAATGATACTTTTGTACCGATACCTTCCTACCAATCTATCTCGGCTCAATTTGAAAAGCAGGCTGAGATGCGTCCGGAGGAAACAGCGGCTGTCTTTAGAGGAAGCTCCATCTCCTACGGAGAATTGAACAGTCGTGCCAATCAGCTAGCACATGCTCTCATTCAACAAGGTGTTGGAACGGATATGTTGGTAGGCATCATGGTTCGCCCATCATTTGATCTACTCATCGGGATGCTGGGAATTTTAAAGGCGGGGGGAGCCTATGTACCAATTGACCCTCAATATCCAGATAGCCGTATTGAGTACATGCTGAAAGATAGCGCGGTCCCTCTTTTACTTACACAGTCGGTGCTGAAAGAAAGAACAGACTCATACTCAGGCAAAGTGATTTATTTGGATGAGGGGATGGAAGGAGAGCGTACAACGAATCCACCTTCAGTGGCAGAAGGGCATCATCTAGCCTATATGATTTATACGTCTGGATCAACTGGGGAGCCGAAAGGCGTCTTGATTGAACAGCACAGTGTACTGAATTTATGGCAATGGTTTGAAAGGACGTATCATGTGGCTCCTGGAGATGCTATTCTTCATATGACCAATTCTGCCTTTGATGTTAGTGTGGAGGAAACGTTGATTCCACTCATGTCGGGAGCTGTTGTTGTTATTGCGGAAAAACAAGTGGTGTTCCAAAAGGAAATGCTAATTGACTTCTTGAATGAGCACAAAGTCCGCATTGCTCAATTCGTTCCGGCAACCTTACGTGCACTTTTAGCTGGACAAACGAAAAAAGCTAAGAATTTAGAAGTGGTCATCTGTGGTGGAGAAAAGTTGGATCCTCAATTGGCTAACCAAATTACATCGCAAGGGTACCACTTATACAATCATTATGGTCCAACCGAAGCGACGGTCGATACACTCGTATGGTCCTGTCCACCGAACAGAGGGGTAATTAAATTGGGAGCGCCCATTGACAATACAAAAGTCTATGTGCTTGATGAAGAAGGAAATCCTGTACCATCAGGCATTCCTGGTGAACTGTATATTGGTGGTGCAGGTATTGCAAGGGGCTATTTGAACCGTCCAGATCAGACGGATTGTGCTTTTGTACCCGATCCATTCGAACAAAACGGGCGCCTTTATAAAACAGGTGACCTTGTCAAATGGCACAGCGATCAGACAATCGAATATCTTGGCAGACTGGACAAACAGGTCAAAATCCGGGGTATGAGGATTGAGCCTGGTGAAATTACAGCGAAGCTGTTGGAGTTGGATGAGATCGAGAATGGCTATGTGATGGCTCATCATGATGAGGAAGGACAAGTAAATCTATGTGCGTATATCGTGTGGAAGAAAGAGAGTGAGCCGCAGAAAATAAGAAGAAAGCTGGCGCAAGCTCTACCAGAATATATGATTCCTGTGCATTTCATGACAATAGATGAGTTGCCTTTAACGCCAAACGGAAAAGTGAGTGAACAGCTGCTTCCAATACCTGAAAAAGAAACAGAAACAGTAGAAGCATATGTGCCGCCTTGTACAGAGATTGAAAAATTGCTCACTGACATTTGGCAGGAGGTGCTTGGTATAGAACGTGTCAGCATAAAAGGAAGCTTTTTTGACTATGGAGGAGATTCGATCAAAGCCATTCAAATTTCTTCTCAATTAAGAAAGTATCGATTGAAACTTGAAACAAAGTATTTATTTACACATGCAACAATACAAGAAGTGGCTATCTATATCGAGCCTTTAAAGAAACAGATTGATCAACGGCAGATATCTGGGGAAATTCTACTTTCTCCTATACAAAATTGGTTTTTTTCAAAAAACTTTGTTAATCCACACCACTATAATCAGGCTGAGACACTCTACAAAGCAGAAGGATTTGACCCTGAAGCGGTTGAATTGGCGTTGGACAAACTCATAGAGCACCATGATGTACTAAGAGCTGTTTTTGTAAAGAATCCGCAACAGATGGTTCAAATCAACCGAAAAGCGTATACAGCTGATTTTTATACATTGGAAGTTATGAACCTTAGAAATAAAAATAACTGGCGAGAGCTTGCAGAAAACCATATTGATAGTATTCAAGGGGAGCTCGATATAGAAAATGGACCTCTTATCAAAGCGAGTATCTTTCAAACCAATAAAGGGGGCCACCTTGTTATAGTTATACATCATCTCATCATAGACGGTGTTTCTTGGGGGATCTTGCTTGAGGATCTAGAAACAGCTTATGAACAAGCTGTTTCTGGAGAAAAAATAAAATTACCTGAGAAAACGAATTCTTATAAAGAATGGACAACAGAATTGTGGAATTACGCCAAAGAGGAAGTAGTAAATGAAAAAGCTTATTGGGAAGATGTTGAAAACAGGCTGGTAGTACCTTCTTCTTTAGCCGTACGTCAATCGATCAATCAAAAGAGATGGTACAGTAAACAGCTTGTTCGGCAACTTAACAAAGAAAAAACGGATTTGCTTTTAAAACAGGCGCATCGGGCATATAACACAGAAATAAACGAAATTCTGTTGGCGGCGTTTGCGTTAGCTATGAAGGAACAATTTGGAATAGAAGAACTACCACTTGATTTAGAAGGGCATGGAAGAGAGACATTTTCGGAAGATGTCGACGTTTCAAGAACGATTGGGTGGTTTACGTCTGTATTTCCAGTTGTACTAGAGGCGGGAAGAGAAGAAAAACTAGGAACCGCAATAAAATCGGTTAAAGACCAGCTTCGCCGTATTCCTCAAAAGGGAATGGGATATGGATTGCTTTATTGTAAGGAACTGCACACTATTGAAGAAAGACCGTCTCCTCCAGTGAGTTTTAACTATTTGGGTCAGTTTGAGTTGCATGAAAATGAGGGCCAATCTTTGCACTTAGGTAATTCAAACAGCTTGGAAAATGAAAGAACACACATGCTTGATTTGAATCTTGCAGTCATAAATGGCGTGTTAGAAATCAATTTGGAATATCATGAGCGTGAGTTTGATAGAAATGAAATCGAACAACTTTTGAATGTTTACACGGAAACACTTGAAAAAATGGTCGATCATTGTATAGATAAGGAAGATGACGGAGAAAAAACGTTAAGTGATTTTGATGATCAACGATTGACGGACGAAGAACTGGATCATATTTATGAGCTGCTTGAAGACATGTAGAGAGAGGTCTTCCTCTCTCTATGATAGAAAAAGGAGTGGAAAAATGAAAAATAAACAAAATTTCCAAAACATTTACCCGCTATCGCCTATGCAAGAAGGTATGTTGTTTCATCATTTAAGCGATAAAGATCAAGATTTTCAAGCGTACTGTGTCCAATCCGCTCTGAAAATTTCCGGTACGTTTAATTTTGATATTGCAGAAAATAGCCTGAATATTCTTGTAAGACGTCATGATTTGTTACGGACAGTTTTTATTCATTCTAAGTTAAGCCGTCCTCGACAAGTTGTATTCAAAAATAGAGAGATGTTCATCCAAATGCATGATTATACTCATTTACAAGGGATTCATAAAGAGCAAGCTATCGAAAAGTTCTTGGCATCGGATTTAAAGGAAGGGTTTGATTTGGTAACTGGCCCTCTATTTCGGGTACAGGTACTGAGATTAAGCGATTTTGAGCATATACTTGTTTTTACGAATCATCATATTATTTTGGATGGCTGGTGCTCTAGAGCTGTTTTAGAGGAATTCTTTGAGATATATGCTACGTTATTGCACCAGGAGCCGGTGAGAGAGAAGAAATCATTTTCTTTTAGTAAATATATTCAATGGATTGAAAATCAGGACAAAGATAAGGCTCATGCCTACTGGAGGGAATATTTAAAAGGACTTGAGACAAATACAGAAATGCCGAGATTCTACAAGAAAGCAACAAAAAAGGGCTTTCAAAAAGGGGAGTTTTATCAAAAAATAAATGATGACTTGCTTCAAAGTCTTGAACGACTATCAAAGCAATACAAAGTCACTGTCCATACTATATGTCAGACAGCTTGGGCTTTGTTGCTCAGTCATTACAACCAATCGAAAGATGTTGTATTTGGATCAGTTGTATCTGGAAGACCACCTGAATTAGAAGGCATTGAGCATGCTGTGGGATTGTTTATCAATACCATTCCAGTCAGAATAAAGATGAAGCCTGAAATGTCTTTTGCACAGCTCCTGCAGAATGTACAAGATTCAAACTTGGAGTCTGAGCGCTATTCATATTGCTCTCTGGCTGAACTTCAGAAAATGACAGAATTTAAGACAGATTTGTTCAGTCATTTGCTTGTTTTTCAGAATTATCCGTCTAATGATACTTCAACAGAAGAGGAAGAAGAACTTTTTGGTTTTCGCATAGAAGAATTTCATGATACCGAGCAAACAAATTATGATTTTCATTTAACTGTTGCTCCAAAGGAACAATACATTATTTTTCATTTTAATCAAAACGTATATGAAAATGATGAAATCCGTAACATAAGCAGACGATTTATCCGTATATTAGAACAGATTATTGAGGCACCTGATATGAGGATGTGTGAAATAGAGCTAATTGATGAGAAAGAAAAAAGGCTTATAACTGAAACATTTCAAACGTCTAATTACAATAGGGGTGAAGACAATCTCACCCTTCATGAACGCTTTGAACAGCAGGCCGCTTGCTTTCCTAATAAAACAGCTGTTTCATTCAATGGAGAATCTCTTACATATGAAATACTAAACAGTCGCGCTAACGAGCTTGCTAAAAAGCTTCGAGGGCTTGGAGTACAATCAAATGACTTAGTAGGTGTTATGCTGGAACGCTCTCACTCATTTATCATAGGCATTCTTGGTATTTTAAAAGCAGGAGCAGCATATGTTCCAATTGATCCAAATTATCCGCTGGAACGGATAAATTATATGATTCAAGATTCGAGAATATCCATTCTTATCACGGATCAAAAAAAGCATGCGGATATATTTCCTACTATTATATATACAGGAAAAGTACTGTTTATAGATGACATGTATAACGGTGACTATTGTGAAAATCTTCCTTCTATTTCCTCTTTACAAGACCTTGCCTATGTCATTTATACATCAGGATCGACAGGAAAGCCAAAAGGAATTCTCACCAAACATGAAAATGTAATGAGAGTGGCTGTAAATACAAATTATGTAGATGTGAAACATGAGGATCGTATTCTACAATTATCTAACCCATCTTTTGATGGCTCGGTATTTGACATTTTCGCAGCATTACTGAACGGAGCAGAATTAATCCTTATTGACCCAAACATCATTCTGTCGCCAAGAGAACTTTCTACGTTCTTAGTAGAACAGAAGATTACAACCATGTTTTTGACTACTGCTTTATTCAATGCAATCATAGCTGAAAATCCAGCAGCTTTTAATGGACTTCATACCGTTTTGTTCGGCGGTGAAAAGGTAACGGTTTCTTTTGTCGAGCAAGCCTTAAAGGAATCTGGATCTAACAAATTCATTCATGTGTATGGGCCGACGGAAAGCACTGTTTTTGCCGCTTTTTATCAAATTCAATCTATTGATAAAAGATTAGGAACTATTCCAATTGGAAAGCCGCTGAATGATACAGAGCTCATAATTTTAAACCAATATGGGCAACTTCAAGCAATCGGTCTGCCTGGTGAACTATGCATAGCTGGGAAAGCTCTTGCCAAAGGATATCTGAATCGTCCTGATTTAACCGACGAGAAGTTTGTCACACATCCGTTTAAAGAACAGGAGAGAATGTATAAAACTGGTGATTTGGTAAGATGGCTTCCTGATGGAGCTATTGAATTTATGGGGCGAATTGATCGTCAGGTGAAAATCCGAGGTTTCCGTATTGAACCAGAAGAAGTAGCGGCCGAATTATTACTCGTCCATAACATAAAAAAATCGTATGTTATGGAAAGAAAAAACGAGCAAGATGAAACATATCTATGCGCTTATTATGTGTCTGATACCAAGAAAGAGTCAAAGGAGATAAGGAACGCTTTGGCTAAACGGCTACCTGATTACATGCTGCCTTCCTTTTTCATTCCATTAAACGACCTTCCAATCACACCGAATGGAAAAACCAATGAAAAAGAACTGCCAGCTCCTGAACTTATGTTAAATCAAGAGGAGGAGTATATTGCACCTAGAACAACGGTAGAAAAGAAACTAGCAGAATTGTGGGAGCAGATTTTAGGGGTAACTCCTGTTAGTATTGGTACCCATTTCTTTGAAGTGGGAGGTCATTCACTCAAAGCTGTTTCTCTGATAGCGGCCATTGAGAGGGAGTTATCGGTTAAATTGTCGATTAAAAAGATTTTTGAACATCCTTATTTAGAGGAAATGGCAATAATGATTGAACAGGAAAAAAATAGGGAAGTGCTTGGTATTCTCCCAGCTCCATCTCAGGACCATTATCCAGCTTCTGCAAATCAGCAACGGATATATGCAATCAGCCACTTACCGGGCGGGGAGCAGAGTTATAACATGCCGTTCCTTTTAAAGGCTCCGCATACTTTACACATTGAGCGTGTTCAGAACACACTTAATATGCTTGTTGAGCGCCACGAAAGTCTAAGAACTTCCTTTGATATGGTTGGGGATGAGCTGGTACAGCGAATCCACTCTTCTGCCAATGTAGAAGTGATGAGAGAAAGAGTATGTGAAGGCGGGCTAGACAAACTTATGTCTAAATTGGTAAAACCATTCGATCTTCATCAGGTTCCACTGTTAAGAGCGGGAGTTTTTGAGTATCAAGGAGATCATCTGCTGTTTATTGATATGCATCACATCATATCAGATGGTCAATCAATTGAGATTTTTATACGGGAATTCATTGAATTGTATAAACACAATCAGCCGCTACCTCCTCTTGCGCTCCAATATAAGGATTATGCTGTTTGGGAAAAGCAGCATGAGATGGATGCGGATGTTTCCTATTGGGAGCAGCAGTTTAAGGGTGATATTCCAGTTTTGACATTGCCTTTTGATGAGAAGCAGACAAGTGGAACAAAGCCAGAGGGTGGCTTTTATATCAGAACGCTTAATCAGGAAATAACAAATCAATTGAAAAAGTATGC
Organism: Bacillus paranthracis; assembly: GCF_001883995.1. Taxonomy (GTDB): domain Bacteria; phylum Bacillota; class Bacilli; order Bacillales; family Bacillaceae_G; genus Bacillus_A; species Bacillus_A paranthracis. Next base: position 32,630 of record NZ_MACE01000068.1, on the reverse strand, counting down.
CCTGCAACAGAATCAAACTCTCTTTTCACTATTATTAGGGATGTATCAGCTTTTGCTCTCTAAATATACAGGGCAGAAAGATTTAGTAGTCGGTACTCCTTCTGCTGGGAGAAATCATGCGATTTTTGATAAAACTGTTGGGATGTTTGTTAAAACATTACCTATTAGGACTCATTTACCGTCTGCACAGCCAGTAAATGAATTTTTCTCAAAAGTACAGGAGCATTGTTTTGCAGCCTTCGAATGTGATGTGGATCCTGTAGAATGGATTATGAATCGAACTAGTATGACACGGAAGACAAATGGTACTCCTCTTATTCAAACCATGTTTTCGTTTCATCATGAGCAGGAAGAACTTGCTGCACAATGGGAGATACAAAACGTTTTCAATCCCAATGTACAATTTGATCTATCATTGGATGTGTTTGAATACAGTTCCCATTTAGACATCTATTTTGAATATAGTACAAGTTTATTCAGAAAAGAGACTATTGAACAAATGGCCCAAAATTTTGAATATCTTATCCAGACGGTGTTGGCCGATCCACATCAATTGATTGGAGAAATCGGGTTGCTTTCTCAGGAGGAACAAACGCTATTGGCCAGCATGAATGATACTTTTGTACCGATGCCTTCCTACCAATCTATCTCGGCTCAATTTGAAAAGCAGGCTAAGGTGCGTCCGGAGGAAACAGCGGCTGTTTTTAGAGGAAAATCCCTCTCCTACGGAGAATTGAACAGTCGTGCCAATCAGCTAGCACATGCCCTCATTCAACAAGGTGTTGGAACGGATATGTTGGTAGGCATCATGGTTCGCCCATCATTTGATCTACTCATCGGGATGCTGGGAATTTTAAAGGCGGGAGGAGCCTATGTGCCAATTGACTCTCAATATCCAGATAGCCGTATTGAGTACATGCTGAAAGACAGTGCTGTCCCTTTTTTGCTTACACAGTCGGTGTTGAAAGAAAGAATAGACTCATACTCAGGCAAAGTGATTTATTTGGATAAGGGGATGGAAGGAGAGCATACAACGAATCCACCCTCAGTGGCAGAAGGGCATCATCTAGCCTATATGATTTATACTTCTGGATCAACTGGGGAGCCGAAAGGCGTCTTGATTGAACAGCACAGTGTACTGAATTTATGGCAATGGTTTGAAAGGACGTATCATGTGGCTCCTGGAGATGCCATTCTCCATATGACCAATTCTGCCTTTGATGTTAGTGTGGAGGAAACGTTGATTCCGCTTATGTCGGGAGCTGTTGTCATTATTGCGGAAGAACAAGTAGTTTTCCAAAAGGAAACGCTGATCGATTTCTTGAATGAGCACAAAATCCGTATAGCTCAATTTGTTCCAGCAACCTTACGTGTACTTTTAGCTGGACAAACGAAAAAAGCTAAGAATTTAGAAGTGGTCATCTGCGGTGGAGAAAAGTTGGATCCTCAATTGGCTAACCAAATTACATCGCAAGGGTACCATTTATATAATCATTATGGTCCAACCGAAGCGACGGTCGATACACTCGTATGGTCCTGTCTACCTGACAGAGGGGTAATTAAATTGGGAGCGCCCATTGACAATACAAAAGTCTATGTGCTTGATGAAGAAAGAAATCCTGTACCATCAGGTATTCCTGGTGAACTGTATATTGGTGGTGCAGGTATTGCAAGGGGCTATTTGAACCGTCCAGATCAGACGGATCGTGCTTTTGTACCCGATCCATTCGAACAAAATGGGCGCCTCTATAAAACAGGTGACCTTGTCAAATGGCATAGAGATCAGACAATCGAATATCTTGGCAGACTGGACAAACAGATTAAAATCCGAGGCATGAGGATTGAGCCGGGTGAAATTACTGCGAAGCTGTTGGAGTTGGATGAGATCGAGAATGGCTATGTGGTGGCTCATCATGATGAGGAAGGACAAGTAAATCTATGTGCGTATATCGTGTGGAAGAAAGAGAGTGAGCCGCAGAAAATAAGAAGAAAGCTGGCGCAAACTCTACCAGAATATATGATTCCTGTACATTTCATGACAATAGATGAGTTGCCTTTAACGCCAAATGGAAAAGTAAATGAACAGCTGCTTCCAATACCTGAAAAAGAAATAGAGGAAGAATATGTACCGCCTTGCACAGAGACTGAAAAGACGCTCGTTTCCATTTGGCAGGAGGTGCTGGAGACAAATCTAATTGGGAGAAATAGCCACTTCATTAAAGCTGGTGGACATTCCTTAAAAGCTATAGATTTAATGAACAAAATCAGAAAGCAACTATTTACAACAATTTCTTTACAGGATATTTTTGAATATCCACTCTTAAAAGAGCTTGCTAATAAAATTGACAAAACGGGTCAAGCAAAAAAAGAAATCATATCAGTGGCTAAAGAGGCCGAAGAGTACCTGATGACCTCTGCACAAAAACGTATTTATGCAGTTAGTCATTTAATAGGTGCTGACACAACCTATAATATGCCTATTGTTCTAACAGTGCCATTTAAGCTGGAAAAACAAAAGACAGAAAAAGTGATTAAAAGAATAATAGAACGTCATGAAAGTTTACGAACCTCTTTCCAAGTGAAAAATGGCGAAGCAGTACAGGTAGTTCATGCTAACTCTGATTTAGATATAGAAGAAGAAGTACTGAAAGCAGATGAGGTACCTTCACGGATTTCTGCGTGGACTAAGCCTTTTAATTTGAAAAAAGCACCTCTCATGAGAGTAAAAATAGCGAAGGTAGACAATGGAGAGCATTTGCTGTTTTTGGATATGCATCACATAATTTGCGATGGTGTATCAATAGATATATTACTAAATGAATTCTCCTCACTGTATGCTGATGAAAAAGCTGAACTTCCTGTTGTACAGGTGCAGTATAAGGACTATGCAGTATGGAAGCAAAAACAAGATTACAGCCAGTCGAATAATCATTGGGAATCTATTCTGGATGGTCAGCTACCTGTGTTGAATCTACCGACTGATTTTAGCAGGCCAAAGGTTCAACAGTTTGAAGGAGATTATATATCGATTTCAATTAATCGAGAAGTGGGACGTGGTCTTCTAGAGAAGCTGCAAGAGCAGGAAATGACACCTTATGTTTTGTTCCTGGGATTGTATCAGATACTTCTTCATCGATATTCAGGTCAGAATGACATTCTAACAGGAACCCCAGTTTCAGGGAGAGGTCAAATGGGCCTAGAAAATACAATAGGTCTATTAATGAATACACTGCCCATTAGAACAGTTACAACACCACAGATGTCGATAACTAGCTTTTTGGAGCAGGTGAAAAATCAGGTATATAGCATGATGAAATATGCTGATTATCCGCTCGATGAATTCATTGAACGTAAACAGATTAAAAGAAATCTTAATCGGAATTTATTATTTGACACAGTCTTTTCGTTTCATACAGAAGAGGAAGTTTCTTTATGGACACAACTTCAAACAGATCAAAAGACAGCGAAATTTGATTTGACATTTGAGGTCACTCAGTTAAACGACGAATTTCACATCAATATTGAATACAGTACAAACCTATTCCGTGTAGAGAATATTGATAGGATGGCTAGACACTATGTGGAGCTCGTTAAGCAATATCTGACGGGAACGGAGCAGTACTTATATGAAATTGATTTTCGTTTAGATGAAGAAAAACAATTAATTGAGCGTGTAAATGATACTGCTTATCCATTGTCGGTTAATCAGACGGTGTGCACCATGATGAAATTATGGACTGAACATCACCCTGATAGCGTAGCAGCGGTGCATCAAGATAAAATTTTAACCTATAAGGAATTAAACGAAAAGGCTAATGCAATTGCCGATTGGCTTGTGCAGCAAGGGATCAAAAAAGGTGAGATGATTGGAATTATGACAAATCCATCATTCAATATGCTGGCAGGAATTTTCGGTATTTTACAGGCTGGAGCAGTTTATGTACCTATAGACCCAGCATATCCTAAAAAACGGATTGACTATATCTTGAAAGACAGTGAAGTCACCTTCTTGCTGACTGAATCTGAGTATAAGAGTTTGCTAACAGGGTTTGAACAGGAAGTGGTCTTTTTGGATGTCCATCATTTTGAGAAAAATGGATTGTCCAATTCTATTACAGTACAAGGGCATGATGTAGCTTATATGATTTACACTTCCGGCTCTACAGGAAATCCAAAAGGTGTCATGATTGAGCATCATTCATTAATGAATTTGGTTCAGTGGCATCAAAGGAGATTCCAATTAACAGAGGCTGATCGTTGTTTGAAATTTGCTGGTTTTGGATTTGATGCCTCTGTATGGGAGATATTCCCTTGTTTGTCTTATGGGGCATCTCTTTACATCGTCGATGCTCATGTACGACAGGACATATATCAGCTAAATGATTTTATTGAACGTCACCAAGTTACGATTGCATTTATGCCTACGGCCTATTACGAACAATTTTCTCATTTGACAAACAGCTCACTTCGCATCCTTTTAACTGGCGGTGAAGCGTTGAAGACTTGTAAATCGCATTCTTATAAACTTGTCAATAATTACGGACCAACAGAAAATACAGTTGTTTCCACAAGTGGTGTAATTGAAAGCGATTCTAACATAACTATTGGAATCCCAATTGATAATTGCCGGGTATTCATTGTCAATGATCAATTCCAAGAGCAACCAATAGGAGTAACGGGAGAAATTTGTCTTGCAGGAGCTGGATTAGCAAGAGGATACTGGAATCGTCGTGAAGAGACGAAAGAACGTTTCATACATCATCCGGTTACAAAAGAACGTTTATATAGAACAGGAGATTATGGGCGATGGACATCAAATGGAACAATTGAATACATTGGAAGAGCGGATGAGCAAATTAACATACGCGGATATCGTGTCGAATTGCAGGAAATTATACATGCTATAAAAACGTTGCCCGGCATAAAGGACGTCTATCTTTTACAACATAATATGGGTACGACAGCTGAAAGATTAATTGCCTACATTATTTGTGATCAGCCATTTTTCGTTGACGAAATAAAAAGTCAGCTTTCAGAAAGGCTTCCAGATTATATGGTTCCTTCACAATTTATAAAGCTGGATTACTTTCCTTTAACTGAAAATGGAAAGATAGATAAGATAGCACTGCCAAAACCGATACAAGTAAAAAATGATGCAGAGCAGCAAATAGAGCCTAGAACGAAACTTGAAACCGAAATGAGAGAGATCTGGGGAGAAGTTCTAAATATACCTTCTACTTCTATAGGGATTCATGATGATTTCTTTGAACTTGGCGGAAATTCTATCAATATTTTAAAGATTCTTGCCTTAACGATGGATAAGGACTGGGAGATATCGATTCAAGACTTTTTTGACGGAAAAACGATAGCTGCTATCTGTGATCAAACGGAAATAGAAGAAAATCAAATCGATGATAGTGTATATGTCCGTCCAGCAGAGCTTAGTTTGATTGATGATAAAAGGCTGCATAGCAAAAGTGGTGTATTTTTGACCGGGGCAACAGGATTTTTAGGCATTCATTTGCTGGAAAGGTTACTACGTACAACACAGGGTCATATTATCTGTTTAGTAAGGAGAAATAAGCAATATACAGCAGAAGAGTGGCTCAAACAAGTCTTTTTACAATACTTTCCGAAGGATATTGACTTGATAGAACAAGCATCAGACAGATTAAGTATTGTTGCCGGAGATTTAACAAAAGAACGATTCGGCTTAACCTATGACATATACGAAGATATTAAAAAACGAACAGAGCATATCTTTCATGCCGCGGCTAAAACGGACCACTTTGGACAGTTTAACGAATTCAAAGAGTTCAATATAAATGGTACAAAAAGAATATTGGAATTTGCAGGCGACAATAAAAAACTTCATTATATTTCGACTATGAGTGTAGCAGGTCATGTCGCAAAAGGTGAAGAGGAAAGAGTTTTTACTGAAGAAGACTTTTTCATTGAGCAGGAGATAGATGACAATGTTTATGTGAAAAGTAAATTTTTAGCTGAGCATGAAGTCATGCATGCCGTTGCTCGTAAAGAGGTGAATGCAACTATTTATCGCATAGGATTGATTACAGGGCGACACGTGGATGGATGCGTCCAATTGAATTTGAGGAAGAATGCATTCGCAAATACACTTGAAACTATCTATCATCTAGGAGCTGTTTCAGAGGAAATTGTTGGCCAGTTATTAGATGTTTCACCAGTGGATTTATGTAGTGAAGCAATTTTAAAACTTGCCTCCTCTTATAGTAATAAACCTGTTTTTCATATTTATAATCCGTATAAAATTAATATACAGAAAATGTTTAATTTAGGAGGCATTGAAATAAATAAGGTGCCAGATCATGAGTATGAATTGCTAGTAGAATCCTATGCTAATGAAAAAAACTATCAAAAGATTTTAGGGTTTACTTATTATATTGTGAAGGAGAATGAGGCGTATCGTGCCGTAGTAAAAAGTAAATGTGATGTAACAGTTCACTATTTAAAACAGTGCGGTTTTGAATGGCCAGAGCCTTCAGTTGATTATATAAAGAAACTATTTTCAATGATGAGGGAAAAAGGATATTTTTTAGAAATGCATATAAAAAACATTTAATAGGATAGGTATTACCCTCACTTTTCTTATGAAAGGTGGGGGGATTGTTTTAAGGGGGAACGATAAAATGCTTATGTTAAAAGCAGAAGGGTGTAAAGCTACTAGAAATGAAAAGGTGATTTTTGAAAACGTTCATTTAGATATAGAAGAAAAGCAGAGAGTAGCCATTATTGGCAGTAATGGTGTTGGTAAAACGACATTGCTTAAAGCACTATTTGGTAAGGTGCAATTAGAAAAGGGAAAAATTATGAGAAGGTATCCTGCAGATGCTTGGGGATGGGTTGAACAGATGGAGGAACTAGCGGATGTGACTCTTTATGAATATGTTAGTTTGGTTCGTCCTGAGCTGGCAACTTATCAAAAGAAGATTGATGAGCTTCAAAAAAAGATGTCGATTGTAACAAAAGAGGAGCTAGAAGGCTTGATGGAGGAATACACGACATTTTATGAGCGTTTTATCGCAATGGATGGTTTTCAATTTCAAACGGAAATTGAAAAGCACCTGAGTCAATTACAGTTGCCCCCAGCAAGCTGGTACATGCCTTATAGTCAATTAAGTGGTGGAGAAAAAACTAGGGCGCAATTAGCTAGGACGATGCTCAAAAATCCAAAATTTTTAATTTTAGATGAACCAACCAATCATTTGGACAAAGATGCAATTGAATGGCTTACGAATTGGATTAAAGCTAGTGATACAACCGTATTGTTCGTTTCTCATGATAGACATTTTATTGATCAGGTGGCTGATGTAACGTATGAGTTGACAGCAGGAGGAACAAAAAAGTACAAAGGCGGTTATTCAGCATATAAAAAACAGAAGGATCATGAAATATTAACCCATCAGAAACTTTACGCCAAACAGGAACAAAAAAAGAAAGAGTTATTAGAGTCAATTAACCGTTATAAGCAATGGTTCCAGCAAGCCCAAAAATCATCTGGAAAAGATGATTCTGCTGCGCAAAAAAACAATTTCTCATCGAGGGCAACGAAAAGCGCCTCACGATTTAAGGCGCTTGAAAAAGCATTAGATCGCCTTGAGAAAAATAAAATAGAAAAGTACAAAGAAGCAGATCGAGTGAAGCTTGATTTTCATGAAACAGATTTTGGAGCCTCACGTCTTTTGCAAATACGTCAAATGACATTTGGATATGATGGTATTCCTATTTTTAAGGATTTTAACTTAGATGTGAAACGCTCCGAGAGATTAGCTGTAATTGGGCCAAATGGTTCCGGGAAAACTACTCTACTTCAGCTTATTTTAGGACGGAAGCAGCCGGAAGAAGGAATGGTACAGCTTCATCCTAGATGTAAGGTTGGTTATTTTTCACAAGAGCTTAGTGATCTGGACGGAAGCGATACAATATTGGATCATATTATGAAAATTCCTAATTTAACTCAGACAGAGGCAAGGACAATTCTCGGCTGTTTTCTGTTTAAAAGAGATAATGTGCTCAAAAGAATATCTCATTTAAGCATGGGTGAAAAATGTAGGGTCGCCTTTGTAAAATTATATTTCTCCGGCGCCGACTTACTCATTCTCGATGAACCGAATAATTATTTAGATATTGAGACGAGAGAGACGATTGAAGAGGCGCTTCAAGAATTTCCAGGTACGATAATTGCTGTTTCACATGACAAATATTTTTTGAGAAAAATTGCAGATAGAATACTAGATTTAGGAAGCACAAGCAAAAGAGTATTTGAAGGCTCTTATTCTGATTATGAGCGGGAGAAACAAAATAAAGAATCAAAATTAACAGTAGAAATGCAAAATGAACTTTTCTATTTGGAAATCAAGAGGCAGAATTACTTGTCAGATAGTCCTGTAAATGAAGAAGAGCAAGAGGAGATTTTAGCAAAAATTTACGAAATTAATCAAAAAATCGACAAAATTAAAAAGCAGGCTTATCGTAATTAATAAAAATATGCAGGCTCATAAATCCAGCAGTTGTTGGCAAAATTGAAAACTTTTCTTCATATTATAGGATGCTAGGTAAAGAAATGAAGTACTAATTCTATTATTGAAACGGAGGAGGGAGCGATATGGTAAATTAAAGTATTTTAACATAAAAAATCCTCATAACACAGACTTATAAGCAATTTTAAGTTATGCATATTCCTATTTCAGGTATAAAATTTTTAAATGAATTAATGTTGATAAATCTAATATATTTAAAGATAAATAATAATAGGAGAATGACATATGGTTTCAAAAATTAAGCTTTTTTGTTTTCATCATGCAGGTGGGTCTTCGTCAGCCTACTACAATTGGAAGGATTATTTAAACAAGGATATTGAGATTATCCCTATTGAATTAGCTGGAAGAGGGAAACGTTTGAAAGTGCCCGTATACACAAGTATGGAAGAAGCGGTATTAGATATTTACGATTTGATGAAACCTAATTTAGATGGTTCTCCATTTGCGATATTTGGACATAGTGTGGGAGCTTTATTAGTATATGAAATGATTCAGAAAATCCATGATGTCAAAGGAATAAGTCCAATACATGCATTTTTCTCAGGGCGACTACCTGTTCATACTATAGATCAGCAAAAGCGTTACACTTTACCAGATCAAGAGCTAAAGAAATACATAGTAGACTTAGGGGGAATTCCATTAGAATTACAATCTTATGATGAAATATTAGATATGTTTCTCCCGATCATTAGAGCAGACTTTAAACTAGTTGAAACTTATGAGCTTAAAGGAAAAATAAGTCCTTTTACATTTAATATTTCTATTCTATACGGTTACGATGATAAGCTAGTAGATAATCAAAGATTGATAGAGTGGACTGATTATACTAGTAAACAATGCTATTTTTATGGATATCTGGGAGGGCACTTTTTTATTAATGATTTTACAGAAGAAGTTGTTAAAGTAATAAATAAAACATTAAGTTCATCCGATTTTCAAAGTAAAATATTATAAATGAGACTTTAATATTTCTATGTTTTTTATAGGGGAATTATCAGAAAAACACCAAAAAGGGAATGACTTCTCTTGTTTCTTCTCCAATTTTTTTCGTAGTTTTACACGTTGGTACTCGCACATCTATTAAAGAAACTTAAAAGGTTTATAAAGGTGGTGGAATTTAAATGATAGAAGTATATATTGTAAGAATTCCTAATAAAATAGAAACTAGATTATTTAAACAATTACTAGGTTATGTTTCTAATGAAAAGCGAAAAAAGATTGAGAACTTCCACAGGAAAGAAGATAGTTATAGGGGCCTTATTGCGGACCTTCTTGTTAGAAGTTTGATTATAAGAAAATATAGTATTTCAAATGAAGAAATTGAATTCAAAAATAATCTTTATGGAAAGCCGTATTTACATAATGTTTCTAATTTCGAATTTAATGTTTCTCATTCGGGCGATTGGGTTGTTTGTGCTGTAGATAAATTTTCAATTGGTATAGATGTTGAATTGATAAAGCCAATTGAATTTGAAATAGCAAAAAGCTTTTTTGCAGAGGCAGAATATAATGATTTGCTTTCTATAGATCCACTAAGGAAACTAGATTATTTTTATGATCTTTGGACTATAAAGGAAAGTTATGTAAAAGTTTTAGGAGAAGGATTAACAATTCCTCTTAATTCCTTTTTAGTTAAAAAACATGATTTTAAACAAATTGAAATAATAAAAAATAATAAAAAAAAACCCATATTTTGTTAAACAATATGATATTGATGATCAGTATAAGTTATCAGTATGCGCTATGCATAATAATTTTTCTGTTAATCCTCAACATGTTAATTTTTTTAGTATAGTGAAAGAAATAATGGGTAAAGAGGTATTATTTTAGTAGCAGGTCATCAATTGGATTAACAAATTGTATATATGAATGTAAGTATTAAACCAACCTTAACTACAACCGTTTTATAAGAAAACTACCGAATATTTTAAAATTATTAATTCTTATATAAAATTAATAAGATTTATAATATGATAAAAGTATCAAAATACTTCTAAATCTATCTTGCAAAAGGACACACCTACGCATACATATGCCATTGGTGTGTCCTTTTTTTCGTTTTCTATAAGTTTCTGAAAAAAGAGCGGGAATGGGAATTGTTTATAGAATTAAAAGATAAGGGTTATGATTGGAAAGATATCAATGATTGGATACTGTCTATTGAAACAGGGTACTCCAAACATGGAAATAAACTAGTCATATATTAGTAAACGTTTTACATTCTAATAAGACAGGTGAGGGGAATATAGGATGTCAATCATTCGAAAGTATCACATTGCAATTGCTTGGATGATAGCTACTAGTGCAATGCTCATAAGTTTGGTTTTTAATGAATGGATGAAGTTGCCTCCATGTAATTTGTGCTGGTATCAAAGGATGGCCATGTAGCCATTAGTATTAATATTAGGTATAGGTATGTAGTAAGTACATATGCATTTCCACTTGCATGTATTGGCCTATTAATAGCCGTTTATCAAATCACGATTCAGGCTTTTCCTACAAGTGAATTGAAGATGTGTTCAGTAGGAGTTTCTTGTACAGGAGATTACTTGAATTTGTTTGGCTCCATCTCAATTCCTATGCTATCTTTTGTTGGATTTTTAGGCATAATAATCCTTCTATATATTAAACTTGATAGAGAGACAAAAGATCGAGCAACAAAGTGGTTGTGAAATATATATTTAAACAAACTAAAAATGCTCATAAATTGATAATAAAAACAAAAAAGAAATGAAAAAGGAGAAATAAAAAATGACAACAATACAAGTAAGTAATGAAATGTGCAAAATTCCAGAAGAAGATGTAGAATTATTAAAGATTATGGCTCATCCAGTTAGATTACAAATCGTGAAAGAACTAGAACGTCGCAAAGTTTGTAATGTAACACAGTTAACAGAGCTATTAGAATTGCCTCAATCAACCGTATCTCAGCATTTATCTAAGATGCGTGGCAAGATTCTACGCTCGGAAAGAAGAGGGTTAGAGATGTACTATCATATTGTAAATTCCAAAGCATGCCAGATTGTTAGTGTACTAGGTTTATAATTAACTTAAACTATATAGTAGTTTATGAGAATAAATATAAAAAAAGGGCAGCTATGCCAGGCTGCCCTTTTTTTATTTGTGATTTTGCATATATTTGTGCGCATTTAGTATAGCAAATATTTTTCTTTTCTATCAAATAAAAAGAGCCTGTATGCACAGGCTAAAATTACGTATGGAAAAGAGATCATGATACTCAATCTCTTTTCCATACAAGGGTTAGAGATTAGTTGCTATTCGACTCATACTCATTTTATGTGTAATACTTAGAATATTCAATCTAATTATTTATTTCTCAATATGTTTTGTTTTTATTTATAAATACGTCATGCTTTTTGTCCAGTGAACTACCCACCACTTAACGTCCTAGCGGACTGTTTGAAGTGGGGGCTTCTCGGTTAGTCGTTACTTTTGGTAGCTAACGAATTCGTCCTAAGGCAGCCGAGCTAACTCCCTTGTTCCAAGGGTTATTTTATTGCTATCTATGCTAACGCCAATAGGCGTATTGCTTCATTTTTGATATTGATAGCTGCGTTATAATCTCTATTGAGATTTACACCGCATATACAAGAATAGACTCGCTCAGACAATGACATATTTTTCACATTTCCACAACTGCTACATGTTTTTGTGGAAGGAAACCATTTGTCTATTTTCACAAGCTGTTTGCCTTGTTCATTTAGTTTATAAGCTACGAAAGAAGTGAACATACCCCAAGCATTATCAGCGACGCTTTTTCCAAAATGAAGTGCTTGCGATATTCCCTTCATATTTAGATCTTCAATAGCTACAACATCAAAATGAGTAGCTAACTCTTTAGACTTATGATGAAGGAAGTTCTTACGTTGATTCGTTACTTTTTCATGTAACTTAGCTACATGGATACGTTGTTTATTCCAACGCCCTGAACCTTTTGTACGTCTTGATAATACTCGTTGCGCCTTTGCTAATCGGTCTAACATTTCACGATAGAACTTAGGATAATTGGCTCTCTCATCCTCAGAACTGACGTATAATTGATCCATCGCAAAGTCTAATCCAACAACTGTTTCTACCTCTTTTTGTACGATCTCTTTTTCGTATTCAGTCAAAATGGACACATAGTATTTACCAGTAGGTGTCATAGAAATCGTACATGACTTGATTATATGGTCTTGTGGTATGTCTCTATGCTGTTTGATACGTACCATTTTCAGTTTTGGCAATTTGATATGACCGTTAAGCAACATAATATTTCCGTTCACTACATTCGTTGTATAAGACTTTCTGTCTTTTTTGCTTTTGAATGTTGGGAAGTCATTTTGACCACGAAAGAAATTTTTATAGGCAGTTTGCAAGTTTAGTTGAGCATTTGCCAAAGCTAATGAATCCACTTCTTTTAACCACTCAAATTCTGCTTTGTATTTTGCAGGAGTGGGAAGCTTTTGTTTCTTTAGTTGATCCTTATCATCTTTATGTTTTTCATACGCTTCTTTCCGTTCAGCTAACATTCTGTTATACACGAAACGTACACAACCGAAAGTTTTACGCATAAGATGTGCTTGATCTTCTGTTGGATACAAACGGAATTTATATGCTTTATTCTGCTTTGTCATATCATTTCACCTCACTTTTCACTTTGATTTTCAATATATGTTTTTACTACGTCTATTGGCGAACCACCAGTAGTTAGCAAGCAAAAACTTCTTGACCAAAACATCTCTTTCCAAAGTTTCTTTTTCACTTGTGGAAAGTCTCTTTTAATAAGTCGAGAACTTGCACTTTTATAAGCATTGATGAATTTTGTCATTTCTGTATTAGGGTGTGCCTTGAACAAAATATGAACATGGTCTACATCATGATTCCATTCAACTAATGTGATGTTATAGTTTTCAGATAGTCGAACAAACATATCTTTTGCATAGTCTGACATATCATCATCAAACACATTTCTTCTGTATTTCACGACCAACACAAGGTGATAATATAACAAGAATACTGAATGGTTATTACTATCTAATTTCATTTATATACCAGCCTTTATCATTTATAAGACTGATTATATCAGAGGCAAAATAAAAAGGAAAACCTTTTGGCTACGCCAAACCGAAATTCATCTCCCACCTACCGTTGGGCTACGCCCTTCACACGCTTGAGGAAGGAGAATTCTTTCCGGAAATTCGTTAAAAAGGAGGGAATATGAAATTGACATGAATCTAGGTTGTAACTATAATGGCTACAGTTAGGGGGTTAACTATAATCCAATAGAGAATTAGATTCTATCTCGTATTTAAAGAGTGGATAAGTTGTACTATCCAAATTTACGATGCTCAAATACTTAAAAAAACTACATTTTTCAACGTATCTTATTTGGAATCCTCAGTATTGAAAATTGTAAACATCTACAAAAAGTTAACAAGACTGTTATATGTAGAAAGAAACCTTTTAAAAAAGGTCATAATATACATAATAGGTTGCACACATTTTAATTAGTAGGAGCTGTGCCACTATCAAGACCTTTTTAATAAAAGTATAGAAAAAACTCAAGAAGGTGAGCTCATTGCGTAAACATGCATATGTGCAATTTTATGTATTGCTATTGGCTTTAATAGCTTATATAAGTTTTTGCGTTATATTTTTATTTGTTTTTCCGAATCTTTATTTTGTATCAGATTTTAATATCCGGCTATCATCTTTAGTTGTTGAAACTACTGTATTTATCTCATTACTGTATTCTATATTATCCAGAAAAATTAAGTTAGGAGTATTCTGGGTTTGTATTACTATTGCGATAGGGTGTTTCTTGATAGGGAATTTCATATCTGCTTTTCAAGTATTTAATGTAGAATTACCAATCCAAAATTTTAATATTTCTGATGTATTTTTGTTGTTTTTTTATTCTTCTTTCTTTTTGCGTTCTTTTATAAAATTATGATGGAATGTAACAAATGGGAGAAAGCGTATTTACTTTGTGATTTATGCATTGTTGTTACTGCTATTTTTACATTAGAGTGGTACCTATTTAATAAACCATCTGCAAATATCTTATTCTTATCAATTGGAGATGTTTTTCTCTCATTTATTTTTCCGATTATAGATTTATTACTTCTATTACTTGGAGTTACACTAATCTTTAGACCCGCTATTTTCAATGCAAAAAGTAAATTGTTTATTTTTATCCTAGTATTAACTGGATTGGCTATTACGGACTACTTGTATTTCTACTTACAGGGTGATTTGTCAGAGCGTTCAGTTATATTTTTAAGGTGTTTGTATAGAGTTTTACTATTATTTATCGCTATTGCTGCTACAATCCCAAAGAATACGTCTTCTAAAAGAAATTATTTTATTATTAATCCGACATTTGGAGAGAAACTTCTTGGTATATTCCCGTATCTTGCAGTTGCAGTCTTAATTGGCTTTACTTTGAAAGAGCAAACTTCTTCAGCTACATTAATTACGGGAAATTGTATTGCTTTTGTATTTGTACTGATTCGTCATACAATCGTACGAATGCAAAACAAAGAGTTAACTAAAACATTAAAAGTGTTTAATAATCAATTAGAACAAACAGTATCTCAAAGAACAAGGGATTTAATAAATAAATCTAATGATTTAGTAAAAAATCAAGAGAGATTTAAGTCATTATATGAGTATCATCCGGATCCTATTTTAACGATTGATTCAAACGGTATCGTATTAAATATAAACCAGGCTGGAAGTATGTTATTAGGAAAAGAAAGTGCTGCATTGATAGGGAAAGAGTGCTTCTCTATTTTTTTAGATGAAGATAAATCTGAATTGGAAGTAGCTATAAAGAAAGGGAAACGATGTAGTTCATCTTCACTACAGTTACGTGTGAAAAATAACAATGAGAAGGATATACTCTTTTGGTATGTCACTATAGTTCCTATTATGATAGAAGGACAAACCTTTGGGAGCTATGTAATGGTAAAAGACATAACAAGGATGAAACAACAACAGGAAGAGATAAATTACCTTGCATTCCATGATACGGTGACGGAGATTGGAAATCGTATATTCTTCCAACAAGAATTAGATAGATCTATTAAGCGTGCACAAAAAACACAGGATAAGTTTGGGCTCCTGTATATTGATTTAAATCGCTTTAAGACTATTAATGATACATTGGGTCATTCGATTGGTGACAAGGTTTTAAAAGAAGTTGCCAAACGTTTTAGGACATGTCTGTCACCGACTATTCCTCTAGCAAGAATAGTCGGTGATGAGTTTGCGATCATTGTCCATAACCAAACAGAGCAACAGCTATTGGATTTGTGTAAAACTCTATTTCGTATAACTGAAGAACCATTTGTAGTAAATCAGCATAGTTTTTACTTATCTCTTAGTATAGGAATAGCGGTATATCCATTTGGAGGAATAAATACTACTACACTTTTACAACACGCTGATATCGCTATGTATAGCGCAAAGGAAAAAGGTAACAATGCTGTTTGTATGTATGACGAGACATTATCTCAAAAAGTAACTCGTCGATTACGATTAGAACAGGATTTACCAAATGCAATTGAAAATAATGAGTTGTTTTTATTGTATCAACCACAAATTGATAGTAAGGCAGGTAAGTTTATTGGTGCAGAGGCTTTAATACGTTGGCAACATCCAGAGCTTGGGCTGATTTCTCCTTTTGAGTTTATACCTATCGCAGAAGAAACAACGCAGATTATTTCAATTGGGAAGTGGACGTTACAGAAAGCGTGTCAACAACTGAAAGAATGGCATTCTGCGGGCTTTTCAAATCTAAAGATGGGGATAAATTTATCAGCTATAGAGTTTGAACAGAAAGATTTTGTTCAAACCATTATATCTACCATAGAAGAGATAGGGGTACCTGCTAATTCGATTGATTTGGAATTAACAGAGCGAATTGCAATGGTAGATGAAAGAGAAACTTTATCAAAGTTAAAAGCATTAAAATCATTTGGTGTACATTTATCAATTGACGATTTTGGCACAGGTTATTCTTCACTAGCGTATCTGCCTCTTTATCCAATTGATACTTTGAAAATTCCAAGAGAATTTGTTAATAGGATTGGAACTTCTACTGATGGAGATGAAATTATACAAACCATTATTTCACTTGCTCATACTTTAAACATGAAAGTGATAGCAGAAGGGATAGAAACGAAGGAACAATTAACAGTGTTACAACGTAATGCATGTTATCTAATTCAGGGCTATTACTACAGTAAACCTGTAAATGAAGATGAATTTATCGATTTTTTAATTGTAATGCAAAATGAATAAGTGAAAAATTGATATATGTATGAAGTAAAGTGAAAAGACGTTCTATCCACATGGATTTGAACGTCTTTCTTATGTTTGTTTTCAGTAGTTATGCAGTTATGTTTATGTTTCAGCCTTTGAGAGTAAAATAAGTATCTATATTCCTTGTGTTAGGGATGATTTTAAAAATATTTTATTTATTCCATCCCTATTTGAGTTTTACTTACTGCTAATTTTTGACCATCTTTTTCAATGAAACTAACGGTGAAATTAGCTCCTGTGCCACCTTTTGCATTTTTACTCCAACTAGCAGTATACGTTTTTACATTTTTACTTGTAGAATCAGATTTGATGTCAGGTTCGCCATATTTAGCAACTAGATCCTCGTATTTATCTCCGCCTTCACCAGTTACAGGATCACCAGTTTTAATAGTATCCACATCGGCAACCGTTATCTTCTTTTTATCGTCCTTTTTCGTTTCTTGTTTTTGGTCTTGTTTTGCTTCTTTCTTAGCCTCTTGTTTGGGTTCATCTTTCTTTTCTGTAGAAGCTTTGTTTGACGAATCATCACAAGCAACTAGACTCATCGCTAAAGCACTTCCTAATGCAATGGTACTCAACTTTTTGAACATGTTTAATTCCTCCATTTTGAAAATTGTAAAATTCCACAGATGATTATACCAAATTAAGGTAAATGGTGATGTCGTATTCTGTCGAGATAAGAAAAAACAATAACGCAAGTTCTACCGTTCACTCTAATTGGTAACAAATCTTTATTTGAAGTGTATTGGAAATGCTAATATATATCGTTTTTTCTAAATGTTAAAATAGAGAAAAAGGAGGTTTTCACATGGGAGATGTAATTGGTGATGTATTAGGAGGCCTCTTTATGTTCATCCCTTCAAAAAGGGGAAAAGTCATTCGTAAAAATTTTAAGCTTTTGGAAAAAGAAGTGTGGTTTAAAGAAATAGAGCATAGATATGGTAGGTTAATGGTTTTTAACCATTCTATTAGAGATTTTGTAGCAAATGAGAACCTAGAGGATATCTTAAAGGATGTTGAGAAAACTCATACATTTCTTCATGAATTAGGAAAACTACTGCAGCAAGAATAGATTTAATTGATGTAGTAGTGAAGGAATGTTTTATCCGTAAAGGATACTTCAAGCGTAGAAGTCTAAGGATATAGGTTTAGATGAAACAAGAAATCAATTATATGAAAAATTGCTTTATTGATTGATATATTCAGCTCTTGGAGAATTATTTCTTGTTTAGTGGATAGAATGATTCAATTTGCATGAACATCGTCAAATAGAGCAAATCAAAAAGGGAAAATTGTTTTGTGAAGTTGGAAGTGAAAATCATTGTCTATTTTTTGAGCCATTGAAAATAGCGTCAAGTTCTTACGTAATATATTAGAAGCTTGGTACTGATCCATACAAAGAAAAGACACCAAAGGCGCCTTTCTCCGTATGGAACCATCTTAAGTTTAATGTTAAACATAAGATTCCTAACCAAAATGATTGTTGCAATTTAATATATTTTGAATACATGGATGTGTGCATTTCTATGACAAATAGATTATGCACTATCATGCAAGTTAGTATTTTATTGATAATCATTTTCATCTGAGTTAATATTATAACTAGAATTATAAGAAGGACTATCATACCTAGAGGAATCTTCATTTTTGTAACTAGAAGTGCTGTTATAATTGGAGTTACTATATGAACTTTCAGAACTTGAACTATTAGAAGAGCTATAATAGCTAGGGGAACTGTAGTCGTCATAATAGTCGTTAAAATCACCTTCATCATCCAAATCAGAATTTATAACTTTATTTGTATTTGCTTTCTTTCCAACTGATTGAACTCTATAAGACGCATTCCTTTTTTTATTTTGTTTTCTTTTTCCATTGCCTTTAGATTGCAACGAAGGTGTATACGTTATAGGTATTACTCTAGATAATCCCCTTACAAATAATCGAACAATACATACTAAAATCCACATGCAAATAATAAATACAAAGACATAAAGAGCAATGTTGTAAATTATATTGTTTATTGTATCTATCATCGCACCCTTTGAAATATTAAACATAAAATCAATCACCGCCATTTTTCTATAAGTTTTATATTAAAAACGTAATATTAATCTAAATAGAATTATAAAATATTTTTTCCGCTTTTTATATAAAAAATATGAATTTGTTACCGCGGATTAGAATTAAGAAAAAGACACTCTGAGGTGCCTTTCAATGACCTTAGTATCATTTTTTAGTGTGAAAAGGTAAATTGTATACAGTTTGATACTCTCGCTGGATTATTTCATTTGTATATAAATTATTTTAAACTTTTTCTCATTTTCATGCATTTGAAATTTAATAGTGAGGGATAACGCTACATGCCCATCAACTTAAGAAAAATAAATGTCCCCCAAATTATAAAAGGAACAAATTAATTTACTCCTTTTTTACTTGAATTCCACATGACATTTAGTATCAATGATTCCAAAAGCAACTTTACATGGGAATGGATTTTTTCCTCTTGAAGCATCGAGCATACATGAAAGCACCCAATAATCCAATTCTAAGGGTAAACGGAATACTTGGATACTACTATCATCGTTTTTTACTATTACGATTGGTGTATTTACCCTAGTTGTAGTGAAACCGTCCGTTGTTATTATTGCTACTGCATCATTATTATGAAAACCCGTGCTTAAAACCTCGTAAGTTATTCCATCATTCTCATTAATAATCATAGGTATATTTAAATAGGGATAGTTATTTATATTGTTATGAATAACTGTTCTTGCTGTATTCTTTCTTATCTGATTCCCTTGCATTTTATACACTCCTTTATAACAATCCAAACGTTTAAATCTATTCTATTTTACATCCAGTATATCCGAAAATTGTAGTGTCAACTTATTATAGAAAGCATCCGTACATATGATAGCGCTATTTAACGGATCTATATCAATGATGGTCATATAGTTAGTAAGTAAATAGCCGCCTTCATAATATGTAATTAGTATTTCTTCTTCGGATAATAAGGAACATAAAAGTCCATTTGACCATTTTCTCCCTTTTGGCATATTAGCGTTGTTCTTGATTTAATATGAAGGTTATTTATAATAATTTCATCAAACTTTATTTTAAATCTACATAGGAGTATTTTCATTATAGGACTGTTTACGTCTAAAATAGCGTTGTTTAATAAATGAAATTAATGACATTGAATTATATTTCTTTTCAATATGTGACAGGATAATTAGCTATTTCATTGTTATAGCTTTCATTTTGTTTACTTAGAAATGTGAAACATAGCTCAGATATTTTACTTTCAGTATTTATACAGAACTTTTGAAAATCATTTTGCTCTATTTTTAGATTAAAGAAACCATTTTTTACGTTAAATCCAACTTTTGTATAAAAACCTATTAAATATTCTTCATCGAAGGCCATGCTAATCATTCCATTGAAGAGAAGTTCATAACCAGGATAGCTAAAATATGCCCATCTGTATATGGAGTATATCATAGCTGTTCCAACCCCAGTTCCAATATGTTTTGCATCTAAACTTGTAATAGTAATTTCAATTTTGTTTTCTGATGGATCTTTTTGTATACGACATGAAGCAGTTCCGACCCTGGAATTATTCACAATGTCGTGAAATTCCATGTCGAAGGAGATATGATCAAAATCACATCGTTCTGTAATGCTAGTAAATGAACATTTTAATTTCTGGCCATTGGTAGTCATAATGATCGGAAGTGTAGTTAACATAGAAGAAATTACACCCTTTCTAAATAATAGTTAATCCCGCGATTTGTGATTAGTGAAACTCCTAGCATAAATTTGGGCGAAGCAAAGAAGTTAGGCGAGAGATCAATCGTAAGTAAAAGTCTGATGGATTTAGCTGAATATATGAACTTAAAGACATAAGATTACAAATTAATGTAATGAAAAAAGAGCCATATATGAATGGCTCTTTTTAAGTATTAAAATGTTTCTCCGTGTTCTCTCATTACGTAATGGATAGAGCTATCCTGTACTTTTGGTGCAAATGTTTCTCCATGTTCAGCATTTTGAGTAATGCTGTTTGAAGTGAAGCTAAATCCGAAAACGGCTACTAATCCTAGAGTGATACCTAAAACTTGAATTACTTTCTTCATTATTTTAATGCCTCCTTTTTACGTAGTTTTTCTTCGGCTTCGTGTGACTTAAAGAAATATTGGTTTGCTTTATCTTGCTGGTTAGATGAGTAGAATTTTAAAGCCAATTGTTTCGAGTAGTCATGAACGAACCCTAATAAACCTTGTTGTTCAAAGTACTCAATTCCTTCTGTGATTATACTTTCGGACTCTTCTGTATTTCCGAGTTTGTAGTTTTCTCTTGCAATAAGGAAAATAGCTTTATAACTCTTTTCTGGAGTATCAATAGCTGTTGTTAGGTTTCGTATAGCTGCTTCAGAAAGATCCTGTTCAGCATATAGAAAACCTAAATTATGTCTTAGTTTGGTGGCAGTAGAGAATAGATAGTGGAAATCAAAAAATTAGCAGAAAGTATCGATGCGAACGCAAGAATGGCTTTTAGTCATACTTTAAGTATAGTATTTGCAAGAACATAAAACTGGTTTGAAAAAAGGAAAGGAATTGAAATTGGGGATTTAGTTATGGAAAGATCTTCTGTGTTCGCGTATCCAATAATTCATCATGTCGGATACTTAGAAAATAAATTTAAAAGTGGTGGTGGGTGGAATATTTCAGTATAAAAAAGTTGGACAGAAAAACAGTGGTGGGTCAAAATCTTTTTTCATCGAAAGATTTGAAGAGTATGTATTCGAGAATTGGATAAATAATTCATTTTGTATTACTATGACACATAAAAATAGCGCTTCATAAAAGTGCACTCGTAAGGAGTTCCGTTTCCTGAAAAAAGGATACATTGTATCATTCGAAAATTTCATAAATGTGCTTGGGGAAATTAATTAGAATTCGAAAAAAACAGCTAACAAAAGCTAACGGCTCATCTCCAAGGGGGATTGAGGGTTTGATGTTTACAGTATTGACGAAATATTGAGCATTAATCAATAGAAAAATAAAAAAGCTAGGATTTTTCCTAGCAAAAAGTATCCGTACACAGTCGAATGCATTTTATTGTATTATGATGAGATTTTAATTGAAGTGGGGGAGAGATGGAGATAACTTCAAGTCTTACCTGTCGCAACTACAGTTAAATAGTGCCTATTTAGGTATTTTGACCAAAACTAAAATTGAAAAAGAAAACCACATGATATGGTATGTATGCTTTTGGGATTTGTGTAATTTTAATGCCAAACAGTTATTTAAAATAAAAAAGGTCCTAGGGGACTAGGACTTTTTTGAGGGTAATACTAAAAAAAGGACTATATTATCCTAACATATTAAGATAGTTATATGTGTGACAAAATAGTGAACAAAATCGTTGTTTAGGAGAAAAATTTAGCTTTATCCCCAACCAATAATAAAAATCTAGAATGCATGTGCAATCATATAAAATGCCTGAAATAATTAAAAACGCAGCAAGTTTTTTCTGTATTTTTTGAAGATAAGACATCTAAAAATGGTATAGGCAATGAATAAATATAACAGATTAAAAAATGCAAAAATATTTAGTGGTAATGAAAATAAAATCAGGATTCCTATGATGAAAAACACAAAAAAAAGGAAGGTGTCATTCATTTTATTACTTCAGGTGTTAGGAAAATTTGATTATATATATCAATTAACGTTATGTGGAAGTTGAAGTTTGATAAGATATTTATTTAAACAAAAAAAGGTCACTGTTTAACAGTGCTCAATAAGTAGCATAAATCTTATGCGGATGAGTAGAACCGGTGGGCAGTTCTTAGTATAGTATATATAATTATTTTAAGAAAAATGATTGCCAAATAAAAAGCGCATATATAAAAGGGGTTGGTAAAAAGACTCTAAAGCTCTTGCAAGTAATCTCCTAAAACTGGCGATACTGATAGTATTACTCTATAAAAGGTGTATGATCAGCATGGAAAAGGAGAATATATTTAAGTGGAAACATTATCGACCTAACATCATCTTGTTAACAGTACATTGGTACCTACCGTACAACTTATGCTTTCGTGAAATGATGGAGGAACGAGGGTTATACCTGACTCATACAACTATTATGCGATGGGTACATCAATATGGGTCAGAGTTTGATAAACAAATTCGGCGTCATCTCAAACAAACGAATAACTCATGGAGAGTAGATGAAATATATATAGTTAAAGGGACAATGGATGTATTTATATCGTACCATTGATTCTGAAAAGGGAAAATCATCGAATAGACCGATGTGCTTATACATTTTGGACAATTGAACAATTTACAGAAGCATTAAAACGGCATGATATTTTCACCGCCCCTAGTGAAAGGTATTGTGATCCTAGAGCTCAACTATTACAAGATGAAGATTGGGAATCAATCAAACCACATATATTAAGAACACTTGGTTGGTCTTCATCAGCACAAGAAACCTTACAGAATCTAGCTATAAAATTAGATGAGACATATCAAAAGGCTCAAAAAAGTTAGTGGAGAATGAAGAGTTTCGCATTTAAAACAATAGGATTGTTCTTCCTCCACTAGACAGACTAGAAGAGCTAAAAGCATTAAAAAAATTGAGAAAACAGGCTCATTCTTTAATGAATCATATCGATTTACCTAATCTTATTCCCGAATTACATCAATGGATTCCTTTTCTTGACGCTTTTACTCATATTAATGAAGGAAATTCTAGAGTGAAAGACCTTACTATTAGGGGTACCGCCACATCGCCATCAAGCTAAGAAAAGCAAATACCCCAAAACGATAAAATTGGCATCTCCCGGTGAAAATGTACAATTTTTTGTGTATCCACTTACCTTTTTTATATTTAAATTATTGGTGTATGTGAAAAGAAGTCACCGCTTAACCAAGTGCATTATTCAGTATGTGGAGTAAAATAGCTGGAATAATGGAATTCGTCTTCTTACATAATATCGCCATGAGCATCCCACCAATGAAAGTATCTATCATCACACCAACTGAATATGAGTGAGCGATACTGAAAAGAAAACTTGATCCAATTGCGGCAATCCAAAATGGGAAGCGCTCTTGGAACAAGCGTAAGATGATACCGCGGTAGGTTATTTCCTCAACAATGGGTGCAAGTATTGTACTACTGAGAAATAAAAGAATGGGATATTGTTCTAGCATTTCTGATTTTAAAGCTACATATTGTTCTTCTCCTGCATGAGGAAATAGTGGTTCAAGAACATATAAATATATAATCCAACTTACTGCAAGGAAAAGAAGTACATATATATACATATTGATCTTTTTTAACACATGGAAGTTAAAAGTTGGTATGACTAAGCTCTTAATGGGCTCATATGCGTAAATGAATAACAGTAATACAATTAATCTTCCAAATCTAAACGCCGTATCTTCGACAGATACGTGAAGGGCAGTTGGTTCTTGCATAGTAATTAACTCTGTATAAATCGTAGACGGAATGCCAATAAATACTCCTACGATAATATCCGTTCCCAAAAACGCAAACAGTACAGCCCAAATAACCCCCCACCATGAAACTGAATACACTTTGTCTTGCGTAAGTTCGGGTTGCATAAAAGAAATTCTCCTATCTTAATTTTTTAAATAACACAATATTAAAATTATATAATTTAAAAAAGGAAAAGTCACTATATTTTAGATATGAAATATAAGCTGTTTTCGTAAGAATTGTTGCTATCTTGACCATACTGATAAAGTGAAGCCTCCGTCAGTGGTGGTTTTCTTTAACACTGATGGTTAGTTGAACCAATAGGGGGCTTACCTTCCGTTAATGCGGGATAAAAGGTTGACTTTCAATTTTAAAATTTGAGTTACATGACAAATAATTAAAGCGCGGAAAATCTTCCCACGCTTTTCTAAACATATATTTTATTTTGTAAGATTCAGTTGCCACGAGACACCAAACCGATGGTGTACTTACCTTAACTGGCGTTTAAATGCTTTACTTGCGAAGAAGTATGCAATGATCATGATGCCGATGCACCAAGCAAGCGCGATCCAGATATCGTTGCTAACAGCCCCTCCATACAAAAGGGCACGAATCGCATTCACAATTGAAGTCACGGGCTGGTTCTCAGCGAACGCACGGATAATTTTAGGCATAGTTTCAGTGGGAACAAAGGCCGAACTGATAAACGGCAAGAAAATCAGTGGGTACGAGAAAGCTGTCGCTCCTTCCATAGATCCCGCTGTCAATTTGGAAATGACCGCCAGCAATGTCAGTGCTAGCGTAAACAGACCGAGTATCATTATATTAAAATGTACATTATACCTTTATGTAACTATTATTTAGACAGTCTAAAGATAATAAATCAGAAAGTGAGACGTAAATTAGTGCTAAAAAAAATTAAAGATATTACAAAAATATTAACACAAAGAGAAGAAGTAGAGGAAGAATTAAAAGCAATCATATCAAAGGTTGTCAAAGTAAAAAAAAATCTAAAATCCATTGATTTAAAAGTAAATAAGCAAAATTAAGAATTAGACTCTATTTCAATCAAAATCGAATCTAAAGTAGCACAACTTAAACGTGTAACTGAAGAATTGCATATTAAAGAACAATTACTTCAAAACTGTGTTTTAGAGGTTGAGGAAAAGAATATAGAAATTCAAAAATATAATTCTATTATTGAGGAAAAAAAGGGGGAATTAATAAAACAAACCCGTTTGAGTAGAAAACAAAAAGAAAAAATGGAAGTTTACTTCGAGAGGCAGGGACAAGTGGAAACTGATTTTGTCTCATAAGAACTTAATAGTAATAATAATATTGATTTACTGGGCGAGGAAAAATCAACCCAGATTAGATTTTTTGCTGAAGTGATTCGTAAACTCGTTAACAAGAGGGGCGAAGAGGAAAACTACAACGTCGTTTAGAAGAAAAGCAATATAGAAAAGAAGATAATGAGTTTAACGAACTATTTAAAAATTTTGTTGAACTGCATTATGTGTCAGGAATTATTCATTCTAATTCAGATGAACTTTTACTAGCACTAATTAAAGGGGAAGAAAGGAAAGATAATATTTCGGGGTCATGCCATTATCAAAATTGGAACTGGGTAATTTCCTTTCACGAGGAATTATTCGATCCATTCTTACACGTTCTAAAAAGCAAAAACTATAAAATTAATGGTTATGAAGATTATTTTGTACTTATTTTAAAGGAGATGGCTTTATTAAAAAACTATAGTGAACATAGTGATGATTTCATCCCATTGTTTAATCTATCCCCAGTATATAACAGTACTGTTGGTGTTATACATAAATACATTAGTCTGGTCGGTGAAAGTAACATTAATCAAATAACATATTTAGGGTTTCTAGCAGTATTTTTAAAAGAAAAAGGTTTTATAAATTACATTCAAGGAACAACAAAATTGTACACACATATAAAAAAAGAAATAAAAAGTTTTAGAGCTATACAGTTAGAGACTTCCCTTAACAAGAATAGAACAACTGCACATACGCAAAAATATATAACTATTGGAGATATAGATTTACTTAGTGGAGAGGAGTTTGAACAATATCTAGCGGACTTACTAAAGTGTCTTGGTTTCAGAACAGAATTAACCAAGGGTAGTGGGGATCAAGGTGCAGATATTTTAGCATTTAAACAAAATAAAAAATATGTAATTCAGGCCAAACGTTATAAAAGTACAGTTGGGACAGCGGCAATACAAGAAGTTGTAGCTGGAAAGGCGTTTTATGGTGCTGACGAATCATGGGTAATTACAAATAGTACATATACTAAAGGAGCTGTCGAGTTAGCTAGCAAGACTAATACTAAACTATGGGATCGTGAAAAGTTGAGTAATTTAATTGAAACCTTGATGATTTAGTTTTTGTGAAAAAATAGGATTCTCCAATACACTATAGACTATTTATTATTTAGTGTTTTAGCGTTCAAAATATGGGTTGGAATCATAGGATAGAAACAACAATTGTCAATGATAGGGAGATTTAGTATAATATATAGGTATTAAAATGTAATGTTGTAGGGGTATAACATGCTATATTAAATTCATAAAATCGGATTCACTTATATACAAAATAAGAGCATTCCTTTATAGGTGTGCTCTTATTTTATTATATAGTTACAATATACATGAATGATAGACTTTTAGTTGATAATTTAAAACAAAGTTTGATTATTTATAAAAAGTTCGATAAGAAATCTTATTAGCTTTTAAGTTAGGACTTCTTCTTGAACTAACTGGCAGTTTAATTCAAGAATTAACTCATCATTCTTAATACATAGTAGATACATACTGCGCAGTAAAGTTCTTCATTAATGATTTTTATGCTCCCTTTGAAAAGGAAAAGAAGCAGATGGTAGGGAATAGGCATATTAGAAAATAATAGTGAGTGAGGGATATGGTATGGAATTTGGGGAATTTTTAAGAAAGAATTATCATTTGGGAGACAAATCTGTAAAAGATTATATTAGTCGGTGGAACGGGATCCTTAACAAAGGTTTATATAATGGAGAAACAGAGCTTACTCCTTCTTTGATAGTATCTGTTGATAGGGAGTATCCAGAAGACTCTCATTATCGCCTCACACTTAAACGATATATTGAATTCCAAAACAAGAGGAAATTATGGAATACTCAGTAATTTTTTGTCGAGGGGGGATTTATGGATGGCTCTACTTCATAACGAATTAAAAATAACAAAGATACAAGAATTACTTGGAATAAAATTAGCCTTACCATCATATCAGCGTCCGTATAGTTGGAGTGTGAGGTCTACAAATACGCTATTCCTTGATACTTATCATGCATATCAAGAAGGTACACAAGAATACAGAATTGGTTCTGTAATTTTACATAAAGAAAATGAAAAATACAACATTGTAGATGGTCAGCAGCGACTGACAACCATTTCAATTCTTCTATACTGTTTAGGTGATGAGACTCAAGGGCTATTACGAGAAAAATATAATCAATTATCTAATGATGTAATAGTGACTAATTATGAAATTTTATCTAAGAGGATAAGTGAACTTTCAGAAGATGAGCAAAACAAATACAAACAATATTTACTAGAACATTGTAGTACAGTTCAAATTGTCACAGACAGCGAGCAAGAGGCTTTTCAATTCTTTGATTCGCAAAATTCTCGTGGCAAAGAGTTAGACCCACATGATTTATTGAAGTCATATCATTTACGTGAGATGGATGATGAAGACGAACAGCAGAAAGTAAGAATTATTAACGATTGGGAAAATACGAACCAGGATGATTTAAATGACTTATTTAAAAGTTATCTGTTCCCGTTGACGCAATGGTATAAAGGAAAGAATGGTTTAGGCTATTCTGCAAGTAACATTGATGTATTCAAAGGGATTAAAACCACAAATGTATTTAATTATGCTATCTATCATAAAGCAAGTAACCTTTTCTTAGAACAGTTTAATGCAAACGGAAGCAATGAATTACTTGCATCAAAAGCATTAAATCAATTTCAATTAACACAGCCACTAATCGCAGGAAGACGGTTTTTCCATTATACCCGTCACTATGGAAATCAACTTGAGCAAATACAAAATTTAATAAATAAAGCTCACACGAAAGAACAAATTCCGAGTAGACGTTCTGGGGATCTTTACATTAAACAGTTATATGAATGTGCGTTATTGTTTTTTGCTGATCGCTTTGGTATTGAAAGCCTATCTAAAGGTGTGATGCACCAATTATATTCATGGAGCTATTCTTTGCGACTTACTATGCATGCTGTGTATCCTCAGACAATTAATAAATATGCACGAGGAAAACATGAGCGGTTGAACAAAGATTTGGATCTGTTTTCAGAAATTAGTGATATGAACCATGCTGAAGAGTTAAAGCTCATTGTTTTGGAGCAACCCGATATTGAGAATAAAAATAAAGAGAAGTACAAAGCAGTGTATGATTTACTTTGTGAATGGAATAGGTGGTAGGAGATGGATAATCATTTAAAAATCATACCGGTATCAAACATTTTTACTAATATCAGTTATGTAGTTCCAATTTATCAACGGAACTATGCTTGGGCAGAGATGCAAATTGAACAACTGATAGAAGATATTAATAGTTCAATTGACGATCTTAATAAAAACTATTTTCTTGGAAATCTTATTGTTAATCAAACTGATAATAATGTTTATGAAGTAATAGATGGACAACAAAGGTTGACGACATTATTTCTATTAGAAAATTATCTTGGCATGAATTTTGCGAAAGATTCGTTGAGATTTGAAGCACGGGAAAAGTCAAACCGTACACTTCACATGATAAACAATAAGAACAATGGTGAATTACTGGAGGAATTAGTATCAGTTGAAATCTTAGCGGGTTATCAAATCATTGAAAATTATTTTAAAAAAACGAAAGAAATAGATAAAAATGAGTTAAAGAAAAAACTTGAAAAGGTTTTTCTTGTTCGTGTACAAGTTCCGCAAGGTATAGATTTAAATCATTATTTTGAAATCATGAATACTCGGGGTGAGCAACTAGAACTTCATGAAATAGCAAAGGCAAAGTTTTTAGAAGTTTTGGATACAGAACACGATAAAAAAACTGCAGCATTGATTTGGGAAAAATGCTCTGATATGGACTCATATATCCAAATGAATTTTGATCCCAAAGTTAGAAAGGCTCTTTTTACAAAAGATTGGTCTAGCATCAAGGATCATATTGACGATTTTGATTCAATTAGAGAATGTATTCCGAATGATGAAGATGATAAACATTCTGTTCCTTTGATTGACATTCTAAAAAGTAAGAAGCTACTCAATAATGGAGGAAGTAAGGATGAAGGTGAGAATGAACGCTTTGAATCGACTATTTCATTCCCAAATTTTTTATTACAGGTAAATGCAGTCATTGGTAAGTTAGGAGAAGAAGATTCAACACTTGATGATAAACACTTTTTGAATAATCTATCATGGGCTTGGAATGATGCTGATAGAGCAAAGAACTTTTTATATCATATGTTAAAATGTCGTGTGTTGTTTGATAAATATATTTTGAAACGCGAATATGCTAGAGACTATAAAGAAACTGGAAAATGGTCGTTACAACGTTTAGAAAAATATAGTGATTTGAAAGGGGAAAAGCCCAAATATGTAGGTACTTTCGGCAATGATGATAGTCAGAATAATAAACAAATAAGAACTCTGCAATCCTGCTTGCGCATAACCTACACGTCACCTAAGACAATGCATTGGATTTCACTAGTTTTAACGAGGTTACTAGAGAATGAATCATATGATATCATTGAAATTCTTGAAGATTACTGCAAAATAAAAGTTATAAAATCAAATTTTGAGAATACTAGTGGATTTGGTTTTGAAAGAATCGTATTTACTTACCTTGATTATCTTTTATACAAAGATGGGTATTCTTACTTGGATAAGGAAATAATCCCGACAATGAGTGATGAATGGCAATTTCAATTTAGAAGTTCGATAGAACACTTCCAACCACAGCATCTAGCTGAGGGTGTAAATTGGGAATCGGATGACCTTGATGGTTTTGGAAATCTTGCGTTAATTACTGTGTCAGGAAACTCTAAGTTTTCTAATTTGCCACCTGCAGGGAAAATCAGCTCTTACCCAAGCATTTTTGAACAAAGCTTGAAACTGAAGATCATGAAAGAATTAGTCAATCTCGACGATGAAAAATGGACTGAAGAAAAAGCAGGTAAACATCAAGAAGAAATGTTTAGAATTTTGAAGAGTTAGTATTTACGAGTGAAAGTTAATGATATATGATGTAGATGTTTTATCGACAACTTTCCAAACACTAACAAGGTATAAAATATTAATATTTCTTCGAGAACTAAGACATCATAGTTTTTACTGCACAGTACAACGATACTATTCAATAGACTAATGTGATGTTCAACAATCGGGCGCTATTGCTGAATAAACCTTAGATTTTTAATCGACTTTATTGTTATATTTCTGAGTACAGTGAAGTATCTTATATCGGAAATTAAACAACTATATTTTAACCCCGTCCTAAATTTAGAACGGGGTTATGCTTGTTTTAGGCTTTAAAATTTAATAGCTTTATTGTCTTTTTACATCAATTTCTAAAAGAGGAGGTTTCACCAATACGTTATCCATTAACAAAAAAATTAGAACCAATAAAGAGATAGCTGCCTTCATAACTAACTTGTTTGATTTAACAAAAAGTAATGCAGCTCAAATTTATTCAAATATTAGTATGCAATATTTTGAGGATGGTACTAAGGTAAAAGATTATATTAAAGGTCTTACAGATACAGATAAGGAATGGAAGGCAATAAATTATACACCAGGTTTTCGTGTGAATTATCCATATGAAGCATTTCAAAATGAACAGGATGAAAGTGCACATGAGGTTATTAGACAGGAATTTGATAATGTAATTGTTGTAATAGATTCTAACTTTACTTACGATAAAAATCTACTAACAAGCAAAAACGATTACCGTTATAGTAATATAAAAATGCTCTATCAGATGGTAACAAGAGCTAGAAAAAAATTGCATATTATTATTGATAATGAGGCCGTTTTAGAGAAATGTTTAGAAATCATGCAATCTAATAAAAGAGGTGAAAATCAAAAACCGGAAAAAAATCATGCTAAGTGTTGATTTAATATAAAGTTTAATCATTTATAATAAAGATTGATAATTTGTAAAAAAAGTTTGATAAAAAGATCTAGTTTGTAGTGCATTCCTTTATTTAACAATCGGTCCATTTTCTAGAATAAAGCGATTGCTAAAATCACAGAATTTTGAAATGATTGTCATTAAGTTAAATGGCAGGATTTTAGAATATGACCGAAACATATTGTATATAAAAAAATTAACATTAGTTTCTTAATTCTTTTTATTGGGAGGAAGAGTCGGATGGAAATAAAATGGATAGGTGTTAGCGTCCTCACCGGATTCTTTCTACTGGAGCTTGGTGCAATGGCTGCGTTCAGTTACTGGGGTTATCATATCAAGACAGGGGCAGCGGTCAAAATTATACTTGCGGTTGCCACGCCACTAGTCATAGCCACTCTATGGGGTATTTTTCTCTCCCCGAAGGCGTCGCTCCCGCAGCTTTGTACGCAAGTGGGCAAAGCGCGTTCGCAGTTACTTTTCAGACGGTGTCCCTTCTTATCGTGGCAGCGGTCTTCATCTTGAAGCTTCATAAAGTAAATATGTGAAGTGGATTAGTCTAAAACCGAACTTCAATAATCGGGCGCTTGATTGTTGAAGAAGACTCTGATTTTAAACGACTTTTTTGTTATTCAATTTAAGCAATGTAATTCACAATACAGAGATATTAAACAACTATTAAAAACACCGTCTAGGTTAACTGGAAGGTGTTTTGTGTGATTATAAGGGTAGAATTAAACATCTTTATTGTAACTGATCACAATGATGATATTTGGACTTGGAATTTATAGATAAAATAAAAAGAGAGCTTTTGCTCTCTTCTTTTCATTATTAAAATTAATAATAAGTTTACTGACATCCAAAAAGCTTATAAGGAGCTAGATGGACGTCAACAAGGTCGTTTTGCTAAGCAAGTTTCATTGTACGTTAAAATGCTACAAAACAACAAAGATATACTATGATTTGATTTCATCATAAAAGAAATCAGTTCCATTTACCAGAGGT
>NZ_MACE01000067.1 GCF_001883995.1 Bacillus paranthracis | reverse complement strand
CACCTGTAATAACAACTACTTTTCCTTTTAAATCTGTATACATAATTTTTTCCTCCTCTTTATCCTTTTGCAATTCCTAACATAACTCCAGCTGCGACAATAAAGATAATCCCAATGATAATCGCATTAAACTGACGTTTTGTTTTCTTTTCACCTAATATAAAAATGCCACCTAAAGTTGAGATTACAATCCCCATTTGGGAAAGGGAGAAGCTTGTAGCTACCCCTACACG
>NZ_MACE01000066.1 GCF_001883995.1 Bacillus paranthracis | reverse complement strand
TTTTTTTTTTTTTTTTTTTTTTTCGACATAATACGACATAAAATAGTCAGGTCATCTGATATGATAATCTTGGAAATCTTACATTTTACATAACTGGAGGAAACAAAATGTATAAAAAAATGGGTACAATTGCTTTAACTGGAGCGCTTGCTTTTAGTTTAGCTGCTTGTGGCGAAACTGAAGTTAAGGAAGTAAGTAAAAACGAATCTTCTAAACAAGAGGAAAAAAAGGACAAAAAAGCATCTACTGAAAACAAAGTTTATAAAACTGGAGAAACAGTAGAAGTTAATGGATTACAAATCACTTTCAATTCAGCTCAATTCGTTGAACCTAATGAGTATTCAAAAGCTGAAAAAGGGAAAGTACTAGAAATTGATTTCGCTGCGAAAAACAACGGTAAGAAAGATGCTTATATCGGAACAGAAGAATTGAAGATTGCTGATGCTAATGGCAACCAATTCAAAGAATATTTCGGCGCAGATAATGCTTTTATGAACGAGAATATTGGCCCAGGTAATCAAATTACAGGAAAAATGTACTTTGATGTAGCTGACTCAGATAAATATACAGGTACATATAAACCTAATTTTACGTTAGATGATAAATCTGTGAAATTTGAATTCACACCTGCTAAATAAGGAGAAATTAAATGAAAAGAACAGCTGAATTTGTATTAGGACTTATTGGTGGTATTTTCGGTGTTATTTGTGCATTTATCGCTTTAATGATCGGCGGTATGGGAGCTGCTTTTGAAGCTGAAGGCGCAAATACGATTATCGGATTAGGTTGGGGTGCTGTAGGCCTATCAATCTTAGGAATCGTTGGTTCTGTTATGGTAAGAAGTAAAGCGAAAGTTGGCGGAATCATGATGACTATCGCTGCTATTGGTGGATTTATTTGTATTTCTATCTTTTACTTATTACCAGGAGTATTATTATTAATTGGCGGATTAATGGGCATCTTCCGTAAAAATAAAGCTACTGTATCTGCATAAAATGAGCACTCGAAAGAGTGCTTTTATTTTTTCTCAATGCACAACATTACTTAACATGGTAAAATAATATTTGGATGGGAGTCCAATACATATTATTAAAATTAAGATGGTTCAAGTCGGAGGAAGACACCTTAGGGTGTCTTTTTTCGGTAATTATATTAATGTTATCTTTGTTATTTGTAATGACATTCAAAGAGGTTCTGATGCAAAACCATTTGATAGAAACATAGAACCTATATGGACTGTTAAATGACAGTTTACAATGCAATTCCAAACAATTTATGTATGAATCTAACTTCATTTTGGTCAGACTTCACCTGTGGGTGAAGTGGTCCTTTTTTCAGCATATGCATGGCTTCAAAACCACTCAATATAGAAGTGGCTGTTGGTTCTGGTGCAAATAAAGGATACATTCCAAAAAACAATGAGGATTCCTACCGGAATCGTTCTTTACGCTGTTAATCCAAATAATTGATGAATGAATTGTTTTTGATTTTGAACAGACTGATCCCGTAAATCAATCTGTTCTTTTTTTATCATATGAATGGCTTCTACTCCTGCAAGAATAAATGTAGCTGTGCGAAAAGATTTAAGTC
The DNA here is from genome assembly GCF_001883995.1 of Bacillus paranthracis. Taxonomy (GTDB): domain Bacteria; phylum Bacillota; class Bacilli; order Bacillales; family Bacillaceae_G; genus Bacillus_A; species Bacillus_A paranthracis. The sequence continues at coordinate 11,749 of NZ_MACE01000066.1, read as the reverse complement.
CTAACATAGAGCATATACGTTTTTTAATGAAACAATGGTCTTGCTCTATGATGTTATTTAGATATTTTATCTGCCTGATTTGGATGCCTAACGGCATTTTTTTCTCTTTCTTCAACCCGCTGATAGCAATGGGATAGGCGGGATTTTTATCAACTGTGATTGCACGAGGTTTTGAAATATGAAAAGACCGCAAAGCCTTCTTGAAGAATCGCTTTGCAGCCTTATGGTTTCTAGATTTACTGAGATGAAAATCAATCGTGTTCCCTTCAGAATCAACGGCACGATATAGGTACATCCATTGTCCTTTTACTTTTATGTACGTTTCATCTACTCTCCAGGAGTCATTCGTTTGTTTGAGATGACGTCGAATTCGCTTATCTAACTCCGTCCCATATTGAGGGACCCACCGCATAATCGTTGTATGAGCCAAGGATGGTCCTCTTTCCTCCATCATTTCTATCAAATCACGAAAACTAAGATTGTACGTACCAACGTACAGTTAATAGAATAATATCTGGCTGATAGTGCTTCCATTTAAACAAAGTTCCCTTTTTCATACTGATCACACACCCCTTTTGTAGAGTAATAGTATCAGTATGTCTAAGATTTACAGATTCATTGCACAAGTGTTATATTTTTACACCAGAACCAATGCCTTTACGAGAAAGGATATACAGATAAATCCATTCATGTTGCAATGATGTTATTAAAGGTACAGTTAATACACGCATTTGATATTCGTAACGCAAAAGGTAAATTCACTATTTACACAAATGGCGGTAGTGGATTCAATTATAAATACGCTATACGATATGCTTTCAAAGTCATCGAATCAGAATTAGATGATGTTGTTAAACGTCTAGAAGAAAAAATCACTGAGAGACTATCCTCAGTGATTTTTTATGTATTAGAGTGGACGTTTGAATATAGGTCAGAATTTAAGACATGGATGCACAATGATAAATAAAACTGTGATTTTAATAAGACACTATGTCTTTTATAGTTTGTTATTTAATAAGCCATATTGTTTGTGTAAGAATGTACTTAAAGGGGCAGATAGTTGAAGAGGATAACGGAAGGTTAGTCCATTTACAGCTTGTAATGTGTTATTATTTGAGAAATTGGTTAAATGTTATATTGGAGGTCAAATTAGTAGCGTTGTCCCAACTTGGGATTAACGCTTTTTTATTTTGTAAAATTACTTAAAGATGGCGGAATGATAATTGATTTTATTTCTTTGAATTCAATTGTTTAAAGCGTGACCGATTCATTTTAATGTGCGTCTAAGTTTATAGAAAAGGGGGAACAGTTTTGGAACAAAAGGAACTAACTGAATGGTTTAATAAATATGGTGATTCGATTCTAACTTACACTCTTTTAATGGTGCGAGACTATCAACAAGCGGAGGATTTAACACAGGAAACTTTTATAAAAGCATATAGACATCAACAGCAATTTGAACAGAAATCATCTGTGAAAACATGGTTATTTTCAATTGCACATAATGTGACAAAGGACTATTTTAGAAAAAAGCACCCTTTACAACATTATTTGGGTTTAACAATGGAAGAGAAAGACTACAAGCCAATACCTGAACAAATCGTAGCAATGAATTTTCAAAATGAACAATTATATAGAACTATTCAACAATTAAAACCTTCTTATAGGCATGTCATCATTTTGCGGAAGTTAAAAGAGTTTTCAACAAAAGAAACAGTCTTCGTTTTAAACTGGTCAGAAAGTAAAGTGAAAATGACTTTAAAAAGAGCGTTAGTTGAACTGAAAAATGAATTGATTAGAGGGGGGATTACCAATGAAATACTATGATGAACAATTTAGGGAATTAGAAGAACAACTAAAGATAACGGACAAATCCAAAGACCAACTTAGAAGTAAAATTTTGCAGAGTACACATAAAAATAAAAAACGTCATTTAAAATATTTCGGTTGGATTGCTGTAGCATGTGTGCTATTTATCATCACATCGCCGTTCTACTCAACGACAATGGCAAGTATTGTGGCGAAAGTTTTACCAATTTCTATCACTCCTAATTTTTCAGATGGTCAGTATAATCCCGATTTAACATCTCGACTCTTTGAATTAATTGAAAAGGAAGGTTACACTGTTAATTCTGTGGGGATAACACCATCTCCATATACAATTGAAATTTCACTATTTTTGAAAGGTTCTACATTAAAACAAGCAACAAATGACCTTGAACCAAAGATAACGAATTATCTATATGAAAATGGCTATGACAAATATGAATTAAAGGTTTCAGAAGCAACTGAAGTACCTCGAGATGAACAAGGCGATGAAACAAACAGTCTTTATGACAAGGTACGTAAGATTGTGAAGGAAGTATTCACATCATATGGATATGATGAAGAAGCAGATTATGAATTAGCAGGTCTTAATGAAACATGGTTTTCTAACATTGTTACAATTGATATGCCTGACCATATTCAGGAGTCAACTGAAATTATTGCGGATATCGAAAAAGAAATAGAGTCACAAAATTTAGATGTAAAAGATATTGAAGTGAATACGTTTAACTTTGAACATCGTATGCAAGATAATCGCTGGGCATATATTGCATCTGAAATATATGCTGCAATGGCAGGGAAATCGACTTATCAACTAACAGGATTATCTTATAAAGTGAGGAAAGGGCATTCCTATGTTTCAATTAAAACGGATTTAGATAAACCACCTTCTGAAGAAACAATTGAAGGAATTGAATTAGCGATACAAGAATATTTAGCTTTGCCAGAAACAAAAGAAAAAATTCAAAATGATGATTATACGATTCAATTATTGTTAAAGGATGAAGAATCGTTTGTTAAAATAACAAACTAAATATAACGCTTTACATAAGGAGGTGTTTGGCATTTTAGTTAGTATTAGAACTATAATACTTCGGTTGGCTAACGATACTTTAATCGTGACTAAACTTGACCGTTTTGCAAGAAGTATGACACAAGGGTCTGAAACTGTTAAAGAATTGATAGATAAGGGTATCAAAGTACATATACTCAACATTGGAATAATGGATAATACACCAGCAAGCAAACTAATACGAAACATCTTCTTTTCTTTTGCTGAATTTGAACGTGATATGATTGTAGAACGTACTCAAGAGGGCAAAGCAATAGCTAAACAACGTGAGGATTTTAGGGAAGGACGTCCTAATAAATACAGCAAAAAACAAATAGAACACGCTTTGATGCAACTGGGAACACATTCATATAAGCAAGTAGAGGAAATGACAGGTATTAGTAAAAGCACGCTAATACGTGCAAAAAGAAAGACTAACAGCTAATGCTGGTGGTCTCTTTTTTCATACCCTAACTAAGAATAAGTGTTCTATCCTTGATACATCTAGCATTGTGCAAAACAAATATTTTCAGACTGTACAAATATGCACAACAAGGACGTAGAATTTTAGCCAATATAATAGCCAGTGGGTAATATTAAACCCTCCAGCTAATTAAATACTTTCCTAATCAGGCATAATTCAATATTTTGCGTCATAACTTTATTTGCTATTTCATTATCATCGAACAGCATACCCACTCTTAAGACAGCCTTTTTAGTAAAAGTACCATTTGAATACCCGTCTGAGGTCAATTCATCGAGGTGACTAAAGACAAGTTGAGTAATGACCATAACATTTTTAATTGTTAAGAAACGTATTCAAGCCCTTGATATAACTAACTGTATGACCCCGGAGAGGATCGAACTTACGCCCCCCACTCTGTCAATTTATATGCTTGGAATGTACATATAGTTATATGTAACTATTAATCATAAGAATATCCAGTCTCAGTTATCATCTATTCTTTTTTAATTGGCAATGCAATGTTTCAAACGTGTAATATTAATTTAATTAGAATCAAAAACATGAGTTTAGTACAGTACTAAACTCATGTTCTAGAGGTTATTTATTTTTTATACTTATCCTCTTTAATATTCTCGTAATCAAATACCCAAATAACACTGTCCTTAATTAAATATTCATTAGACGTTTCATCATCGTAGGAGGTAACTTTTCGGACATCTAGTAAATTATTTAATAATAATTCTTTTTCTGTGGCAGATAGAGTATTTATTTCATCTTCTAGCCAAATAGAAACTAAATGATATGCTCGCCAATTGAGAGCGATGTCATTTAAAAATAACGGCTTTTCTAATTGAGTTTGATATTCGACGAATTTATTTTTATATTCTACTATTTGTTCCTCTAAAGCTAGAATTAACTGGGAATCTAATAAATCATTTTCATTTATGTGTAATCTTAAATAAAAGTGACTAAACTTAGATTCGGCGGCCAACTTCCAACTTTGAAAAACTTCAATTAATGCACAAATAACTTTCCTCTTATACCAAATTGGTAAATCTCGTTTGTCTAGATAATTAAAAGTCTTTACATAATCAAAATGGTTTACCTCTAAAAATTTATTATCAAATTGACTATTCTCTACCTTCCATTGATTCAGCTTTCTTACTCTTCTTTTCCAACCTCTAATTTTTTTCAAGAAATAGTACACCTCTGTTCAAACTATTATATTTTTATAGATCTACCTTTAACGGGACCTTTAATCATCTCACCAGTAAGGGGGTCCATACTTCCTAGATGCTTACCTTTACTATTATAAACCTCAATGTCATTATGAGTATGATCCCATTCATAGTATTTCTTTTTTGAACCTTTACCACTAGTTTTTGTTTTTCCTTTATGTGATGATAGACCTTTCCACACTGGGCTATTAGATTTTGTTAGTTGCTTAGAAACTTGTCTTAAAGCAGTTTTTCCCCACTTTTTAATAGCAGCTTGTATACCTACTCTGGCTACTAAAGCTAATACCACTGGAACGGCTGGTATTACAGAAGCCTGAAGTTTTGTTGTATCGTACTCGTATATTTCCCCAGTTTTTTGATCTTTAAAGTTGGCGATGAATACTTCTTCATTCGATTCAATTACTTCAACATCAAAATTTACTTTTATTTCTTCCCCATTTTCATCAATAAAGTTTCCATTAACCTGGACATCACCTGTTTCTTTATCTAAAGAAACATCCGTTGATGCGGTAAAATCTACGGCATTTACTGCACTTTCTACTATGATTTCTGCACTATTATCTGTAATAACATCAACATTTACGCCTTCTGAAATGCTGCTATCAACTTGTCGTTCTATATTTTGATCAATTAGATTTGTTTCTTGTGTTGCAGCATTAGCTTCTTGAACAATAATCCCTAAATTAGGAATTAAAGTAATAAATAAAGTCAATATCATTATTTTTATTAACGATTTTTGCATCTTTAGTCACTCCTAGTCATTTTTGGATTAAACCATGGCCAAATTCATTATCATAACCCTTACTTCCTAGATCTATTGAACGCTCAATTAAAGTTTTTTTAATTTGGTCCAAGTTAAGCTTATTGTCACTCTCAGCTAATAATACAGATATAACACCTGTTGCAAATGCAGTAGCAAACGATGTTCCACTATATATGGAATAACCTCCATCTTGATTTGTTGACAATATATCAACTCCTGGGGCTGCAAAATCTATTTTTCCTTTGGCAGATGAGCTAGCACGTTTAAATTCCTTATTTACTGATGATATTGATATAACATTTTCATACTTAGCAGGATAGTCTACGCTCAAACCATAGGTATTACCGGAAGCTGCTACTACAATAATTCCAGAATCTACTGCTTCATCTATTGCTTTTTTTAATTCAGGACTTTCAGATTGTAAGCCAAAGCTAATGTTTAATATATTAACTTGTTGTTCTATACACCAACGTATCCCCTTAATAAGATGATCAACATCGCCTTTACCTTGATTATTAAGGACTGTGACGTCATAGAGTAGAACGTTTGGAACTACACCTAAAATTCCTAAATTATTATTTTCAGCAGCTATGATTCCAGCAATAGCAGTTCCATGGCCAGTTTCATCAGTAATAGGAGTATTTAAATTAATAGTATTAAATTCTTTTACAACTTTACCTTTTAAATCTTCATGTTCTTTATATATACCACTATCCAAAATAGCAACCTTGATTGTATTTTGAATATGAGTAAATTTATCTTCTATTACAGCCTTTCTTCCCCAAGTTACAGATTGTTTTTTCGTTTTGTAGGGAATATTAGATTTTGTTTTTGATAATGTAGACTCACTATAAAAAAGAAAATAAAAAAGTGAACTACACAAAACTAGTCCTGTTAGTATAAGAATTAAAATCTTTTTAACCTTATTCACCTCTTTTCTACATTTTTTCAAGGTAAGCATTGTAATTAACACTATGTAATCTAAATATAAAAATAACATGTATAAAAAAGTTTTATAACACTGCAAATCATTTCTTTTTTATGTTAATATTTCCATATGGTAATTGGTATAATTAATGTAATTTACTATACATGATATTAATGATGTAGTATGTTCATTTATCGTAAGATCAATGAAATTAAGGACCGAAATCTTTTGGTTATACATAAATGTCACTGTAAAAAATGCATTAAAAAAGCTCTTGAACCAAATCAATTGATTTCGGGAGCTCTTTTTGTACTGAGATATATTCAATTTTAAAGAATATATAGGTAATAATAGAGGTATTGTTTCAAACTAGATTAAAGAACATCATTTTTTACAGTAACAGTTGTAAATATGGACATGAAATAAAGTCACGATGTTTATAAGAAGGATTTGATGCTATATCTTTTTAATTAAAGGATTCTAAATATGTTTTGATCAAAATTTTTTATGAAAATTGAACATTTAGTCACAGAGAAAGATTCTATTTTGATGAATTTTTTTTCAAAATGGAGTCTGTTTGTTTAACACAGAATGTGGATTTGTAAGAGGTGATTAATCAAACTTTACTCGAAACCTATGTTAATATTTTGAAGGGAGTAGAGATAATGAAAAAGTTAATTGCTTTAATTACTACTGTTATGCTTTTTACTGTAGTAGGACCCACTTTGGCTGAAACTGTTGAATTATCACAACCAAAAAATAATACTCATTTAACAAATGAGCAATTATTAAACCTTGATTCGTCAAATTTAGTAGAAAATCAAAAAATTGAACAAGTTGATTCTACTATGACGACAGAAGAAGCCATGGAATTGGAACAAGAAATCCTTAGTTTAGATGAAACAGAACTTTTAATTGATGCAGAAACTTGGGCATATCGTGATACTATTAATCCAGATTTCGATGTTCAAGAATTACTATTAGAAGAACAAAAACTTGAGGCAGAATTATATGCAACTCCTGAAGTTACTGCTTTATTTAAAAAGTATGGAATGCCTGCAATTCGTGCTACATGGCATCTTGCTGAACGTATGTATGAACGTGGTGTTTCACCTGTTCAAGGTTTCAATGCAGCTACAAAAGGGAAGAAATATTATGATCCAATATATAATTCCGCAGTCTATTACTATAAGGGTGTAGCAGTAGCAAGAAAAGGAAATTCTTTAACAACAACTTATAAAACATCTTCTCCAAAAAGTCGCTGGAGGTAAGACAGAAGAAATGAAACCAAGAATTACTTATGATATTGAATCAAAATTAGCTTATTTATACACTTTATCTTCAACAGCTCAATATAAAATTCAACTTACTGATGAATTAGAAGTCAACGAATATTTAGAATTAGATATCGATGAACAGGATAGAATTGTTGGTATCGAGGTATTTGGTCCAATTGCTTTAGAGTTATCTAAATTAGCAGGCTCTACACAGATATATACTAAAGATGGTGGTATCTATTCTTTCCGCTTAAATAAGCAAGAAGTGAATCAAAAATTTCATTATAAAGGGATTGATTTTTGTTTCTCGGATGAAAAATTTGAAAGTTTTGTAGGGTTAGATATTGTAGACTTAAATAAATATGATATTAGCCTTTTAGATCAAATTTTAATACCATAAAAAAATCTCCATATTGGAGGTTTTTTATGGTATTAATTGTTACTTAAGTTCAACTTTGTTAAGAATTTCATTTAATTTTTAACAAAGTTGATAATGTATTGTTATGGAAGTTAGTAGATGTAGGTGCGCACGGCAAAGATTACTACTTTTAGAGGCCACTCGCCACTTTCAAAAAGTTAACAGAGCTGGAATTCCGTTAACTTTTTGAAATGAATTTACGGAACATATTAAAAAAAAGCGTTCTTGAAAACTCCAAATCTAATTACCTTAAAGTCAAAATTTTATTATACATTTCAAAGTTTTTTATAAGTGGCCCGAAAAAGGGCAAATTGTTGCCGTGCCCCGACAAGGGACAGTTAAAGCTTCCCTGATTTTCAAAAAATTATCATCTTATCCTAGAAAGAATAGTTTATCTATTGCGCTTCGTGAGATTGGCCGGATAGAACGAAGTTTATATATGTTAAAATGGATATAAGATCCTGAGCATAGAAGAAAAGTTCAGGTTGAGTTAAATAAAGGCGAAAGTAAAACATCTTTGGCTAGAGCTGTATTCTTTAATCAATTAGGAGAAATTCGTGATCGATCCTATGAAGATCAATTACATCGTGCAAGTGGACTTCAACTCATTATTTCTGCGATTGTAACCTGGAATTCTATCTATATCTCTCGTGCAATTGAAACGTTACGGAGTAAAGGTATTCATATTCCAGAGGAATATATTCAGCACATCTCTCCATTAGGCTGGGAATATATCGCACTTACAGGAGATTATATTTGGAATTTAAATCAAAAAGTGAATTTTGAAATCTTACGGCCACTACGAAAAAATAGAATAAAACAGAAATAAAAACACAGGGAAAATCATTTTCTCTGTGTTTTTATTTCTCAATAATATGTGAAAATATTCCTTAATGTGCAATTTTCTTTTTTCGGTCGTGTGACCCCTTTTTGTCATTAATTTTCAGCACACCATAGCTCAATTTCTATTTTTAATTCAGGTAATCCTAATGCTGTTATATATGCAATTGTCATAGATGGGGATTCATTATCAAAAAACTTAATCCATTTAAGGTCGAAATAATCCCAGTCTATCTCTTCAGTCGCCCAGATATTAACCTTAATAACGTTTTTTTGAGACAACCCCTCTGATTCAAGAATCTTTTTCATGTTTGCAAAAGTATTAGCTATTTGGTCGTTTAAACTCTTCGGAACATTGCCTTTCATATCTGTTCCTACTTGACCTGATGTTACTATTAAGGCTGCCCCATTAGGCACTCTAGTGATATGACTGTAGTCGCCTAATGGTTTTGGCATTAGCTTAGGGTTTTTTCTAATAATTTTTTTCATAATATTACCTCACTCGTTATAAATTTTCTGCATATCTTCTTAAATAATTAGACAGACTCCACCAATTACTATTTTTCTAAAAGAAAACTGCAGTCGAGTACCCATAACCCATAGATAAAAGCACAAGTATTCTCTTTTTCATGGTATGGACACTCCCTTTCTTTATAATGTAAGTAAAAGTATATATTAGAAAATTGGTAATAGCTTTTATAGAATTAAATTTACCATACTAGAGTATACGCTAACAAAATTTAATTGAATATCTTGAAGAAGATACTCTTCAACTAACAGATGCTTTAGTGGAATAAGGAGCTTAAAAATAAGCAAACTTTTTTATAAAAAACAGCTCTTTAAAATGAAAGAATGCTATTGTTTTGAGCATTATTTTTGTTTAATTTGAAGTTTTTAATCCATTAGGGGAAATGGCCATATCGGGTGGTTGACGAGTATCGTCCAATCTATATTTCCCAAATCAATTTATATGAAAGGTAAGGTAGGGATGGACTCCATTCAAATAGTACTTCTTCTAATTCATTTCCTTATTGGATGCATTCATACAGGATACGAGTAAGGTAAGAGATGTTATAAAAATGACACAATAATTCCTTCACTTATTCTATCTTAAAATATGTTCACACGAACAAATATAGTAAAGCATTGAGCTTTTTTATGCAGTAAGTTAGACACTATTGTTATATGGAGAAGGTGAAAAATAGTGACTTATTTATTCTACGAGTATCAATCTCCTATTTAAACAACTTTAATTGGAAACTTTCATTTGATTATGGGTTCTGTTGCAAAGTTACCCAAAACATAGAGAATCTGGGGTTGCATCGTTAAAGGGTTATGTAAACATTAATAATTTCTGTAATTCGTTATATACCGAAAAAGCGGAACTTATTTGAAGATTTCGCCTTTGTTTGTATGGGCATGAATGCTTTCAATGCCTTTTATTGTACGAGAAGCATGCCAGAGAGTTTGAAATCCCGAGGAACTAGCAAAACGACAATATTAGCCGATGGCTACTAAAATAATCTCCTTTTTAAATTGTTTCCCTTTAAAATATCGCATGTGTAATTCTCCTTGCTTCTTTTTCTAGATTGTAACCACCTTTAAAAATCTTTGTAACAGGACCCTTTGGACTATGAGGAGGGAAGATTTCTCTGATTAATCCAGAATCTTCCGTCTTTTTAAATTATCAGTTTTAAGATTGTAATATAAAAAGAAGCTGTTATAATAGCGGGGGGACAGGTTAGATAATATGTCCAAAATAGAAAATATTAGGAAGGTGAAGAAGGATATTGAAAAAAATATTGAAAAATAGCTTAATAGCTTTAGTGCTAACGATTACTAGTTTGGGGATTAGTGCGGCCAAAATAGTACAAGCGGAAACAACCGGGTTAAAAGGTTTAGGGGATGCTACTAAATACAATGCTGTTATTTTTGGTGATCACAGTGCAAACAGTGGTGATATTGAAGGTGCCATTGCGATACAAGGTAATATGGATGCATCAAGTTAAATGCCCCAGTTGCTGCTGCTGCAACTGGGGCATTTAACTTGGCCGGTGCCAAATGGACCGATGAAGGATATCCGTCTTTATTATTGGGTGGACAATTACAAAAATCAGGCGAAGGCTTACTGATTATTGAAGATGGTACTGTTGTTATGACAAAAGATGGTGATCCAAATAACGCATTAAGGTCATCATATGATCAGATTATTTACAAGGAAAAAGCTGAAATTGATGGGAAGTTTTCTGAATTTCGTAAAGTAGCTGATCAGGTTATTGAAGAAGCGGCACAATATCAAACAAATAGCCCAGTCCCTAATATGAGTTTGGGTATTGGAGAAGATGAGAACAATCCTAAGATATATGTTTCATCTGGTTTGACTGGGAAATCGAAATTAGATGTAAGAGATGTATACTTACCAAATGTTGATAACAAGGATTTTATTGTTATTTACTCGGATGCAAAGGAAGTTGATTTTAGTAAAGGGGCTATTCTATATGACACAAACAATACTGGAATGGCTACAGAATTAATTAACACTTCACAGCCATATGATTCAGACTCAGCATTTACTGAATTGGCTGGAAAAGTAATTTGGGTATTCCCTAATGCTACAAAAATTACATCGAAGGGGTACGGTGTTATTGGAAGCGTATTTGCTCCAAATGCTGTTGTAGAAACACAAGGTGGTTCTATAAACGGACAAGTTTTTCTTGGAGGGTTACACCAAAGAGGTGGATTTGAAGTTCATAATTTTCAGTTTAATTGGTTGAATTGGAATAAGAATACTCCAAAGCCGACAGATCCGATAGAACCGACGGAGCCAACAGAGCCAACAGAGCCAACAGAGCCAACAGAGCCAACAGAGCCAACAGAACCAACGGAACCGACAGAACCGACGGAGCCGACAGAACCAACGGAACCGACGGAACCGACGGAA
>NZ_MACE01000065.1 GCF_001883995.1 Bacillus paranthracis | reverse complement strand
AGGAGCTCAAGAAAAGCATATTCCTGATACACCGAACTATAAACAAGAATTAGCAAATGGAAAAAATAAGAGCATTTTCTATGGCGATAATAAAATAGCGCAAGAATTGCTTGATAAGTTTGCCGGAAAAGGAACCACTGTTACCAAAAATAAAGAAAGAGTGGACTTTGGTAAACCAATAGGTAAATACTATGACATTGTGACCGGACAATATATAGAGACTAATAGAGGAATGATACATTATGGAAAAGATGGTGCCCATATAGTACCAGCAAAACCATCAGAATAAAATTAAGAAAGAGGATGTCTATGGAAGCAGATTCTTTATTTAAAACATTAACAGAGCATGAAGGTGTAGAAATCATATTAGAGTGGAACAGTGGGTTGAGAATTATAGGCAAAACAGATACATTTTATGAGACAGACAATGGATTAGATGATGATGACCCCGCATACGCAGAATATTATGCAACAGCATTTCAAGTAAATCATATTTTATCTCAACCTTCTACTAACGAAGGTATTGTATATAATTGGTTGAAACAAGAAAAAAGTTCATTGGTTGAAATTTCTCTCTATGATGATCCACCAAGTGCAGTGTTTTTAACTGACGGAAAAAGAGTATGGGAAAGAGAAATGTGTAAATAATAGGTGGTATTTAAAATGTTACCTTGATTGGCATATATGCCAATCAAGGTTTTTTTCTATGTTTTTACACCTGTAAAGGGTGTTCATCGATGGTATAAAATTGGCTATAAGAAAAAGAGACGGATGAGAGTATGAGTGTACTTAGGATATCTAATAAGAAATCTCAATGCGGATTTTGTGAAAAAACAATGAGAAGAACTTAGGGGATTATAGAAGAACAAGCTCGTCAAACCGAGATGAAACAAATTACTTTGCAAAAACAACAATTTAACTTGCAAGAGTAGGAAGACAATAGATCATGGCATGAAAAAACAGCCATTTATGCGCAAACATTTTTGCATGGAGTTATCGAATTTTTTCAA
>NZ_MACE01000064.1 GCF_001883995.1 Bacillus paranthracis | reverse complement strand
GAAGAAGCGGAAGCGCGTAGAAAAGCAGAAGAAGAAGCAAGGAAACGTGAAGAAGCGGAAGCACGTAGAAAAGCAGAGGAAGAAGCGAGAAAACGAGCAGAAGCGGAAGCACGTAGAAAGGCAGAGGAAGAGGCAAGAAAACAAGAAGAAGTGGAAGCACATAGAAAAGCAGAGGAAGAAGCAAGAAACCAGGAAGAAGCGGAAGCGCGTAGAAAAGCAGAAGAAGAAGCAAGGAAACGTGAAGAAGCGGAAGCACGTAGAAAA
>NZ_MACE01000063.1 GCF_001883995.1 Bacillus paranthracis | reverse complement strand
AGTAGGTCCAGTAGGTCCAGTAGATCCAGTAGCTCCAGTAGGTCCAGTAGATCCAGTAGCTCCTGTAGCTCCTGTAGGTCCAGTAGCTCCTGTAGCTCCTGTAGGTCCAGTAGATCCAGTAGGTCCAGTAGCTCCTGTAGGTCCAGTAGCTCCTGTAGCTCCTGTAGCTCCTGTAGGTCCAGTAGATCCAGTAGCTCCTGTAGCTCCA